>JAEZTV010000039.1 GCA_023421245.1 Bacillota bacterium | reverse complement strand
AGCGTTTGACGTTTGTGCAAAACTGTTCCCCATGCCATTTTGCACAAACGCCGATAATTCTTTGTGAATAGAAACTGCGAGGTGTAGTTCGCCCGTGCTGCGGTTGGGGTTTTCAAGGGGCGTAGCCACTTGATTCATTTTTGCCTACTTTTGTTGAAATACAAAAGTAGGTCGCCCGAAGGCGAAACATTCCTTTATAATACACACAAAGGTGTGGTTATCTGCCACGCGTGTGGTATTAACGGGGCGCATAGCCAACCTTCGGTTGGCATATAGCGAAACAAGTTTCGCATTTGGAAAACCTTCGGTTTTCCGCCTATTTCATCATACCCTGTCTGCGGCGATGGGCGATGAGGTAAAATTCGGACGCGCAATGCGCGCCCCTACGCATTCAGCAAAAGGAAGTCGCCCGAAGGCGAAACATTTAGAAAATCTGCGCTGGGAAGGATTTTCGCGGAGTGGCTGGTTATGTCGGCAAAGGTTCAAATCGTGCGGGGAGTTTCGGTGTACGGGGTGCGGCAATCGGGTGACTAAACCGCTGGCTTACAAAAGAACAGCCGAGGGAACAAAACGCAACGCGTTTTGCGTGGAGCGAAATCGCGACCGGGGCTCAGGGAGCTTTTTGCTCCGCGCCGAGGATAGCAGATTAGGGCGCAAGGCTGTCGCCTGATTGTCCGCGCGGGGTTCAGGGGGCACCCCTGATTCATTTTTGCCTACTTTTGTTGAATTACAAAAGTGGGTCGCCCGCAGGCGAAACCTTCCTTCATAATACACACAAAGGTGTGGTTATCTGCCACGCGTGTGATATTAACGGGGCGCATAGCCAACCTTCGGTTGGCATATAGCGAAACAAGGTTTCGCATTTGGAAAACCTTCGGTTTTCCGCCTGTTTCATCATACCCTGTCTGCAGCGATGGATGAGGAGATCAAATTCGGACGCGCAATGCGCGCCCCTACGCATTCAGCAAAAGGAAGTCGCCCGCAGGCGAAACATTCCTTCACAATACACACATAGGTGTGGTTATCTGCCGCGCGTGTGGTATTAACGGGGCGCATAGCCAAGCTAACGCTTGGCATATAGCGAAACAAGGTTTCGCATTGGGAAAGCCTGCAGTTTTCCGTTTTCTGCAGGGTTAGCGTTTGGAAGACCTATGGCTTTCCGTCCGTGTAAATCAAACCCGTCATGCCCACACGAAATAGGGGAGGGGCTTCCCGCACGCTGACACGAAACAACAGTCCCCCACACCATGCGGCGTGAGGGACTTGAGCGTGGTGTTTAGTTCATACCCCTTTATTCCAGCTCAATCTTACTGTAAAGCGGCTTGTCCTCAATATCCTTGGCAGGCACCGGCTTTGGCTGCTGGCTGGGTGCGGGTGCTGCGGGACGGTCGGCGTAGGGTTTGCGGTCGTTAGCATACGGCTTGCGCTCCCCATAGGGGGGCTTGCGGTCGTTGCCATACTGTTTGCGTTCCCCGCTGTAAGGCTTTTTATCGCCATAGGGCTTCTTCTCGCCGCTATAGGGCCTTTTTTCTCCGTAGTTTCTTGACCCGGTTCCGGTTCCTCGTCCGCCGCCGCTGCGGGGGGCATAACCCTGCTTGGGCGCGCTTTTTGATGAAATTACCACACGGCGGTTAGGCTCTTCGCCAAAGGAGACAGAGGTTGCGCCTTCCACCGTCTGTACCGCGGCGTGAATGATACGGCGCTCATAAGGGTTCATCGGCTCGAGCGTGCTGCTGCGCCCAGAGCGAACCGCGTTCTTCGCAAGGCGTACCGCAAGGTCGGTAAGCGTTTTTTCGCGCTTCTGGCGATAGTGTCCGCTGTCTATCGTAACTCTGAAATAATCGCCGTCCATCTTGTTTGCGGCCAGTCCCGTCAGATACTGCAGGGCATCGAGTGTTTCACCGCGCCGTCCGATAATAACGCCCAGTCCCTCGCCCTCAAGGGTAAAGGTTACACCGTCCTCACGCTCCGCCACACCGATTTCGGTATGCCCGAGGCCCATGTCGGCAAGTACATCGGTCAAAAACTGCTGTGCACACTGCGCTTTGGTTTGTGCATAGCTTACCTTCACTCTGGCAGGTGTGGAACGAAGGCCAAGCAAGCTCCTTTTGGGAAGATCGAGTATCTCCCACTGCGCAATCTCTCTGGCGATACCAAGCTGTTCACAGGCCGAGTCAATCGCCTCTTCGACGTTTTTGCCTGTTGTGATGATCTCTCTTTCCATTTTACAGCCCTCCATTCTGCCGGTTCATGCCCGGCCCACTGCCGGATAGATGCTCCGGCGGTTGCTCTTTTCTATTCTAATGCGGTCGCATTTTCAAGCTGCTTTCCATTTCTCTATTGTAGGATATTATACCGGTACCGCATCGTCGAAACAGGTCGCAGCTGCGCATAATCGAGCAGATTGTCCTGCATTTTTCATCCGGTGCGGGTGCGGCAAAACAAAAAGAACCGTTCCGTACTGCGGCTGACTCGGGCAAGGCCCGCATCCGCGGATGGAACGGTCCTTGTCAATCAAGGTCTGGGGGGTGCGGCTACTTCGAACTCTCGTCGTCGTGATATGCCTCGCCGTACCGCTCGGCGGCACGCCGCCTTGCCTCGGCAAGACGAATGCGGTCAAGCTCTTTTTGCGAGAGGTTTTCTTCTACCGGTGTTCCGTCCGGCTGACTGATGACACGCTTTGCGGCATTCTTACGCGCCTCACGGCGTTTTTCCTGCTCTTCCATTACCTCTTGCTTCATCTTATCGGGGCTGTAAACCTTGTTGAGGAAGAATTCCTGAAGCAGGCTAAAAAGTGAAGACAGTGTCCAGTAAAAGCTAAGCCCTGCGGGGAACGAGAACGCGATAAATACCGAGAACAGGGGCATGATATACATCATCGTTTTCATCGAACCGCCGGCGGGATTCTCCTGACCGGAAACACGGTTGACACGCTGTACATAAAAGCTGTGTGAAAACGCGGCAATACCCGAAAGCAGCGGCAGAATAATAAGCCAGTTAAAGTGGCCGTCCACCATCATGGCAAGCTTTGGCACCGCTGTAAAGTCGATGCCCAAAAATGTAAGGTTGAGGGAATCGAGCTGCGCAAGATACTCGCCGGGTATCGCGGAAAACGGCGATTTATCGGCGTGATATGCGCCAAGAATATTCAGCTGAGAGGTCAGCTGCGCAACGTTAATGCCAAGGGTTTCGCCAATGGAGGTAAGCTGCTCGATAATCTCACCCGGAAGACGCAAAAGGTGTGTCATCGGTTTATAAACAACATCGATCAGACCAAATAAAATAGGAAACTGGATGAGAGCAGGCAAGCAGCTGCTCATGGGGTTGTACCCCTCTTCCTCATACAGCTTCATCATCGCTTCCTGCTGCTTTTGCTTATCGTTTGCAAATTTCTTCTGAATCTCATTCATCTTGGGCTGAAAAACCGCCATCTTGGCAGTCGCCTTTTTCTGCTTAATTGAGAAAGGCAGAAGAATCAGCTTTGTTATCAATGTAAAAAGGATCAGCGCAACGCCGTAAAAAGGCAGTACCTTATAGCACAGCCACATAATCCACCCTAGTGGATAACCGAATATCGAGTAGATAAATTGCATCTAACAATCTCCCCCATCGGGTTTATTATAGGTGTCCTTCCCCGGTTGGGGAGACTGCCCTTTTTTCTTGCCGGTAAACGCGTCCGAAAAATGTTCGGGCAGGTAGTCGAGCCCTCCCCGTGAAAACGGGTTGCAGCGCACAATACGCCACGCGGAAAGGACAACCCCGCGAAAAAACCCGAACCGTTCAAACGCCGAATATGCGTATGCCGAACAGGTGGGGTAGTATTTGCACTGCGGACCAAACAACGGCGATATCACCCGCTGATAAAACCGGATTACGGCCTGTGCCATTCGTTTCATCATTGCAGGATTCCCGCCTTTTTAAGCTGCTTTTGCATAACGCTCATCACCTGAGGCATTTTAACCTGTGCGGTTTTTGAGCGCGCAACAAAAACAATATCCCACCCGGGCGGTACATCGGGGGAAAGCAGACGAAATGCCTCACGAATTACGCGCTTTGCGCGGTTTCTCGTTACGGCACCCCCTACCTTGACGCTGACGGTAATGCCGTAACGCCGCCGGTTTGATCTATTCCTGCTGCAATAGGTGACGAGTACAGGGTGTACAAAGGATTTTCCCCGGGCGTACAGCCTGCGGAAATCCCTGTTTTCACCAAAGGTTTGCACCTTATCCATAGTACCTCCGCCATAAAAAGAAAGGCCACAGTTACTGTGGCCGGCACTTAGTGTGTCAAACGTGCTCTTCCCTTCAGTCTTCTGCGAGCAAGCACCTTGCGGCCGTTTCTCGTAGACATACGCTTGCGAAAGCCGTGCTCCACCGATCTCTGGCGTTTTTTAGGCTGATATGTTCTAATCATATTAATCAAACCCTCCTTTCGAGGTTAAACCTTGCAAGTCATTATTATATCCTACGCTATCGCCTGTTGTCAAGCATTTGCAGCGCTTTTTCTGTGCAGAACAACCACAATAAAAATAGAAAAAATACGGCGCCATGCCGTTATTCATACATCTTGTGTTTGCAGTTAAATAATGGGCAACCATACACAAGCAATTGTTAGCAGCATAAAACGGGCAGCGAGAATTCTTTTCCGGCGGCCGCACACAGCGCGTTCGGTTTATAAACGGTATCTCTGCAGTGTATCTGCCGCGGATTCCCTGTGAAAAGCCCTGCTCCTTATAGGCGGATGGGACCGATGGCGGCAAATTCCGCAGGATGTATAAAAGATTCATCCATTTTCTAGCCGAAGATATTCAAACACACTCTAGCGTATAAAACAAAAATCTGCTATAATAAAGGACATGCATATACATTATAATATATACCCTGCATAGCCGGTGGAACTGTGCGGCAGTACGCCGCCCTTTTTGCGTTTGTCCTGCTTTTTACCAGCCGGAGATGCTGTGAAAACCGTGTATAGTTTTTCACACCAAAAGGTTTTGCACCGACTTTCAACCGCATTTTCACTACTTTTTCACGTTACGGGTAAAAACTATGCAACTTTCGTGTTTTATGGAGTATAGGTGAAGGGCTGACAGTAAATTGCCTGCTAGCGGTGACCTGCTGTTTGCCATTTTAAAATTATTTGTGAAACGGGGCACGAACACATATGGAATCCTTCAACGATGTTTTTTCGGTAGTCAGTAACTACTGCAAAGCCGATCTGTCTGAGGCCGCACATAAAATCTGGATTCAGTGCATTGAGCCGGTCAGCTTGGAAAACAACGTCGCTACGCTCTTTGTAAAGAGCGATTTTCAGAAAAAGATTATCGACCAAAAGTATACGGCTTTATTGGAAAGCGCCTTTTTAGAGGTACTGGGCTTTAACGTCACCGTCCGTGTAATTACGGGAGCCGACCGCGCGGCAAGTGAAGCGGAAACCAACGCCATAAACAACAGCCGCCTGCCCGCCGATATCGGCGCATCGTTTGGTACCGGCGAATATGAATATACGTTTGATACCTTTATTGTAGGCAGCGGCAACAAGTTTGCCCACGCGGCATCGGTTGCGGTTGCCGCAAAGCCGTCCGACTCGTACAACCCGCTGTTTATTTACGGGGAATCGGGGCTTGGCAAGACGCATCTGCTCTATGCCATCCTAAACGAGATCCGCAAAAACTACAAGCATCTGTGCATCATCTACGTCAAGGGTGAGGAGTTTACCAACGAGCTGATTGCCGCCATCCAGAACAAAACCACGACAGACTTCCACAGCAAATACCGCACCGCGGATATCCTGCTGGTGGATGATATTCAGTTTATCGGCGGCAAAGAGAGCACCCAGGAGGAGTTTTTTCACACCTTTAACTCGCTGTACAGTGCGGGCAAACAGATTGTGCTGACCAGTGACCGCCCGCCCAAGGAGATTAAAACGCTTGAGGACCGCCTGCGCACCCGCTTTGAAAGCGGCCTGCTTGCGGATATTCAGGCACCCGATTTTGAGACCCGCATCGCGATTATACGGCGTAAGGCGGAGCTGTTAAGCTTTGATATCCCCGACGAGGTGGCCGAGTACATTGCAAACCGGCTAAAGAACAACATCCGCCAGCTGGAGGGCGCTGTGAAAAAGCTCAAGGCGTACAAGCTGCTTGCGGGCACGCCCCCTTCCCTTTCGATTGCGCAAAACGCTATCCGCGATATCCTCAACGATAACCAGCCCGTTCCGTATACGGTGGAACGCATTATCGGTGAGGTATCAAAGACCTACGGCGTTGACGCTGCGGATATTCGCAGCAAAAAGCGTTCCGCAAACATCTCGCAGGCACGTCAGGTTTCGGCGTACATTGTGCGCGAAATTACCCAGCTGTCCATGGCGGCAATCGGCGAGGAGTTCGGCGGGCGCGACCATTCCACCATTGTTTACGCTATTAAGGAGGTTGAGGCGCGCATGGGCCGTGACCGCCGGTACCGCGAAACGGTGGAGGATATTCTAAAGAATATCCGCGACAACTAAGCGTAAGCCGCAAACCTAAGATTCGTTCTTTGTTACCGGTGGAAAACAGACGCGCTGTGTACCCCGTTTTAACAATTCAACTTTCCACAGTTTTAGAAGTACCCGGCCGTATTGGTTACTCTAGTTTACATAAAACCTGTGATTTTCCCCGTATTTTCAACAATTACTACAAAGTTATCAACATCACGTTGAAAACGTGCTGGCCGATTGATCTTTACACAATTTGTGCACAGCGGGAAACTTAAAACTGAGATGCGGTTTTGCCGATGCCGGCGCGCTTAGTTTGATCCTTCAACAAATCACCGGCCCCTACTACTACTACTATTTATTATATAGTTATATATACCGACCGATATTAAAACCGTAAGATTTTTTCTTTGCTATAAAAATTATGCCGTTGCGTAACAGGTCTGCAAAGTAATATAAGATGACTTCCGCACAGTCAACCATAGTTAGGAGTGGAGCATATGATTATAAACTGTAACAAAACACAGCTGAGCGAAGCGATTAACAACGTGTCGCGCGCCGTAGCCGCCAAAACCACCATTGAAGCGCTGGAAGGCATTCTGCTTAAGGCATACTTGGGACGGCTGAAGCTGACCGCCTACGACCTTGAGCTTGGTATCAGCACCGAAATTGAAGCGGACGTCAAACAGGAAGGCGCTGTGATAATCTCGGCGCGCCTGCTGCTTGATATGGTCCGGCGGATGCCCAGCGAACGCGTAAGCATTGCAGTGGGAGATAAGAACGCTACCGCGATAACCGGCGGCGCAACCCAGTTTGATATCGTCGGCATCTCTGCCGAGGAGTATCCGGAGCTGCCCGAGATTGGAGAAGGGGATGAGGTTTCTGTTGCTGCGGTAACGCTTAAAAGCATGATTTCTCAAACCATCTTTTCGGTGGCGGTGACCGATACGCGTCCGGTACAGACCGGTTCGCTGTTTGAAATCGGCGACGGGCGGATTACCATCATTTCGGTGGATGGATTTCGCCTTGCACTGCGGCGTGAGCGGCTTAACACGGCATCGGAGCTGCGCTTTATTGTGCCGGCAAAGTCACTTTCTGAGGTGGCAAAGCTTATCGGTGAAGAGGACACGCCCGTTACACTGTATGTTGGAAAAAAGCACATTGTGTTTGATGTAAACGGGTATCATGTTATCTCCCGTTTGCTGGAGGGCAATTTTCTTGATTACAACAACGCTATTCCGGACGGTTGTACCTCCCGCGTGCGCATCGGCGTACGAAATCTGGGCGGATGCGTGGAGCGTGCATCCCTTTTAATTACCGACCGCTTAAAAAGCCCGATCCGCTGTGTGTTTGAGCAGGATATGGTTAAGATATCCTGTCAGACCGCAATCGGCCGCGCGTATGATGAGGTTACCTGTGACAATGACGGCGCGAAGGTTGAGATTGGCTTTAACAATAAGTTTTTGCTAGACGCACTCAAGGCGTGTGATACCGACGAGGTATACCTTGAGATGAACGGTCCGCTCTCCCCGATGAAGATTCTGCCGCCCGAAGGGGATGGATTTTTATTCCTTGTTCTGCCCGTGCGCATCCGCAGCACCGACAGTTTTTAAAAAAGCTGCGGCACACGACGGCAGGCAAATCCTGCCGCATGGCCGATGGTGTGATGACCCGCTATAAACGGCGGGCAACGCACGAATTTCGGTGTGAAGTTAATATAAAAGGAATTTTACTGTAATGAAGCTGAAACTCCCTTCCCTGAGCGCGTACACGCTTAAGGCAATTGCTGTGGCGGCGATGATGATCGACCACGCGGCGTATCTGCTGCTGGATGCGGCATCCCCCCTTGGGGTGGCCGCGCACCTGATTGGCAGATTGACGGCACCCATTATGTGCTATTTTATTGCCGAGGGCTATTTTTACACCGGAAACTTTCGGCGGTATGCGCTGCGGCTGTTTATATTTGCGCTGGTTTCGCAGATTCCGTTCCAGCTGGTGGTGGAAAAAGGCGTAATCGCCTTTCCCCCGCGGGCGCTTAATATGCTGTTTACCCTTTTATGCGGGCTGCTTGCGCTGCGTGCCTGGTATACCATAGAAAACGAATCGCTGCGCCGCGGTGCCGTGTGCGGACTGATGCTGCTGACGGTATTTATGGATTGGGCTGTTTTTGCGGTGCTGTTCATCCTTGTGTTTGCAACAAACCGCGGGGATAAGCGCGCACAGATTACCGCCTACCGCTTGCTGTGTATTGCAAAGGTGGCAGCCTCGCTGCTGTCTGCGGCAGTCAGCGGACAGCACCTTGTAACGGTGATCTCGGCACTTGGGGTGTTTGGCGCGATTCCGCTGCTTTTTATGTATAACGGAAAACGCGGCGGTGAGCGCGCGGGGGCAGTCGGCAAACAGGCGCGGTGGTTGTTTTATATTGTTTACCCTGCGCATCTGCTGCTGATGGGAATTTTCTACCGGGTTTATTTTTAGGGAAGATATTTTATAGATAGTAAGATAGATTATTGGTTTTGCTACGGTTTTAGGGTTGTGCAGGGTTGGTATTTGGGAGAACTGTGGTTTTCCGCCTGTTTCATCATGCCCTGTCTGTGGCGATGGGTGATGAGGTCAAATTCGGACGCGCAATGCGCGCCCCTACGTATTCAGCAAAAAGAAGCCACCCGAAGGCGAAACATAGCGAAACAAGTTTCGCATTGGGAAAATCTGTGTTGGGAAGGCTTTACACGGGGCGCATAGCCAACCTTCGTTTTTCCGCGCCACCTTCTCCTAACAGGAGAAGTCTTGGGCGAGGATTAAGCGTGAGCAAATCAATTATAATGCCGAGGTTAAAAGAACGGCAAGGGTTGGGGCACGGGCGAAACGGAAGAAGTACAATAGCGCGTGGAGGGAATCAAACGCGCAGCGTTTGATGTTTGTGCAAAACTGTTCCCCATGCCATTTTGCACAAACGCCGATAATTCTTTGTGAATAGAAACTGCGAGGTGTAGTTCGCCCGTACTGCGGTTGGGGTTTCAAGGGGCGAAGCCACTTGATTCATTTTTGCCTACTTTTGTTGAACTACAAAAGTAGGTCGCCCGGAGGCGAAACATAGCGAAACAAGTTTCGCATTTGGAAAACCTGCGTTGGGAAGGATTTTCGCGGGGCGTCAAGGATGCCGCCCCCTACACATATCGAAACAAAGTTTGAAAGAGGGTAGGCTATGAAAACACAAAATATGCCGATACACACCGAATATATTAAGCTCGACCAACTGCTTAAGCTTGCGGGGGTTGCCCAGACCGGCGGCCATGGCAAGGAGCTTGTGCAGACGGGCGGGGTTTTGGTCAACGGCGAGTGCTGTATGATGCGCGGAAAGAAGCTGCGGGCAGGCGATACCGTTACGTTTGGCGACATTACCCTTGTAATAGAGCAGCAGGGATAGGGGCAGGCAATGACGGTACAAACACTTACCTTGAGCAACTTTCGAAATATTGGTGAAATGGTATTTTCACCCTGTGACGGGGTCAATATTATCTACGGGGACAACGCACAGGGAAAAACCAATTTAATAGAGGCCTTGTGGCTGTTTACGGGAGCAAAAAGCTTTCGCGGCGCAAAGGACGCGGAGATGATGACGTTTGGCAGCGAGCGCAGCAGCCTTGGCCTTTCGTTTACCGCTGAGGGACGCGGGCAGACCGCTGAAATCCGCTTTTTGGGCGATGCGGGCAAACGCCGCAAGGAGGTACTGCTAAATGATGTGCCAAAGACAAGTGTAAACGCGCTGGCAAGCAAGTTTTGTGCGGTGGTTTTTTCACCGGCGCATCTTGCGATTGTATCGGATGGCCCGAGCGAGCGCAGGCGGTTTATGGATATTGCCATTACACAGGTTCGCCCGCTATACGACCGGCTGATGAGCGACTATCAAAAGGCATTGGCACAACGGGGCGCGCTGTTGCGGGAGCTTGCCTACCACAGTCAGCTGATGGATACCGTTGCGCTGTGGGATGAACGGCTTGCGCGCACGGGCGCATCGATTATGCGGCTGCGGATGAAGTATATTAAACGCCTGGATACCGAGGCAGCGGAAATCTACCGCGGCATTGCCGGCGACAAGGAGCACCTGCATACCGTTTACCGGCCCAGCATTCCGCTTAAAGATCCCGACTGTGCGGACCCGCGTGTACTGTATGAGGAGATTCTTACCTGCCTGCGTGAGAATTTAAAAGAGGATATCAGAACCGGCGTTACCAACTACGGTATCCACCGCGATGATCTGGAGCTTACCATCGACGGCATGGCGGTGAAGCTGTACGGCTCGCAGGGGCAGCGGCGCAGTGCCGTGCTTAGCTTAAAGCTTGCCGAAAGCAGCCTGCTCAAAGAGGTGCAGGGTGAAAACCCAATCATCCTGCTCGATGACGTAATGAGCGAGCTTGACAGCGCGCGGCAGGAATACATCCTAAACCATGTGAAGGATCGTCAGGTGTTTATCACCTGCTGCGATAGCTCCGTTTGCGGCTGCCTGCGGCGGGGAAAGACCTTTTATATCAGCCAAGGTGAGATTGCAGAGGGTACCGAGGAACAACCGCCCGCCTGCCCCCTGCCCTCCCCTGATTTAGCAGCAGGCCCGTAGCGGGCGGTGCCGCTTACTGTACCATAACGGCGCGCAAGATCGGAAGCGGTCAAACCGCATGGGAAAGCGTACCGATACAAACAAAAAAGGAATGATGAAGCTTGTATCTGCATCTTGGACAGGACACGGTCGTAAAGCTTTCGGATGTCGTCGGCATCTTTGACCTTGAAAACACGACCATCTCAAAACACACACGCGCCTACCTTGCCGCCGCAGAGCGTGCGGGTAAGGTGGTAAACGTATCAAGCGAGATGCCGAAATCGTTTTGCGTGTGCCGTCATGGCGGAAAAACAAGGGTATATATCTCGCAGATTTCGACCAACACACTCAAACGCCGCAGCGGGTTTTTCGGCAGTATCGCGAATATCTAAACGGATGACGAAGGTCGGAGGAACAGATGAACGAGTACAGTATTCGGGAGGCGTTAGAGGGTGAGCTTGCGCTGTGTGCGGCGGTAATCCGCGAAGCATTTGGTACCGTGGCGGGGGAATTTGCACTCACAAGCAAAAACTGCCCCACCAACGGCGCGTTTATAACCGATGCACGCCTTTTGGAAGAATACCGCATGGGCAAAAGAATGTTTGTCCTTTGTAAGGAGGATAACATCATCGGTTTTGCCGAGATAACCCGAAAGAAAGATACCGTTTACGAGCTTGGCAGGCTCGCGGTTTTACCGGCTTACCGTCACGCGGGCGGCGGCTCGTTGCTGCTTGCTTTTGCAAAGGAGCAGGCAAAAAAGCTTGGCGCGGCACCGCTGACCATTGGTATAATAGAGGAAAACACCCGTCTGAAACGCTGGTATGAAACACACGGCTTTACACACACCGGAACTAAACGCTTTGAGCATCTTCCGTTTACGGTGGGGTTTCTGCAGATAGATATTTGAGGTTAGCCCTTTCCCTTCCCCCTAAAGGCCGGCGGTACGGCATCATGGGCATCCGCTTCGCGGAACACGTTTTTTTGCACTATTTATATCGCCCAGATACGGCGAAATGGAGGTTATCAGTTTGGAAAACGGACACAATGGGCTGGATGCTCAAATCTATGACGAAAGTCAGATACAGGTGCTCGAAGGGCTGGAGGCGGTTCGCAAACGGCCGGGCATGTATATCGGCTCAACAGGCCCAAGAGGCCTGCACCATCTGGTATACGAGATTGTGGACAATGCCATTGACGAGGCTATGGCAGGATATTGTGATGAGATTACCGTAGAGATTCTGCCGCACAATATCATCCGCGTTATCGATAACGGGCGCGGTATCCCCATCGGGATACAGTCCACCATGGGGATACCCGCCGTTACGGTGGTGTTTACCATTTTGCACGCGGGCGGAAAGTTCGGCGGCAGCGGCTATAAGGTTTCGGGCGGTCTGCACGGCGTCGGTGCCTCGGTGGTAAACGCGCTCTCCGAATGGCTGGAGGTTGAGGTGGACGACGGCACAGGCCGGTATCGGCAGCGGTTTGAACGCGGTGTTACGGTTACCGAGCTTGAGCGTGTGGATGAAAGCACTATACAGGGCACAACGGTAGCCTTCAAGCCCGACCCGCAGATCTTTGAAGAGGTTGATTTTGATTACGATACCCTGCTTACCCGTCTGCGCGAGCAGGCGTTCCTCAACGCGGGGCTGCGCATTGTTCTCAAGGACAGCAGGCTGGAAGAAGAAAATGTCACCACAATGTGCTACGAGGGCGGCATCCGCTCGTTTGTAGAGCATATTCATAAGCGCAAGGCGGTAGAGGTTTTGCATGATGAGGTGATATACCTTAGCGTGCAGCAGGGTGACAACGGCGCCGAGATCGCCATGCAGTACAACGACAGCTACAACGAGATTGTATTGTCGTTTGCAAACGACATTAACACCGGTGAGGGCGGAACCCACGAAACCGGCTTTAAAACCGCGCTTACCCGTGTATTTAACGAATACGGCAGAAAACACGGCTACCTGAAGGAAAATGATAAAAACCTTTCCGGTGAGGATGTGCGTGAGGGTCTTACCGCGATTATATCGGTAAAGCTGCGGGATGCGCAGTTTGAGGGGCAGACCAAAACAAAGCTTGGCAATACCGAGATGCGCACGATGGTCGATAACCTTGTGTATAGTAAGCTGCTCACCTACTTTGAAGAAAACCCCGCGGTTGCGCGCACCATCTTTGATAAGGCGCTGGGTGCCGCCCGCGCACGTGAGGCTGCAAGGCGCGCACGGGACCTGACACGCCGGAAATCGGCTCTGGAAAGCGCATCGCTGCCGGGTAAACTCGCCGACTGCATTGAGCGTGACAACGTGCGCACCGAAATCTATATTGTAGAGGGAGACTCGGCAGGCGGCAGTGCAAAGGGCGGACGTGACCGCCGGTTTCAGGCGATTCTTCCCCTTTGGGGCAAGATGCTCAACGTGGAAAAGGCACGCATTGACCGTGTGTACGGCAACGATAAGCTTATGCCGGTGGTAACGGCGCTTGGCTGCGGCATCGGCGAGGATTTTGATGTTGAAAAGATTCGCTATAACAAGGTTATCATCATGGCGGATGCCGACGTTGACGGCTCGCATATCCGCACGCTGCTGTTAACCTTCTTCTTCCGCTTTATGCGCCCGCTGATTGAGAATGGTCATGTATACCTTGCGCAGCCGCCGCTGTATAAGCTGACAAAGGGCAAGCAGTCGCGCTACGCATACTCCGACAAGGAGCGCGACAGGTATATGGAGGAGATGGGCGGCGGCACTGATATCCAGCGCTATAAGGGTCTTGGTGAGATGGACTCGGACCAGCTGTGGGAAACGACAATGAACCCCGAGAGCCGCATCATGCTCAAAATAGAGATGGAGGATGCAATAAAAGCGGATGAGACCTTTACCATCCTCATGGGCGATAAGGTAGCGCCCCGCAAAGAGTTTATTGAGCAAAACGCACAGTACGTTATCAATCTGGACGTATAATCCTGCCCGAGGGCGGATTGTTAGGGCCCTTTTGCGCGAAAGGAAGGTAGCTTGATGGATGAGATTCGTGAGGCTTTGCGGGGAGACCAATCCCCCATATTTGCGCGGCTGAGCTATGTGCTGCGCGAGGAGGAGATTCGTGCCTCAATCAGAACAGCATATATCCGGCGATCCCTTGTGTTAAAGCTGGTACAGAGTGCGGCGCTTGCCGTTATTCTTGCCATGTACCTGCAAGCGGTGATGGTGGAGCCCGGTTATACCGTGGGTGTTGTGATGGCGGTGGTATCGGCGTGCATTCTGGCAGCCGTATGGGTGGTGCCGCTTATTCAGGCAAACGCAAGCGCAAACCGTGCGGTACAGGGCAGGTTTTCGTATGAGATGTCGTTTTATGATAAGGCGATTTTGATTGAGGAATCGGAGCGCAGCGGCGTAAGCATCTTATATGAGGATACACACCTTATCGATACCCGCGAATTTTTTATTCTGCTGACCGGGAACGGAAGAGGACTGTACTGTATTCCGAAGCGCGCGGTGGAGGATATTACCGCCATCACCGAGCACCTGTACAAACGGTGTGAAAAGGTGACGAGGGGTTCTTCCGCACGGGATAGATGATTTTTGGGTTAGGCGAAAGTAACTCCGGTTAAATAAACAAAGGGATGCCGGACGGGGCGACCTCCTTCATCCCCTTTGAAAAAGGTGGCAAAAGCAAAATGAGCGACAATATGGAGCAAAACAAGGATGTACTGGTTACCGGCGAGGGAGCGGTGCACCAAAGCGTTATACCCGTCGATATTGAACGAGAGATGCGCAAGAGCTTTCTGGAATACTCGATGTCGGTGATTGTATCGCGCGCGCTGCCCGATGTGCGCGACGGCTTAAAGCCGGTGCACAGGCGTATTTTATATACGATGTATGAAAAGGGGCTTAGCCCCGATAAGGCATACCGCAAATGCGCCGATACCGTCGGCGCCGTGCTTGGTGCGTACCATCCGCACGGCGATGCTTCGGTATACGATGCCCTGGTGCGCCTTGCGCAGGATTTTTCACTGCGCTATCCGCTCGTGGACGGGCACGGCAACTTTGGTTCGATTGACGGTGACCCCCCTGCCGCCTATCGTTATACCGAGGCGCGTTTAAGCCGGATGAGCACCCTTATGCTCACCGACATCGACAAAGAAACAGTGGATTACAAGCCAAACTACGACGACCGCTTGAAGGAGCCGGTGGTTTTGCCCTCGCGCTTCCCGAACCTTTTGGTCAACGGCGTTACGGGTATTGCGGTAGGTATGGCGACCAACATCCCCCCGCACAACCTGCGCGAGGTAGTGGGTGCGATTAACCTTTTGCTGGAGCAGCCCGATGCCGAGCTTGATGAGCTGATGGAGCACATTAAGGGGCCGGACTTCCCTACCGGCGGCATTATAATGGGACGCAGCGGTATCCGCGCTGCCTATGCCACAGGCCGCGGGAAGATTACCCTGCGCGGCCGCGCCGAGATTGAGGAAGAAAAGAACGGGCGGTTTCGCATTGTTATTACCGAAATTCCCTATATGGTCAACAAGGCGCGTCTGATTGAGAACATCGCAAACTATGTGAAGGATAAGCGTCTGGAGGGTATCTCTGACCTGCGGGATGAATCGGACCGCGAGGGCCTGCGTGTTGTAATAGAGCTGCGGCGCGACGCAAACCCGCAGATTGTACTCAATAAGTTATATTCCCTTACCCAGTTACAGGATACCGTAGGCGTAATTATGCTTGCGCTTGAAGACGGCAAGCAGCCAAAGGTAATGCCGCTCAAAGAAATTTTGCAGCACTACATTGACTTTCAGCAGGAGATTATTACCCGCCGTACCACGTATGATCTGCGAAAGGCAAAGGAACGCGAGCATGTTCTTGAAGGGCTGAAGATCGCCATTGATTTTATTGACGAGGTTATTGCGATTATCCGCGGCAGCAAGGATCAGCCCGCGGCAAAGGCGGCGCTGTGCGAGCGCTTTGCGCTTGACGATATCCAGGCCGCGGCAATCGTTGCCATGCGCCTTGGCCAGCTTTCCGGCCTTGAGCGCACTAAGATAGAGCAGGAGCTTGCCGATATTCAGGCAAAGGTGAGCGAGCTTGAGGGGATTCTTGCCGATGTTACCAAGATCCGCGCGATTATAAGGGAAGAGCTTAGCGTATTATGTGAAAAGTATAAGGATGAACGCCGCACCGAGATTGCTACGGTGACCGGTGAGATTGATATCGAGGACCTTATTCCTGTAGAGGACTGCGTGGTTACCATGACCCATTACGGCTATATTAAGCGCCAGCCGATGGATGTGTACAAGCAGCAGCGCCGCGGCGGACGCGGAATACAGGGTATGACCCGCCGGGATGAGGATTTTGTGGATGAGCTGTTTATTGCATCCTCCCACGACTATATCCTGTTCTTTACCGACCGCGGCAGGGTGTACCGCCTGAAATGCTACGAGGTTCCCGAAAGCTCGCGCGCGGCACGCGGCACAAACATTGTAAACCTTTTGCCGCTTGAACAGGATGAAAAGGTGCAAACCATGATACGTCTTGCCGAATATACCGAGGGCAGCTATCTTGTTATGGTTACGGTAAACGGCATCATCAAGCGCACCGCTGTGACCGAGTACGATACCGCGCGCAAGTCGGGCGTGATTGCAATCCGCCTGGATGACGACGACAGCCTTGCGTGGGTACGCCTGACCGACGGCAAGAGTGACCTTATTGTGGGTACCCGCGGCGGTATGGCAATCCGCTTTAACGAGGCCGATGCGCGCCCGCTTGGCAGAACCACACGCGGTGTGCGTGCCATTGCGCTCGACCCGGGCGATAAGGTTGTGGGTATGGCGCGTGTGCGTGAGGACGGCATGCTGCTGACCGTTACCGACAAGGGGCAGGGACGGCGCACCCCGTTTGAGGAGTATCGTTTGCAGTCGCGTGCGGGCAAGGGCGTTATCAACTACAAGGTGGATGACGACAAGGGATATGTTGCGGGGATCCGCACCGTTAATGATGATGATGACGCAATCCTCATCACCGACGACGGGATTATCATCCGCATCCCCGTTGCGGAGATTGCGATTCAAAGCCGCTACGCGGGCGGCGTGCGCGTAATGCGTGTAACCGGCGACACCCGTGTTGTGAGTATGGCCAGAGCCGAGCACGAGGAGCCGGAGGACGAGGACGACGACGAGGACGGCATCGGGCCGGAAAACACAAACACCGCCGAGGATACGGCGGAGGAATAAAAGACATGACAGCAGGCGGCGCGGGGTAGGTGAAAGTACCCCGCGCCGCCTTTGAATATTTTTCGGGTTGCGGGCAGCAGAGTTATAATCAGAAACAATAACTAAAATGTGGGTATCACTACTGTACCATATGCAGAATTATATTTTTTACCCAATCGGTGTGTCACAAATCCTCCTCTCCAAACGTTTATATGATAAAGACAGATAGAATGAATACTGGTGGCCTGCTTAGATACGGGATTTATCTTCTATAGATACCGGCAGACAACACAGAAAGGATTCATAGAGATGCGAAAGAGGATAGGTTGTTTTATAAGTTTCTTCATTGTATTGCTTTGCGGATGTCCGGCGGAAAAGCAGGAGGGAATGAGTGTAGGAGAAGAACAGGTTGTACAGGCTTATTCTTTGGCAACGCTTGGGTACTACATCGACCTGCCCGCTAGAGTGGAGGGCGTTAAGGAGTTAAACGGCTTTGATTTTGTGCAGGGTGGCCACGGAAAACTGTGGGGAATTTACGCAGACAGACTGAGCGGCGAATATTCGGCGGTAACGGTCACGCCTTCTGCAATGGTAGATGTGGCGATACTATACCTGCAGGCGTTTGAAAATTCAGACCTTGCGGCTGACGGCGCGCGGGTTGTGATAGACGGGCAGAAATATTCCGTAGCTGAGCTGAAACGTTACCGTGTGTACAAGGACGATGCAATATCGGTGTACAGCGTTGCACCGCTTGTTTTTGAAACAAGCTTTGAGCAGCAGCTAGACGAATATATTGCACGCGAAGCAGACACGCCGGCAAACAGCACATGGTTTTTGCTGGAGCAGTATTGCAACGAGAATATTAGCGTATGGATTAAACCGATGGTACTGCGAATTGCAGCAGCAAACTCGCCAAGCTTTCTGGAGTACGAGATTGTAATTTCTGATGTGATACTCAACTGGTTAGAGGAACTAGGGATGCCAAAGGACGGTGTACGAACCCGTTGGGGATATTACGGCAGGCGGTGGGGTGCGCCGTACAGTGAAAAGCTAATCCGCGACTACGATATGTTGGGGGTTCGTATTAGTGATGAGTATGAGGATTATGAGCCGATGCTGTTTTTACAGGCCTTTTACTGGCGGGAGTTCAGACGGGATGACGCATGGATTTGGATAGACGGTGAAATGATGAACCCAAAGGATTTGGAGCAGTACATTATATATTCGGATAATGTGTTAGGGGTGTATGACTTTACCGAACTAATCTGCCCCGTTGACTTTCGTGAGCGGTTGAGTGAAAGGCTCGCGGCAGAGGGTAAGGATGCGGCGGAATTTGAATGGGCATTTGAGCTTGAAAGCTATGTGCAGCAAAACAAGGATCGGTTAATACAAAATATGGCTGAGGAGAGAAATGAATAGGGGTTGGTAAATCGGATTGATTATGCAGTCGGGCAGAAGCTGCATTACAGGCAGGCGGCGCGGGGTAGGTGAAAGTACCCCGCGCCGCTATTATTTTTGCCATGCTTTTTATTACACAACTTGACAATTACAACCATAAGGATAATAATAAATATAAGGAAATACACTCTATAAAGCAAAGGGAGACCCTCTCTTTTCTGCTTGCGGTTACAGGAGGCTATGTTAATATGAGGGCATTTATGGGGGATTTAAAAGCGAAGGACTGGGTTTTAATCACAATTATCGCGGTAACATTAATCGGATGTATTGTGCAGTTTCAAAGGCGGTCGATGCTGCTTTATTTCTTTGTGCCTTTTGTTTTTGCCGTCTTCTTTTTTGTGGAAAGCAGAATGGAGAAGGGGAAGCTGGTAATTGTAAAAAAGATTGGCCTCTTTCTTGGGATGATGTTTCTTCTTTACTGCTTCATTGTTTTTGTTGTTACAAGCTCCCCGATTGAGGGGCGCAGAGACCAAGGCAGTGGGAAATATCTTATGAAACTTGATAGCATGCAGCAGGTATCGATACCGACCATGAACGGCAAGGGTTGGGGCGCGGGCGAAATGGAATAAGCACAATAGAGAGTGGAGGGAATCAAACGCGCAGCGTTTGACGTTTGTGCAAAACTGTTCCCCCAGCAAGCTGATGAACCGAAAACCGCAGGTTTTCAAAATGCGAAGCTTTGCTTCGCTATGCGATAATTCTTTGTGA
>JAEZTV010000037.1 GCA_023421245.1 Bacillota bacterium | reverse complement strand
CTAAAATGGAATTGCGACACACCATTAGGAGGGAATCGATTATGCTCTGCTCTTATTCTATCGAAAAGCTGCTCGGATTAAAAGGGGTAATTGTAAAAAAGGTTGAACAAACTAAAACCTCTACAGTAATTGAAATTGAAATGGAGCTTAAGACGCATCACTGTCCGGATTGCGGAGCCGCAACTCGAACAGTACATGACTACAGATGCCAAACTGTTAAGGATATTCCTGCGTATGGGAAACCGGTGCTGCTCATTATTCGAAAAAGAAGATACCGCTGTCCTCAGTGCGGCAAAAGGTTTCAAGAAAAGAATACCTTTCTGCCTCGCTATCACCGTATGACCAACCGATTGGCGGCATACGTGCTTACCAAGCCAGGGGAAGTCTGCTCCTTTACGTCTGTAACGCGTCAAATGAACCTCTCGGTATCTACTGTAATTCGCATCTTTGATTTGGTACAGTATATGCCTTCTACACTTCCGCGTGTTGTGTCAATCGATGAGTTCAAAGGCAATACAGGCAGCCAGAAATACCAATGTATTCTTACAGACCCTGTCAATCATTGCATTGTGGATATTCTCCCTAGCAGAGAAAAATATCACTTGATCACATATTTCAAACAATTTGTGCGATCACATGTGACTCATTTTGTCAGTGATATGTGGAGTACATATGCGGATATCTCAAACACCTTCTTCAATCAGGCTGTTTTTGTAATAGATAAATACCACTTTGTACGTCAAGTAATCTGGGCGTTTGAAGCTGTACGAAAGGAGGTGCAAGGCACCCTTTCTCCATACAGGCGCAAATACTTTAAACGTTCCCGTTCTTTACTTAACAAGCGCTATCAATACCTTTCACAAGAGCAAAAGCAGCAAGTAGATATCATGCTATATGCCAGTGAGCGCTTACTAGCTGCGTATTCTTTAAAAGAGAAGTTCTTGCAGCTTCTTGCCCCGCAAAGCGCAGAATCTGCAAAAAAGCTCTTATCGAGCTGGGTGTTACTCGCCGGAAACTCCAAGATACCACGTTTTGAGGCTTGTGCGAAAACAATCATTAATTGGTCCGCAGGCATTTTAAATGCCTTAGACTGCGGATATACCAACGGGTTCACAGAACGCTGTAACAACAAGATCAAAGTGCTTAAACGAAATGCCTATGGATACCGGAATTTCAATCGTTTCCGCAACCGAATCCTGCACATTCTCCAATACAAAGAAGACGAGGTGGGTTAACCACCCACCCCATACTTTATTCCATTCCAGGGGGCTACCCCAACAATTGATATAGAGCCACAAAAAAAGACCCGCATACGCAGGTCTTTTTTTGTTTCGCGGTTTGGTTGCGGAACTAGGATTCGAACCCAGACAAACAGAGTCAGAGTCTGCCGTGCTACCGTTACACAATTCCGCATCATTTGTGCGACGATATATATTATACTTTTTTTACAGATGCATGTCAACACCTCTGGCGCTCTTTTTCTGTGTTTTCTTTTTTGCATCTTTATGTGCCGAGTGCATCCATAGCCCGCCAATCTGCCCTAAATAAAAACAAGGATATATATAAGAACCATGCAAACAAAAATAAGTCTGACACCGCTCAAAACACGGTGTCAGACAGTAAAATCCATAAAAGAACCATTCGCCGCGGTGTCAAGATAACTGGCATAGCTTTGAATTGCGCTGGTAACGGAAGAACCGCCGCTAAACAGCTCGTTTATCTGCTCGGTTATCATCGAAAGCTCGGTGCCAAGCAGATGGTACATGTTCGAAAGACCATTGCTGCCCGAAAGAAGCGACGAAATGGGGCTTGAGGCTATTGCCGTCTTTAACTTGTCGTAATCATCAAGCGCACTTGCCGCAAAGCCGTTTTTAACAAAGGTATCGACGTTTTGCAATGTGGAAAAGTTTGTGGATTTCGCACTCTGCAATACACCAAGTGCGTTAGAGAACTTTTTCACATCATATGTATTCTGATGGTCGGACGAACGAATGGCGGAGTTTGTGTAAATGTTGTAGTAGTTGGATGCAAGGCTTGTAACGGTCACGTCAATCCCTCCTTATCATAATATTATCATACCTTATTTCGACAGAAATTACAATAAGTTTAGTGGGAGCGAAAATTGTGTTTCGCATCGCATGACGTTTTCGGTGGCAAAACGTGTTTTGTGAAGCTTGCCGTATCATTGAATTCATATACAGGCAGCACAAGGATACTGGTTATATTCGCAAGACTTTATGAATATTGTACAATATGATTGAGGATTGTTAGAGCAAAACGACGTTTTTGTCAACAAATTGTTGCGTTAGCTTCTAAACCGTGCTATAATTGTTTCAACAACTGGGAACGTTTCCGGTAACTATTCCGGTATCCTTTCCGGCAACAATTTGGGGATGGTGAGCTTTTTTGACAATCAAGGACATTGCAAAACTGTCCGGGTATGGGGTTAGCACCGTTTCGCGTGCGCTGAATAATCATCCCGACGTCAGTGAAGAAGCAAAGGCGAAAATTAATCAGATTGTAAAGGAGCACCGCTTTGTTCCGAATTCCAATGCGCGTCAGCTCAAGCAGCAGGAAAGCAACAGCATTGTTATCCTTGTAAAGGGCAGCTTCAACCTCTTTTTTGCTTCAATTATTGAACATATGCAGATTACCTTTAGCAAAGCAGGGCTTGGCGTGGTCTTGCATTACATTGACGAAGAAGAAAACGAGGTGCGGAGCGCCGAGCAGCTATGCAGAGAGCTTAAGCCGCGCGGTATCGTGTTTTTGGGCGGTAACATTAAATCCTTTCAAAAACGGTTTTCCAACATATCCATCCCCTGTGTGCTCAGCACAACCAGCGCAAAGGATCTTACATTCGACAATCTGTCAAGCGTAAGCGTGGACGATACCAAATGCGCAAGGCAAGCGGTGGATTATTTATTTGATAACGGTCACCGGCACATTGCGGTGGTCGGCGGCGATTTTGACATCTCTTACACCGGCGGGCTTCGTCTTGCGGGATGCCGCCAGAGCTTTGAGGCGCATGGACAGACGTTTAACGAATACTGTCTAGCGCAGGCGCACTTCTCGGTAAGCTCCGCGTACGAGGCAACCAAGCGTCTGTTTGCAAGCAACAGTAAAATTACTGCAATCTTCGCGATGTCCGATATGATGGCAATGGGTTGTATCCGCGCTATCAACGACGCGGGGCTTCGTGTTCCGGACGATATCTCGGTAATGGGATATGACGGAATTGATCTTGCCCAGTACTATACGCCCCGCCTGACTACACTTCGTCAGCCCTTTACACAGATTGCCGCGCAAAGCGCGAAGATGTTGCTGCGCTCGGTACAGGCTGCGGAGCCTGCGCATCACCGTCTGCTCGATGCGGAGCTTGTGGTGGGTGAATCGGTGCGAAGCATATAACTTTTGTGGGATATGGGTCATTTGACCTTATCATAAACCAAACGATTACAGGAGGATTATTATGAGAAAAGTAAGCAAAATGTTTGCTCTGGCGCTGGCAGCGCTGATGGTTCTAACGGCATTTGCCGCCTGCGGACAGGAAGCAGCAGCCCCTTCCGCTCCTGCACCAAGCGAAGATACTCCCAGCACTGCCGCCCCTGCTGCGGATGAGATCTACTATCTTAACTTTAAACCTGAGATTGCCGAAGTGTATGACGAAATTGCAGCCG
The DNA here is from genome assembly GCA_023421245.1 of Bacillota bacterium. GTDB lineage: Bacteria > Bacillota > Clostridia > Oscillospirales > Ruminococcaceae > Acetanaerobacterium. The sequence continues at coordinate 7,604 of JAEZTV010000037.1, read as the reverse complement.
CATACAAGGCCGAGACAGGTGTAACAGTTAACGTTGTAACAGCGGCAGCCGGCACCTATGAGCAAACGCTCAAGAGTGAGGTCGCAAAATCCGACGCACCGACCATCTTCCAGATCAATGGGCCGGTAGGCTATCAGGGCTGGGCAGACTACTGCCTTGATTTGAAGGATACCGATCTTTACGCGCACCTGACCGATAAAAGCCTTGCCGTAACCAGCGGCGACGGCGTGTATGGAATTCCTTATGTTGTTGAAGGCTACGGCATCATCTACAACAACGCCATTATGGATAAGTACTTCGCGCTCTCAAACAAGGCTGTTTCGATCTCCTCTGCGAATGAAATCAATAACTTTGCTATCCTGAAGGCTGTTGCCGAGGATATGACCGCAAAGAAGGCCGAGCTTGGCATCGAGGGTGTATTTGCTTCTACTTCTCTTACTCCGGGTGAAGACTGGAGATGGCAGACTCACCTTGCAAATCTGCCGCTTTATTACGAGTTTAACGACAATGCCGAATACGACAACACCGTACTTTCAGGCCTTGCGTCCAACGAGATCGCATTCAAATACGGCGACAATTTCCGCGGTATCTTCGACCTATACCTGAACAACTCGGTGACCGCAAAAGGTCTTTTGGGAAGTAAGTCGGTAGACGATTCCATGGCTGAGTTTGCATTGGGCAGAGTGGCTATGGTTCAGAACGGCAACTGGGCTTGGGGGCAGATCAGCGGCGTTGACGGCAACACCGTAAAGGCCGAGGATATCAAGTTCATGCCTATCTACACCGGTGTGGCCGGCGAAGAAAAACAGGGCCTGTGTGTAGGCACTGAAAACTATTTTGCCATTAACAGCAAGGTATCCGCCGAAAAGCAGCAAGCTTCGATTGATTTCCTCAACTGGCTGTTCTCAAGTGATACCGGCAAAGACTTTGTAACCAACAAGCTTGGTTTTATCGCACCGTTTGATACCTTCGAAGAGGACGAAAAACCCTCCGACCCGCTTGCAAAAGAAGTGCTTGCGTGGATGGAGAAAGACACCACCTCCGTTGCATGGACGTTTGCTGCATTCCCCAGCCAGACCTTTAAGGATGCCTTTGGCGCAGCTTTGCTTGAGTATGCACAGGGCTCCAAGACCTGGGACGATGTGGTTACCGTTGTAAAGGATATGTGGCAGAGCGAAAAGGCAAACGCACAATAACTGTAATCTAACCTCCTTCATTTCAATAGTTTAATTTTTGCTACGCATTATGCCCTGCGTCCTTTGGGCGCAGGGCATAATGATTAAAAGGGCTTTCTCCACTTCCCGAGGCAAGCGTAAAACGAGAGGATATCCAATATATTATATAATCAATCATCCCGAAAACAAACCTTTATTTTCGGGGCGGCAGGCAAAACATGCCGCTCATCCAGTGACGTGGTGACTAACTATAAACGTTAACAACCCCTCCCGCATTGATGGCGCTGCTTGGAGATCCAAGCAATTCAAAATATTTTAATTTTGAAATTTGTCAAGTATAACTGTGTTTTGATTTAAGTACATAGAATATAGTTGATATCCGAAAATATAGTCAAACAATATTGTTCAGTTCGGTTTTGTTCGGGCCGTTTAAGCGTGTCCCGAAACGATAAACCAGAAAGGCATGGTCATTACTATGCAAAAAGCGATTAAACGGTATTATGCCTTATTTACCCTACCAACCGTCATTGCCTTTGCGGTCGCGTTTGTCTTTCCCTTTATTATGGGTGTTTATCTGTCGTTTACCGAGTTTACCACCGTCACAAACGCTAAATGGGTTGGACTGCAAAACTATATAACGGCATTTACCTCGGGCGGCGAGTTTATCGGCGCGCTGTGGTTCACCTTACGTTTTACGGTGGTTTCGGTCATAAGCATCAATGTGTTCGCGTTCATACTTGCTCTGCTATTAACACGCGGAATACGCGGTACAAACCTGTTTCGCACCGTGTTTTTTATGCCCAACCTTATCGGAGGTATTGTTCTCGGTTATATCTGGCAGCTTATTATCAACGGGGTGCTATATCAATTTGAAGCAACCATCACCTCCAAGGCAAGCTATGGATTTTGGGGGCTTGTGATTCTGATGAACTGGCAGATGATCGGCTATATGATGATTATCTACATCGCTGCCATCCAAAATATACCCGGCGATATGCTTGATGCCGCCGCGGTAGACGGTGCAACTCCCGCGCAGATTTTATGGCGCATTAAGCTGCCGTTTGTCATGCCCGCAGTTACCATCTGCAGCTTTTTAACACTGACAAACTCCTTTAAGCTGTTTGACCAAAACCTTGCGCTGACGATGGGCGCACCCTCGAGGCAGACCGAGATGCTGGCGCTTAATATCTACAACACCTTTTATGGCCGCACCGGCTTTGAGGGTGTGGGGCAGGCTAAGGCAGTCGTGTTCTTTGTTATGGTAGGCATTATTGCGCTGGGACAGCTTCTATTGACCAGGCGGCGGGAGGTAGAGGTTTGACTTGTACAGCGTTACGTTGCACAACCTCCCGAGATAACAGGTATCAATCCGACGGGTTGAAACCGGAAAGGCATGGTATCGGATATGACAAAACGTAACAGTTCCGCATTCTCTATGGCACTGACCGTGATGCTATCCCTCTTGGCAGTCTCTTTTTTAGCACCCATCCTTATCATCTTAATCAACTCATTTAAAGGACGGTTTTATATCTCCGACCAACCATTTGCCCTGCCCATCGGTGAGACCTTCGCAGGGCTTACAAACTACGTAAACGGCATATTGAAAACAGGTTTCCCCAGTGCGTTTGTGTACTCGCTGTTTATTACCATTTCCTCAGTTTGTGTGATTGTGCTCTTTACGGCGATGACGGCCTGGTGTATTATTAGGGTTAAGGGCAAAATAAGCAGTATTTTGTATTATCTGTTTGTGTTTTCCATGATTGTACCCTTTCAAATGGTGATGTTTACAATGTCTAAGATTGCCGACATGCTCAAGCTTGGCAACCCCCTTGGCATCATCGCCATCTACCTCGGTTTCGGCGCAGGCCTTGCGGTATTTATGTTCTCTGGCTTTGTTAAATCAATACCCATTGAGGTGGAAGAAGCGGCGCTGATGGATAGTTGCACCCCGCCGCAAACCTTTTTTTATGTGGTGTTCCCAATGCTCAAGCCCACCGCGATCACCGTTGCAATCCTCAACGTGATGTGGATTTGGAACGACTATCTGCTGCCGCTGCTCGTCATCGGTAACAAGTATAAAACACTGCCGATTGCGGTGCAGTACCTGCGCGGCGGTTACGGCTCTAAGGATATGGGCGCGATGATGGCCATGCTCGTACTTACCATTATTCCAATCATCGTCTTCTACCTCAGCTGTCAGAAATATATTATTAAAGGCGTTACAGCAGGTGCTGTTAAGGGATAAGTCTTGCGGCATACCTTTTTAGTACGCGACACAGCAACATATTGCATGGGAGGGCTTACTATTCGTTCCAGCGGTATTTTAATGCACATCTCCAGCCTGCCGTCGCCCTATGGCATCGGCACGTTTGGGAAAGAGGCATATCGTTTTGTGGATTTTCTGTCCGCAGCCGGACAACGCTTTTGGCAGATACTGCCCATTGGGCCGACCGGCTACGGCGATTCCCCCTATCAGTCGTTTTCCACCTTTGCGGGCAACCCCTATTTCATTGATCTTGATCTGCTGCATCAGCAGGGCCTGCTTGAGAAAGAGGATTACGCGTCGCTTGATTGGGGCAGCGACCCTTCCCGTGTTGATTACGGCAAGTTATACGAAAAGCGTTTTTCTGTGCTGCATACCGCGTTTGCACGGCAGGACAGCGCACATAAAGAGATGGTTCGGGCCTTTGCGGAACAAAACACCTCGTGGCTTTGTGATTACGCGCTGTATATGGCGCTGAAGTTTCACTTTGGCGGTCTGCCATGGACACAATGGGAAGATAGCATCCGTGCGCGCACACCCCAGGCGGTCAAACAGTTCTCAGATCTGTTGCACAGTGAAATCGAATTCTGGCAGTTTGTGCAGTATCTGTTTTCCTCACAATGGAAAACGCTAAAACAGTATGCGAATAAGCTGAAGGTATCGATTATTGGCGATATCCCCATCTATGTCGCATATGACAGTGCAGATGTATGGGCAAACCCGTCGTTGTACGTATTGGATGACGATCTGGTTCCCACCATCGTTTCAGGCTGCCCGCCCGATGCCTTTAGTGCAACGGGACAGCTGTGGGGGAACCCCATCTATCGATGGGATGAGATGAAAAAGGACGGATATGCATGGTGGATGCAGCGGCTTTCGGCTGCAACTACCATGTATGATGTGGTGCGCATTGACCACTTCAGAGGCTTTGACAGCTACTATGCAATCCCCAGCGCCGATACCACCGCCGAACACGGTGTATGGCAGCAAGGCCCGGGACTTGACTTCTTTAAGGTCCTGCGCAAAACGCTGGGCAAGAAGAATATCATCGCCGAAGATCTGGGCTTTCTTACCGATTCGGTACGCACCCTGCAAAAGAAAACCGGATACCCCGGCATGAAGGTGTTGCAGTTTGCGTTTGATTCCCGCGAAGAGAGCGATTATCTGCCGCATAACTATGAACAAAACTGTGTGGTGTATACCGGCACGCACGATAACGATACCGTGTGCGGCTGGTTTAAAACAGCACCCCGCGCGGATGTGCGCTTTTGCAAGCGGTACCTGAATATTCGTCGCAACGAGCCCCGTGGTATGAGCATGATTCGTGCGGCATGGTCAAGCGTCGGCGATACCGCCATCGCGCCGATGCAGGACTTTTTAGAGCTTGGCAGCGCGGCGCGTATGAATACTCCTTCTACGGTGGGCGGCAACTGGCAGTGGCGTACCCTGCCGCAAAGCCTTACGCCCGAGCTTGCAAGCAGTATGCTTTCCTTGACAAAACTCTACGGAAGGTGGTGCCCATAGTGAGCACGCAAAACAATACCCTTGCACAAAACTTTGAGGCATACTTGAAGGCGGAATCGGCCGGCGGCGCGAAACCGTCGATTGAACGGATACATGGTGCACTTGCCAAAGCGGTAATGGCCGAAATCGGCGGCAGATGGGTAAAAAGCAAACAGATGCACGAAGGCGTAAAACGCGCAAGCTATTTTTCCGCAGAGTTTTTGGTGGGACGCGCCGTTTATAACAATCTGCTCTGTCTGGGCCTTGCCGAAGAGGCTGACCGTCTGCTTGCACAGCATGGCACCAGCCTTGCCGCGTTGGAAGAGATTGAGGATGCCGCCCTTGGCAATGGCGGGCTTGGCAGACTGGCTGCCTGTTTTTTGGATAGTGCCGCTACGCATAACCTGCCGCTTTGGGGATATGGCATCCGCTACCGGTACGGGTTATTCAAACAACGGTTTGTCGATGGCCTGCAGTATGAGGAGGCGGACGACTGGGCATGCCATGGCGACCCATGGTCGATTCGTCGTGAGGAGGATGCGGTAACGGTATCCTACGCAGACCAAACCGTACGCGCGGTTGCCTATGATATGCCGATTATCGGCTACGGCACCGACAATATCGGAACCTTACGGCTTTGGCAGGCAGAGCCGCTTAAGAGCTTTGATTTTTCGCTGTTTAACGCGCAGCACTACGACGAGGCGGTACGTGAAAAAAACCGCGCGGAGGATATCTCGCGTGTGCTCTATCCCAACGATGATTCTATCGCAGGTAAGCGCCTGCGCTTAAAGCAACAGTATTTCTTCTGCAGCGCGTCGATTGCCGACCTGATGAAATCGCACCGCCGCCTGCATGGTAATGATTGGGGGAGCTTTGCGCGCTTCCATGCCATACAGCTCAATGATACCCATCCAATTCTCGCAATTCCAGAGCTGATGCGCTGTCTAATCGATAATGAGGGTTTGTCATTTGACGATGCGTTTACCGTTGCGCAGCAGACCTTTCACTACACCAACCACACTATTATGGCCGAAGCACTGGAGAAATGGAGTTCGGCGCTGCTGCGCTCGCTTTTGCCGCGCATCTATGCCATCATTCGCCTTATCAACCTTCGGTTGAGGAAGGATTTTGCGCAGCGTGCAATGAGTAAGCAGCAGATTCGCTCGATGTCAATTGTGGATGGTAATACCGTGCATATGGCACGCCTTGCGGTATATGCATCCGCGCACACCAATGGCGTGGCCGAGATTCATACAAGACTTCTGACCCAGCGTGAGATGGCGGATTGGTACAGCCTGTTCCCCGACCGTTTTCAAAACAAAACCAACGGCATTACACAGCGGCGCTGGCTTGCGCTGTGTAATCCGGAGCTTGCGGCACTGATTACCGAGCTGTTGGGCAGCAAGGGCTGGATTACTGATCTGGACCGCTTAAAGGAGCTTTCACGGTTTGCGGATGATGCGAGTGTGCTCACGCGCTTTATGCGTATTAAGCACGAGAACAAAAGACGCCTTGCCGCTTACATCAGGCAGCATGAAGGGGTATGCCTTGACCAGGATGCCATCTTTGACATTCAAATTAAGCGCCTGCACGAATACAAGCGTCAGTTGCTCAACGCCTTTGCCATCCTCGACATTTACTACGGTATTTTGGAGGGACGCATCACCGATTTTCACCCCACGGCATTTATCTTCGGCGCAAAGGCTGCCCCGGGCTATCGACGCGCGAAGGCTATCATCAAGTTTATTAACGAGATTGCCCGTGTGATTAATAACGACGAGCGGCTTGACGGACGGCTGAAGGTAGTGTTTGTACAAAACTATAATGTATCATACGCCGAAAAGTTGGTTTGTGCCGCCGATATCTCCGAGCAGATATCTACCGCCGGCACCGAGGCTTCGGGCACCGGAAACATGAAGTTTATGCTCAACGGCACGGTGACAATAGGCACCTACGACGGTGCGAATGTCGAGATTGTACGCGAAGCGGGTGAGGAGAACAACTTCATCTTTGGCAGACGGGTGGAGGAGCTTGCACAGCTTGCCGGCAGCTATGACCCCATGAAGCTGTACACCGAAAATGCGCGCATCCGCCGTGTGGTGGACACCCTGATTGACGGTACCTTTGACGATGGCGGTGCCGGTTTTGCAGAGCTGCACGATGCGCTGTTAAAGGGTGCCAGCTGGCATAAGCCCGACCATTACTATCTGCTGGAGGACTTTACAAGCTACGTTGATACACGGCTTGCGGCAAACCGCAAATACAAGGATATCCTTGCCTTTGCAAGGATGTGCTGGCTTAACCTATGCAGTGCGGGCCCGTTTAGTTCCGACCGAACCATTGCCGACTATGCAAAGGACATCTGGGATATCACGCCCGCCTCGATGGGATAAACAATTTTTATAAAAGCAGCACCTCCTCTTGCTCGAGTATCAAGCGAGGGAAGGTGCTGTGATAAATCATCCCGCCGCGCCGCCTTTTCGCCGCCGTAAAGTTTTCGTAAAAATAAAAAGCAGAAACGGGCCTGTCGGCGGGGTTTTTTGTAGGATTGTCAAACATCTTGGACAGAGAAGATAGAAAGAGATTGTCGAGGTGAAAGCCAGTTAAGAGGCCTCATGGGCAAGTTGTTAGAACGCCTATTGTGAATTTGGAGCTGTTTATCG
>JAEZTV010000035.1 GCA_023421245.1 Bacillota bacterium | reverse complement strand
CTAAAATGGAATTGCGACACACCATTAGGAGGGAATCGATTATGCTCTGCTCTTATTCTATCGAAAAGCTGCTCGGATTAAAAGGGGTAATTGTAAAAAAGGTTGAACAAACTAAAACCTCTACAGTGATTGAAATTGAAATGGAGCTTAAGACGCATCACTGTCCGGATTGCGGAGCCGCAACTCGAACAGTACATGACTACAGATGCCAAGCTGTTAAGGGAAAATTATAGAAATTGTTGACATTCGCATAAAATTACTTTACTATAAACTTAACAAACGCTTACTATTTACCTATACGGTGAGCTAATTGTTAGTTAAAGCTATTGGATTTTAAAGATCTTTTTCTATTCCCTCAAAGAACAATACCGAGAGGATGTGTGAGAACTTGAAAACAAAACGCTTATTGGGGTTCATCGTCTGCATATCCCTTGCGACCGCCCCGCTTATGCCGACACTAGTGGGTGCAAAAACGCTTGATTACAGTGCGCTTGGCGGCACAGTGTACGAGGCGGAGGATGCGATTCTTGAAAACACCGAAATTGTTACCGAGTTCTATGATGAAGCCGGTACCATTCAAGGGTACTCCGGCACCGGTTTTGTCGGACAATTCAGCAACTCAGATAACGACTTTTCAACAATTACCTTTGAAATTGAGATATCGGAGGATGCCAAATACGACCTGGTTTTTCTCAGCTGCTCCCCCTATGAAGATAAAAAGAACGACGTACGCATTGATGACGGTGATATCAAGTATGAGGCGCTGGTCTCGCCGAAGGGCAACGAATTTTTCAAACGCACGGTGGAAGCGGAGCTGACCGCGGGCAAACACACGGTGCGCATTACCGAGAATTGGGGGTATTTTTACATAGACGCATTGGTGGTGGTTAAGCAGATGCCAAAGATTGGTGCACTGTCTGCAGATGCTGCACTTGTCAACCCAAACGCCACCGAGGAGGCCAAGGCGTTGATGCGGTATCTCTCCGAAAGTTACGGCGAGGTAATTTTGTCCGGCCAGTATTCCGAAGGCATTGACGGACCGGAGGCACAGGCGATTTACCGGCAAACGGGCAAATACCCCGCCATACTGGGATTTGATTATATGTACTACTCCTCTCTCAGCAAAGAGAGGCTGACAGAGCCGCAATATATCACCGAGCTTGCAATCGACTGGTGGAACAAGGGGGGAATTGTCACCTTTTGCTGGCACTGGTATTCGCCCAAGGATATTGTGGATGCTGCTGATAACCCATGGAATAAGAGTTTCTATAAAAACGCCACCAACTTTGACCTTGCGGCAGCAATGAATGAGCAGGATCCCGAGGGCTACGACCTTCTTATCAAGGACATCGACCTTATCAGCGAGCAGTTAAAGATTTTGCAGGAGAACGGTGTGCCGGTGCTGTGGCGTCCGCTGCACGAAGCGAGCGGCGGATGGTTCTGGTGGGGTACGGCGGGCAGTGAGAACTATAAGGCGCTGTGGAACCTGATGTATGACCGCATGGTTAACCACCATGGGCTGAACAACCTCATCTGGATATGGAACGGCCAGCACAACGACACCGATCCGTTGGCATCCTGGTACCCCGGCGATGCCACGGTGGACATCATCGGTGAGGACATCTACGCCGATAAGCATGACTACTCCTCACAGGTAGAACGTTTTGCGATTGCAATGCAGTATACCTCTGCAAACAAGATTCTCGCACTTACCGAAACGGGTGTGATCCCAGACCCTGATCTGCTGCTCAAGGACGGCGGCCTCTGGTCGTGGTTTGCTCCGTGGTATCGGGAGTTTACCGTGGATATGAATTATGATGACCGGCCCTACTCAGATGAGTTTACCGAGCTTAATATGCTGCGCAAGGTATACAGCCACGAAAAGGTAATCACATTGGATGAACTGCCGCAGATCAACCCCAAGGCGCAAAAGCCCGTGATGTCAAAGGATGCCTACATCGGCGCGTCGGCACCGCTGCTCATCGCCGCTGCAATCTGCGCGGGAGCGTTTGCGGCACTGTCCGCAGTGCTTGGCGTTTTACTTGCGCGCAAGCGCAGGCGGAAAGCACCGGCAGACACGGTAACCGGCTAATTCCATTCCAAACGATAGACCTATCTTCATTTTCGGCGCAACAAAGCACAAAGCGGATTCTGCAATCCAGAATCCGCTTTTGCTGTCATAAACAAGACCCGCCAGGTAAGTTGTTGTATTTGATACACCGATACTGCTTCATAAGATGAAAAGTCGGGTGGGAATAAGCGCGGTCAACAACAGGGTGGCAGCCGCGGCGCCAGCCATATACGAACCGGTTCCTGTCTACCCTCGCTTGCAATGATCGGGAAAGCGCGTGTACTAATATTATAGTCAATCACCCCCGAAGGAGTGCTAATCAGCTATACACGGCAACAACCCCGCCCGGAAATGCGTACGCTTCAAACTGAAGTTTGTTAAGTATAAACTGCAATGGCCTCAATCTCCACCAGCGCATTTTTGGGCAGCTGCTCTACCGCCACGCAGCTGCGTGCGGGTGCTGCACCATCGTTAAAGAAGTTTGCGTATACACCGTTCATCGCCGCAAAGTCTTCAAACTTATCAAGGAATACGGTTGTCTTTACAACACTTGAAGGTGTGAGTCCTTCACTTGCAAGAATTGCACGGATATAGCCAAGTGCAAGCTCGGTTTGCTGCTCAACCCGTTTGGGAAGCTCACCGGTCGCAGGATCGATACCAAGCTGCCCCGAGATGTACAGCATTCCGCCCGCTTTGACTGCTTGAGAGTACGGACCAATAGGCGAAGGTGCATCCTTACAGATAACCGCAACTTTATTCGACATGGTAAAACCCCTTTTCATGATAGAGTATGCTCCGTTAATTATACAATAAAAACGAGGCAAATAAAAGGCGCTGCGGTACGCTGCGGCGATTGTACAGATATTTATTCTTTCTCAGGATAATAATTGAATTTAATTATCCATTAATGTATAATAGGCCTTAGCTAAATATGAGGGCACACCGGCAGCATTTGCTGTCGGCAGGTGCAATTTTTTTGAGCCAAGATGCTCAAAACCATTACACCTGAGCAACTTTAAAAGATGCAAAAACCGCCAAGCGGTACGAGTTATAGGTTGCGGAGTAAGCCCTAAATTAAAAACACCGCCTATAGGGCGGGATGTATATGATACCGGAGGATGTATATGCGAAGAATATCATCAATTGTTTTGGCAGTGGTCATGCTGCTTTGTGCTTTTTCATCCTGTGCGGCTCAGCCTGCACAGCAGCCCTCGTCAGACGCTGCGGAACAGGATGAGCCGCTGTCACAGCCAGCGCCAGAACCGAGCGTATCGCTTACGTTATATGCGCAGCCGTATTTCGCCAAGGCAGAGAACGGGCAAAGCTTTGCACAGGAGCTTGTAGCGGCGTTTACCGCCGTCCACCCCGAAATATCGATTACGCTGCATGAATTGGCGGCAGATCAAGCTGCAGAGCAGACACTGAGCGAGGCGGTGAAGGCCGGTCAGGTAGATTTATTGTTTGATTCACCCGATACAGCCATTTACTACGCGCGCAGGGGAGCGCTTGCAGACCTTTCACCTTTGTATACCGAAGAAGTAAAGGCGAGCCTTGCACAAGGTGTAATTGATGCCTGCAGCGAGGGGCAGATGCAGTATCTTTATCCCATCGGCGTTTCCCCATATTTAATGGCATTTAACAAGGAGATGCTGGAAGCCGCAGGGTTGCTTGCGCTGCTTCCCTATGAGCGCAGCGAAACCCGTGCATGGACGGTGGAGGAATACACAGTGCTTCTTACCGCTCTCAAGGGTAAGCTGCCCGAAGGGGTAAGCACCGGCATGTTGTACGCCAAGTCCTCCAGCGGTGATGCGGCAACGCGCGCACTGCTGCAAAACCTTTACGGCGCAAGCTTTATCAGCAATGACCGCAGTGAATATACCTTTGGCGGTGATGCGGGCAAAAAGGCATTTGCGTGGCTGAACAAAACGGTGCAGGATGGCCTGCTTGCAGTGGACGGTGAAAAAACATCCGCCGACGTGGTCAAAGACTTTGTCGGTGGTAAAACGGCACACACCATCCTGTATAGCGTAGGGCTTGCAAACAACTATGCAACCGGCAAAAAGGATAGCTTTACCGAGATATTCATGCCTTACCCCACACAGCAGGGCAAGGATTTTACGTTGGAATACAGCCTGTATGGGCTTAGCGTGTTTGACCATGGTGACAGCGCAAAGGTTGCCGCCGCGCAAACGTTTATTAACTTTGTGGCAACCGACAGGCAGTATAGCCGTATGGCGGCAGTTATGACGGGCGGCATCAGTCCTGATTTTAGGATAAATGAGCTGAGATACGACAAAGAGTATAACTATGTAGAATCGCTCAAGGCAAACCTCGGCAGCTATGTGCCTGCGGCCGAAGGCTATGACCTGATGAAAACCTATTGGTTTGACGCAGTAGCTGACGCGGCGCAAAAGGATGCAAAAACCGATACGATACTCGAGGCCTTTGTAAAAGACGCGGCGCAGACCTTGAAGGATGCGCAGACAGAGCGCGAGGCGGAGCAAAAGACTACCGCATCGGAGGGTGACAGCGCTTCGTCAAAATAGCAGCCTTTCATGATAATGCAAAGAGGTTCTGGATGGTAAGGAGCTTGCCTGTGCAAGTTTATTTTACTAGCAGCACTACCGGCACAAAAACCGCCGACAGCAGTCGGCGGTTTTTGTAATATGTAGCTCGAAATACTTCAGATTATTTGAGGATTTTGATACCGCCGATTACAGGCAGTGGGTTCATTTCATACTTTGCGGCGCTTACAAGGCCGAGGATAAAGAACACAAAGATGGCGATTCCAAGCAGCGAGCCGACAATGCTGAACAGGAAGAAGAAACTGCCCATTGCAGAAAGAATACCGCAAATAACCTCGCCGATTAGCAGTAGAAGCCCCTGATTCGCGTGGAATTTACAAAACTCCGAATCCTTACCTGCAAGAATCGGTACGAGTACTAGGATGCCGAAATATCCTAGTATGGAAAAAAGGATTTCATTGGAACGATCTGGCATGATATACACTCCTTAAAGCAATAAAAATATTATACAGAACCTGAGATGATTATCATCAACAGGCTGTACACAAAGTAATAAGTCTGTGCGATAATACGCGATGCTGTTGCCGCGTCAAAACCATAGTGTTTAATTATCCTGGGTTATGGGGTTAGTTACAGGGGTGCCGTCTGCGGCATCCGTGATAGAAAGCCCTGTCCACCGGCGGCGTTTGTATATCCGCAGGGCGGCGTCTGCGGCCAAAAGCAGCGCACCTGCACCAAAGATTGCGCTAAAGAGATACAGCGGTACGGTTAAGGCTCTGACCTTTGCTGCCAAATTAGACGAGCAAAACACAAGTGTGATGCCAATTACATCAGACCGGATATCAACAAGCGGCAGTACGGTAACCACCGATAGCTTACCGTCGGGGGTACGTGTGACCACATAGGCGGAGGGCGCCCCCTCAAACGCGACCGAATCTACCGCGCGCTGCAGGCTTGTACCACCCTCAGCCTTAGGATTATATGCGCTGCCCACCGTATTATAGTCCACATTTGGGGTAAGTCCGCGCATAAAACGCGAGTCGAGAATATTCACATATCCGGTACCGCGCGCAGTGACGGTTGCAATACGGTCGAGTCCGCTCTGGCGGCAAGCAGCGGTTAGCTTACCCGAAAGCGCATCAAATTGTATGCCCTGTGCCTCAACATCAAGATGCAGGGTGCGCAGGTCTTCGTGATAGGTAGTTGCAAGCAGTTCAAAAATTAATGAGGTAGCCGTTTTATTGTCCTGCGACACCGCGCCGTACAGCGTTTGGGAGAGAGTAGCTGCGCTGATTACTCCATAGCAGGCCGCACCCATACAGAGCATCACCGCGATACAAAGTGCGGCGATTGAAACGAAGTGTGGCCTTTCGTCAAACGTTTTTGGCCCGGCGTCAGTTTTATACCGCATAAATAATACTCCTTGTTATGTAAAAACTGTATACGCATGCATTTATTATAACCAAGTATGAACATACATGCAAGGCATAAACACACATAATGTGACAGGGTATTCATAATTATTACACAAAAGGAAGGAATGCGCCATGAAAATGACAGTAATAAACCTTGAACAGGGGATGCCGTATGTAGATGAGGCGCTGCGCAGGATGAGTGCCGGACTGCGCAGCGCACGGGCAGGTGGTGTACGGGCGGTTAAGCTGATACATGGGTATGGCTCCAGCGGCAGCGGCGGTAAAATTCGCACTGCAGTCGAGGATGCGCTTGCCGGTAAAAAGCGCAGCGGTGAAATTCGGGAGTATGTGCGCGGGGAGGATTTTACCCCGTTTCACGAAAGCTGCCGCAAGGCGCTTGACCTTGTGCCCGAGCTGCAAAACGACAAGGACTATCTGCGCTGTAATCAGGGAATTACCATTGTTATATTGCGGTGACCGGAAAATGACAGAGTATGAGACAATTGATATGAGATACCTTTGCAAACCTGCTATTTCGACAAATTTTGCATTAATATTGTTTTATTCATGTGAATGGTGTAAAATAACTGTATAGTATTTACTTAATTCCCTTACACATGAATAAATAATGTATAATTATTACAAATGACACGGAAAAGAGGGAGCATTATGTTAACAATTAAAGATCGCATCCGGTTTTCTATGATGGTAGTCTCTATTGTAATTGGTATTGTGTTAACGGGTACAAATGTGTACCAGCTTTATCGTTCATCATTGGAATCTGCAACGAGAACGACTATTGAAACGGCTCGCGCATATTCATTGAACTTAAGCAATGAGATTAAGCTGATTAGCAGTGATCTGAATATTGTAAGCAGAGACTCAATTGTTCGAAACGCTGATATGCCCGCCTCCCAGCGCGAAGCACGGCTTGGACAGTTGGTGGAAGGTACCCGATTTTCAAAGATGGATATTGCAGGTGCCGCTGGTCTTGCCCTCAACGGAGTGGATATTGCCGACCGTGTTTACTACTTGGAGGCAAAGGCCGGCAGAACATTTATCACCGGGCCGCTCGTCAATAGGGACCTTGGAAACATTGCGATTCTTGCCTCGGCGCCCATGGTAAACGAGGTGATTTTTGGTACAATTGATTATTCGCACTTTGCCGACATTATCAGTCAAATTCAGGTTGGTGAAACAGGCTATGGCTTTATGGTGGATAGCAACGGCACGATTATTGCCCACCCCGATGAACAGCATGTGATTGACTTCACAAACTATATTACGCTTGCGGAACAGGATGCAGGGTATGCCAAGCAGGCCGCTGCAATAAGCGAGATGATAGCCGGCGGCTCAGGCACTACGGTAATCCAGCTCGATGGCAAGACCGTGATGCTGTCTTATGCGCCAATTGACAGTAACGAAGGCTGGACTTTGGGGGTTGTTTACCCTCGGCAAGAGTATATGCAAAGCTTAATTTACTCCCTCATCGCATCGGCTGTTATACTGATAGTACTTACTGCTTTGGCTGCCATCTATAGCACTAAAATCTCAAGCAGCATAGCCGAACCTGTTGCTAGCTCTACCCAGCGCATCGGGCTGCTTGCACAGGGTGACCTGAGCGCGCCGGTACCTGCGGCTACATCCAAGGACGAAACCGGCAAGCTGCTGCAGTCACTGGGCGATACAATTATGACCGTAAACGGATATATCTCGGAGATCTCGGATATCTTAACCGGCATTGCAAGCGGTGACCTGACCCGCCAAAGCGAGCAGGTATACCTCGGCGACTTTGCGCCGATCGG
>JAEZTV010000028.1 GCA_023421245.1 Bacillota bacterium | reverse complement strand
TCTGGCGTTAACGCTCATTTGAATACCTCCCTGTAAATATTGGTTTGTGATTACACAAAAACAGCTCCGTCGCACCACTTTTTCATGGCGTTATACAGCAGCAGTACCTTGGTTTGATCCGATACCTCTTTGTTAAATCAGTTTCCATGTTTCATCTTGCACCTTCCTTTCTGCGTTTTGCAGTTTTTTGCATATCCGTTCTAAGGCAATCTCCCTCAGCGCTGTAGCAGATGAAGCCGTGGGACGGGTATGGGCAGCCGCCACAGCTTTGGAATGGACCGCATGGCCGTTCAGCCGGGGGTATTCTACCTACAGTGGAGAGATTGTTTGAATCGTAGCAGGCGGTTTGTTTATTTCTTTTATAGTGTACCAGCATGACCTTTCCTTTCCAGAAAACAAAAAAGCCGGAGAATAAAAGTGCATTCCTGCACTCCGATTCTCCGGCCTTCTAATGCTTTCAAATTTAATGTGATTTTGGTGTATATATAAAAAAAGGGCGCTAACTTTATCGGCTTTCATTCAGCCTTAAAAATCGGAGCCCTTTTTGATTTCAGCTTGTTCATCTGATTGTATTTTGAGTGGCGCCCTTTTTCATTTCGCTCTGTACTAAAAAGGGCGCTGTTCATGAATGTTTTTACTTGTAGGTTTGAGTCCTGTCTGAGTGAAGCTTTTACCCTAATAAATCTACGAGAAAAGGGCTTCCACTTTTCTTCGTGGAAGCCCTCGAAAGGCTTGGATTTACTGGCTTTGTAAGCAATAAATCTTTTTTGCCTTTTGTTTTTGGTACGCCCGACAGGGATCGAACCTGCGACCTTCAGAGTCGGAGTCTGACGCGCTATCCAACTGCGCTACGGGCGCGTATTGTAGTGTGTAGTCCCAGCTCTTGCTTAATAACAAAAGCTTTGACGCACAAAATAGTATAACATAGTATTGGCAAAATGAAAAGCCTAATTCTCGCTGTATTTTTCACTCCCTGCGTTTTATCCGCAAGATACAAAGCAAAAAAACTTGCATATTTAGCATAGGTGTGCTATTATCATAAAAGATGTTTTTTGGCAGGCGTTTTGCCTGCCCAGTAACAATATCGGAGGTGCCTTTCGTTGAGCGGAATTGAAATTGCGGGTGCAATCCTGCTGATTCTCGCAAGCGCGCTGCTGACCTTGCTCGTACTGATGAAGGATAGCAAGTCGGGCGGAATGGGCGCAATCATGGGCGGTATGGACAGTGATTCCTACCTCGGCAAAAACCGTGGCAGAACGCTTGACGCTATTCTTGGCCGTTGGACCAAGGTCGCCGCGATTGTGTTTTTTGTGCTTGTGCTTGCGGTAAACGTCAGCCTTATTTTTATTAAATAAGCTGTGTACTGTAGTAAAGCTTATTCAGTAAACGAAAGCTCTGCGATGTTCATTCGCAGGGCTTGTGTTTTTTTGTAATACACTGGATTTACCGCATACCTCTTTACGAATATCCGTTAACAGAGTACATATTAATATAAAGGATTCTTTTTGGCATACCACCACTACAAGAATCCTCCGCAAAACCACAACAGAAAAAGTGAATTGACAAAAAGGACGTGTAGTTTATAAAAACATCGATTATCAAAGGCTTATCCAACTTTAAGGGCTTTATTCCGCGGATGGAGCTTGCAAAGCGCATCGGCATCGTTAAGAGCGATGTAAAGCGGTATCATGCACAGCTGGATTTGCTGATTGAAAGCGGAGAGATCTACGAAAAAAAAGATAAGATTATTCTCTCGAATAAGTTAGGGCTTATACCTGCAACGATTGTAAAGCTTGCGGGGCGGTTTGGCTTTGCGCGCGCAAACGAAGGCGAAACCGAATACTTTATTCCCGGGCGCGCCTTTAAGGGGGCGCTGGTGGGGGATGGCGTATTACTCAAGCCGATGCAGTCGCGGGGGGAATCTCCCGAAGCGGAGGTTGCCCGCGTGGTGTCGGAAGCAGGCTCGCTGCTCAGCGGTGTATACCGCATAGAACGCGACGGCAACTACGTTTACCCTGATGTCATGCCCAATATCGGCATCCGCATTATAAAGGGCGGTGCACATGGCGCAAAAGACGGGGATAAGGTCGGCATAAACATTGTCGTACGCGGTTCGCGCCACTCGGAGCATCGCGCCGAGGTTGCGATTGTATATGGCAGCAGTGACACCGCGGCCGCCTGTGCGCGGGCGGTTCTTGCGGAAAACGGCATAACCATAGAATTTCCCGAGCCGGTGCTCGCCGAGGCACGTGCGGTATCGGAACAAGCAATCACCGACGCCGAGATTCAGTCACGCCTTGATCTGCGCGGTGAGCCGATCTTTACGATAGACGGCGCCGACACCAAGGATATTGACGATGCAATCTCTGTGGTGCGTGGTGCGAATGGCTATACATTAGGTGTTCATATCGCCGATGTATCACACTATGTCGCCGAAAACTCACCGCTTGACGATGAGGCGTTTTCGCGCGGCACATCAGTCTATTACGCCGACCGTGTGATACCGATGCTGCCCAAAGAGCTTTCAAACGGCATCTGCTCGCTCAATGAAAATGAGGACAGGCTCGCATTTTCCTGTTTGATGGAAATGGATGAACTGGGCGTGATGAAGGAGTACCGCTTTGTCAAAACCATAATCCGCTCCCATATCAAGGGCGTTTACAGCGAGGTAAACCGGCTGTTTGACAGTACAGCCGACGACAGCCTCAAAGAAAAGTATGCGGCGGTCATCGATAGCCTGCCTGTAATGAAGAAGCTCGCACAGCTGCGCATGCAGCAGCGTGCCGTGCGCGGCGTGCCCGAAATTGATACCACCGAAACCAAGATTATCTTAGGAGAAGATGGTACGGCAGTGGGGCTTGAACCGCGCTCACGCGGCTTTGCCGAAGAACTGATAGAAGAATTCATGTTGTGTGCAAACGAGGCGGCTGCCACCCTTGCACGGGATAAGAAGCTGCCGTTTGTCTACCGCGTACACGAAAACCCATCTCCAGAGCGATTGGATGCGCTTACTGAAACACTTGGCCTGCTTGGCGTCAGCAACGTACGGCTTGGCACTTCCGCCTCGCCCAAAGCGCTTTCGCTGGTACTCAAAGCGGTGGGGGACAAACCCATTAAGCGCATTGTACACAATCAAGTGCTGCGCTCAATGGCTAAAGCGCGTTACAGCGATGAACCGATTGGGCACTTCGGCCTTGTGCTTGAAAACTACAGTCATTTTACCTCACCCATTCGCCGTTATCCCGACCTTGCCATCCATCGAATTCTTGGAGCATACGCGGCAGGGTGGAATCCAGCCGAGATAGAGAAACGCTACGCCAGATATGTAAAGGCCACGGGTGTTTCGGCCAGCGAAAGTGAGTTGCGTGCCATGACGGCAGAACGCGGTTGCGACGACTGCTACAAAGCCGAGTTTATGCGCAAACATATTGGTGAGGTATTCGAGGGAGTTATCTCCTCTGCGGTACAGCATGGGGTATATATCGAGCTTGCCAATACCGCCGAAGGCCTCATCCATGTGGATCGTTTTCCGCCGGGCAACTACGAGTTTGACGGACGCATGCAGTTTGTGGATATCCTGAGCGGACGGCGTCTGCGCGTAGGCGATACCGTTTCGGTCATTGTATCTGGTGCGGATGTCGCGCGCGGCAACATTGATTTTGACTTTGCAACCATTACACAGTAGCAGTTCGTTAAAACAATCGCCTCTTCCGCAAAAAAAATCATGGCAGGGGTGAGCGAAAAAACCGGCGGCTTTGAGACTATCAAAGCCGCCGGTTAATAATGTGTTTAAAGATGCTAAATGCAGCGAACCCTTTATATCGTTTTACACTATACGATATACTTTGTCTATGCTTTTCATACACACTAGCATTAGTAGGAGATTCCCTCAGCCTTCATGGCTTCGGCAACCTTTAAGAAGCCCGCAATGTTCGCGCCTGCTACAAGGTTTCCTTCAAAGCCGTACTCGGCAGCCGCATCAAAGGAGTTGTGGAAGATATTCCTCATAATCTCCTTGAGCTTTGCGTCCACCTCTTCAAACGTCCAGGAATAACGCATTGAGTTCTGGCTCATCTCAAGACCTGAGGTCGCAACACCACCGGCGTTTGCCGCTTTGGCAGGCCCAAATAGCACGCCCGCCTTCAAGAAGCGCTCCACCGCCTCGGGGGTACAGGGCATGTTTGCGCCCTCTGCAACCGCAATAACGTCGTTTGCAATCAGCGTATCTGCGGCGCCCTCGTCCAGCTCGTTTTGGGTAGCGCAAGGCAGTGCAATATCGCATGGGATGCTCCAGATATCTCTGCATCCCTCATGGTACTGTGCCCCTGCCACAAGTGATGCATACTCAGAGATTCTCCCGCGCTCCACTTCCTTAATCTGCTTTACAACATCAAGGTTGATGCCGTTTGCATCATAGATATAGCCGCAGGAATCGGATAGCGCAACAACCCGTGCGCCAAACTCGGCCGCCTTTTGCGCCGCGTAGATGGCAACATTACCCGAGCCTGAGATTACAACGGTTTTTCCGCGGAAGCTCTCGTTTTTCATACAGCGCAGCATCTCATCGGTAAAGTACAACAGACCGTATCCGGTAGCCTCGGTTCTGGCAAGCGAGCCGCCGTATGTAAGGCCTTTGCCCGTTAATACACCGGTAAACTCGTTGCGCAGGCGCTTGTATTGACCGTACATAAAGCCGATCTCGCGGCCGCCCACACCGATATCGCCCGCAGGCACGTCGGTATCTGCGCCGATATGCTTGCTAAGCTCGGTCATAAAGCTCTGGCAAAAGCGCATTACCTCACCGTCCGACTTGCCCTTTGGGTCAAAGTCCGAACCGCCCTTGCCGCCGCCTATGGGAAGGCCGGTCAAGCTGTTTTTAAATATCTGCTCAAAGCCCAAAAACTTAATCACCGATGCCGTTACCGATGGGTGAAAACGGAGCCCTCCCTTATATGGCCCGATGGCAGAATTAAACTGTACACGGTAACCGCGGTTAACCTGCACCTTACCGCTGTCGTCAACCCACGAAACACGGAAATAGATGAGCCGCTCAGGCTCTACAATTCTATCGGCTATTCCGGCTTTCACCAAGTCGGGTCTTTTTTCGAAAACAGGCTCAAGCGATTCCAGCACTTCTTTTATGGCCTGTAAAAATTCCGGCTCACCGGAATTTCTGTATACGACCTTGTCGTATACGCTTTGAATGTACGCGTTGTTAAATGTCATGTTAGTCCCCCCTCTATGGTTTGTAGGTTATATTATAATTGCTTTTGGGGGTCATTGCAATATTTTTTTTAACTTTTTTTAACTTTTAATTACGCTAAATGGTAAATATAGAAGTAAAATACTAATATTTTACACTACTGTCACTCGCATGAAATCAATGGTTTATGCGAGCTGTCATCTTCAGGCTCTCTAATACGGTATAGCCGATTGCCCTAAAAACAAATCTTTGTTTTAGTGCGGCGGGTAAACCCTGTCACATGCCCAATTGCATGGTAACCGGATATAAACGGCAACAACCCTGCATACATTGCGCACGCCGCACAAAAATCCGCGCACCTGCAAGCATTTCCCTTTTAAAGGTTGTTGAACATAAAGCCAAAAGAACTAACAAATATATGGGATTCCCTTGTGTTCACTTCTTGAATTTGACCATTTAATGTGCTATACTCATTTCTAGTATTATACATGGCGGCTTGCCGTTATTTCGGCTGTCCGTCTGGCAGCAGGCTCGGGGTTCTGCTATAACCTGTGCGTAAAGCGGAACCTTATGTTACCAAAATATAAATGCCGGTGCACAGCGGCGGAATGGGTGATGGAATGTATTGCAAAAACTGCGGCAACGAATTATTTCAGGGTGCGAGTGTTTGTACACAGTGTGGTGCTCAGGTAGGGGTTGGCACAGGCTATTGCCCGAACTGCGCACAGCAGAGTGATCCTCTGGCGGTGGTGTGCGTAAAATGCGGCTATCAGCTTTCGGGTCAGCCGGTACCTCCTGCGGGTGTAGAGCAGAAGAGCAAACTTGCGGCGGGTCTTCTGGGCATCTTCCTCGGCTCACTTGGCATACATAACTTCTATCTTGGTTTTACCGGCAAAGCTCTTGCTCAGCTGCTTATTTCGGTTCTCAGCTGCGGTATCCTTGCCGTTGTTTCCGGCATATGGGGTCTGATTGAGGGTATTATGATTCTTACCGGCAGCGCAAATGTTGACGCAAAGGGTATGCCGCTCAAAGAGTAATTCCATTTTGACCAATCAAAAATACCGGAAGATGCCAAGCCGTCTTCCGGTATTTTTTTGTTTGACAAACTGTGCTATTGCCGTTAAACTATACTATGCGAGTAAACCAGACTGTGGCGCCGTGTGCTTTGCGGCATACGTGTGAGGAAAGTCCGAGCTCCACAGGGCAAGGATAACGGCTAACGGCCGCCGGAGGCGACTCTAGGGAAAGTGCAACAGAGATATACCGCCGCATTTTGCGGTAAGGGTGGAAAGGTGAGGTAAGAGCTCACCGGCGCGCAGGCGACTGCGCGGCCCTGCAAACCCTATCCGGAGCAACACCGACATGGGAGATAAGCCGGCCCGGCATTCCCAGAAGGGTGGCTTGAGCCCCTGCGGCAACGAGGGGCCCAGACAGATTACAGTCAAATACAGAACTCGGCTTATAGGTTTAGTCGCAATAAAAAGAGCATGGCGCGTCGTCCATGCTCTTTTTATTTGGTGATTGGCTTGTTGTTGCGCATTTACCCATTACAAACATTTGCGATGCACGCCTTGGCAAAGTTCAAACCATCCGCAGCCGTCGCATACCCTGCACAGGAGCCCGGCGTCAAGAATGCTGCGCCTTGCCGTATCCTGCAATTGCCGCCAGTCAAGAGTATCATCGGCGCTCAGCCCGCACAGGCTTAAGCAGCGCGTATCATACAGCGCGACCTTTTTTGTGTGTGTGCATATGCCGGCATGGTTGTGCGGGCAGGCACTGCATATGATGTCAGCACCAAGCACGAGCTTCACCGGCGGATTTTCTTTGTGAAGATAGTCAATAACTCTGGTCATGTTTGCTGTAAACGGGGCATCATATCCACGCCCCACAAAATGCGCGATGCAAAGGATATGATGCGGGCGCAGCGTAATCGGGTCACTAAACATGGCGTGCAAGGCGGTTTACCAGAAATGCCGCACAAAGTATCTTAAGTGCGTCACCAATCAAAAAGGGCAGAACACACATGCCAAGTGCCGCCCAAAGCCCCGTTTTGGTACTGAACATAAACCACGCGGTGCCCATTGCATAACAAACGGCAAGCCCCGCGGTCATAGCAAGCACATTGCCCCAAAACTGACGCTGCAAGCGTTTAGCAATCCATCCGGTCATGGCTGCTGCCGCAATATATCCCATTATGTAGCCACCCGTCGGTCCTATCAAGATACCGATGCCTCCCGAAAACTGTGCAAACACAGGCAGGCCTGCCGCGCCAAGCACAACATAAACGACCAGACTTACCGCGCCGTATACAGGCCCCAGCAGCCCGCCCGCTGCAAACACGGCAAGTGTGGCAAGGTTAATCGGAACGGGTGTGAAGGGCAGGGGAAGAGAGAGCTGCGAAAGCACCGCGGTTACAGCAGCAAAAAGTGCGCACAATACCAGCGCTTTGGTGCTTTGTCCGGAAGCTGTTGATTTCATCAAAACGATACCATTCCTTTTTCCATTAAATCAAAGACGGCGTAAGGCCGCATACTCAGCCAAAGTCACCCGCCATTGCAAGCACAATCCGCGCAGATACTCTTGCAGTCTGTTCGGCAAACTCATCAAACGTTACCGTAGCCTCGTCGTCGGCGTTGTCGGAGATGGTGCGGATCACCACAAACGGCACATCGTTCATTGCACAAGCATGCGCGATGGCTGCACCCTCCATTTCAACACAATAGGCATCGGAGTATTTGCGGATGCTGTCTTTGAGCGCGCGGTCGGTTACAAACTGATCGCCGGATACAATATTCTTGTGATAATATGTGATATCGCCCACCGCATCGCACGCGGCCTTTGCAGCATCCGTCAGACGCTCGTCCGCTTGAAACTGCTCGGTGAAGGGATAGCGGTAGGTTAAAAAACGCAGCGTAAAGTCGTGGTAGGTCACCGTGTCGGATATTACCACATCCCCTATCCGCACTCCGTCGGAAAGACCGCCGGCAATACCGGTGTTGATGATGCAGTCTACACCAAAGCGGTCAATCATAATCTGTGCCGTACACGCGCTGTTTACCTTGCCAATACCGCTGCACGCGGCAACGAGCCGGTTTTTACCGTAGATGCCTGTCACAAAGGCAGTGTGGGCATATTCCTTTTGCTCACCATGTGCAAGCGCCTCGGTCAGCAGCACAACCTCGCTTTGCATCGCGCCGATAACACCGATTGTCTTCATCATAAACCCCTCGTTTCGGATGTATTAAAATCGCTTTTCCATCGGGATATGCGGGCAGTATTCCTCTAAATATTCCTCGCCGCATACCCGATAGCCGAGTGTCTCGTAAAAGCCCTGCACACGAGTCTGTGCGCCTAATATAATGTGTTTTGCGCCAAGCGCTACGGCCTTTTTCTCAAGCTGCTCAACAATCATGCGCCCAAGCCCCGTGCCGCGCTGCCGACTGGGTGTACAGATGCGGCCAATGTGCCAGGTACCGCCCGTTTCCTCAAATAGTCTGCCCGTTGCAACAGGGATGTTCTCGTGGTCGTAAATGACCATATGAAGCGCAGTCTTGTCGGTTTCGTCAAACTCCTCCGCAAAGCCCTGCTCGATCACAAACACCTCGGTGCGGAGTGATGCCGCATCCTGAAATACGGCATCGTTTTGCCCCCATTTTACACTGTATGGCATATAAGTATCTCCCATCGTTGTTCGGTGTGATATTCTGCATTTTTGTATGTAAACAACCCTTATTATATCATAAATGCGGAGCGTTTATGATATAACCGCCCATCAAAAGGCGGTTACCGCGTAAGCGGTGAGCCGTTGGGCATAAAGCGTATAATATCCGTTTTGTGCGCAGCTTTGCCTCGAAAGCGCCGGATACCGGCGCATACGTGGTTTCTCAATGAGATTAATCCTCCGTGCCGTCATACGGCACAGACCGCACAAAGCGCGAGCAATGGCTGCTCTACAGACAGTGCGGGTTTATTATACCATGAACACAACGTGTGGATGGTATAATCGCCCATAGTCGCAGGCGGGGCATTAAGAATAAACGGCATAATAACCGTCTTGCGGCTATTATACCGTATTTAAGAATTGACTGCAACGTGTTTGTTCAACCGGTTTGCGGGCTGCGCTTACGGGTTTTTACAGAAAAAGCCCTCCCCGCAAGGGAAGGACCTTTACCGCGCAAGCGATGAGCCGCTGGGCATAAAGAAATAGAGAAAAGCGAAGGTTAGCTATGCCTGCAGCTGTTAGACCATAAGTAACGCCATGTTGCAGGGGTCGGCATCCTCAACATCCCGCGTAATAACTATTTGCAGTTATTACTATTACACCATAAGAAGAAGGTTTAACACTAGCATTAGGATAACCCCCGGCAGCCCCAGTACGGCAGAGGTTACAGCGGTGCAGGGGTTAATGCTCATTGAAATGCCGGTATATCCGGCGGTGAAGGTGACGGCCAAAAGCCCTGCAAATCCCAGTACGGCACACAACAACCATCCGCGAAAGGATGCCTTCATCTTTTTGCACCCCACAATCAGAAGGATGCCCAGAAGGATATCCAGCCCAAGCCACACGATCTGTGCCGATGTCATACCGTTTCACCTCATACTGTTGTCTTGTGGTGCCTATGCTTTATCGTTATGCTATACCTCGGCGCTTAGGTCCTCGTCCCGCGCCTGCTTGAGCACACTGCTGTATCTTGCGTGGAGCGCACGCATTTCATAGATGCATGCCTCGGTGAGATCGGGGTCGCAGCAAAGGTTAAACCGATCCTCCACCTCACGCATACGCTGTGTTATCTCCACAAGCTCCGCGGCGTAGTGCGCCTGCGGATGCGGCTTATTTGACCTGAAGGCCTTGGGGAATTGCGTGGTAAACTCCATATGCTACCGCCTCTCTTTGTATTGTATGCATAAAGTATGGGCAAGTATTCCATTGCTTATACAAACAAGACAGGCGGCCAAAAGCCCGAGGCAACTGTTAACCTTTTGCGTTGAAAAAATGCATTGGGCGTGGTATACTGTATTATATTTATTCACTGACGTTATGGCAAAGCCAGAGGAAGAGGGAGATTTCTGTGAACAAGTTGGAGCGAAAGCTGACCACCGCACCCAAAGAAAAACCGCAAGACCAATCAAAGCTTGGCTTTGGTCGGTACTTTACCGACCATATGTTTATTATGAACTATGATGAAGGGCAGGGCTGGCACAGCCCGCGCATTATACCGCATGGTTCGCTGATGCTTGATCCCGCCGCGATGTGCCTTCACTATGGGCAGGAGATCTTCGAAGGGCTCAAAGCATACCCTGCGCCCGATGGCAGGGTGCTGCTGTTCCGCCCGCAAGAGAATTTTAAACGCCTGAACCTGTCCAACGAACGCATGGTTATTCCGCCCATTGATGAAGAGTTTGCACTTAGGTCGCTTATTGAGCTTATTAAGGTAGATAAAGACTGGATTCCTACCGCCGACGGAACCAGCTTGTACATCCGCCCGTTTATCATCGCCGTCGACCCGTTCCTCGGCGTGCATCCGGGCAAGCAGTATCTGTACATCGTTATCCTTTCTCCCGTTGGGGCGTACTACCCGGGCGGGCTTAACCCTGTCAATATCTATGTCGAGTCCAAGTATGTCCGCGCGGTACGCGGTGGCATCGGCATGGCAAAAACAGGCGGTAACTATGCGGCGTCTCTCAAGGGGCAGGCAGAGGCCGAAAAGCAGAACTATTCACAGGTTCTGTGGCTCGACGGTATTGAGCGCAAATACATTGAAGAGGTCGGCGCCATGAACATCTTCTTTGTTATCGGCGACGAGCTTATCACACCAGAGCTTAGCGGCAGTGTACTTTCGGGCATTACAAGAAAATCCGTCATTGAGATTGCAAGGTCTTGGGGCATGAAAGTCACCGAGCGGCGCATATCTATTGACGAGGTTGCCCAGGCGTTTGATAACGGCGAGCTCAAAGAGGTATTCGGCTCAGGCACCGCCGCGGTTATCTCGCCGGTTGGCCATCTGCGGTATGGGGACAAGGTTATGATTATCAACGACGGTAAGATCGGTTCGGTTTCGCAGAGGCTGTATGATACCCTTACCGGTATCCAGTGGGGTAAAATTGAGGACACCTTCGGCTGGACGGTCGAGGTAAAATAATCACTGCTTGTGATGAATTGTGTTGGAGGAAGGCCTTGTGCGCACGTTAACCTATATGATTGAGGATGGACGCGAGGGCATCCGTGCGTGCGACTATCTTCGAAGGGTGCACGGCTTTTCCGCCCGCATGATGACCGAGCTTCGCAAAGAGATGGGACTGCTTACGGTAAACGGTGTGCCCCAGCCGGTGGTAGCGCGGGTAAGCAGCGGCGATGTGTTATGCGTCCGCCTGCCGCGTGATGAGATGAAATCGGTGCCCAACACAGAGATTACCGTACCCATTGTGTACGAAGATGCCGATATCGTGGTATATGATAAGCCCGCGGGGATTGCGGTGCACGAATCGAAGAAGCATCAGACCGACACGCTGGCAAATGTGTTTGCCGCGCACTGCAATAAAACCGGCGTGCGGAGTGTGTTTCGCGCCATCAACCGGCTCGATCGCGACACGTCGGGGCTTGTGGTGGTCGCAAAAAACCGGCACATTGCATCGACGCTTTCCGGTAAGGTGCAAAAATGCTATATCGCCATCGTGTGCGGTGAACTGCCCGATGAAGCGGGTATGATAAACGCTCCCATCCGCAGGTTGTGTCCCGAGCGCCAGATTCGCGTTGTCAGTGATGACGGACGGCATGCCGTCACCCGCTACAGGGTAACCGCGCGCGGGCAGGGTTATAGCGTTATCTCGCTTACACTCGAAACGGGGCGCACACATCAGATACGCGTTCATCTTTCCCACATCGGTTCCCCCTTGGCGGGAGATACCATGTATGGCGGCGACTGCACCGACATCTCACGCCATGCGCTGCATTGCGCAGAGGTATCGTTTACAAACGAAGTGACGGGGCGGCCTGTACGCCTGTACGCCGCACTCCCGCGAGACATGGGGGACCTTGCAGCGCGCATCACAGTGGACTGAATCGCATTACACCTTGGATTATTATGCAATAAAATCTATTATTTGTGGATACATGGCGATAAATATGCAAAATAAAAGAATAATTATGCATTATACCTATTGAACAATGCGAGAAATCGTGTATAATCTTTCTATAGCCTGCAATCGGCAGGTAATTTAACTGTATTGTGAGGAGAAAAACATGAAGAAGATTGCTCTTGTTTTAGCGTTTGTTTTGTTGTTTACCTTTGCGTTAACCGGATGTGGTCCCACCAACAGAATGGATTCGATCAAAAAAGCGGGTAAGCTTGTTATGGTAACCAACGCCGCGTTCCCTCCGTTTGAGTACATATTGGACGGCAAACCTGCGGGCGTTGACATTGACGTTGCACAGGCGATTGCGGATGAACTCGGCGTTGAGCTTGAGGTCGTTGACATGAACTTCGACCTTCTCGTTGAGTCGGTAAAGACCGGCAAGGCAGATGTGGCCCTCGCGGGCCTGACTATCAGACCCGACCGTCTGGAGCAAATCGACTTTTCAATCGAATATGTCCAGAGCGCGCAGCATGTTATTATCAAAAGCGGCAGCGGCATTACCTCGGATAATCTTGACGGTCTGACCATCGCGGTTCAGGAGGCCACAACCGGCGACTTCTATGCTAGCGACGATATTGCGGCAAAAGAGGTGCTCCGTTTTAAAAGCGGCATTGAGGCGGGTTCTGCGCTTTCCAGCGGCAAATGCGATGCGGTTATTATCGATAAGCTCCCCGCAGAAGCCATTGCCGCAAACTCGAACGGCGTGCTGGAGGTTCTGCCCGAAGCGCTGACCGAGGAGAGCTACGCCATCGCGGTGCAGAAGGGGCAGGAAGACTTGATGGCCGCCGTAAATGCCATTCTTCAGAAGCTGATTGAGAACGGCACCATCGACCGGGTGATTGTAAAGCATATGGCGCTTGCGTAAGCCTTTCTAGCGAACTGACTAACTCTAAATACGAGCCATAGCGGGTGCTTAGTCCGCTATGGCTTGTTGTAAAACGGCGTAACCGCGGTATGAGAGTGCGATTTGTTTTCTCATGGCTGCGCCGTTTTACAACAAGGGTATTATACTCAATGAACTTAAAAAGTGACCCGCTTTTTAAGTTACACGGTAAATTCGCGCAATCGCCCAAAGGGCAAATTCATTCGAGTACATAGTTGGTTGTGTGCCCTTTGGTGCATCAGAAGGCTATGCCTTCTGACTGAAAACCGGAACGGTTTTCAGGTTAATTGACCATACGACACAACAATGTTATTAGCGGCAGTGCGCATGGCTATGCCGCTGGAAAGGCACAGGAAGACGAATGGACAAATTCTTACAAGATTTATACGGAGCCATTATTGCTGAAAACCGTTGGCTTATGTATTTTGAAGGCCTGGGTAAAACGATTTTAATCTCGGTTGTGGCAGTGTGTATTGGCGTTGCTATTGGTACCTTTGTGGCGCTTATTAAGTACTTTGCGGTCACCAACAAAAAGCTATGGTTGTTCGAGAAGCTGTGTGACCTTTATATCACTGTCATCCGCGGAACTCCTATGATGCTGCAGCTTCTAATTCTTTACACCGTGGTTTTTACCGCCACGACAAATGGACTGCCGGTTGCATTCATTGGGTTTGGCATCAACTCGGGCGCCTATGTCGCCGAGATTATCCGCTCGGGCATCCAGTCGGTGGATAGAGGGCAGTACGAGGCGGGCAGAAGCCTTGGTCTTGGAAATTCGCAGACCATGTCGCTCATTATCCTGCCGCAGGCGGTCAAAAATATATTGCCTGCGCTGTTTAACGAATTTATTGTACTGGTGAAAGAAACCTCAATTGCAGGCGCAATTGCCGTTCGCGAGCTAACTAAAATTGCCGATGGTATACGAGGAAGAACCTTTAACGGCCTGCCCCTCTTTCTTGTGGCAGGAATCTACCTGCTGCTGGTTGTCGGCATGACCGCGGTACAAAAGAGACTGGAAAGGAGGCTTGCAAAGGGTGATAACCGTTAAGAATCTGCAAAAATCCTTTGGTGACAACAACGTGCTGCGCGGTATCGATATCACTATCGAGCGCGGCGAAAAGATTGTGGTGGTCGGGCCGTCCGGCTCGGGCAAAAGCACCTTTTTACGCTGCCTGAATCTTTTGGAGATCCCTACCGGCGGCGAGATATGGTTTGGGGATCAGAAAATTACCGCCCCCGATGCGGACATCAACCACCTGCGCCGCAAGATGGGCATGGTGTTTCAGCAGTTTAATCTTTTTCCGCACCTTAGCGTTATTGATAATATTATGCTCGCTCCTATAAAGCTTAAGCTGAAAACCCCAGAGGAAGCAAAGGCCCAAGCCCTGCGGCTTCTGGAGCGCATCGGGCTTACCGAAAAGGCGGATGCCTACCCCAACCAGCTCTCGGGCGGCCAGAAGCAGCGCATCGCCATCGTACGCGCGCTTGCGATGAACCCCGAGGTCATGCTGTTTGACGAGCCCACTTCCGCGCTTGACCCCGAAATGGTCGGCGAGGTTTTAGAGGTTATGCGCGAACTGGTACACGACGGAATGACGATGGTAGTCGTTACCCACGAGATGGGTTTTGCAAAAGAGGTTGCCACCCGTGTGTTGTTTATGGATGAGGGTCTGGTGCTTGAGCAAGCCCCTCCTGCGCAGTTCTTCGGCAACCCGAGAAATGACCGACTAAAGGAGTTCTTGTCCAAGGTGCTGTAGCCAGTAGCATTGTCGGCCGCTGTTTTGAATGAAAAATATCCCATGTAAAACAGCGCAATTAATTGGAATAATAAAGGTGTCACTTTTTCTGTTTGTTTACAATGCATAGTTTGGACAACCCATTGGCATATGATGGCAGTAAAAGCATATAATATTATGTGGGAGCACTGATTTATTGCGGTCAAAATACTACTTTTAAAAGGTAATACCTCCAATTAATTCCCATAAGATGTAAACGAGATGTTACAAATTCGTATACAAGTGCAGTAAAGACTTGAAATTTTAGCTTCGGTGTGTATAATAGGTGTATCCACGAAATTGTAATTCTGTTTTTCGGTAATGCTGTTTGCATATGGCGCACAGCTGCCAAGGCCGGTATGTAAAGCGGCCTTTTATGCCGAAAAATTAAGGAGTTGATGCAAGTGGCACTCGCAAACGACACCGGCGCCCCTATAAAAGGAACGCCAATCGTATTTGGGGGAACACGGAAAGAAGTAATTTCTCCATTTGTTCTGCAAGAGCTTAGCAAGCTGTTTACCAGACTATATAGAATCTGCTACTATGTTGGCATCCAGTTTATGCGCACCATGAAGCGTTATAAGCGCAACCTGCGTTTTTCTGTGCACAACAGTAAGGTATGGAGACTTTTCCGCAGCACAACTGTTCGCAAGCGCATTGTGGCATACTTGCTGCATGCCGCGGAGATGGTTTTAGACCCGTTTGTTAGCTTCTCAAACAAATTAAGCCGCTCAATCAAGCGCATAAAAGAAAAACGGAAAAAGGGTATGTGGCATGCCGTATGTGAATGCGCAAGCTGCACAAAACGAGGAGGCCTGCATATCCTGCGTTGTCTGGTGGGATTATCCCATTATGTCGCGCCGGTGCTTGGCGTTTTATTCCTCGTTATGACCATTAGGTTTTTCTCCGACCTGACCTTTGGGCTTGAGGTAGAGTGCGATGGAAAAACGCTCGGATATATTACCTCCGAGGCCGAGTTTAATCAGGCGGAAAAGATGATGCACGGCCGTATTGTGTCAGACACATCGGCGGAACCTATCTACACCATTCCTACCTACAGGATTGCTGTGGTGGAAGAAACCGAATTATCTACCGTAGCGCAACTCTGTGACGAGTTGATTATGGCGTCCAACAGTGTTATCGTGGAAGCGTCTGGTCTATATATCGACGAGCAGTTTTACGGCGCCACCTACGACAGGGCGTCACTAAAGCAGGCGCTTGATGGCCTGCTTGATGCCACAAGAACCGGCGAGCCGACCGAGAAGGTTTCCTTTTTACAATCGGTAAAGCTTGTGGACGGCCTGTACCCGCAAACTACGGTAAAAGAACCGGAAGATATTAAGAGCCTCATCACCTCTGAGGTGGAAGGTGAAAAGACCTACACCGTGCAGGAAGGCGACAGCCCGTGGAAGATTGCACAAACGGTAGGTGTTAGTGTAAGCGATCTGCTGCTGATAAACCCCGGTATTGATAAATCCTTACTGCCGGGGCAGTCCATTACCGTTTCGCAAGCGGAGCCATTCCTTCCAATTAAGGTTACCAAAACCATTGTTTACGAGGATGCGCTCCCTTATGAGGTGGTTCAGAACAAGAGCAGCAGCTACACGCGCGGTTACACTAAAATTACCAAAAAGGGCGTCAATGGCATTCAGGAGGTTACCGCCCAGGTAACGCTTATTGACGGCGTTGAGGCCGAAAAAGAGATTCTCAGCACCCGTGTGATTGAAGAGCCTGTTAACGAGCAGGTGACCGTAGGTACCAAGGAGATTAAGGTTTCCAGCGGCGGCGGTACAAGCAGTGTCGGCACAGGACGTTTTATGTGGCCTGTGGTCGGCGGCGGCAGCGTATCGTGCGGCTTCCAGGGCTATGTGGGTCACACCGGTACCGATATTACGCTTTATCACGGCGCGCAGATTGTAGCGGCCGATGCGGGCGTAGTTGTTATTGCAAAAACCAATGCGCGCGGCTATGGCAACCATGTTATGATTGACCACGGCAACGGCACCCAGACGCTGTATGCTCATCTGAGCAAGCGTTACGTCTCGTATGGGCAAAAGGTAAGTAAGGGTGATACCATTGGCCTGATGGGCCGTACCGGTAATGTTACCGGCACACACCTCCACTTTGAGATTAGGGTTAATGGCCGTTATATGAACCCGATGCGTTATTATTAGTCTATTGTTTTACCTGCTGCAGGCTTTGTTTAAAGGCAAGGCCTGCAGTTTTGTGTGATATCGTCTATCACTCTGAAAACAAGTTCTTGTTTTCGGGGCAGCAGGCAAAACCTGCCGCACGTGCGCCGGCGCGGTGGCCAGATGTAAACAACAGCCGTCCTGCTTGCAATGCGGGCTCCGCGCGGGAATCCACGCGGCTATCAATATTTTTATTGTAAACTTTAAAAACTGGAATAGGTCTGCATAAATGTGCTGCCGGTTTACCTATACTGTTGATTGTTTGCGCAATTTTATTTCGTGGTTTAATTGACATAAAACTAATTTAAATACCACTTTTATTTTATTATCATTAGTGGTATAATACAAAAAGGTAGGTTTGTCTATTTGTCGATTATTATCACTTTATGTTCCCATAACCGGCAATTCCCAGTTATCACAGGCGGTTGCGGCTTTGTTTGCTGCACGGCTTATAAGGGGAGAACAGCTAATTGGAAAAATTCGTAGTAACCGGCGGAAGTCCGCTTGTAGGCGAGGTTAGTGTCAGCGGCGCAAAGAATGCCGCGGTTGCCATAATTCCGGCAACTATTTTAGCCGCCGGCCCCTGTATCCTTGAAAATGTGCCCAATATTCGCGATACGTCTATCATTCTAAAGATTCTTCACGAGATGGGCGCTTCAATTCGTTATCTGGATAAAACCACGGTAGAGATTGATACCACCAGAATCAACTCGCATGTTGTTTCGTACGATATGGCACGCCATCTGCGGGCGTCTTATTATCTTCTGGGGGTACTCATCGGACGGTTCGGCAAGGCCATGGTTCCGCTGCCGGGCGGCTGTTATTTCGGTGTCAGACCGATTGACCAGCATATCAAGGGCTTTGAATCGCTTGGCGCCGAGGTCGAAATTGTAAGCGGCGGTATTGTCAGCGTATCCTCCCAGTCACTGCTTGGCGCACCGGTGTTTCTTGATGTTGTTTCGGTGGGCGCTACTATGAACATTATGCTTGCGGCCGTTCGTGCGGCAGGCCTTACCATCATTGAAAACGCCGCCAAAGAACCGCACATCGTTGACCTTGCAAACTTTTTAAACTCAATGGGCGCAGATGTCCGCGGCGCGGGTACCGATGTGATTAAGATTCGCGGTGTCCAGCGTCTGCACGGCGCAAACTATGCTATTATTCCCGACCAGATTGAGGCGGGCACTTATATGGTTGCGGCTGCCGCCACAGGCGGCGATGTCGTGGTCAAAAACATTATTCCCAAGCATCTTGAGCCAATCACCAACAAGCTGCGCAAGATGGGTGTGGATATTACGGAGTATGACGAGTCGGTGCATGTCAGGCGCACAGGCGAGCTTACGCGCACCAATGTAAAAACACTGCCCCACCCGGGCTTTCCCACCGATATGCAGCCCCAGATGACCGCGCTGCTTACCCTTGCACGGGGTACGAGCATTGTTACCGAAGGCGTTTGGGATAACCGTTTCCGCTATGTGGACGAGCTGCACCGCATGGGTGCGTCCATTCAGGTGGACGGCAAGGTCGCGGTAGTGGAAGGCAAAGGCTATCTGACCGGAGCACCGGTCAAGGCCACCGACCTCCGGGCAGGCGCCGCACTGGTAATCGCGGCACTCGCGGCAGAAGGCGTAACCGAAATTGAGGATATCCAACATGTGGAGCGCGGCTACGAAGATATGGAAAAAAAGCTTCGTATGCTGGGCGCGGACATCAAGAAGATTGAAATCCCCGGTGAGGTTCTGCCTGCAGCCCTTTAAATCAGCAACTAACAAGGACCGGGCGAGATGCTTTGGTCCTTTGGTTTTTAAAAAGGTGACAGCAATGAAAACAGACATTATTATTCGCCCCGCAGTGCCGGAGGATGCCGGTGCCCTGTATGAGATTAACCGCATTGCACTCGGCTATGACTTTCCCGCACAGCAGACGCATAAGCGGCTAAGCCTTGTGCTTGCGTCAGCACGCGATAGGATACTGATAGCGCAATTCGGCGGGCGTGTAGTCGGGTATATCCACGCGGCTGATTACGATTGCATCTATCAGCCTCCTCTCAAGAACATCCTTGCCCTTGCGGTACTTCAAGATGCGCGCGGCAAGGGCGTTGGCAAGGCGCTGCTTACGGCGGCGGAGGACTGGGCGAAGGCCTGCGGCTGTGAGGGCGTACGCCTTGTATCGGGCTTTAACCGCATGGATGCGCACCGCTTTTATCTTGCGTGCGGCTACACTGATCGCAAAGATCAAAAGAACTTTATCAAATACTTCTAGCAATACACTATCATTGAAAGGATGTGCCCGAATGGCAATGGTATGCCCGCTTTACAGCGGCAGCAGCGGCAACTCCACCTTTGTGGGCAACAGCGATGGCGGAATACTGGTGGATGTCGGCGTTAGCTGCAAGGCGGTCAAAACCGGACTGGAGTGCATTGGGCAGAGCATCGAATACATCCGTGCCATATTTATTACCCATGAGCACATCGACCATATCAGAGGGCTGAAGGTACTGCTCAAGCACTTTAAAATCCCGCTGTTTGCGTCAGCCGGAACACTTGATTTTTTGGATGAAAACAACTGCCTTCCGCCAAATTGCGAGCTGTCGGTCATCAGCTCCGAGGGTCAATACATAGACGGCATGCACATAACCCCCTTTCACACCCCGCATGATGCGGCAGAGAGTATGGGGTTTTCTATTACCACAAGCTCCGGCAGACGCATCTGCATCGCAACTGATCTTGGCTTTGTCACCGAGGAGGTACGCCAAAATCTGCTGGGCAGCGATTTGGTAGTGCTGGAATCAAATTACGATAAACGCATGCTGGAATGCGGGGGATATCCCTACTACCTCAAACGGCGCATTTTAGGTCAAACGGGGCACCTTTCCAACGACCATTGTGCCGAGGAACTTTGTTACCTTGCAAACAACGGCACAACGCGCTTCTTTCTTGCGCACCTTAGCCGCGAGAACAACGTGCCCGAGCTTGCGCTGGAAACGGCAAAGGCGCAGCTTTCAAGCGGCGGGTTTGAGCTTGGCTCCGATTACCTGCTCGAGGTGGCAAGCCGCTCCGCGCCCAGCCGCCCCATGCTGCTCTGATTATTGATTCTTATACCAAGGTTAGGATACGGCGCTATGATGAATGTGACGCTTTTGTGCGTGGGCAAGCTTAAAGAAGACTATCTGCGTGCGGCATGTGCAGAGTATCAAAAACGGCTTGGCGCGTTTTGCAGGCTCACAGTGGCTGAGATTGCCGAGGCGCGCCTGCCGGACCGTCCCTCCCGGGCACAGATAGACGCGGCGCTTGCCGAAGAAGGTGCGCGTATTATGGCAAAACTGCCCGCGAACGCATATGCGGTTGCATTATGTGTAGAAGGGCAGCGAATGACAAGCGAGCAGCTTGCGGCAAACATATCCTCGCTTACTGTAAATGGTACAAGTGCGCTTGCGTTTATTATCGGCGGCTCGTTCGGGCTTAGCGATGCGGTGAAAACGGCGTGTAAGCTGCGGCTTTCAATGTCCGACATGACGTTTGCGCACCAACTTTCGCGCGTGATGCTGCTTGAGCAGATTTATCGCGCATTCTCCATCAACGCAAACACAAAATACCATAAATGACCGGCAAGTACGGCACAACCGACGCGGGGGGATGACAGCTTGTTTGCAAGACTTGACAGCATAGGCCTTTTTGGGGTGGACGCATACAGCGTAAGTGTTGAGGCGGACGTTGCACGCGGTATGCCGTCGTTTGATGTGGTTGGTTTGCCCGATGCCTCGGTGCGTGAAGCGCGTGACCGTGTGCGCGCGGCGGCAAAGAACAACGGCTACGACTTTCCCTTGGGCAGAATTACGGTAAATCTGGCACCCGCCGATGTAAAAAAGGCAGGGCCTATTTACGACCTGCCCATCCTGCTTAGTATCCTTTGCGCATCGGGCGCACTGGCACTGCCGGCGTTAAAAACCTGTTATCTCGGCGAACTGTCGCTGTCGGGCGAGGTCAAGGCGGTCAACGGTGTATTGCCCATGGCAATCCATGCGCGTGAAAACGGGTTTGCCCGTATGTTTATTCCTGCCGATAACGCCGCGGAGGCCTCGGCGGTGGAAGGAATCGAAATCTACGCAGTTTCGCGGTTTACCGATATACTTTTATTTTTGCAGGGTGAGCGTGCACTTATCCCTGTCTCGCAGCAGCAGTTTACCGAGCCTCCCACACCGCCCTTTCTCGATTTCTCAGATGTTAAGGGACAGCAGGCGGCAAAGCGTGCGCTGGAGGTGGCTGCCGCGGGCGGGCATAACGTTATTTTGGTCGGTTCCCCGGGTGCGGGCAAAAGCATGCTGGCAAAGCGGTTACCCGGCATTCTGCCCGACATGACATTTGATGAATCGGTACAGGTTACCAAACTGCACTCGATTGCGGGACTGCTGCCTAAGGGTCAGCCGATGATACGTACGCGCCCGTTCCGTTCGCCGCACCATACCGTTTCCCCCGCGGCGCTGTCGGGCGGCGGCAGCATTCCAAAGCCCGGCGAAATCTCGCTTGCGCATCATGGCGTATTGTTTTTGGACGAGCTGCCCGAATTTTCTCGTATTGCCATCGAGGTGATGCGCCAGCCCATTGAGGATGGCAAGGTAACCATCGCGCGTGTAAGCGGCACGCTGTCCTATCCCTGTTCAATTATGCTGGTGGCGGCGATGAACCCCTGCCCCTGCGGCTTTTTTGGACACCCAACCCGCCCCTGTCGCTGCACGGACAAATCGGTGGCAAGCTACCTTTCGCGCATCTCGGGGCCCTTGCTCGATCGCGTAGATTTACACGTCGAGGTTATGCCGGTGGAGTATGCGGCGCTGTCCGATACCGGCGCGGAGGAAAGCTCCGCCGCCATACGCGCGCGCGTCAATAAAGCGCGTATGGTTGCGCAGTCGCGCTTTGCCAAAACGGGCGCAACCTGCAATGCGCAGCTGCCGGACGGCGCATTGCAGGAGGTCTGTAGCATGACCAACGATGCCAAACGTATGCTGGAGCGAGCGTTTGAGCGACTGGGCCTTTCCGCCCGTGCGCATAACCGTATCTTAAAGGTGGCGCGCACCATTGCGGACCTGGACGCAGCCGGCCAGATTGAGACGCGCCATATCTCCGAGGCGATTCAATACCGCAGCCTTGACCGCAAGTACTGGCAGCGCCAGTGATTTGGCAGTGCATGCACCACGGTATGATAGAAAGGAACGTTGTAAGTATGATTAAGCATATTGTATTTTGGAACTTCAAGGACAGCTTTAACGGAATGGATAAGAATCAGATTATCAGCAAGCTTAAATACGACCTCGAAGCACTGGTCGGTGTTGTGCCGGGTCTTCTTCGCGCAGAGGTTGGTATCGGCATCAACCCAAACGGCTATGAGTGCTGCCTGTATTCCGAACTGGAATCGCCTGAGGCGCTGGCGGTTTATCAAAGCCACCCCGCACACATGAACGTGAAAGATTTTGTCGCCTCGGTGGCAACGGCGCGCGCCGTTTGCGATTTTGAGGTTTAGTTTCAATATGTAAAAGGGCGGGATATTCCCGCCCTTTTTGCGTTTTGGGATGATTATAGAAAGTATATTCGCAAGGCATTATACATATAGAATACTTAGTGCGAACAAAAGCTGAGCCGTGTAGTAGGTAAACGTCACCGCCAAGGCAAGCGGCGCATTGTGCCGATAGCGCGGATGAAAGTTTTTGAGCGCCAGCATGGTGTCGGATGCTACAAACAGCGCCCCTCCGCACACCAGCAGTACTGCAATGGCTTCGCCACCCGTATACCAAACTGAAAGCGCCTTGGTAAACATCAATAGGATAGCGGCAGCATAAAGTATGCACAGCGGTCGCAATTTACCAAACTCAAGATGCAGCGCACGAAAGATGCAAAGCATTGCAACAAGCAATGCGACCAGTACCGCACCGTCTATCCACTCAAAGCCTGCCATCAATGAAAATGCCCAAGCAAACAGCAGGTGTGCAGCAAAAAAGGCCATACCGCCGCACAAAAACGCATACCGTGTAAAGGCCCCCGTGCGTCGCTGCATCTGAATAAAGACATCTCCAATTAGTGAGGATATCAGCGCACTCAGCATCAGCAAAAAATACGCACGGCTGCCCCTTGCCTGTGTATAGCAGGCGTATGCAATCAGAATAAACAGGCAGCTGGTGATTGTTTTCAGTGCAAGCTGCGCGGCAAAGTCATCGCACAGCGAGCGGCGCACATACCACGCGAGTGATACCGTATAGAGAATGCATAGCGCAATAATCATAGTACCCCCACCTTTTCCAATAATATCTCACCTAATTATACCACTTTATTTTTGTCTTATGCCACAATTTCCCTCGCCAACGCCCGATTGATGCACAAAGCGCGCTTCTCCTTGCGCAAGGAATCAAGAGGAAATGAATTTTCATGTTTTTTGCAGATTATTTTGCAATAAACTGCTTGACGGTGTACACTGATAGTATGTCGGGCTGGGATAGCAAATCCTCCGCACACAACACCAAGGACGATAACGCAAAGAAAGGACAAGGATCTTATCTTGAGCTTTATACAGATACATAATCTGCGCAAGGTATACCGTATCGGCAGCGAAAAGGTGGTAGCCCTTGACGATATCAACCTTGAGATTGGGCGGGGCGAGGTGCTGTGCATCTTAGGTACCTCCGGCTCGGGTAAATCGACACTGCTTAATATGCTGGCAGGCCTTGAAAAGCCTACCCGCGGCACCATTCGCATCGGCAAAACCAACATCGGCACACTATCCGAAAACAAGCTTGCCTTGTTTCGGCAAAAGCACATCGGGTTTATCTTTCAATCGTACAACCTTATGCCCGCGCTCACCGCGCTCGAGAACGTCGCAATGCCGCTGATGTTCCGCGGCATTGGCAAGTCAAAGCGCAACCGCCTTGCTCTAAAGATGCTCACCGAGGTAGGGCTGAAAAACCGCGCCAAGCATAAGCCCACCCAGATGTCGGGCGGCCAGCAGCAGCGTGTCGGTATTGCCCGCGCGTTTGTGGCAAGACCCAAAATTGTGTTTGCGGACGAGCCCACCGGCAACCTCGATACCAAAACCACGCTCGATGTTATGAACCAGATGGTCACCATGTCGCGTGAAAACAACCAGACCTTTATCCTTGTAACGCACGACAGCGAAATCAGCCTGTTTGCCGATCGCGTCATTCAGATTATAGACGGTAAAATCGAACGTGACGAGCCGGTTACGCCCGAGCAGCGCGCGGCACTGGATGCACAGCTTGCAGAGCTTGCCATCGAAAAGGAACAGCTTGCAATCAAAGAGGCCGAGGAACGCGAAGTGCGTAAGCAGAAGCGTGCTATGGCAAAGCAGAAAAAGGGGAAAAAGAGCAAAAAGAAAAAAGATATTTCCTCCGATTCCGGCGGCGCACCGCCTGAAAAAAAGAAGCGCACGCTGGCAGGCTTCTTTTGCAAAAAGCCGCCGAAGGCACAGGATGACGGTGAGAAAACCGAAACCAATGCGACAACTGACAATAACGAGCGGGGAGAGGTTACAAATGAACAGATGCAGAACTAGAAGATGGATGGCACTCTTTGCTGGTGCGATAATGGCAGCAACCATGCTGTTTGCGGCCATACCGGTTTATGCGGAATTGGGCGTTCCGGTTGGAGATGACGGATATATTGAGAGAATCTATAAACCTGACAAGCAACTGGATGGAACATATAAACTTAAAGTGGATTTTATCGGATACGAAGAATATGAAGGTGCAATTGCCCTTCTAGCCCCATGTACTATCGAAGCCTTAGATGTTGATGGTATGACCGCTCTTGTAGAGCGCAAATCATCTGAGGATAGTGACAAGTGGGAAAGTGAACCAAACGAGGATGGGGAAACAAGGACAATTTACAGATATGAATTGAAGTTCAGCAACCTAAAGATTCCGTTTGGAACCAATACCTTTGCAATGACGATTAGAAGAGCGGTAGACCAAAAACCGGTTTATTATACAAAATCATTACCTGATTTTCTTGATACTGGCAGCAGTTCCGGTGGCGGCCTTACCCCAGGAACCGGTGATGACGACGATGACGACGAAAAAGAAACCCCCATCGCGGCGCTTAAGCCCCACCTGATTGTGGACAGCTACTCCTACGGCGAGGCGGTTGCGGGTCAGGACGTACCGGTAACGTTTACCCTCAAAAACACCAGTGCCAACAAGGCCGTCCGCAACGTGGTGCTCAACGTAAAGCCCGCGGGCGACCTGCGCATTAAAAGTGCGTCCGATACCATCTTTGTCGATACCATCCTGCCCGGCAAAACGGTCACCAAAACCATGAACTTCTTCCTTGGCGCAAACACAAGCGTCAAGGTTCAGGAGATTGGTATCGCCTCCACCTTCGAGTATTTTGACATCGAAGGTCAAAACGCCGTTTCGGGCGGTGATAATGTCACTATCTCCATTCCCACCGATACCATAGAGCGGGTGCGCATCCAAAAGGTGGAGTTACCCCAGATGATCTACCCCGGATCGGAGGAGGAGATTACCTACTCGGTTGTCAACGCAGGTTTTGCCACCCTGTACAACTGCGAGATTCGGGTGGTAGACGAGGCGGATACCGAGTACGCGTACGCCTATATCGGCAGTCTGGACCCTTCCAAGGCGGCAAGCGAAACCTATCTGCCCATTGTGCTTGATACCCCGGGCGAGACACACCTTAAGTTCGTGTTTACATATGAGAATGACAGACTCCAAGCCGGTGAGGTCACCCGCGATTTTACCGCGACGGTGATGGAGATTCCCGAATACATCGAGCCCCCAATTACCGAACCGTTTCCGCCTGAAGAATTTCCCGCAGAAGGACAGGGGATGCCCCTCTGGTTGTTGCTGACCATCATTGGCGGTGGTATAGTGGTTGTTATCGTGGCTGCCGTCATCATTGTTAAGGTGGTAAAGAAAAAGAGGAGCGAGCTTGACGATGAGGATATTTGACATCATATCCATGTGCATGCGCAACCTCTTTCGCCGCAGGGTTCGCACCATGCTTACCGTATCGGGCGTGGTGATCGGCACCTGTGCCATCATCGTGACCATCTCGCTCGGCGTTGGCATGGATGCGGCGCAGGCCGCAATGCTCGAAGAGTGGATGGATTTGACTGTAATCGAGATATACAACTACGGCGGCATGGACCCTTCCAACCCGCAGCAGCTGAAGCTTGATGATCAGACGCTTGCGGATATTTCGCGCGTGGAGCATGTTACCGCCGTTACCCCCATCTTCGACCTGTGGAGCGGGCAGATTAAGCTTTACTCCGGCAAGTATGAGTATCAGGGGAGCATGGTGGGGGTATACCTTGACCAGCTTTCTAACTTTGGCTACGAGACAAAGGACGGAAATCTACCCACGGAACAGGATGGCAAGCAGGCGCTCTTGTTCGGTGAGCAGGCGATGTATCAGTTTTATAACCCCAAAAGACCCAACGACTATCGCTGGCCCGAGCCGGATGCAAACGGCGTGATACCCGAGCCGTTCGTTGATCCGCTCAACGACCGATTTATTGCTACGGTTGTGCGGCATGACGAAAACAGCGGCGGGTATTACTCCTACGGGGGCGGCAGATCGGTTACGGTTATGGCGGATGAAAACGACAATGAAAATGATAAAAAAGATGATACCCCAACCAGAAAATACGAATACCGCATGACCAACACCGGTGTGCTAAAGGGCAACTATAAGGACTATTACACAATGGGCTACGTGTTCATTGATATCGAATTTGCCCAAGAGCTTAACGCGTTGTACAATAAGGTTAACGATATTAAAAGCAACCAAAACGAGGACAGCGGGTATAATTACGCCAAGGTGCGCGTCGATGATATGAACAATGTCGGCGAGGTAGCGGATTATATCAAAGCCCTCGGGTATCAGACCTACAGCGCGGATGATATCCGTGAACCGATGCGTCAGCAAACCATGATTATTCAGATAATCCTCGGCAGCTTGGGCGGCATTTCCTTGTTGGTTGCGGCACTAGGTATCGCCAATACCATGGTAATGTCCATCTACGAGCGCACCCGAGAGATTGGTGTGATGAAGGTGCTCGGCTGCAAGCTGTCAAACATCCGCTCCCTGTTTTTGCTCGAGGCCGGCTCCATTGGTATGATAGGCGGCATATGCGGTGTGGGAATAAGCTATCTGGCCTCGT
Organism: Bacillota bacterium; assembly: GCA_023421245.1. Classification (GTDB taxonomy): domain Bacteria; phylum Bacillota; class Clostridia; order Oscillospirales; family Ruminococcaceae; genus Acetanaerobacterium. Next base: position 94,183 of record JAEZTV010000028.1, on the reverse strand, counting down.
TTATCCTCAATAACGTGCTGGCGGGCCCAATGCTCAGTGGCATGGGGATGGGATACATGGGCGACGGCACGGTGAAAATCTCCATCATACCGCTTTGGCTTGTTGGGCTGGGCTTTGCGTTCGCACTGTTTGTGGGACTATTCTCCGGCTTTTATCCCGCCAACCGTGCGGTAAAGATCAGCGCCCTTGAGGCCATCAAGCATGAGTAACGGAGCAGTCCTTATAACAACATCCCCCTCAAAGAGACTGCTTTGAGGGGGATGTGCGTTTGTGCTGCGGGAATACACACAATGTGTTATACAGCGCAAGCAAAAGAGCATATCGTCAACCGTGGGGTATCAAACCTGCCGTGCGAAGCATTTATAAAAATAATCACGCATTGTAAAGAAAAAGCCTTGACACTCACCCGTTTTTGCAGTAGAATCTGTAAAGACGGTTGCTTTACATGTGGCGTGTTTTGTGCGTTTGGCGTGAGCGTTACACAGTACTTTATCTGCGAGGGGAGCGGTCTGTATGCAAAAGAATCTGGAGGTTTCGGTGCTGCTTGACTTTTATGGTGATGCGCTCACCCCAAAACAGCGTGAGGTCATTGAGTTTTACTATAACGAGGACCTTTCGCTCGCCGAGATTGCGCAGATAGAAGGCATTACCCGTCAAGGTGTGCGTGACAGCATAAAACGCGGCGAGAGCGCGATGAACGAGCTTGAGCAAAAGCTTGGTATTGTAGCGCGTTTTCGGCGTATGCAGGAATCGCTTGCCGAGATGATGAAATACGCAAAATACATCGAGCAGCACAACGCGCGCTATGGCAACTTTTATGAGGTCGAGCAGGCCGCAAGCAAGATATACACACTTGCGCGCGAGCTTGCCGAGTAGCACAATAAATGAGGTGAACCCATTTTGGCTTTTGAGGGATTATCAGATAAACTAAGCGCGGCGTTTAAACGGCTGCGTTCCAAGGGAAAGCTGTCGGAAGGCGATATCAAAGAGGCAATGCGAGAGGTGCGCCTTGCGCTGCTGGAAGCCGACGTCAGCTATAAGGTGGCAAAAGATTTTGTCGCGGCGGTCAGTACGCGCGCAGTGGGTGCGCAGGTGCTCGAAAGCCTAACCCCCGCCCAGCAGGTAATCAAGATTGTAAACGAAGAGCTTACCGCGCTCATGGGGGGCGGCGAGGCAAGGCTCAACACTGCCAAGCGTCCGCCTTCGGTTGTTATGATGTGCGGACTGCAGGGTGCAGGTAAAACTACTCACAGTGCAAAGCTTGCAAAGATGCTCAAAAAGCAGGGGCACCGTCCGCTGCTTGTGGCATGCGATATCTACCGCCCCGCCGCGATTGACCAGTTGAAGGTAGTGGGCGAAAAGGCGGGTGTGCCGGTGTTTGAACTAGGCACCGAAAAGCCTGTAACCATCGCCAAGCGAGCGCTTGCACATGCGCGCGATTACGGCAATGACTACGTGATACTCGATACCGCGGGCCGTCTGCACATTGACGAGACACTGATGGGCGAGCTTATCGATATCAAAAAGGCGGCAGAGCCCTCCGACATCCTGCTGGTAGTCGATTCCATGACCGGTCAGGACGCCGTAAACGTTGCAAAATCGTTTGACGATACACTCGGCATTGACGGTGTAATTCTTACAAAGCTTGACGGAGACACACGCGGCGGCGCGGCACTTTCGGTGAAGGCGGTTACGGGCAAACCTATCAAGTTTGCGGGTACAGGTGAAAAGCTCGATGACATCGAGGCGTTTCATCCCGACCGCATGGCATCACGTATCTTAGGCATGGGCGATATGCTCACGCTCATTGAAAAGGCATCCACCGAGGTAAACGAGAAGGATGCCGAAAAGATGGCGGAAAAACTAAAGAAGAACCAGTTTGACCTAAACGATCTGCGCGACCAGATGCAGCAGATGAAGAAGATGGGCTCTATGCAGCAGATGCTTGCCATGCTGCCGGGCGGCAACAAGATTTCACCCGATGATATCGACGAGAGCCGCCTTGTACGCTTAGAGGCTATGATTTCATCTATGACAGCGAAAGAGCGCGAAAAGCCCGCTATTATCAATCCCTCACGCAAACGCCGCATTGCGGCAGGCAGCGGCACTACCGTGCAGGATGTTAATATGCTGCTTCGCCAGTTTGAGCAGATGCAAAAGATGGTTAAACAATTCTCGCGCCCCGGTAAGCGTAAAGGCCGTTTCGGCGGCATGGGCGGCATGGGCGGCGGTATGATGCCGGGCGGCTTTCCGTTTTAATCCGGTTGGTTACGCTGCGCAAGCGGCGTCCACATATATTTTTGAATCGAATTTATTGGAGGAATTACACAATGGCAGTTAAAATCAGACTTCGTAGAATGGGAGCAAAAAAAGCTCCATTTTACCGCATAGTGGTTGCCGATTCCAGGTATCCGCGTGACGGCCGCTTTATCGAAGAAGTGGGCTATTACGATCCGACCAAAGAGCCTTCGGTCATCAAGGTAGACACCGAGAAGGTTGAGCAGTGGATTAAAAACGGCGCTCAGCCCACCGATACCGTTAAGGCACTGCTCAAAAGGATTGAAAAATAAGCTTAGAGATACCGTGAATTTGCGTAATATTGCCTTCGCCACAGCGTATGCAGTGGCGAAGGCATGGGAACAATGGCTTTATGCCACAGGCATAAAGCCGGAAAGGCAGGGCTGTTATCGATGGAAAAACTGCTTATCACACTGGCTTCGGGGCTGGTGGAAGATAAATCCGCCGTCAGCGTTACGGTGGATGAGCCGGATGCCGAGGGCGTGGTGGTTTACCACCTGCATGTCGGTCCCGACGATATGGGACGCGTTATCGGCAAGCAGGGCAGAATTGCCAAGGCAATCCGTACCGTAATGCGTGCAGCGGCAAGCCGCACGGGTGACAAGGTAGCGGTAGAGATTGACTAGTATGCGTCTGTGATGCACAAACGGGGGAGGCGGAGTGCTTTCCCCGTGCTTTGCGTGGTGTAAGTAAACGCCTGAAATCGGGTCAAAACCAAAAGGAAAAACAGGGTGTGTGCCCTGGGGTTTATAAAATGAAGAAACAGTTTTTAGAATGCGGCGAGGTAGTAACCACCCACGGCATACAGGGTGAGGTACGCGTCTACCCATGGTGCGATGCCCCCGAGTTTCTGGCTTCCTTAAAGCGGGTGTATCTCAAAAAAGGCGCGCAAGAATATGCCGTACAGCGTGCGCGCGTGCATAAAAACATTGTCATATTAAAATTTGCGGGAATCGATTCTATCGAGGATGCCATCCCTCTGCGCAAACAGGTGCTCTACCTCAATCGCGAGGACGCCCGCCTTGAACAGGATGAATATTTTGTGCAGGATCTCATCGGTGCGGCAGTTGTGGATGCAGACACCGCGGTGCAGTACGGTGTGCTCACCGATGTAATGCAGACGGGCGCAAACGATGTATATGTGCTCAAAGACGGGGAGAAGGAGCATCTCATCCCCGCTATCCCACAGGTGGTCATCAGCACCGATCCGGACGCGGGAATCATTAAAATCCGTCCGCTTGATGGACTGTTTCATCCGGAAGAATCAAGATAAGGATGGTGAAACCGGTATGCGTTTTGATATAGCCACCCTGTTTCCCGCTATGTGCGAAGCGGTGGTGGGCGAGAGTATAACCGGCAGGGCCATCCGCGCCGGAGCGATTGCGTGCCATTGTCACGATATCCGCGATTATACACAGGACAAGCACCGCCGTGTGGATGATTCTCCCTACGGCGGCGGCATGGGTATGCTGATGCAGGCAGAACCTATCTATCGTTGTTATCGTGCGGTATGCGATATGCTGCCCCAAAAGCCGCATGTCATCTACATGTCGCCGCAGGGGGTACCGCTTACCCAGCAGCGGGCGGTAGAGCTTTCGCGCATGGATAGCTCGCTGTTTATCTTGTGCGGCCACTACGAGGGTGTAGACCAGCGCATTATCGACTGCATTGTGGATGAGGAGATCTCGATTGGCGATTATGTTCTCACCGGCGGGGAACTGCCCGCGCTGGTACTGGTGGATGCAGTCGCGCGCATGTGCGGGGGTGTGCTTGCAAGCGACGAAAGCTTTGAGCGCGAAAGCCACTACGCGGGGCTGCTGGAATATCCGCAGTATACCCGTCCGCCCGAATGGGAGGGCATGGCGGTACCCGAGGTGCTGCTTTCGGGGCATCATGCCAACATTGAAAAGTGGCGGCGAGAGCGCATGCTTGAGAACACGTATCGCAAGCGAAAGGATATGCTCGGCAGCGCGCAGCTCGATAATAAGGATCTTGCATTTTTAGATGAGCTTAAACAGCAAGATGAGGGATAACCTGCTACAGGCAAAGGCGGCTGCGTATGGGATAGGCGCAGCACCCGGAAAGGTATGGATATAACTTATGACAGGAACACTGGTGAACGCCGCCACCATCATTGCGGGTGCGTTGGTCGGGCTTTTGCTCAAAAAGGGGATACCCCAGCGTATCAGCGAAAGCATACAGGTAGCGGTGGGCTTGGCGGTAGTCGTCGTCGGCATCTCGGGTGTGATGACCGCGATGGTAACGGTGGGCGAAAACGGCAAAATCTCCGCCGATGGTACAATGCTGCTTATTATCAGCCTTGTAATCGGCACGATTATCGGCGAGGGCCTTCGGCTGGAGGAACGTCTTACCGCGGCCGGTCTGCGACTGGAGAAGAAGATTGGCGGCGAGGGCTTTTCCAAAGGCCTGATTTCCGCATCTATGCTCTACTGCGTCGGCGCAATGTCGATTATCGGCTCATTTAACGACGCGCTGCTTGGTGACCGCACCATCCTTTACATAAAGAGCGCGCTGGATGGCATCAGTGCCGTTGTGCTGACGGCAACGCTTGGTGTCGGTGTGTTGTTTTCCTTTGTTCCGGTGCTTGTGTATCAGGGGGCAATCAGTCTGGGTGCGGGTGCATTGTCCGCATTTTTTACCGATCGTGTTGTGGATTCGTTATGCCTTGTAGGCTTTGCCATTGTCATCTGTATTGGTATAAACCTGATGAAAATCGGAAAAATACGAACGATAGGGATGCTGCCGGCATTACTTATTCCAATACTATATAACCTGCTGATAATGTTGAAAAATATGTGGGTATAATGCACAAGTTGAAGGTGAGGGGCAATCAGTTTATTGGAAGACACGCAGAATTTATGCTTCGCTCCGCCTTTATCATCGCTTTTTCGTTGACGCATAAAGCAATTATGTTATAATAATAACTATACATGGTCATCGCTTATTTGAAATATCGCTGCAAGAGAGGAAAAGTTTATGTTTGTAAAAGATGTAATCGTCCAGAATCAGGTTGGCTTGCATGCGCGTCCCGCAACATTCTTTATTCAGAAGGCAAATGAGTACAAGTCTTCCATCTGGGTAGAGAAGGAAGAACGCAGAGTAAATGCCAAAAGCCTTTTGGGTGTACTCTCTCTGGGTATTGTAGGCGGAACCGCAATTCGTATTATTGCCGATGGCGCCGATGAGCAGCAGGCTGCTGAAGGCCTGTTTAAGCTTGTTGAATCCGGTTTTGCAGAGTAACATAATGTTGCATAAACGCGTCGCCTTCAATTCGGCGGCGCGTTTTTTGTTATTGATTTTTAATTTAGATAGATTTAGGATGGATGATGGTGGAAAATACAAGGCTTCGGTTTTTGCGTAATAAAACCAAAACACTCACCTCTGCGCCCGGCTGTTATCTGATGAAAAACAAGCAGGGCGAGCTCATCTATATCGGCAAGGCAAAAAACCTGAAAAAGCGTGTAACGAGCTATTTCCGTAAGGATGCTGACCACCTTCCCAAGGTGGAAAAGATGGTGTCACAGGTTTATGATTACGACTATATCGTGACCGAAAGCGAGTTTGAGGCACTGGTGCTGGAATGCAGCCTCATCAAGCAAAATTCTCCAAAATACAACATACTCCTTAAGGATGATAAGGGCTATCACTACATCCGCATCTCGGGCGAGACGTGGGGACGCATCTCCGCGGTAAAACAGCTTGCCGATGACGGCGCAACCTATATCGGCCCCTATGTCAGCTCTTTTGCTGTCACGCAAGCGGTAGAAGAGGCAAACACGGCGTTTCGCCTGCCAACCTGCTCGCGGAGCTTTCCCGGTGATTTTAAAAAGGGGCGCCCCTGCCTCAACTTTCACATTAAACGTTGTATGGGTGTGTGCAAAGGCAATATCAGTGAGGAGGAGTACACCCAGACGCTGGAACAGGCGGTCTCTTTTTTGCGCAGCGACAGCGGCGACATCATCCGTCTTTTAATCGAGCAGATGGAACAGGCTGCTGAGAATCTGCAGTTCGAACGTGCCGCACGTGTGCGGGACCGCATCGAGAGCATCCGAAAGATCGGCGAGCATCAAAAGGTAATGTACACCGGCACACCGGATCAGGATGTCATTGCGCTTGCACAGGGCAACGAACAGGCATATGCCGTTGTTATCCAGTTTCGCGGCCACCGACTGGTGGATAAGCTAAGCTTTCCCCTAGGGGAGATTGAAGGGCTTACCGCGGCACGCAGTGAGTTTGTAGTGCGTTACTATTCCGCACAAAACGAGATTCCGCGGCAAGTATCGCTCGACGGCGAGGTAGACGATTTACCGCTCATTGAACGATTCCTCTCCGAGCGGTCAGGCAGAAAATGCGTGCTGCATCTTCCCAGGCGCGGTGAACAGGTGCGCCTTGTTGAGATGGCGAAAACCAATGCTGCGGAGCTGGTTGGGCAGGAAAGCGGCAAGAAGGGCAAGGATGTCGCCGCGCTTGATGAGCTTGCGCGCCTGTTGGGGCTATCCAAGGCGCCCGACTACATTGAGGCATACGATATCTCAAACCTCGGTTCCTCCGCAATGGTGGCGGGCATGGTGGTATTTGAGCACGCACAGCCGCTTCGCGCAGCATATAAGCGCTTTTCCATCAAGACGATTACCGAACAAAATGATTACGGGGCGATGAGCGAGGTTTTATCCCGCCGTATTGCGCGTTACGAGCAGGAAAAGGAAAGCGGAAAAGGCTTTGGGCGGCTGCCCGACCTCATTTTGCTCGATGGCGGCAAGGGGCATGTTTCGGTCATCACGCCTATTATACGGGCAAGCGGGCTTACTATCCCCGTGTTCGGTATGGTCAAGGATGACCGCCACCGCACAAGGGCGATTGCGGCCGACGGGGGAGAGATATCCATTTCCGCGCACAAAAACGCGTTTATGCTGCTGACGAGGATTCAGGATGAGGTGCATCGTTACGCCATCGAATATCAGCGGCTAAAGCATAAAAAGACGGGCTTTTCTTCTACACTCACCGAGATTGAAGGCATCGGCCCGAAACGCGCCACGGCCTTGCTCAAGGGCATGAAGACGCTGCGTGCCATTAAAGAGGCGGATGTCGAAACACTTGCCGCCGTACAAGGAATGACGCGTTCTGCCGCACAGCGGGTATACGATCATTTCCATGAGAAAGAATAACAACAGGTTCTTATAGCGTTTTTGCGCTTAGCCTTTATTCTCGGCTTGACATCAAATTCATCTTGTCTCATAATAGTAAAGACAATATTATGATAACAATAAATTCATACATGTGTCGCTGCCGATTTAACCGGCAAAACGGCTTGCATACAATTCCGGAAAGGCATGGTCAATTATTATGCGTGTAATTACCGGCAAGGCAAAGGGCATGAAGCTGCTTTCTCCCGAAGGCAGAGATACCCGCCCAACCTCCGACAAGGTGAAGGAGGCGCTATTTAGCATCATCCATTTTGAGCTGGAGGGTGCACGTGTGCTCGACCTATATGCGGGCTCCGGACAGCTTGGTATCGAAGCGCTCAGCCGTGGTGCGGCAAGCTGTGTATTTATTGACCAGTCACGGACAAGCACAGAGCTGATAAAAACAAATCTTATGCGCACCGCGTTTCTTCAGCAGGCACGTGTTGCCGCTATGGATGCTGTCTCTTTCTTAAAGAATACACACGATGTATTTGATATCCTGCTGCTCGACCCACCCTACGCGATGGAGGGCTTGGCGGAGGTATTGGAACTGTGCGCCGTACACGTAAGTCCGTCGGGTGTGCTTATTTGCGAAACAGCTAAGCGCATCGGGGTTCCCGAAACAATCGGTGAGCTTACGGTAAAGAAGGATTACCGCCACGGCGCCTCTATGCTTAGTGTCTACCGCAGACCGGCGGAAGACTGATTTCACTTACAAACTTATGGTTTTTTTGCCGTGCTGCGGCATCAAACGGGAAAGGTGTGAGGATGACGATGAAGCTCGCCATCTGTCCCGGAAGCTTCGACCCGGTTACCAAGGGGCATCTTGATATTATTACACGCGCATCAAGGTTGTTTGACGAGGTTATTGTATTGGTGGTACATAACCCCGCAAAGAACCCAAGCTTTACCCCGCAGGAACGCATGGATATGATTCATGCGGTTACCGACCATCTGCCCAACATTCGGGTGGATATGTTTGAAGGGTTGCTTGCCGATTACGCGCTGAAGCAGGGTGCCGTGGCCATTGTCAAAGGACTGCGCGCGGTGTCCGATTTTGAGTATGAGTTTCAAATGGCTTTGGTCAATAAAAAACTATACCCCGAAGCGGAGACGGTGTTTGTGCCCACCAGCATGGAAAACATGTATCTCAGCTCCAGTATTGTCAAGCAGGTGGCAAGCTTTGGCGGAAACATCTCTGACTTTGTCCCCGCCGCCATACTGGACCGGATTCGTGACCGGATTTGTCCGGAGAATCAATAAAGCCTCAACAGACTGTGTTGCTGATTTCACCGATTAGGGAGGATGTTACCGTATGACGATGAACATTGACGAAGCGCTCGATTTGATGGACGAGCTGATTGATACTTCATGGGCGATGCCGCTTTCCGGCGGACGATGTGTAATTGATGTGGTTCGTCTGCGTGAACTGATGGATGATGTACGGCTGTCGCTGCCCAACGAGATTAAACAGGCAAAGGCCATCGTGTCCGACCGTGCCGAGATTATCAGTGAAGCCAAACGAGAGGCCGATGCAATTGTTGCCCGCGCAGAAGAACGCGCGCGCGCAATGGTTGCGGCAAGCGAGATTACACGGCAATCGCAGGCGCATGCGCAGGAGATTATCGGCAGCGCACAAAAGAAGTCCCGCGAGATACGCCAGTTGACCACAGAATACGTGGATGAGATCGTACGTTCGGCGGAGGAAACCCTAACCGTCAGCTTGAACAAGGTAAAGACCGTACGTCAGCAAATGAAATCAGGGGCAAAGAACACCAATATCTAGTATACATAATATTGTGACACCTCTATCGCCTGCATCCTGCGCTGTATTTGCGCAGGATGCAGGCGGTTTTTCAATTTGGCCGCAAAAACAAAGAACATATGTACGCGAATTTCTGCTAGATTTCGGCATATCTACCGCGTTTTTTGTGCGTTCGCTTCATTTGAAAAATTAGAATAGTTATGAAATAAATGCCATGGTTTTTGTGCATAATGATAATCCTGCACCTTCATTCCGGGATATTGCGTAAAGGCTATTGCATTTTACATAATTCCTCGTTATAATGATAGAAAAGTGGTTCGAAGTGGTTTGTAGTGGTTTATAGTGGGGTATAAGTCTCCGGTTTTCATATATGAAGTATTACCGGTGGCGCACAGCCTGGTAATAAAGGTGGTGATAGAAATGCTGATGGGTGAGTTTGCGCATACCCTCGACCCAAAAGGACGCGCTGTCTTTCCGTCCAAGCTAAGAGCGGACCTCGGCGAGCATTTCATCATCGCAAAGGGCACCGGTGATTGCCTGTTTGTTTATCCTGCCGATCAATGGAAGGTGCTACAGGACAAGATTAACGCGCTGCCATTCTCAAAGGCAAGTGCCTTGCAGCGTTTTTTCTTTTCAGGCGCGTGCGAAGCGGAGATCGACAAAAACGGCCGTGTTCTTATCCCGCCCAGTCTCAGGCAGTTTGCGGGGCTTGAAAAGGATATCATGATTATCGGTGCATCGGTTCGTGCCGAGATCTGGGACAAGGCAAAATGGGATGAGCAAAACGCAGCGCTTACTGCGGATAGTATTAAGGACATCATGGACGAGCTCGGGTTTTAGTATCGCGTAATAGGCTTGCCGGATAGGAAAGGGGCGTTCCGTCTTGGAGTTTTTTCACACCTCGGTATTGCTTCACGAATGCATGGATGCCCTCGCGATTAAACCAGATGGTATATATGTTGACGGCACAGCGGGGGGTGCAGGGCATAGCGCCGAGATTGCGCGCCGCTTGACAACCGGCAGATTGATTGCCGTTGATAAAGATCCCGATGCCGTTCAGGCAGCTACACTTCGCCTTTCGGCCTATCCCACAGCGCAGGTGGTGCATGCGGATTTCTCGCAGACTATGGATGTGCTTGCGGGCCTTGGCATTGAAAAGATTGACGGAATGCTTCTCGATTTGGGGGTATCCTCCTATCAGCTCGACACCCCCGAACGCGGATTTTCTTATCGGCAGGACGGGCCGCTCGATATGCGTATGAGTGCACAGGGCCCTTCCGCAAAGGATATCGTAAACAACGCATCTGCTCAGGAGATTGCAAAGATACTGTGGGAATACGGCGAAGAACGCTTTTCCCGCAGGATTGCACAGGCGATTGTATCGGCAAGACAGCAAAGCCCTATCACCACTACCTATGAGCTTGTGGATGTTATAAAAAGCGCACTGCCTGCCGCGGCAATGCGGGACGCTCATCCCGCGCGCCGCACCTTTCAGGCGCTGCGCATTGCTGTCAATGGGGAGCTTGAGATGCTTGCCGGTGCGCTTAACGATGCATTCAAGCTGCTTGTACCGGGCGGCAGATTATGTGTTATCACCTTTCATTCGCTGGAAGATCGTATTGCAAAGCAATGTTTCGCGGCACAGTGCAAAGGCTGCACCTGTCCGCCGCAATTCCCGGTCTGTGTGTGCGGCAATGTTCCAAAAGGCAAGCTGGTATTCAAAAAACCGGTCGAGGCATCCGGGGAGGAGCTTGCCGATAACCCGCGCAGCCGCAGCGCAAAGCTCAGGGCAATTGAGAAACTCTAGTCTGTAATTATTTTCATCAGGGGTGAGTACCGTGGCGGAAAATCTTGCATATGACCTTTCATTATTTGAGAACAGGCAGCGAAAGGTAAAACCGGTACCCAAGGAACTTCCGAGGGTATTGCCAAGATCGCGTCTGCGTACCGCGATGCTGTTAATGGGCCGCGTTACCGCAGGAATCATGGTGGGGCTTGTACTTAGTGCGGGTATTTACAGCAGGGTAATGCTCACCGAAACGGTAGACCAGCTGTCACGCGCCGAGGCAACGCTCGCAGAGCTGCAAAGCGAGCAGACGAGGCTGAAGATGCAGCTTGACAGTAAGGCGTCCATTAAAAACATCGAGCAGTACGCAACCGGTACGCTCGGGCTTAACCGTGCGGAGAAATATCAGATTAACTATATCGCCCTTTCAGAAGATGATAAGATTGCAGCCGTGGACGTAAAAACGTCTGGCAAGCTGCTGATTCCGGATATCAATGAGCTGTTCTACGCATTTGTAGAACACATAAACTAAAATTTAAACACATACAATTAAAATGGTTTTAACGCAAAGCTGGGCGTAAGAGCAAGGAGGCTGGGGCTATGCCGGCAGGGCCAAATAACGCCATGATGAAAAAGATGCTGTTTGTCGTTATTGTACTTACAGCGGTATGCTTTACGGTGCTAATCGGCCGTCTTGCATACCTGCAGATTGTAGTAGGTGAGCCGTATCAAGAAAAGGCCATTAATCAGCAGTTACGCGAAACCACGGTAAAATCAAGGCGCGGAACAATCTATGACCGCAACCTAAACGTGCTTGCGCAGAGTGCCAATGTATGGGAGATAAGCCTTAACCCCACAAACATCAAGGAGGAACAACGCGAGCTCATTGCAAAAAAGCTTTCTGAGCTTCTGGATATGGATGAGCAGCGGATTTTAGAAAAGACCACGAAGAAAAACTATTATGAACTTGTAAAGCGTCGCGTAGAGTCAGCCGAAGCGGACGCTATTCGTGCGTTTATCAGCGAAAATAAGGTTACGGGCATTGTGCTTAACGAAGACTACAAGCGCTATTATCCCTACGGCGACTTTGCGGCAACCATTCTTGGCTTCACCGGTGACGACCATCAGGGACTTAATGGAATCGAATCCTACTACGAGCGGTATCTCAAGGGTGTTGACGGCAGGATTGTGTCGATGAAGAATGCACTAGGCAAAGATATGCCGCTGGAATATGAGGCGCGTAACGATGCGCAGGATGGCTATTCTCTGGTGTTAACTATCGATGAGGTTATACAGCATATTGTTGAAAAGAATCTTGAAACGGCGGTAATCGAGTACGGGGTAAAAAACCGTGCGACCGCAATCGTTATGGATGTTACGACAGGTGAGGTTCTAGCCATGGATACCGAGCCGGATTACGACCCCAACCAGCCTTTTGAATTAGACGATGCAGAGCTATCGGCCCTTATCAATGCACTGGAAGATAAGGATGAGCGCGTTACACAGCTTCAGACGGCTCGCGAGGCACAGTGGAGAAACAAGGCGATCTCCGACACCTATGAACCGGGCTCGGTTTATAAGATTATTACGGCGGCCTCTGCGCTGGAAGAAGGGGTTGTTAACGCACACTCACCCTTTTATTGCAACGGCTCGCTTACCGTAAACGGGCGTTCCATCGGCTGCTGGAGGCACGCTGGGCATGGCGCGCAGAACTTCGTGGATGGAATCAGAAACTCCTGCAACCCTGTTTTTATGGCGGTGGGTCTGTTGCTTGGGCCGGAACGCACGGCACAGTATTATAAGGCATTCGGCTTTAATGAGCCCACGGGGATTGATCTGCCCGGTGAGACGGGCGGCATCTATCATTCGTTGGCTGTTTTGCAAAAAGAGGCTGATACCCTTGCTGTTGCATCGTTCGGCCAGAGCTTTAAGGTCACACCGATGCAGATGATAACCGCTGTTGCCGCAGCGATTAACGGCGGTTACCTATACGAGCCGCACGTTGTAAAGCAGGTTATCGACTCAGACAAAAACATTATAGAAAATATTGAACCGGTTCTAAAGCGGCAGGTTATCTCCGAAAAAGCATCCGCGGAGCTTGCACTTATGCTGGAAAAGGTGGTCAGCGAGGGAAGCGGACGCAGCGCATACATAAAGGGCTACCGCATTGGCGGAAAAACCGGTACGTCAGAAAAGCTTGACCAGCAGAGCACCACGGGTGTAAAGGAGCATGTGCTCTCCTTCCTTGGGTTTGCTCCGGCCGATAACCCCCAGATTGCGGTACTTATCATACTCGATGAACCCGCCGATTCCGGTGCGTACGGCTCCACCTATGCGGCGCCGGTGGCAGGAGCCATCATTGCTGAAACACTAACCTATCTCGGTATCGAGCCCGCGTACACCGCCGAGGAGCTTGAGAAGATGGATGTCTCCACCCAAAATGTTGTAGGTATAAAACCGCACGAGGCAATCTCAGCGCTCAATAAGCAGGGGTTGCAGGCGGAGATTGTTGGCAGCGGCGAAAAGGTGATTAAGCAATATCCGCTTGCCGGTCAGCCGATTCCAAGGGGCGGCAAGGTGATTTTGTACACCGATACCAAGGAGGTTAAATCATCTGCAGTACCAAGTGTCGTCGGGCTTACGGCGCAGGAGGCCAATAAAATACTCACCAATGCGGGCTTTAACATTCGCATCGTGGGCGGCGGAAGCGATCAGGTGGGTACCAAGGCAATCTCACAGTCGCTTTCAGGCGCTATTGCCGAGCATGGCACCGTAATCGATGTCGTTTTTGGTGTGGATGATGCGGTAGAATAGCACAAACAAGACCATACTATTGAGTATGAAAAGCGAAAAGCGGAGAAGCAGGGAGGCGGGCAAAATGAAATTATCACAGCTTTTGGAACGAATTAACTGCCTGCCCGGGGCAGGTCTGTCCGATGCAGAGGTATCCGCGGTAACCGCCGATTCCCGCATGGTACGGAAAGGAACCCTGTTTGTCGCGATAAAGGGCGAAAAATTTGACGGGCACAATTTTGCCGAAGCGGCGCTCAATCAAGGGGCTGCGGCAGTAATCTGCGAGCGAGACCTGGGCCTTTCCGGTCAGATTCTGGTTCCGAACAGCCGTGCGGTATATGCGCTGTTGTGCGCCGAGCTAAGCGGTAATCCGGCGCAAAGTCTGAAGTTAATCGCCGTTACCGGCACAAATGGCAAAACCACAATTACCTATCTTTTGAAGCAGATACTTGAGTTTGCAGGTAAGAAAACAGGTTTAATCGGCACCATCCATGTTGAAATTGGTGATATGACGCTGCCGGCAAAGCATACTACCCCAGATCCGGCGGAGCTTCATGCGCTGTTTGGACGCATGGTGGCGGCGGGATGTGAATATGTTGTAATGGAGGCGTCCTCCCACGCGCTGGATCAACACCGGTTGGACGGCTGCCGGTTTGAGGCGGGGGTTTTTACGAACCTGACGCAAGATCACCTTGATTACCACCTGACGATGGAAAACTACTTTGACGCAAAGAAAAAACTGTTTGACAGCTGCCGGATCGGTATCATTAACCTTGATGATGAATACGGCAGGCAGTTGCTGCGCGAGATTCCATGCAAGGCAGTCAGTTATTCCGCTCAGGACGACATGGCGGACTATACCGCGAAGAACGTAGAAAAACACAGCAGCGGCGTCAACTTTGCGTTTGTCGGCAAAGGCATGATTGAGCGGATATCGTTCTGTATGCCGGGCGCGTTTTCAGTTTCAAACGCCATGGCGGCGGCCTCCTGTATGGTTTCGCTTGGGTTTGAATCCTCGGTTGTTGCCGCGGGGCTAAACCATTGCACAGGCGTAAAAGGCCGCGCCGAGGTTTTGTACGCAGGCAATGACTTTACCATTATCTGCGACTATGCGCACAGCCCTGACGGGCTGGAGAAGGTTTTGTCGGCAGTGCAGGAGTTTGCAAAGGGGCGTGTGGTCGCTCTGTTTGGATGTGCGGGGAACCGCGATCGCACCAAACGCACCAAGATGACACGTGCGGTAGGCGAGCATTGCGATTTTGCAATCCTCACCTCCGATAACCCGCGCAGCGAAGACCCCATGCAGATTATAAACGATGCACTTCCCGGATTTGAGGGAACGGGCGTACAATATAAGGTGATTGTCGACCGCTACGAGGCAATTGAATGGGCGATTGCCTCCGCGCAGCAGGATGATGTTATTGTGTTGTGCGGCAAGGGACATGAGGACTATCAAGTGCTTGACTTTGGTACTGTCTTATTTGATGAGCACGAGATTGTTAAAAAGATTATGAAAAAGCGAAACGCATCGCGATAAACAGAGTGGAGGAATCGGGATTTGAAGCCGTGGATGTTAAATGATATTGCCCGAGCGCTCGGCATAACCTCGCCGGAAAATAACACCGCCGTCTTGGACGTGTGCACCGACTCGCGTGCCATAACCCCCGGTTGCCTTTTTGTTGCCCTTGAGGGCGAGCGGTTTGACGGGCACGATTTTGTGCGTGACGCGTTTGAAAAGGGCGCCGTGGCGGCAATCTGCCGCAAGCAGGTGCCCGACACACACAAACCGGTCCTTTATGTTGGTGATACTCAGCGGGCGCTGATTGCGCTTGGCGGTGCCTACCGCAGCAAGTTTGATCTGCCTGTCGTTGCAGTAACCGGCAGCGTCGGTAAAACCACCACCAAGGATATGATTGCCTGTGCAATGAGTGCACACTATAAAACCCTAAAAACCGAGGGGAACCGCAACAACGAGATTGGCTTGCCGCTTACGCTGATGGGTCTGGATGAAAGCTATGGCTGCGCGGTTCTTGAGATGGGTATGACACATCAGGGCGACCTTTCACTGCTTTCCGTGGCTTCGCTTCCTACAGTGGCAGTTATCACCAATATCGGTGTTTCCCACATCGAAAACCTTGGCAGCAGAGAGAACATCCTTGCGGCAAAGCTTGAGATTGCCGAGGGGCTTGCGCAGAGTGGAACACTTATTTTGAATCATGACGATGATCTTCTTTGCGACATAAAATCCTATCGCGGCCTTGCTATAATTGCATACGGTATCGGCAATCCGCAGGCGGACATTACCGCAAAAAACATCCGCCGAAAAGGTGAAGAAACTCACTTTACCATCCGATATAAAGATAAGGAGTATCTTGTGGTTATCCCCAGTATCGGTAACCACAACGTGCAAAACGCACTTGCCGCCATTAGCGTAGCGGCGGCGCTCGGGCTTAATCTAGCAAAAAGCATTGCGGCACTTGGGCAGTATACGCCGTCCGGCATGCGCCAGCGAATTGTTCGCCGCGCAGGCTTTACCGTGATAGAGGATTGCTATAACGCAAGCCCCGATTCGATGAAGGCCGCTCTCGACACGCTCAAAGTAATCAAGGAGGAATCGGGCGGCAGAAGCATTGCAGTGCTTGCCGATATGCTTGAGCTTGGCAGCTATTCACAGGCCGCACACGAGCTGGTAGGGCAGCTTGCAGCACAAAACGGCACCGATATCCTCATCACCTATGGCAGCAAGGCAAGCTCTATCGCCAATTCTGCAAAGGCACAGGGTATCCGCGATGCGTATTTCTTTGCCGAAAAAGGCAGCGTGCTGCGAAAGCTGGCAGAGACGGCGAAGCCCGGCGACACCATCCTGTTCAAGGGTAGCCGCGGAATGCGTCTGGAAGAGATTATCGAGCAGTTTTATGCCTGTATAGATGGTGTAAGGGATTAACCTTAGTTTACGGTATGAAATGGCATATTCTGCAGCTGCACTGCTTTGCGGTGCTGCTTAAGAGATATATGTTGTCTATCTCAATGGAAATCACATAAAAGGATGTTTTGCAAATGAACTCGACGGCGACAATCATCACGGCACTGGTTGCCTTTGTGGTCACCGCTGCGGCAGGACGCGGATTGATACCGTACCTTACAAAGCTGCGCTACGGCCAGACCATCAAAGAGATTGGGCCCACGTGGCATAAAAATAAGCAAGGCACACCTACCATGGGCGGCATTATGTTTGTGGTTGGCACACTGGCAGGGCTTATCGTAGGTCTGCTTGCAGTATCATTTTCTCAGGGCGAGGCCTTTGCCGAAACCGTAAGGCTCGAGAACATTAAGCTTGCGGCAGGCTGTCTGCTTGCTTTGGCAAACGGATTCATCGGCTTTACCGACGATTATATCAAGGTAGTAAAAAAGAGGAATCTTGGACTGACGGCATCCCAAAAAACGATAATGCAGATACTCGCGGCAATACTATACCTGCTTACCGTTTATCTGGCGGGCGACCGCGGTACTGTGATGCAGGTGCCATTCCTTGGCCCGTGGGAGATGGGACTGTTTTATTATCCTTTCTCGGTATTGATCATCTATTTCATGGTCAATGCCGTCAATCTATCGGATGGCATTGACGGTCTGTGCGGCTCGCTCACCTTTGTGTGCGGCGTTGTGCTCATGCTGATGTGCGCAGTGCTTGGCCAATACAAACAGGGAATCTTTGCGGTCGCACTTGCCGCCGCATGCATCGGATTTTTGGTGTGGAATTTTCATCCCGCAAAGGTTTTTATGGGCGATACCGGCTCGATGTTTTTGGGCGGCGCGGTAGTCGCCATCGCATTTGGCATTAACATGCCCGCGTTTTTGGCGCTTGCGGGAATTGTATATGTACTGGAAGCGCTTTCAGTAGTGATACAGGTTATCAGCTTTAAACTGACCAAGAAGCGTGTGTTTAAAATGAGCCCGATTCATCATCATTACGAAATGTCGGGGTTTAGCGAAGTGAAGATTGTCATGTCGTTCTCGCTTGTTGGAATCATCGGCGGGGCGCTGGCACTGTGGGCAGTAACGCTTGTGTAGCACGGCTATTTTTGCATGGGATTGGGGTGTGTCCGTTTGAAGCTAAAATCGGTGCTCAAGTTTCCAAAAGGCAGTATGGACATTACCTTCTTCCTGTTTACGCTGGCATTGCTTGGTATGGGGCTTATTATGCTGTTCTCCTCCAGCTATGCCTATGCGCTGTATTACTATGGCGATAGCTATCTTTTTATAAAAAACCAGCTGGTGTTTGCCCTCATGGGCGTTGCGGCGATGATTGCGATATCCTATATCGATTATCATATTCTGCACCACTTCGCGCTGATTGTGTATATCGGTGTCATCGCGCTGCTGGTACTCGCACTGTTCTCGCCGGCGATAAAGGGAACGCACCGGTGGATCATATTATTCGGTGTGCAGTTTCAGCCCTCAGAGATTGCAAAGTTCGGCATTGTGCTGATTCTTTCGCATATTATTGCGCACAACAGCGCCCATATGGGCAAGTTTACGCGGGGATTTGCTCTGTGCTTTGCGTTTTTAGGGCCGGTGGTGGTACTGGTTTTTCTTGCAAAGCATCTTTCCGGCACCATTTTGATTACATTGCTTGGAGCCGTCATCATGTTTATCGGGGGCGTCAAGCTTCGGTGGTTTGTTCTGTTCGGCTCGGCGGGCGGTGCGCTTGCGGTTGCATATATTGCGCTGACAAACAAGATGAGCTATGCCATCGAACGAATCCAGATCTGGCTGGATCCGACTATCGACCCAACCGATTCGGGACATCAGATTCTGCAATCCCTGTATGCCATAGGCTCGGGCGGACTGCTTGGGCAGGGACTTGGCAACTCGCGCCAGAAGTACCTGTATGTTCCCGAACCGCAAAACGACTTTATCTTCTCTATCATTTGCGAAGAGCTCGGCTTTGTGGGCGCGACACTGATTATTGTATTGTTTGCTTTATTTGTGTGGCGCGGATTTGTAATAGCGATGCGCGCGCGCGATAAGTTCGGCTGCATGCTCGCCATGGGGCTTACCACACAAATCGGCGTACAGGCAATTCTCAATATTGCGGTTGTAACAGGTACCATACCAAATACCGGAATCAGCCTGCCGTTTTTCAGCTACGGCGGTTCATCGCTGGTCATGTTGCTGTGTCAGATGGGTGTTGTGTTATCGGTTTCGCGATACTCGGTGCTCGAAAAGACGTAGCGAGCCGGAACACA
Organism: Bacillota bacterium; assembly: GCA_023421245.1. Taxonomy (GTDB): domain Bacteria; phylum Bacillota; class Clostridia; order Oscillospirales; family Ruminococcaceae; genus Acetanaerobacterium. Next base: position 75,091 of record JAEZTV010000028.1, on the reverse strand, counting down.
TGAAAAGGGAGAGTGTGGACATGCGCATTATCTTTACCGGAGGCGGTACGGCAGGACATATTAATCCCGCGCTCGCGGTTGCCGGATATCTGCGCTGCCGCCATCCTGAGGCGGAGATACTGTACATCGGCAACCAAAATGGCATGGAATCGCAGTTGGTACCGGCACAAGGATTTGCATTTGCGGGCATCCATTCCCGCGGAATTGTTCGCAGCTCAGGCCTTGGCGCAATTAAAAAGAATATTAACGCGATTGTTCAGCTCTATTCGGCACGCAAAGAGGCCGCTGCTATTATAAAGAATTTCGCACCCGATCTGGTGCTTGGCACCGGCGGATATGTCAGTGCGCCGGTAATTATTCAGGCAGCATCCATGGGCATTAAGACACTCACTCACGAGCAAAATGCCTTTCCGGGCATTACAACAAAGCTTGTCTCCCGGCATGTGGACAAGGTATTGCTGGCGGTCGAGGATGCAAAAAAGCATCTTAGCCCAAGGATAAACGCTGTTGTAACAGGCAACCCCATCCGGGAGGAGATTGTTTTTTACAAAAAGGAAACAGCGCGCAAGGAGCTTGCGTTGGATGGCCGCCCCTGCATTCTTTCGTTCGGCGGCAGCCTTGGTGCGAGAGCGATAAACGAGGCGGTTGCAGACCTTATGGCGTGGCATTGCCGCGATAAATCGATATACCATATCCACGGTACCGGTAAAAAGGGCTACGATGCGTTTTTAGCCTTGCTTGCACAACGCGGGATACAGCTTGCCGACAATCCGCAGCTTATGGTGCGGGAATATATAGACGACATGCCCCGCTGCAATGCGGCGGCAGACCTTGTGATTTCACGCGCAGGGGCAATTACCTTAAGCGAGATACAGGCAACTGCAAAGGCATCCATTCTTATCCCCTCCCCCAATGTGACCGAGAACCACCAATACCACAACGCGATGGTGCTCGCCAGAGGTAAGGCCGCTATAGTCATAGAAGAAAATCAGCTAAGCGGTGACGGACTTATTGATGTTGTTCACGGTCTTATACTGGTACCGGACAGGTTAGCGGCCTTATCGGCTGCCGCAGCGCAGCTTGCAATCGTTGATGCAAACCAGCGTATTTACCGTGAGATTCAGCAGCTTTTATAGTAAAAACTCGTACTTTCACAATCCCGATAAAGTAAGCATAGTATGGCTTGTGAGGGAGAAATCCCTGCGGAAAGCGGTCCTTTGCGCAGGCATCCATCCCTTTGCTCTGCTTATTTGAAGGGGTGCAAAGACATGAATAAATACTTGATTGAGGGCGGGGAAAAAATCACTGGCGAAATCAAGGTTCAGGGGGCAAAGAACAGCGCATTGCCGATTCTTGCCGCAAGCATTATGTGCAGTGGCGAAAGCGTAATCGGCAACTGCCCAAACCTTTCCGATATTGACGCTGCCCGCAATATCATTGATTATCTGGGTTGCAAAACAAGCGCAGACGGGCAAGTAATCACCATACATACCGCGGGCTTGTCCAAAAGCGATATTCCAACCCATCTTATGCGCGAGATGCGCTCCTCCATAGTGTTTTTAGGTGCAATACTGGCCAAAACCGGCAGAGCACGGATATCGTTTCCGGGCGGATGTGAACTGGGCCCAAGACCGATTGATCTGCATATCTATGGTCTAAAGCAGCTCGGTGCCGAGATTACAGAGGATCATGGCTATATCGATTGCTCATTGCCAAACGGGCTTACAGGTGCCCATGTAGCGCTGTCGTTTCCAAGTGTCGGCGCAACCGAGAACATTATGATTGCCGCAACCCTTGCAAAAGGCGAGACCTCCATCTCCAACGCGGCGCGGGAACCTGAGATTATTGACCTTGCAAACTACCTTAATGCCTGCGGTGCAAAGATTAAAGGTGCGGGCGAAAGTACAATCTATATCAGCGGCGTAAAAGAACTGCACGGTACCAGCCACGCCGTCATACCCGACCGCATTGCAGCGGCAACCTTTTTGTGTGCGGCAGCTGTTACCAGAGGTGAGATTCTGCTAAAGGATATGAAACCCCGCCACATTGGCGCTATTCTTCCGGTACTCGAACAGGCAGGGTGTAAGATTATTCTTGCAAACAACAGCATCTATCTTAAAAACAGTGCGCGTCCAAAGGCGATGCAAACAATACGCACCATGCCGTACCCGGGATTTCCCACCGACGCACAGGCGCCTATTATGGCTGTGGCGGTGCTTGCCGAGGGTGCAAGCATCTTTGTCGAGAACATATTCGAAAACCGGTTTAAGCACGTCGCAGAGCTTACGCGCCTGGGTGCCAAGATCAAGCTTGAAGGCAGGGTAGCCGTTGTAGAGGGGGTTCCCGCTCTGTACAGCGCAAGTGTGGAATGCACCGACCTGCGCGGCGGTGCGGCACTGGTGGTTGCGGCGCTTGCGGCGGAAGGCATAACAGAAATCAACAGTGTGCGGCATATTGACCGCGGCTACGAGCGGATGGAAGATACCTTAAAGGCGTTGGGTGCTCGTATTAGCCGCATAGCCAATTGATAAAGGTGCCAATCTTTTAGCTTGAGGCAGCGGAAAGGCGAGGTTTTTGCAATGAGCAGAGCAGCAAAAAGCAGAACAAAAGGACGGCGCAGGCGAAAAAAAAGCGCGACGTTTTATGCCCTGCCTATTATGCTGCTGATGTCCGTTGCGCTTGCGTTTTTTGCGTACAAGCTGTTGCGTATTCAAACCATTACGGTAGAGGGGACAACACGATACCAAACAGGCGAGATTATTGCCGCAAGCGGGCTTGAGATTGGGGCGAGCATGCTGCAGATTAAGCCCAGCCAGATTAACGGCGCAATCGAGCGATCCCTTAGTTACATAGGGGACGCACAGTTGCGGTTTGAGCTGCCGGAAACAATTATCCTCACAGTAGAAGAAGCAGAGGTAATCGGTTCGGTGTATTACGGCGACGGGTACTTGCTGCTGAGTGACAGTTACAAGATACTGCAGACAGATTCGCCGACACCGGATGCGCAAGCCCCGATTATATCTGGTATCATCCCCCACGAGCCAAAGGCGGGTGAGCCGTTTCTGGGGCAGAATGAAGAGGATCTGCCTGTGCTAAACAACCTGTTCGACGCGATTTCACGACACGAGATGCCGAAGATTACAGGCATACATCTTGAAGATATCTCCAACATTTATTTAACCTGCGAGGAAAACAACACTATTCTACTGGGCGGGCCAAGCGATTTGAACTACAAGCTTGAGTTTGTTAGCGAGATAATGAAACGCTACCGGCAGGAAGGCACATGCACCGGTTTGATAATCAACGCACAGGCAATCGACGGTGCGGCAAGTCTTAGTGTCAGTGTGCTGCCGGCGCAGAACATAGCAAGTGTTTCTGAGCCAACACAAAATTCACAGCCATCACAGGCAACTGATGATGAAACTGCGGAAAAAGCCGAGGAATAGAGTGAAGAGCAATCAAAAACAATAGAATAATGTAATCAATATAGTAGACAATCTATTGCAGCTTTATATTTTAAACATCTAGATGTTGTATTTTAACCGAAAATCTGATAAATTATATAAGGAAGCATCCAAATTCAAACAGCTGTTTAACCCGTTTTCTGGTTTCGATATATATGTATTTTAGGGGGAAGTTCAAATGCCGATGAAGTTTGTATTCAGCGAAGACTCTGAAAAGGTTGTAAACATAAAGGTGGCAGGCGTGGGAGGTGGCGGTGGAAACGCGGTCAACCGCATGATTGAAAGCGGCGTTCGCAGCGTGGAATTTTTATCCATCAATACCGACCAACAGGTTTTGTCCTGCTCACTGGCTCCCCATAAAATACAGATTGGCGAAAAGCTTACCAAGGGCAGAGGCGCGGGCGGATCGCCTGAAAAGGGCCAGCGCGCCGCAGAAGAGAGCCGTGAGGAAATCGCGGCAGCGCTAAAGGGTACGCAGATGGTGTTTATTACCGCTGGCATGGGCGGCGGCACCGGAACGGGAGCAGCGCCTGTTGTCGCGGAGGTTGCAAGGGATCTTGGCATCCTTACCGTTGGTATTGTGACCAAACCGTTTGACTTTGAAGGCAAACGCCGCATGGCACAGGCCGAAGAGGGGATCGCGAATTTACGCGAGCGTGTGGACGCACTGGTCGTTATCCCCAACGAACGGCTGAAGATGATTTCGCAGCAGAAGGTTACGTTGCTCAATGCGTTTGCCGCCGCAGACGATGTGCTGCGTCAGGGCGTACAGAGCATCTCGGACCTCATCAACATCCCGGGCCTTGTTAACCTTGACTTTGCGGATATCAGCACCGTAATGAAGGATGCCGGCTATGCGCACATGGGTGTTGGTACTGCCGCAGGCAAGGATAAGGCGGAACAAGCCGCTTCCCTTGCAATTTCAAGCCCATTGCTTGAGACCTCCATCGATGGCGCGCGCGGTGTAATCATTAATATTACCTCCTCTAAGGATGTCGAGCTTGAGGAAGTAGAGCGTGCCTCAACTATGATATCCAACGCGGCTCACCAGGACGCAAACATTATCTGGGGCGCTGCATTTGACGATTCACTCGACGACGAGATGCGCATTACTGTAATTGCAACAGGCTTTGACAACGAAGGCATCACAAGCCCTGTCATGGATTTTTCCTTCGCCGGCATGCCCGAAGCGCCGGTTATTGAAAAACCGCAGGAGGAAGAGGACAAGGATTACATAGATCTGCTCAAAATCTTCAACAACAAGAAATTTTGAGTGGTATCTGATGGCGCAAACTGAATGATTGATTACTTAAGAGGAAAGGTGCTTATACTGCAATGAAACGCAAGGTTTTTATTATTCTGGCTGCGGTGCTTGCGGTTATGATGATTGCATCGATATTAGCGCCCATCCTTTTTGCAGAGACGGTGCACCGTACGCTGTTTCTGCCGGATATCCCGCCGCTTGCACTATACGTAGTGCTGTATGCTGCCTTGGGGGCGTTGGTGCTGCTTGTGCTTATCCGCATCATTTTGGCTTTTAGAAAAAAGAAGTAATAATTCACACTTACTACGTAACCCCCTATCGCGTTTCCAACGATACTTGGAGCGCGGTAGGGGGTTTTGTGGCTTTCCGCAGCCGGGGAATGTCACAGCGGGTTTTGTCACGGCATAAGATGGCTCGTAGGGGGTTCCCTGCGTAGTAATCCTATCAAAAGCGATGGAGGTACAATAATATGAAAAACAGTAACAGCGACGAAGGAACAATGGCTGAGATATCGTGTGACGCATTTACAAGCCAGCCTATTTCCTATGCCATTGCATATGTCGCTTTTCAGACGTGGGAAAAGCCTTATGACCCCGAGGTGGGCTTTGTAAGGGGAACGATCTTCCCAAGTCTCGACAAGCCGTTTTTGGGCGAGGAGGTTGTTTCGCGTGGAAAATAGGGCGATGCTGCTTAGACGGGTTCAAATAAGCGATTTGGCACTGTTCGAGGCACACTTGTTCTTAAACACACACCCAGAAGACAAGGATGCACTGGCCTATTACAGCAAATATCTTGCCATTCGGGAAAAGACAGTGAAGGAATACGTCAAAAAGTACGGACCTCTCACTGCAGGCCAGTATGACGGCGGCCCAAGATGGAAATGGATTGATGGTCCATGGCCATGGCAAAGAGCAAGTGAGGTGTAGCGTATGTGGATTTATGAAAAAAAACTGCAATACCCGGTAAAGATTGCACGTCCCAACCCTGCACTTGCGCGGGTGGTTATTACCCAATTCGGCGGCCCGCACGGCGAACTGGGTGCGGCAAACCGGTACCTGTCTCAGCGGTACTCAATGCCTTATGACGAGGTTGTCGGAACGCTTACAGATATTGGAACCGAGGAATCGGTGCCACTGTTGTATCAATGATGTCCTTCAATGTCTTTATCCTTTCTTAAGAGTGATATGTATTTTCTTCGGTTTCACGCGATATACTGCTTCATTTTCTATACTGTCACTTTTAGTTTTGAGCATTCTTTTCAAGATATCCTTTTCGTGGTCCGAAATAAATAACTTGTATTTGTCACACCATATTTTTTTACCAATGCGATATATAATGTAAATTAGTATAATTGGAATTGAGATTAGTGTGATGAAGGCACAAATGAAAATAATCGTGGTCATCGTTATCAAAATTGCTGATTTTAAACCATGATTCAGGTCTATTTTTGCAATTAACTCCATATATGAGGAAAATAATAAAGGAACACCGTTTTCGCTGGAAATAAACATCCAGACCAAGCTTGCTGAAACTACATTGCAAAAAATGCGAGTTGGTGCAGCCATTTCCACGGAATCTATAAACAGCTTGTGCCGTGCTCTTGACTGCCAACCCGGCGACTTGATGGAGTATGTTGACGATCAGCGGTGATATTCTGCAAACAAAAAGAAGGGGAGCCGTTTAATCCGGCTCCCCTTCTTTTTGTCTGTTTGTCTTTTTTCTTTGCGCAACGATGCGCCCAATTACTTGGTAATCTTATTTGCCAGCTTGTCGGCTTTCTGTCGGGCAAAGTCCTCCATCCAGTCAAATGCCGTCTGCACAATGTTGCCCACGACCTCGCGTGTCAGCAGCGGCTTTGCCCATACGGGCACAATGCGGTACAACTGATCTACCACCCACTCAAAGCGTTTACCTCCCTGATTTGTTGCATCCGTGTACATGCCCTGCGCCGTGTCAATGAGCTCGTTTGCCTTTGCCTGTAGTTTAGCGTTGGTGCGGTAGTATACCGCGACTGCGCCAAGGATAATCATGCCGACTACCGCAATGATGCTAAGTACTGTTTCCATTTGATTTCCTCCTTATTATTGATGTTTGTTGAGTAGGCTTTGGATGCCTACCTTAATCTCGTTCAGGGTGGCGACCGCCCAATCTCGCTCTGAGATTGCCTTATCCCTCTCGGCGGCTGCCTGCTCATATAGCGTCTTGTAGTCTGGCTGTACGGGGGCTACAAGCTCGTCCTCCTGATAAGCAGGCAGCTTAATGTCCTCCGGTTCTCCCCACGCAATGCTGCTCAATGTTAGCACCTGACCCGGACCGATGGTTAGCAACTGCTTAGGATCAACCACGGTCGCGGACTTGCCCGCCTTGAGGATGTTGCTGCCTTTGACCGTCGGTGTCCATGTGTGATACTGCGGTCGAGTGTCCGTGTCAAACTCAATATGCAGGTGTGGGCCGCTGGAGACCTTGCCGGTGTTGCCCATGCGTCCAATTACTTGCCCACGCTTAATCTTATCGCCCACCTTGCACATGATTGACGATAAATGCAGATACCGGGCAATTACATCATACGTCTTGCCGTCACGGTCGGTCACTCCATCGTAGCGCACAATGATCACGTTCCCGCCGGTGTTATCATGTCCGGTCACAACAACCTCACCTGAGGCGCTGGCAAGGATAGGGGCGGTCTTATCATTGTTGCCGAGATCCCACCCCCAGTGGTTGTATTTGTAGTAGGCAAGATATCGGGGGTGCTTATAATCCGCTGTGAGGTAGCAGTTGTCCATTGGCATGATTAGGTTATTCATTTGTTTCCTCCTCCAATCCTTTTATCTCAGCTTCTGTTTTCACGCGCTTCACGAGCCCCAACAAAAACGGCGGTAATGGCACGCCGATATCTCCTATATTCTCAAGTACAGATATAATTTCGTTACATATCAGCCATACCGCCACTATACTAGCGACCGCGAACTTGATGCTTATAGATATTCCGACGGTTTCTCCTGCAAAAAGGAGTAACCAATCAATAACTGCCCCGACGCCAACCAGCAGCCACATACAAACCTTTTTAGCGATTCCGCGGAAGCCCCTGTAGGAGTTTATGGTTTGGTTACGGTATTTTGCTGCCATAAGACCGGTAATGTAATCCGCTATATTCATTCCAATAAGCACACCCATCGGGATAACCAGCACGCCCAACCATGCAGATAACGCCCCCGCAATAGCAGTCACAGATGCCTTTATCTTGTTCATGCTCACATTTTAATACCTTCCTTTCTTCATTTCCCTTGGTTACAATACTTTATATCTTGGCCGCTCCTCTCCAAACAGCCAGTACCGCAACCAATCATCCAGCACAATACCGACCGCCGACAGCACAAACCACAGATTGCTGTACAGCAAACAGATCTGTCCGTGGAGGTTGTAGGGCATATGAGAGTAATCCCATATGCCCCAGCCAAGCCATACATTGATAATCACGCCCGATATGTACTCAACAGCAGTTATGAGCAATGCGGATATCAACATCTGACTAATGAGCGCCATATCCCACCGATACAGCTCGTTAAGCAGCCCGATCAGGAGAAAGCAAAACCCACCAACGATAAACATCGTCCAGTGGGTATGCCCTCGCCAAAGTAATTCTATTGCAGCGTATACCGCGCCTCCGGTGGCAATGAGGATGGGCATCTTAAGCAGGTGTTTCATCGCCGCCTCCCGTCGCTGCCAGCCACGCAGCCATCATAGAGTCCATGTTATCTTGATATTCTTGCGGAAGCGGATCGCCATATCGCAGCACAGTCAGCGTTGCCGGGTCTGAAATTGTTTTGGCGTATACTTTGATGTGATTAAGGTATGTTGTATGATATATAATAAGTTGCTGCGCCGCCGTTGTGATGGCAAGTATTTCTTCTGCCGTGTACAGGCGGCAGAGCTTGTCGGCAGCCTCATAGGACAGCACGGGCTCCCCTTTTTCGGCGCTGTTTTTGAGCTCAAGTATCTTGGCGTGCTCTTCGTCCGGTAGCGGGAATCGCTCGAGCCCCTGCGTGGTTTCCACCTCCACGCCGTATTGCAACGCGATCTTTTTGGCCTGTTCAAGCTCTGCGAGTTTTGCCGGCAGGAGATCGGCAACGTCGACTTGCATCACCTGCCATCCCATGCGGATTTCATCTTCCGTGATATCCTGTGTGGGTTCCAGATATTCATACTCTGGATTGTGTTCGGGTTCTTCTGCATCGATCACCTTCAGGTAGCCTGCCAGGCGGTAGATTTCATCCGGCACGGTGCCTATGTACTGCTTACCAGCGTGGACAAGCGGAGCAGGTGCCAATTCTACTTTGCCGCTCTCCAATGGTTTCGCCCATCTCATAGATTGCGCCCTCCTTATTTCAAATTTTAAATACTTCTTGGTCGTATTGATGGAGTAAATCTAACTCGGCATCGGATAAGAACTCATTAAAGATTCTTACGGAGTAAATTTTTCCCCTGAAAGCATTGTTCGAGGGAAATCCAGTTCCTGTTGGATTGTTATTGTTCTTTCCTAGTATGAAAGGCCTGTTCGTGCTGGCCGGCCACCAATCGCTATCACTTAGTACCTGAACATTGTTTCTCCTAAACCTATGCGGTTTTTGGTAATTCTGCATCACAGTATAATTTACTATTGGGGTCGTTGAAAATGTGTTAGTAAAATACTTGATTGTATCAGTTCCTTGTGAGTCGGTCTGTAGGCTTATGCTAGTTCTATTTGTAGAATTGTCCATCCAAACTACTGTGTAATACTTTCCATCAGCCCCGCCGCCGCTAGCACCCTGCGCCCATAAGTTCATGTAATTATAAAACGAAAAATCCGGCTCAAACACTATCTGTATTGTGTATTTAAATGCGTATGTGGATTCTCCATTACCTGCCCTGTATGCTAAATCATTGTTTACTGATCCTAGCATAATTATGGTGTTCTGAGCGTCAATAGATAGGTAGTTTCGCCCCCAATGAGAGAATGATGTCTCTGATAGACTCCTCTGCCCGCTTCCGGTACTACTCAAACCATGGTTTTCGTTTCCGGATAAGTCATACCAAACATCTGCATTGTTTGAATGTCCACGTTTAGTATTCCACCTCCCATCTAGCCATACCTCAAGTCTGTTTTTTACTGGCAGGTCAACAAACTTTTCACCCATAAGCAGTTTTGTCCCTAGCAGCATTAAAACTCACCCCACAAACCGAGAAAGTATGAGCCCGAGCGTATAATGCTAATAAGGTATCGTTTGGAGGCCGATAGTTCCGGTGCCGCATCGTTTACCCAATAAACAGTGGATGGTAGCGACAGCGTTGTTATCGTACTGGTAGTTCCGAATGTAAAAAGATATTCGCACGTGCCCACTTCTGATGGAGTAGCAAGGGTAATTGAAATCGGGTTAAGAGTGTTAAAGTTGTAAAATGTGTTAGGCTCAAGTTGCTGAGTACCGCTAGCCGGTGCCACAATAGGATACGGGCCCCTATCACACAGATATCCCGTGCCGTTGGACACAGATAAAATTACAGACGTATTCGCGTTAAACGCATTTCTACCAACGGCTACCCCTCCTAGTATGCGTAGCGGCAGCACAGTACTTTGCTCCTCTGGCGTATCAACCGATTTTCGCACCACGATAACTGCATTATCAAGTACCCCCTCGTGAGGTACAAAAGTGAGTACAAATTTATCCGGCAGCGGATAGTCGAGCGTCGGCACGACGAGCTCATAGCGATCGCCTGTACCGGTGCAGGTGGTGGCGTGGTGGATGTGTATATCCTTGCTCTCTGTGTGGGTAAATAGCGGTGCAAGGCGTGCAGCATGGACCTCTTGTGCCGTGTTGTGGGCTGCAATTTTAGCATTGACATCGGCAATGGTCGCAAGCGCTACGTACGGATTTATTGAGATGTTAACTGCGGCGCTGTTGGATACAAGGATAACCATCTTAATAGCCATATCCTTCGCGCTGCCGCTTGACGGTACCGGCTTGTAGCTTTCTGGATAATTGCCGATAGCGATCATGTCTCCATCGCTGTCAAATAGCCCGACCTCTCTGACAAAAAATCCGCCGACGTCGGCAGGAATTAATCCGGTTATAACAAGCTGTTTATTATCCATCTCGTCAACGACTACTTCATTTACCGTGCCGCGGTACACCTCGTTTTTAAGTGCTGTCATGTTTTCAGACGGGGTGTAGTTTGCTCCGTTTCCGTCTCCCACTGCAAATGACGTAAATCTAACCTGCGTTCCCGTGGCCACCGCATTGGCAATTTTGACAATACCTATTGCTGTGAGCAGCGTAAAATACTGTTGAGCCATTCTTACATATCCCCTTTCGGATAAACGTAGGCCGTCTCGGCCGATTTGTGATATAAAAGTTTGCGCAGTAGAGCGCTAAAATTCAGATCGCTAACAATGTACGGATATATTGACGTGGTTTCTCCGGTTGCTGTCGCCGCCCCAATTGCCAGCTTTGCGTATGTGGTTAAAAAAATACGTATGCGCTCAAGGTGTGACCGCACATTCTTATGTTCTATCGCCGCCCGCTCGCAATATGCAATTTCTCGTTCTCCCACACCCGCGAGAGATGCGTCAATATCCACGCGAAATAAATAAGGGGCGCCTCCATACTCAAACCACTCTCGTACCACTGCTCGACCAAAAGCTGCTTGCAAAGCTTCCCGCACCGCATACACCGTGCCCTTGTGCGCGTGTACCCTGATAGATTGTTTTATTAGTGCCCGTTTAACCTCAATAGGAGCATAGGCATCGTATACATCGAGATGAAATTGCCAAGCCAATTCATCAAGCAGTGCACCGTCCATCTCGTCAACTGCTGCATAAATGATTACTGCCTTTACCTCATCATTAAGCTGCTCGAAAAGTGGTTGCAATGTAGCACATAATGCAATGGTCACAGGGTCGTCACGCATACCTTTTGTCTGGAGGCTTAAGAGATCAAAATCAGACAGATTCATCAGACAAGCCCCCCGTATGTGACTGTTTTTCCTGCGAGCACTGCCACCTCTGTTTGAGCAATCGCGGTATACTCCGGAGCTATCATCTCAATGCGATAAGCACCGGCCTCAAGCACTAGTTTGCGCAGATAATCGGGGTTGATTGCCCTCCCGAGTTGTGAGCGCTGCCAGTCAATATATTCGGTGACTGCTGCATCCACCGCAAGCCTGATTATACTCTCGCTTGTTTGGTTGTCCAATGAGATGTAATATTCAAACTCTATGGCATATTCGACTTGATTTGGTGCCCGTACTGTGACATGGTCAGTAAGCGGGCGGCGTCGTTCGTCATTTAGCACCGCAGATACTCGCTCTAGGAGTTGCTCGTCCGGCATTGCCCCGTCCTGTAGGAGTACACTAATAACAACTTCTCCTGGCTCTGGCGAGGTCACAGACACTGCGGATATGTCGGGCGATGCTGTTTTTGCCCAAAACTCATAAGCACCACGCGGACCTGCGGTTGATATACTTTCAGGAGCAAGGCGGATGCGCTCACGGTAACGGTCGTCCTCCTCTTCATTTGTTCCGCCGGCGCTCACGGTTATGTTCTTGGCGGTCAGTACAAATCCCGCCGGATCAACCATCGTTGTTATTTTTTCAGCGGCAAAACCGTTGTACTTTTGGCCTCCCTCTGTGCTGCGAGCTAATATTTCTCCGGACAGATCACCCGGTGCAATCGTGAGGTCCGCAACTGTGGCAAAATACAGGGTACCGTCAGGAGTAACCCGAGCGCCAGCCGGTATTCGTACACTTGACGGCATGGCAGTCGATAGTGTAAACTTCATAACCGTCTCGGCCTTTTGGGCCGCCAACCTCGTCACATTCCAAAATTCGCCGAGTGCATCAAGTTTTTCGCCGGTTGCATATCTAAGTAAGTTCTGCTTTGCACTCTCATTGATGTCGCTTTTGAGCCCAACTATTATCGGCAGCAGCTGCTCAAGGTATATTCTCCGCTCATCGCCCGGGTATAGGTTTACCCCCAGTGCCGCCTCAATTGCTTTTACTGCATCATCGAGTATTTTCTGCGGGTCATAGTCCACAAAAATAATATCGCTCATAGTTCAATCACCACCTTTGCTTGCATATTTCCTTCCCCATCCGTTGTTATCTTGACCTCCCGCACTTTTGCACGCGGTTCATAATCGGCGATTACTCGATATATTTCAGCCGTGTACAGAGCTGTTGCCTGCGGTAGAGGCTTGTCTATAATAGATGGGTCTATACCGAGCGTCCGGTCATAAGCAATCTCATAGCGCATCGTGGTTAGCAGGTTTTTAATATTTTGTGTAATCCGCTCTTTTCCGCGAGCGCTCCAATCGATTGACGTATCTGTAGTATCAATTACAGCAATCACTCGCTTACCCCCTTACTCTGTCAATGTGCCCGTGGTTGATCTCTTTAGATCGCTTTTATTTTGAGCCGCCACCGCGTAATCGTATGGGTTATTTATTGTGATCCCCGCAGCAGCTCCCGGCACGCCAGTGGCTGCCGCATCTGTCGTCGCAGTAGCACCTTGACGCACATACTCCTCAAATGTTAGGGTTAATTCGGATCGGCCAACTTGCCCAGCATTATTTATGTCCTCAAACGGTGCCTGCAGATCAACGAGCAACCATCGATTATCACCCAGCGGCCGGCCACCTAACACAAAAAAATCAGGCTTTGCGGCAGCAAGAATTCGGCGGAAATCATCAATTTCTTGCCTTGGGTTTACACCCAAATCTCCGCTTAGGATAACAACGCAACTGAGGCTGTCTAACCCTTGGCCCTTTATTGTTGTGCTTGGCTTAGCGCCTTGTACATCCGTTTTCTCAGTTTCAAGTTTTGCACCATATTTGAGGTCTTTAAATGTGTATATCTTAGTGTGCGATACCGTAAACACTTTGCCGCCAAACGTTGCAATCATTTACCTTCACCATCCTCTATTAGCGCGATTACTACACCATCAGCAAGCGTTGACGATGGAAAAAATGCAATTACACGATCCCCCGGCAATAGCTCGTGGATATGTTCTGCCTTTTCGGCCGGAAGCGATACTCGTCCACCTACAAGGATACGGTAACCGCCATCGATTCCGGATACAATCCCTTTGGTTATCAACTAATATCCCTCCAGTGTTTGCCGGATTTTAAGTATCGTGCGTTCAGCTGACGTGTTGTGCGTTGCAGTTTCTATAAAATAGATTCCGTCACTAAGGCCAAATCCGGACAGTCGGATAGTAACGCCGGCCGCAAGCTTTGGGTCAATCAAAATCGGTATGCTACCGGTGTACTCCTGTTTATTTTTTGCCCGCAGAAGCCCCGCAGAAAATCTTTTTGCCTCTGCAACGCTGCCCACGTAAATATCAGACACCGCGAAATCTGATCCCTCGATTTTATTATCTGTGGTTGATCCCGTGTGTTCCCCATAGCTGACCGCGCAAGATTTATAAATATCGCTTGTTTTTTGCCTAAGATTATACTTATCACCGTCAACCTCGTGCTTGTATATCGTTCGTGCAGGAGCTGTTGTCTCAAACATCCGCTCGTTGTATATGACAACGGCTTTGTCTGTGATTTTAAGTGCGTATCCTTCCAATTGACACCGTTGCGTCAAAAAGGCAAAATCGGTCATTCCAATCTGTTCCACGCGCTTATAGAGGTAATTTTCCACTTCGTACGGCCGAAAAACAAAACCATATCGGCCCGCAATCTCTGCCGCCAATTCAAAAAGCCTTATGTTTTCCCACGCCTGAGTTCGTGGCGTTTTACAGTTCAATGGTAGAGACGTGGCCATAACCGTGCATATTCCGCGGTCTTGCGATATTGCATCCGCAATGCATATGCCCGACCGATACCCCTTGTAAATTACCTCCAACGTATCGCCGCGCTTTGGTTTGTAGGCGCTCCATACTCCTACCGGATCACTAAATTGGATCTCAACACTGTCGGCCTTGCCGCCAGCATTGTCGATAATCTCGCAAGAGTGCACGCTGATTTGCGGGTAGATGTCCTTGCCTTGGTATATTACCTGCAAAATATCACCTCTTCCACGGCGGCAGTGTTGTTGCCGCCGTTTGCTCGTGACGCGGCACCTGCAACCTTACCCCGGCCGGAAACACCAACACTTTTCGATAGGCAGGATTTGCTTCGATAAGCAGGTTCGCTTTGTATTCATCATTGTAAAAATCAAGAGCGAGGATATCAAACGTATCTCCCGCTCTTGTGGTATATGTTAATGCCACTAGAACTCCAGCCTTTCCTGTCGAAATTGTGCGTCCTCCATCATCTCTTTGATGTCATAATAATGGCTACGCAGCACTGGTTCGATTTCTGATTTACTTGTCCCGTTAATGGTAGGATTGTAAATCAGCGTAAACCCGGCAGCACCGACCGCAGCTTCTGCTGTTGTTCCTTCTCTGATTCCCAGCAATTCTGCTGTTCTGTTGAGCAGCGCAAGACTGCGGCTGTTCCCGGGTTTAATCGGTATCGCCGCTTCAAGACCCGCTTCACCAAATATTGATGGGCGGGATGCAAAGCCGCCTTTAGCGTATTCGTCCAGCCCTGCACCGTCTGTTTTGCCTGTAAAGCTCCACCTCGCAAGCCAGCTAAATGCTTTTTTAAATATATCCGCTAACCATTGCACGTTTTCCGCTATCTTTTCTATGCCCGGCATCAGATACTCGACCAGCTTTTTAACAAACACAACGATAAATTCAAGAACGGGCGCAAGAGCCTTTAGGATAGCCGTTATTATCATAATCAACGGTGGCAAGAGCATCGTCACTAGCTCCAAGAGGGGCTCAATTAGTGGCTGTAAGGCAGCAAAAAGCTCCGTGAAAATCTCATTAAGTGCAGGCGCTAACATGGATGCTAATTGTGTGATAAAGGGGACAAGTGTTGAGAGCGTCTGCGTTAATAAGGGGATTAACTGTAGCACAACCGGCAGGAGGCCTACTGCCGCATCTCCCAATTGTGTGATAAAATCCACTAACGGACCTGTATCAAAATCATTCATAAAGTCGATTAGCGCGGATGTAATCTGTGTGAGTTCAGGCATCGCATTTTGCATGATTTGGGCAGACATCTGGTTGAATGTTTCAACAACAAGTTTCTTTTGGTTTGCAAAAGAATCCTGAGTCCTCTCAAAGTCTCCCTGCGCATCCGCTGTAGCCTGCAGTAGGTAGTTGTATCGCACCAGTTGTTTTTCGGCCTGTGACATATCGGTAAATTTTGCTTTGTACCCTGCGAGTTTTGCGAACTCTTCAAGGTTGGTCACCGACATATCAATACCGTATTTTTTACCCGGCTCAGTTTCACCGCTCATCAGCGACATAATAGTCGAAAACGCTTCATCACCCTCAAGGTTTTTAAAACTTGCAAAGTCTCCAATAAGTGACGTCAGGTTTTGGCTCATAATGAGCGTCTGATCCGATGATAGCCGCGACGCCTTAAGCATTGAGCCAAGTGAGCTCGAGTACTCCTTTGCTTTAAGCTCGGACATACCAAAAGCATTAAGCGTTGTTTTTGCCCACGCATCTATTGTTTTTGAGTTTGCCTCAAAGGTAACGTCTACAACGTTTTGGACCTCTTCAAGGTCTGATGCCAAGTTAATGCCCGCCTTGGCTGCGTTTGTAAATGCTACAATCGCGGTGGCGCCGAGCGCCGCAACACCAGCAAGCGCACCGGCACCCACGCTCTTGAGCACTCCCATGCTTTTGGCCATCATACCGGTTTGCCCTGTGATTGTTTTCCCTGTTTTTTTAATTTGCTTTGACGCCTGCAATAGCGCCCGTTGCAGGGACGGATCAACCTTTCCCGCAAGGGATATAAGCGCTTCTAGCTCTTTTCTTTTTCCCAACGGCTATAGCTCCTCCTTTCTGTAGTCCTACTATTTTGGTTGAGACCTTTCTATTGCTTCATTGATGTTTTCACAAAAATCTATCAGTTCGTCGATCGGAAGGTTATATAACCATTCAGCTGAGGCAAACCCGTTTACCGCTATCGCGGCAATCGTTTGCTTTAGTTGTTCTGGGTGGATAACTCCTCCGAATTTATGAAAAAATACTCGCGTGCCAGCTTTCTTGCCATGATTCCGTCCTTTGCATTGAGCCGCATTAAGGACGCGCAGTCGATTGCAGGGTTGACTTTCTGCACCGCTTTTACGAATAAAAAGAAGTGATAGTCGTGGTCAAGTTCTTGTGGAGTCAACTTAATCATATCGTAGCTGCCCATCAGTTTTGTGGCCATGCTCAGGTCTTTGCTGGTAAGGTCCTCAAAATTGTACTCAAGCTCGGTGTACTCTCTGGCATTGATCATAATCGGCCGGGACAACTTCATTTTTTTTACCGGTGAAAAATCTTCCTGCGACACTTCCTGCTCCCGCACTTCCGGAGCCTCGGATATCTTAGTGATTTCGGCTTCTGTTTTTGTTTTTCCAAACATTTTTATCCTCCTTTTGCACTTGAATGCAAAAGCCAAAAAGGTCCTCGTTAACCGAGGACCTCTCTTGCTTTTTGCATATAGTCTATACCGTTTACTTTGTAGACGCCTGCGAGCTTGTCAATCAGCAATACCTCAACGCCGTCACAGATTATCCTGTACCGGGTAACCTCGTATTCGGCCGAGCTGTCCATTGACGCGCCGGTTTCCACCTTTCCCGGGGCAACCTTTTTATTATATCCAGAAACGAAAACCTTAGTGCCCTCGGCGATGTAATTACCGTTACTTGCAATGGTGTCCTTGAGAAAACGAAGCTCCAAATTCGTTATTCCTGGCTTAAGTGCTGCAGCAGAGTTGCGGTTGAGCCCGCGAAAATCCATACTAAATGTCATGGAGTTAAACATACCCATCAGCGGAACGTCAATTGTTCCCGCGATTCCGGCTCCCTTGAGCTCACTCGTAGCGTGCTCTATGTCCGGCAGCGTGCACGACACATTATCACCGATTTCATTGTTATCCATAAGAACCTTATGGGCTGTTACCGCAATTTCTTTTTTCTTCACCATCTTATTCGCCTCCAAACAATGCGTTTATGCCGTCTGCAGTGTATCTGATCTTCGCGGTTAGGCTCTTTCCGGGCGGTGTTGTCGTGGTTTCAAGATCAAACACAAAATCACCCTCGACCATATCGCTTAACCCGTTGCTCGTCTCCAAAAATTCAATTTTTCCACCAAGTAAAGCACCTTGCGCGGAAAGATTATCCAAAAACGCCTGATAGTCGTTGAGAATTGTGTCAATTGCCGCCCGATTCATCGGCTTGTCTACCTTGATACCGTATTTGCGTTGGAATGTGTTTGCGATGTACTGCAACATCCGCATTGAGCAATCAAAAATCTCTTCGGGCTTAGTGTCCATCGCATAGGTGTATGCACCGGTATGCGCGCCCCACAAAACCCAGCTGCCATCCCAATATGTTGCAGTGCGGATGCCGGCTGCGTTGAGCTCGTTTGCCTTAATTTTGTCGAAATCTATCGGGGTGCCATCTGCTTTGCATAAGCCGTCAATGTCGACAGGCTTGTTGGATGGGGTCTCGTACGGTACGTTGTCATTGACGTTATCCACGTACTGAGCCGTCACCGCGGCAATGGTGGATAAGTGATACACATTCTCTCCCTTTTTAGCGTATGGCCAACACGGCGTTTCTTTTGGCGACGTGTACTCATTCTCCGCTTTTGCCACAATAGCTGCATCAGTATTGGCGGCTGCCGGCAGGTCGCTGTAGAGATATGCTTTCCAGTGCCCGTTAATGTCCTCGATGGCATCCAGCAAAGCGTCGTGCACCTCTTTTACCGCGCTCCACCTCGGGGCGCAGATCAACGTCGGGATACGATTAAATTTTTGATAAATAAGTTTAATCCCTTCACGGGCACCCTCGATAATTTCTGCAGTCGTAACCTTCGTAGGGTCCGCCTTTGAATATTTTGCGCTTAGCGGCCCTGCTGCATCAGTTAAGGCGGTGATTTTTACTCTTTGGCCATCCTCTGTATACTCGACGGTGTAATCTGTGCCAAACGCCATATCCGTGATAGATACAGTGTTAAGGATTGCTCTGCTGTCCTCAATATATCCGACCTTTTTCACAAGGGATACCTCTACCGTTGTCTGCGGTGTTGCCTTATGGATTGCTGGGTCAAACAGGTTAATCAACACAATTGGGCCAATCGGATTGATTCTGTTATCAAAGTGAGCGTTAACCGCTTCACAGAGTTCAAAGCCCTGCCACCCACGTGACATGTATCCCGCCTGTTTTCGTGCATTGTTAGTGTCCGTAACCAGCAGGGGTTTCCCCACTGCGCCTGCATACGCTCTTAACTGGTGGACAGGGGCGCATCCGATGTATACCGGCAGCGTTCCAACTGACAGTGCATTTAAACCTCTGGCAGACGATACAATGTCGGCGTAAGCGCCATGTTTATATCCTACGCTCATAATAATTCACCTCTCTTAAAAATTCATGTCGTGCGCTACACACGGATATCCATCCGTGCTGACTGTAAACATGATCTTCCCGTACCAGTATGGATACGGTTGGTCTTTGTACATAGACTGCCTCACCGGTGACGTCAGCTTGAGGTTCGGTGCCAGCAGCCTTTTGCGCAGTACGGCAGCCGCTGTGCGGTCAAGCAGGTTGATAAGGTCTTTATATCCCTCTAACCCGTCTGTCAACGCCCCTGTATTGTTAGTGAGGCCGTAACGACAAACAGCCACTGTGACTACCACCGACAATGACCCGTCGTCCTCATCCATATCGCTCTGCTCCATGCCCACAACCAGACAAGGGATGCTTACCGCGTCGTCCGGCAAAAAACCGTTATCCGGTATCCACCCCACATGTACGGCAGGCTCGACAAGCTTATACACCGCGTCGTCCTCAGTGGATTGCAGCAGTTTAATGGTAGGCGTCACTTCCCGCAGGAGAAATTCCTTTATTTCTTCAAGGTTCGTTAGTGTCATGCCTTATTCACCTTCTCGGCCATTTTTTGTATTCGATTCTCAACCTCATGGGTTATGCGCTTTAAATACCATTCTTGGGCTTCGCGAGCTATTTGATCAGCAACTTCATCGTTGGTAATCATCTGTGGGATAGACAGCACTTTCGGTTCCATCAACGGCCCTCTTTGGCGGCTCTTGCGGACTAGGATAACAGGAGGCGCATCTGTAAGCCCATCAGTGTCACTCGTCTCACGGGGCATTTTAAGAAAGGCACTTGCGATAGAGCCATCCTCATTTTTGCGTACTATTTTGCGCCGACGATTACTGCGCAAAACCCGCGCGCTTATGGTCACTTTTTTTCTTACGTTACCTAACTTATCCTTTTTTTCGGTGATTTTAATTGTGTGGGGGAATGCGGTTGTTGGCAACAAGTGGCCTTTTATAAGAATTTGATACCCTTGCATCGTCTTGCTAAACTTCGGGATTATGAGGCGCTTACTCTTTATGTGTCGCTTGAGTTTGTTCTGCGGGAGCGCATATCGTTTTGATACCTCTCGTCCAATATTAGTTATGACATGATCGGCCGTCCTTTTGGCTGCAGAGTAGTTTGCGCGATGCACCTGTTTTGGAAATCCTGATAACTGTGCCAAAAGTGGTTCTATCGTCGGCATCTTTACAATAATTGCCGGGCTATCGCTCGCCATAATTACCTCCGATTATGAGTGAGAATAATCTCATATATCCCTTCATCTTCGCGGCAGTCAAACACAATCATTGGCTTCCCGTCGAATCTCATAGCACTTTCGGGTGCCGGTTTCCTCGGTAAGTCAGCCGCCTTGATGTAAAACAGCAGTTCTCCGCATGAGATCCCTTCGTACTCGGATTTGCTGCGTTGCATTAGGCGGTCGTTATCGACTACAACCAAACACCGTTTTCCGTCGATTGTTGCTTCCTGCGCAAATTCGGCGCTGTTAAAAAACAGCGCCATCTCTGCAAAAATCTGCTCTTTAAGATTCATGACGGGTTACCCGATGCGCACGTTTACCTTGCCTGCCGCGCCACCCTTTGAAGTAACCGCCATGCCTGCTGCGGTATTACTGGTCGCCGATACCTTGATATTGCCGGCCTCTGCATCCCAATATACCGCGTCACCAACGTTGATTGCGACAGCGCCGGCATCAAGTTCATAGACTCCTACTAGCGCAATCGTTCCCATTTCTCCCACTGCAATGTCCGTATCAGCAATAGCTATGCGCGAGGGGAGTACAACAACATCACCGCGCTTAATCACTTCCGCTCCGCTGTTTACAAAATCGATGTGCTCGCCTTTCTGGATATAGTTTGCCATGTGTATGCCCTCCTTATCTTCTTGTAGTGCCAGCATTACTGCCCGGCATTTTTTGCAAGTCCGCGGTAATCAAGCACGGACACGGAAAAATCATGATACAGTCGATACTCGATACCAAGGCGTTCAAACGAAACGTTGCTTTCGAGCGTCGGCTCCTCTTTGCCATTGAGGTATGTAACCTCGATGGTGTCGACATCAGCCGGACTTGCCGCCAAATAAAACGCCTTTGCCGATTTGGCATCCAGTGCGGCATCCGCAATGATGCTGAGTTTGTTCTGCATGGGGTTTGCGACGCCGGAGTTATTACCCGACGGATCTGCCGCAGAGTAAATGAGGCGGCCGGCGGCCATCTGCAGCGCAACCGGCACCAGTAAAAACGCCGGAGTAATGTTGAGCTGCTCTTTCCCGCTCATATCCTTCTGTAACGCCATCTTGATAAGCAGTTCATTTATTGTCTCAATGCTAAGTTCACCGGCGGTGCCAAGATTCTTGTGGTCGTTGTGGAACAGTGCTTTCCCATCATAGATTGAAGAAGAAGCGGTGAGCGCTTCGTACACCTTCGCGTTGATAAAACGCTTATTGGAGCGTACCTGAGCCTGTAATGCCCTGGCAATGGTCCCAAGATCATCGTCGATAATCGTCTGCCGCCCAAACGCGAACTTCTTGCCGAAGGTTTTCAGGCGAGTGGCCACGCCCTCGTCGGTTACCTCGCTATTTTTAAATTCTCCATTCTGTGGGATTTCATAGAAATCGCCCGCAGCCGAGAGGCGATAGCGATTGCTAGCCTTAAAGTTTGGATTCGAACCTTTGCCGGCCCACTGCTGGAATGTAGTATTTGCGGTGCTGTATCCATCGGAGAGTACCGCGCCCATGGTGTTGTTGATTACCGATACAAAAGCAGAGTTTGGCACAAGCGCCGAACGCATAAGCTCTTCCACGTCATTTAGCCTGCGTTCGCTTTGTTCTCCGCTCCGTGCAACGCAATCTTTAGCCAACTCTTTTAGAGACATCCCAATGAATTCGCGGGCACCGGCTGCCGGTTTTTGTACGCTGAATCCCATTCGCTGCAGCATTCCATCACGAGCTGCAGAACGGTACTTATCCTCCTCTGCCTGCGTAACTTCTGCGTTTGCCGCGGGTAGCCCTTCTCCTGATTCTCTGGTTCTGAGGATTTCCAGCACGGCTGCCCTTGCCTCTTCAACTGTGCTACCTTTTTCAATGTAGCCGTCCGCGCTTACACCAAAATCCTTGCATAATGCAGATATCTCAGTAACCCTTGCGCGTTCCTGCTGTGCTCCTAATACTCTTTCGTTTTCCGCCGGCACTACGGGTGGTGTGGTTGCGACCGGCGCAGTCGGAGGAGTGACAGTCCTCGTGTGCTCTCCGGTAGTGTTTACGTTAAGATTCTGTTCGCCTGCCATAAAATCATCTCCCTTTTCATTTACTGATCGGCCAACACCCACGCTGTCATCTGCGGGTACCGATTCAATTGATATTTCCATCGGTGTCCACTTTGTGACCACCGTACATGGACCCGTAAATCTGCCGTTCGAACTGGTTTTTCCAGTCATAACTTCCTCGTACGCATCAATGGAGTAGCCTACCGATACACCCTTAACGCTTCCACTGGATACCTTTTGGTAAAGCAAATCGCTTTTTTCGTCTGCATCAAACTCAACAGTTGCCCTGCACCGTTTTTCGGCCTTGTCCAGCGTAACGTCAATGATCTTCCCGACCGGCAAACTACCGTAGTTTGCGTCACGTCCATGGTGAAACAATAACGTTCCTATTTCTTTGAGGCGGGTTAACTCTACGCACCCCTCATCATGACAAAGGATCTCCGATCCAAACCACCGCGTGTATGGCTGCTCGGATGAAAACGACAGTTCTATGCGCCGTGATTCATTAGCTTCAGCGGCACGGATTTCTCCGCTGAAAGTTCGCATTAACCTCTGTCCGTTTGTAATTGATTTAGACATTGTTTGTTTCTCCTTTCAAACCATAATCCCTCATAAGCTTTTCTTCTTTCGCTCGTTGTTTCAGCACTTCTTTATAATCCCTGCCGCGCTCTGCACAAACCTCTGAAAGCGTAATCTGGTTGCTATTTACTGCAATTTCGTTTGCACGAACCTCTTTAAGCGGATCAATCCAGCTAAGCCCGTTTGAGATAAACGTGCAACTGGTATAACGCTCTTTGTTGCTGAAAAAATCAGGAATATCAATAATCCCCGCCAGAACAGAAGTTGCCAGAAACTCTTTATATACCTTGCTACATAGATGGTCGACTAGGTACCGCTGCCAAACTTGATATGTCCGCCTATCTTCAAGGAGGTTCTGGCGGGCTGAACTATAGTTAACCTCTGACATGTCGCGCGAAACCGCCTCATATGACAAACCAAGCGCTGCCGATACAGAACGCATCATTGTAGTTATAAAATCTTTCGCATTACTGGCTTGTCCAGATGGATTTACCACTTGTATTTCGTCGCCGGCATCCAATGTTTCAATCATGCCGGGGGAAAGTTTCTTTGCCCGTTGACCAGTAGCCCTGTCTATCGATAACGCTCTATGGTTTCCCATATCGCGCCCGGTCACTTTTTTGATAAACACAGACAGGCACGCTAGCACCCGCTCTTTTACCGAGATTGCATCCATGTATTGGTTTATGTCCTTGAGGCGCGTTAGTATTCGCGACATCGGTGAAATCTCACGGATATCGCTTGGTCTGGTTTTGTATTGCAGGAAAATCGCATGCTTAACATCAACGCGCCGGCTCTTGCCCGTCCACCCGTAAGCGTCATATTCTTTAAAGTGATACGCTACTGGCTTGCCGTAACTAGTAAGCTCGATACCGCTGACGACCTTGTTTGTTATGTTCCCGCGCCTATAGCTCAGAATGGATGTATCGAGTTCGTCAACCTCTTTCATTTGCAGCTTCAACGGAAAACGTTCTGCATAGTTGTATACAAAAACAAAGAATATCCCGCCATCAACCAACCTGCGCCTGACGGCCATTGTTTGCATTTCAGAAAAGCAGAATTGGCCAGTTAAATCACAATTGTCAGCTTTGCACCATTCTTTCCACAGTTCTTCAATAGCATCATTGAGCTCGTCGTTTTCTTCGGAGTCAAGACTTGTATCTTTCCTGATTTTTGCTTGTAACTGTATTCCAGTCCCTACAACATTGCGTTCGTATGCATCAACTATCGCGCCAACATTATCCGCATTGCGCTCAAGGTCCCTCGTCCTCGCGCGGATAATGTCACGGGATATCGTGTTTATTTGTTCACCGGTACCATTGACTGGCGACCAGTTTTGATTTTGCCGGTCCCATCCGCCGCTATCATAACCGCTCGCGCTCCGAAAGGCAGTAACGGCAGCATTGATTCTATCTCTTATTCCCATTTCTACCTCCCATCAAAAACAGCTACCGCGGTGTTGTAACCATTCTCTTCTGCAATTTGACGCTCAAGATTTTTTCGTTCCGCATACAGTACAGATAAGTCCGCCTTTCGTACGCTGCGAGATCCAATTCTGTATTCCTGCGCACCGTTTTCTATGGCAGATATTGCAGCTTCAAGCTGGGTGTATCTTTCACTTGCGCTCATCATATCCAGTCATCACCTCCGGTTTCAATCCAGTTGCTTTCTTGTTTTTCTCCGGACGTTGTTGTCACTTGTATTTCTTCACTTTCTTCCGGATGCAATAAATCAAACGCCCCCATGACATCAGCAGCGCATGAGCAATACACTTCACAGTCAAGATAGTGGTTATCTATCCCGCTGCGCTTTTTCGCCCACACCCAAACATCACGACCGTTTACTTTTTTGAGTATTTTGTGCTCCGCAGTAACCTGCTGCGCATACTCTGCGTCACAGCCATCGTAAACAAACCAAGCATCTTCATCCTCACGATTTAAGCGGTTAAATATAAAATCTTTATAATAACTGCCATCGCAAATTACTAACTGCATGCCTTTCGCAGTGGAATCCTTCTTCTCAATGGTCGATAGCCGGTACCTTTGTGGTATCGGATTTGATGAACCCTTTAGCGGAGAAAAAAGCCCTTGGTTTATATAACAAAAATCGTATACCTCGTCGGTTCGGTCTCCAGAGTCGATAAGGCAAAGGTTAATAAAAAAAGTGTTGCCATTCAGGTCGTGGTAAGGTCTATCCATAATCTCACGGATATCGTCAAACGTCTGGACGCAACCATGGTCAATGTTCCAACTGCGACGATTTATGCCCCATGCCCGTATTGTGTAATAGCAGCAAGTTCTCTGTACGTCCACGCCACCGGTAATCATCATAGTGCCATCTGGTACAACGCCCTGTGTATATGCTGCTGTGTGTTTAAGTACCTTATCATCGTCCGCGCTAGTAGAGACCTGTTCCCACGGTTCCGCCAGCCATGAGTTGATAAAGTTTATGAGAGTATCAGGCTCCTTGTTCGAGGCGGTGAAGTTGTACGCGATATCGCCGAAGGTAATCCACGGCGAATAGATAGCATTGAGGTGGAACCCAATCTTTTGTCTCGATCCTTCTTTTTGCGGTCGCCATTCGCCATCTTTGAGCATTTCGGCTTTGTCTGCATCCCGTATTACTCCTTTACAGTGATCACATTCATAAAACGCTGAAGCCTTTCGGGCGCTAGAGGTTACCGCCTCCTGCGGCCACTTGATTTGTTTGAGCTTAAACTGCTGATATTCTCCGCATCTCGGGCACGGTACCATGTAATATAGCTGAGTTTCGCAAGATTGAAACTCTTGCCATACCGGTCCGCTAGTATATGTCGGTGTGGATGTTGTGAATATCTTCTTGTTATACGCGAACGTCTTCGTGCGTTCGCGGGCAAGAGATATCGGGTCGCCTTCTTTTCCTGCTCTTGGCGGATATTTGTCTACCTCGTCAAGCAGTAAGTTTCGAATAGGTCGCGATGCAAGCTGTGACGGTGAGTTTGCGCCGGAAAGAGCCAGAAACATTCCTTCCGTTTGTAGCTCTAACAACTGGCTGCGTTTATCGTCATATTTCTTTGCTAACTTTTCGGAAGCCATTATCATAGGCTGTATTCGGTTTTTTGAAACGCTTTGTGCCAGCGTATCTGTTGGGTAGATTGCTAGTGTCGGGCTTGGGTCTTGGTCGATTATGTATCCGATCATGTTGAGCAGACACTCCGTGCCTCCAACCTGTGTTGGCTTTACAAAAACAATCTCTTCAACCTCATTATCTGTAAATGCGTCCATAATGCCCTTGAGATACGGCGTTCTTGCCGTTCGCCATTTTCCTGGCTCATTTGAGCTTTTTGGATCGAGCACCCTGTTTCTGTCCGCCCACTCGCTTACTGTTATTTTTTCCGGAGGTTTTAGAACTCCGAGTGCCGGCGTTATCCACCCCGGTATCCGCTTTAAAGTTTCCTCCGCTCCATTGGTTGAGGGCATACAGGATCACCTCCTGTGTTTCATTTTCAACATCGCGGGCCTTCGCATTGCCAATATATTGCGCCGAGGTTATAGCGACTTTTCGAGGAATTGACAACAGCGCTTGCTTAAGGATTACGAAAAAAGACGCAAGATCCTTTTGGATTTGCGTCTTTTCAATATAATCGCCCTTTAAAATAGAGTTCTTGAGTTGCTGACATTCCGCTTGATATTCTTTGCATTTTGTTTCCCAGAACAGTTTTTTGTGTATCGGGGACATTTGCGACACATCATCTCCAGCTTTTCCATGGAGTTTTTTATCTCTCCAAGCAATGACATCTGCTAAATACCAATAGCCGTAACCTGCTTTGGGACAGCCTTCTTTTTCCCACGAATTTATTGTCTTTGATGTAACACTAAAAGAGTCCGCAAGGAGAGATGTCGACACGCAAATTTTCCCGCCAATATCCTTGGTGAGAGCTTTTTTGTTAATCGAAAATCACCCCTTTGAACTTTTACACTTTAACCTCGTTTTGAAAGTTTCATATCTACAGGAATTTTGGGACACGCGAGACCCGCGGGCCCCGCCCCCCTCGGAAGTACCTTTTACATATAATGGTTCATGCCCTGCGCTAACTATCCTTTGCACTTGAATGCAAAACAACAAGTCATGAGAATATCTTTTCAGAACCAAAATAACCCTCTTGGCTTATTGATTGGCATCTTTGCTGTCTTTATTGCCTCTAATGGGTTTGGGGTTTCAGTCCCTTTGCGTGCCCTCAGTTCTGCCACTAATTGTTTAAGGCTTTTCCCTTCTCCGGTGTTGTCGGTGTTGATAGCCGTTTTGCAGTAACACATCTTATTCCATTCGTCAATCAACATCAGTGGAATCCTCATGTCAAACTCCAGATATAAGTTAATTAGAGTCTTCACCTTCTCCTTGTGAGGTAGCGGTCTCTCCAAGGCTATATTCCGAAGCGGCCAACCTTTTGACATTATTGTTTCTCCTTAAAGTTTATTTCTTGTTTAATTTTTTCTGCTCGGATGATTGCAATATTGTAATACTCCTCGGTAATCTCAAAGCCGATATAGTCTCGGCCTGTATTGATACAAGCCACCGCGGTTGTGCCGCTGCCTATGCAGTTATCTAGCACCAGATCGCCCTTATTGGTATATGTCCTGATAAGGTATTCAAACAGCGCTACCGGTTTTTGCGTTGGGTGTAGACCGCGCTCGCATTTTATCTGCAGCGTCTGGCGCGGATAGTTGACATACCGGACGACATACTGATTCTCAAGGCTATCGCTTTTATACACACAATCCCTGCGGCTTGTCTTTCTCTGCATGCGCGGTTTTTCGAGTTCTACCAGTCCTTGCGGGTTATATGTTGGTGGCCGCTTATAAAATACCACAACCTCCTCAACGCAGCGAAGAGGTTGGTATTTTGAAAACGGAAAGCCTGTTACTTGGTTTTTTAGCCAATACCAACAGTAGCGAAATAGTTTGCGATTACTCGCTATAAGCTGTGTCGTAAACGGTTGGCAGGCAGTTAGCACGATTGCTCCATTGTCTTTGATTACACGCTCGTACTGCTCCCACAACTGGTGGAATGGGATAAGGCCATCCCAACTGCAGTCTGTGATACCATACGGCAGGTCGCAAAGAATCATGTCAATGCTTTTATCCGGTAGTTGGGACATCCCCGTAATACATTCGCGGTTGTAGATTATGTTTCTCGTCATGCTCGTGCACATCCTTTCTTCCCCAAAAAAGAGGGATGAAAAGAACGAGGAGGCTGCCGCTTGGCCGCCTCCGTTGCACTTATCTTATTTTATAGATTAACACACTTTTACTCGCTTGAAGTGCCAACTTTTAAAATATCTGCAAAAATCCCATTTGGGATGCAATTATTTTTAGCAGGCCGATGTTGTATCTAATGGCAGTGCGCTCACTGATATGTAGCGCTTGGGCTGCCCCATATAGTTTATGGGTGCGGTCGCGATAAACCATCTCATATATTTTAATTGTTGTCTCGCCTTGTGGGCACTCGACAATCTTGCATAACGCATAGTCTACTGCAAATATGGCCTGCTTGAGGTAGGCTATGCGCTCGTTTGATAACTGCTCAACCACGACCCGCTCTACCGGTCGGGATATGCGCCCGCTACGCATGCTAGCTATATTTGCAGTGTGTAAGCCGCGCTCTTTGGCATCAAGGAGTAACTCTAACTCTCGCTGATTGCTTTTATAGTTACGCGCGACGTCCTTTGCTTTATCAATCCACCGCATAGCCTATCCCTCCTATTGTCGTAGATGTTAATTATCGTCTGCGTATAACCAAGACAATTGTCTGGCTGTTTTTTGTATGCCGCTTAGGCAATTACTTATGGATTTTGGATTTACTCCAACGATCCGCGCGGCGGCTATTATGGATGGGTAGCGCGTGCTATTGCCCTTTGCATCCGTGCCAATTATTGCCCGCTCTCGGTTGCTGCCCTCATAGGTTTTATGGGGTGCCTCTTTACTTTGATTTCTTGCCGCTACGTATTTGGCGGCGGTGTAGTTATCCTTAAGCAATAACCCTGCCCATCTAACCGGTGGTAGTTTTGGCTTGGATGTTAATACGCTGCTGCACCTGCGGCTACATACTCCATTGCGCGCCCATATCTTTGCGCAGGCCGGGCTAGGGCATATGTATTTAGTCATTGGGCGGCCTCCTCCTGCTGCACGCCGCGCCACTCGAAACAATCATCCCTCTCAAATCCAGGGCATTCACAAGCGTAATCCCCTGTGTCGGTAATGCTTGTATCGCAATCATATTTACACGCAAAACAACAAGTCTCGTCACAATGCTCCTCCCGCACTGCATCAACAATTCTTTTCATTTCTGCAACCGCCGCATCCCTCTCTGCAGTAACACGTGCTAGGTCGGCGCGGAGACATTTTAACTCGTCATGCGCGTCTTGCCACTCTTGTTGCATGGCGGCGTTGTCCGCGCGGAGGTTATCAATATCCTCCGGCGTAAGCCCCGTGTCCTCGTAGGCGGCGAGGCGTTTGAACGCCTCCATAATGCAGCGCAACGTATTGGGGTATTGGCTTTCAACTACTTGTTCGTCAGGCTTAACGTTAACCAAATATGCCAGCCCCTGATTACTTCTTGCTGTCAACCTATCCACTCTTCTCACGCTCCTTTTCAAAGTAAAATACAACCGGCTTTGGATTGGGAATTACCATCCCAAACCTCACCGCATTGCGGTAGGTAACGCTGTCACGCATGAGCACAGCGGGCATATCCTCCAGCATTTTGCGGAAACCATCAAGTGTGCTGCGGCTTTTGTAATGGTTGCAACTGCGACAGGCGGGGAGCATGTTATCTAACGTGTCGGAGCCTTTCTCACTCCAACCGTCAAGCGGAATAACATGGTCGACCTGCATGTCCTTGTACGCAAGCTCACAGCCACAATAAGCGCAATGCCCGCCGCATTTGTCGTATACCTCTTGCCGCCCTGCCTTTGACAGCCTACGGCGTTTAGGTGGTTCATACATTTTGCTCACGCTCCCCCTCTTTGTTAACGCACTTTAAGCACAGCCATTTTCTACCGCTCCGGTAAAGCGTCTTTTGTTTTGCCCCGCACTCGCAATCTGCGAAACGCTTTTTATTGACGATTTTGAGATTTGGAAATGGCCACGTGCTGTACTGGGCACCCACCGATAGCGTAAATGCTACGTCCTTGTTCATTGTTCACCCTCCCAGGTCCATAACCCCTGCATGCCTTTTGCCGGGATTGGCTCTGGCAGCTTGCAAACGTTAGCCAGCCCCCATATATATCGCCCCACGCTATAGTCGCCAAACATCAGATACGGGGCATCTATAGGTATCTTGTCCACACCAATACCGTTGCTCTGTCTCAGTATAATAGCCGTCGGAGTGTGCTCGATTACCTGCCAGCACTCGGCAAGCATCGCGGTGGCAATAATGTGTCCCTGTTCATCAGCAAGTCTGCTCAAAGCTCCGGATTTAATACCATAGCCCTTATACAAATTGTCATACATTGCTACTAATACGTCATGTGGCAACTCGCGCATGATTTTATGGACATCTTTTTGAGCCGCATGTATCGCTATCTGGCCTCGGTAGTTAGTTGCCCAACTCCTCGTTTCGTGGGGTTTTACTCCTATGGCAATTAGGGACGCCCAAGGATTCCAAATAGTAATTGCTTTCATCATTGCACGCTCCTCACTATTTTTTCAGCTTGGCCGGCTATTTTCTCCCGCCAATAATCTGTATTGTTGTACATGATGCTCACCGCGGCTACGGTGTAACCGTTGTAGCAGCTGCCCGTGATATCGTCCTCTGCCGCATCTACTGGGCGCTTGGTGAGGTACATAATCTTGATGTTGCGGATGCAATGCTCTAGGCCCTCTATGTCGGTGTCAAATACCATGTATCCGCCGGCATTAGATGTCCACCCAAACCAGTTGTGTATCTCGGGGATGCGCTCCCATCGGATTACGGCCGCGACAAACTCGGCTGATACTCCCTCCCGCTCGCAGATGCTTATTACATCGGCGGCAAGGTGCCTGGTCTCGGGGTGCATGTATGGGGCGAGCTGCTCGGCTGTGATGCCGGTGACGGTGCGCAGGTCGTATGTATCTTCAAATGATTGCTCGGTTTGGCTTGTTTGGTCTGTGGCGGGCTTGTCCGCGCCCGCCTCTGCATGTACTGTGATTGTCAGCATCACGACGGCCGCAAGCAGCGCCGCGATGGTTATAAGCTTTCGCACTCTTTGGTGTCCTCCTCTAGTTTTAATCATCCTCAAAACACATCATCGCACCTATGCCCAGCGCCACGATCAGCCCTACAATCGGCCAAAATGTATCAGGTGGTATTGTCATGACGTGCCCCTCCGTTGCTGATATAGTCTGCATGGGTACTGCCGGCTGACATCTGCGCAGTGCCTGCTCTTTACGCAGCTGGTGCAGTCCCGCTCTTGGGCTTGCGGCTTACTTTCTTGAGGCGGTTTACGGCGCCAATTGCGGCGGCGGCTCTTACGGCTCATAGCGTATCCTCTAACCCTCTAAGAAAATGTATTGCTCTGCCGTCAAAACGACACCGCACTCCTGGTGTGTCGTTTTCTGTTATGTATTTTCGTCCATACTTTTCTTTCATTTGTTTCCACTCATACCATGGTACCCTGTAGAAATTTTTCATACCAAATGACACAAAGACGAAGCAGAACGCGTTAAAAAGTTCGTGCAGGTTAAGCGCTTCACTTTGCTCAGGCGTCACTCTGTCCTGCGTTATGCGGTCGCCATCTGTATGCTTTGCCTCAAATACCACTGCACCGCCGTTTATCAATGTGCCTTTAAAATCAGGTTGTGCCTGTTTTGCAAAATTGCCGATAAACTTGCCGTTTCCGCATGATTTTGTGACGTGGAACGGCTCCGGTGTTTTTTCGATGTGGGCAATGCCTATTTCTCGGTAATGCTCACAACTAGCCATTATGATTTGCTCAAAAATTTCACCCTGTGCGCGGCTTTGTCGGCCGCGCATGATGTTTCTAGGGTCCTTGCCTCCGTAGATGTCATACCCTGCCATGGTTTAACCCTCCAGCTGCTTAACAAGCATTTCAAGAAGCTTGCGGACCGCGCTCCTAAACTTCGCGGCGGCTTCGGTGTCTGTTTCTGTTCCGGACGTCTCCAGCTTATTGATGGTGCCCATCAGGCGGTTGTAGATGCTCTGGAGCTCGTCGAATAGATGTTTGATAAGCACGGTATCTGGATTTGCGCCGAGGGAGAGCTGCTTTTCCATGGCTTTCGCCCGCTCTAAGGCTGCAGCTTTTTCTCTTTCTACATCGCGCAGACTTGCTTGCAGCGCCTCCTCGGCTTCTTTCTTTGCCGCTTCCTTAGCTTCTTTGATTTTCTCCTCTGCATCCTTGGCCGCCTTCTTTTCGGCTTTTTCCACTGCTTTTGCAATAGCTTCCTTCTGGTTCGCCGCAGCTTCTTTTTTTAGGGCGGCAAGGGTTTCGGCGGACGGCTCGGCTACTGCGACATCCACGGGGCGGGCTTCGAGCTCTTTGATTCGCTTTTCGAGCTCGATTTTTTGTTCTTGCAGCCTTTGCTCCCGCTCTGTGGCTATGCGGTTATCCTCCTCCGCAGCAATCAACTCGTCGCCGAGGTCCTCTTTCTCCGTCTGCAGAAGACTCAACTGCTCGCAAGCTTTGGTGTATTTTTCGGTCAGCTCTTTTAGCTCTCTGGTGGTAAGATCTCCAACATCGTGCTCCTCCATAAATTCCTCGCGGTCGTATACCGGCACCGCCTGCAGGAGCAGGAGCTTGCTGATGCCGAGATTAGCGTTGGCGTCGATAAATTTAGGGCCGTAGGTCTCATAGATGGATATGTAGTTATATGCCTGCCGCTGCTTGATGTTAAGCATATCCTCGGTGTAGGCTTCAAAGGTCTCGTGGCCAAGCTCAAGGTATAGCTTACTGTCGCGCATCTCCTTAAGGCTGCGGCCAATCTCGCTGATTGCCTGCCCTGCCACTCTGGCTTGGGCGATTATGTACTGATGCAGTTCGTACGCGCGGTTTTGTGTGACGCCTGCCGGCGTGGTATTCATAAGTTCTGACATTGATTTTGTCCTCCTTTTGTTTTAGGCTCCTACCAGTACCCGCTCGCGGGGCTGTTTCTTTGCAGTTGATTGCAAAGCCTTAATTTTTTCGCGCTCCTGTTTTTTCTGCCACGGCTTGACTGCTTTTTCGTACCATTCCGCTTCAAAGTCTTTGATTTCCTGCGGCCGCTGACCGCCGGGCAGGTGATCGTCATTGTCGTATCCATGGCACTGTCTAAATTCAAACTTAGGCGCAGGGCTGGTATTGAGTGCGTAATACGGCGAGGCGGGTTGATCCTCTCTGCGGATAAACCAGATGCAGGTTTCGCCGCGCAGCACCCTGTCCGCGTATCCTGCGATACAGTGTTTCTGCACTTTGCCTTCGTTCACAAGTTCCGCACGTGAGCGCGCTGGCCGGATTATCAACGTGCCGTTGGTATATTCGAGCCCTTTGAGCGCCTCGCCGATGGCGGCCCATTGTTTAGCCTCGGCTTTTGCTTTTTCAGCCAACTCCAGCTCTTTTTGTTTGAGCTGCAGCTCTGCGGCTTTATCATGGGCTTTCTTGAGGTTCGGCGGCATAAAATAATAGCTATTATTGAGGTCGTAGCCCAACTCACGGGCCATGTTGTGGTAATCTTTAAGTTGATTCCAGATTGTGTGATATTCGGTGTTTCCCTTATACGCCTTGCGGTGTTGGTATCTCAAATATTTCACTGATTCTTTGAGGCCCCAGCGTTTTACGGTTGTAATGGGGTTTTCCTCTTTACTGTCTCTACCGTATCCGTATCCGGCAAAAAACCTAATGATGGGCTTATCCTCTGCGCACAACTTAACGCCTGCCGGTTTTAGGGTTTTGTATGCCTCAAAATCATTGCAAGACATGTCAAGCGCTTTAATTTGCTCAAGCTCCGGTTGCGATACGCCGAGCATGTCTCTGGGCCGCGCCGCGCTCCAATCGATTGCCCTGTTTGCAGCCGCGTCATGGTGCACTCGGGCCTGTACAAACCGGAAGAGTCCTGCCCCAAGCAGGTGCTCAATGGACGGCTCACGGCAATAACACGCGAGGTACTGCATAGGGTAGTGGTATCTGTCTGATTTGCGTGCTTGCCTGATGTAATCGTCAAAATGCGCGTGCTCAAGGACCGTGCCCTTAAATGTTTCTTCGGTGTATGGGTGTATGTCGTAGTTGTAGATGTCCTCTTGGATGCGCCGGCGCACCTCAAAGTCATTTTGTATCCATTTTCCGCCGAACGCTGACGCGACATAGCGGGTGAGTTTGTATGCCTTGCCCTCCGTAAAGTAATAGCGTTCAATTTCTATTAGATCGGTTTTGATTTTTTCCGGATCGCCGCTGTAGTCGCGCCGCACTTCGTAAAATCTCGCAATCACATTGCGTCCCGTTGGTGTAAATACCGCATACTGGCAGACATCCTTTAGGCGCTTACGGCCTAGCCCCCGCTTATATGCGGTCGCCTCGCATTTACATTTCGGACACCAATATGCCCGCTCTTTGTGGTTTGGCTCGCACAGTAGTTCGTGCTCTTTCATACAGTTGGAGCAAAACCCATATACCCTGCGTTCCTGCAATCCGGTCAGAGGGTCGCGCACCTTGGCCGTGCGGTAAAATATGTACCGGCTCTCCTTAAGCGGCCCGTCAAGGATCTGCCGCTCAATATCATCCGGCAGCGGCGGTGTTTGACTCAGCACATCGTCTATGATAAGCCGGTCCTCTTCCGCTCGTTTTTGTGATTTTGCTTTTTGCTTATCCCATCTGATTGAGCTTTGGTGCCGGTCGATTTTGCTGAGTGCACCGGATAGCCATTTGTATTTGCTGCCATAGTGTGCGTTTGCCGCCTTTATGGCCGTCGGCATCTCGTAAGTGTATGAGCAGTGGTCCAGCGTCCACCATCCGCCGTCAAGATGTATGCCCCCAAGGCTTGCTGCGCTCCATTTTCCTGTTTCGCACATTTTGGTTGTGTAGGTATCTTCATCTAAAAACACCCTGCAAAACGGCTGCTGTGTGGAGGCTCTGTAAAAAGTGGCGACAAGGATTTTAACGTCTTGGTAATTTACCCGCTCTGCGAGCAGTACGAGCTCCTTGCGATCCGGATTGCAATTTGCCGGATATGGCTTATACGGGATTTTATCCAGTTCTTTTTTTATCCATTTCACGGTTGCTTTACCCCCTTAAATGAGGTCCAGCAGGTTTATTACCGGCCCGCTCGCTGATTCCGACGTTTCCGCAGGTTTTGCGATTCCGTAAAATTCACGAATGATGGTATCCGCCTCATCCGGAAAGATGCAAGATTCATTTCCGGCTTTTTTAGATTTTGCGAATGCATCAAATTTCTTTTTGAGATGCTCGAGGCTCATCTCCGGTACGGCGAGGTCGTTTACTACCAGCGCGGCCGCGTTTGGCGTGGTGCGGCAGATATCCTTTAGCTGCTCACCAATTAGCCGTATCTGGCTGCGCTCCGGCGCTTTGGCCTGTTGCTCCTCTATCATTGCAATTGCTTTCTTAAGCATTTTGCTGCTCCTTTCGATTTTCTTGCAGTTGACTGCAAAATCATGTTTTAAGTGTGGTCTGCTCCGGCTGCGGCGTCTTTGGGATACCCGGGGCAACGAGCTGCGCCCAGTAGTTGCATGCATCAATTAGCAGCCGGCGATGCTCACGAGGCTCTAATCGGTTTGCGGCATTAACTATCCATTTTTCCACTTCCGCTGTCGATTCGCCGGCGTGTAGCTTGTCGCTGATGCGGCCGAGGAGGTAATCTACTGTATTGCCGTATATCTCCTTGACCGGTGCGTATTTTGGTTTACTGAGCATCTTTAACACCGCCTGTTTTCATTTGGTTTTTTCTTTTGTTTTTGCATCGCTTTTTCCCGCTCTTTGGACCGCTTTGCCTGCCGTCGCTGTCGCTCCCGCTCTTGCGGGCTGCTCGGCTCGTTGCGGATGAGGCGGTAAAACTGACTTTCCGCCCCCGTTACCTCGCTGCGGTAGTTGCGGATGCTGTCTCGGTCTACATGATATCCCTTGGGTGCTCTCGGCTCTTTACGCCATTGCTTTGCTTCTACCAGTTTTGATTTTGTGTATGGCTGCACTAAGTTTTTTGAGGCGGCCCAGCGCTTTTTGCAGGTACTGTCCGCCCGGGCGAAAGGTACGGTCGGTCTCCTTAACAAGATACTCCGCAAGCTTTGAATACTCGCGGGAGGGATCGAGGGGATATATCCTAACTTTGCCCCACGGCCAACAGGCGGTTAATGTCTCTATGTCTGTTGCGTTAATAACTAGGTGGTGGTGCAGACGCTTTGCCAGCCCCTCGGTAACTGCGATATACATAAAATCTTTGCCCTGATCCTGCATTTCCTTGCGCATGCCGCGTTTAAACTTATCAAGGAGCTTTTGCCCCTCTTTGGGGTTTTTGGGTAGGTAGGCATCCGCATATGTAAGCACGATGTGCAGGTCGTTTGGTTTGTAGCTTGCGTTTATGAGGCGCGTTAATTGTTTTATCGCGTTGCGCCGGTTTACCTCTTTTGCGGCCTTGGGAGTTTTCCCTTCGTTTCCGCCCCTTGGGATTCTCTTTCCAAAACGGGCGCTGCGGGTTTTCTCAATTTCGATAGTGTCTCCGGCAATCGTGGTTTTTTGGATGTACTGCATCGGCATAGTTCTTTGTGTCCTTTCTTTTTTTACATCCGCATAAACTACTGCCAAGACAGGTTATACAAACTGTAATATTGCTATCATGTCAGGCGGTAGTCTGTGCGGCTAATTAATACCTTTAGCAAGGTCCAAGGCGCATGTGCGCGCCGTTTTCCGCTTGACTACTGCCTGTAAATCTGCTATACTTATTTTGTCAGATAGCATAATTGCAGGCAGCAGTTATTGTGTCGCGAGCACCCTTGTTAGCAGCAAGGGTGCTCTTCTTTTTTAGTCCTCATTTTCCTCGTCTACTACTATTCCGCGTTCTGCCAAGGCGCTACACCAGTAAGCCTTAATCTCATCCGAGCAGTGCGCCATTGCGTCCGCCCACGTGGGCCACCGGCCATGTATATCGTAAAACTTGTACTGGTATGCCAGACTCTGTAAATTGTGAGGCATCTCAGGGTCATGTGTTACGGCACACATCGGGCAGGTGCCGGGTGGTGTATTTCCAAGCAGAGTCATGCCATGTTTTTCTTTAAGGTGTCCCATATTAACGGCCTCCTTTTTGTGTTGGATTGTAATATAAGGTTATCCATGGTAATATTTTCTCGAAAGGTGGTGCACGTTTTGGAGTGGGTAATCCCTATAATCAGCGTTGTGATATCTGGAGTGATTACAGTTTGGGTTCAAAGCAAAAATCGAAATACTTTAGTTATTCGCGAAAGATATGAAAAGTTGTATTTCCCCATGTTTGTTTGTCTAGAGCCTTTTCTTTTTAAGCCGCTTGACGCTCAGTGTAAAATTGCATTAAATAGAGCGATCCAGATATATTTGAAAAATCGCTCGCTCGCAGGTGGCAGGCTTGATCTGAGAGTTTACAGTTGCCAACCTGTTTCCAAGTGTAAGAAAGATGATTTTGTCGAGTTGTGCGACTACGTTAGTAGAGAGTACGACAAACTGAGCAAGCAACTCGGTATACCTATTCGATCATTGTTGTATCGGTATAAAAGAAATCAATTCAAGACTAAATACGGGGCAGTAATATTTATTATTTGGTATGCTTCCGTAAATGCCGCTTTGCTATTGCTGTTTGGTGCCATTTTCCTAGTAGTCTTAGCGCTTATAACACAACTTGCGCAATATTTAGTAAAATGAGCAAAATTGATAATACAAACAGCACTTTTGATGCTCGGTCATCTAGTCCGTTTTTTATCAGAGCAATCAGCCCGAATATCAATACCACGATGCAGGTTATATTTATCATTCTTTCAACACCCCCGCAATCTCCCTAATTAGCGCATGTACCTTGGCTGCCTGCTCGGTTGGTAAGTCCTCCCTTGCACGGGCGGCGAGTCGCTGCAGGTCCTCCGTTATTGCGATTGCATTGTCGTACCGGCGCAGGATGATGTGGTTGCCGTCCACAAATATTTCGAGCGCATCCTCTTTCTCGATGTTCATGGTGCGGCGCAGCTCTATGGGTAGAACGACGCGGCCCAGGGCGTCCACTTTGCGGGTAATGCCTGTTGCTTTTAACATTTTGTTTGTCCTCCTATTTGTCAGGTGTTTTATTTTTCAAGGTACAATCTATCTGATAGGGGCGGCGAATCTCCCCTGTGCCGTCGGGTTCCCGCGACGCCCTGCGGGCGTTTCGGCCGGTGCCCATCCGGCCATCATCAGGCGGGGTGCGTGTCTCTGCCTTTGCGGTATACCCGCTTGTCCACTTTGATTTTGCGAGGTGTGTAATAGCTGGGGGCGCGTGCGGGCTTACCGGTGCGCCAACGGTCTAGCTGCTCGTCGGGGATGCACTCGACGATTATCCATACGATTACGCAGACAGGAGCAAGGGCAAGTGCAATGATACCTGTGTAGATGATTAGCATTGCAAGATCATTTAACATTTTGCTTACCTCGCTTGCGCTCCTTGATGCAGATGGCGCAGTGGGTGGGCAACTGCAGGCCGGTACGTGCATACCATTCTGCTTTTTCGGCGGAGATGCTAAACGGCTTGTTGCAGGTGCGGCAGGTGCGGGTTATGCGCGTGGTTAATGTCTCTGGCATGGTGTGGCCTCCTCTGCTGTCATTTTTAATTTGATGCGGTGCAGTGCATCTATTACAACGTCTATGCTGCGGGCATCACTAAACACGAGTGATACAGGATGCTCGGCTGCTGATGTATAGCCCTCTGCCGGGTACGCAGCGCCTATCGGTGCCGGGGCCGCGCAACCAAGTCCGATAATGCCGGTGTCTTTAGTTGCGGCAGATATGACGCGCATATCGCCGGTGCCAAATCGGATTTCGATGCGCCCTCCGGTATGCAGAATGCTCATGGTGCCATCCTCCTTAAGATGTCCTCCGCTGGGATATCAAACGTGATTGTCGCCGTGTCGGCGCGGATGTACAATTGGATGCCGGTTAGGTGCTTGTAATGCGGGAGCATGGTACTGTCGATTTTGGCGGCGAGTTCCGCCTTTATGGCGGCGGCGAGTTGCTTGTCCATCGGCAGCGGAGCTTTTGCATAATCGTCACATGTCGATTTGATTGATATGTACCGCATGCCGCGCTGACAGTTGACGCATGGGTCCGGCCGGATGGGGTCATTATGCTGTGTTGCTACGGGGCAGCACTCCAGATATGCGCAGGTATTACATAGACATCCGCTGCAGTCGTTATTGCTCATTTGGCTGTGTCCTCCTTGTTCTGTTGTTGCCCTTCTTTGCCATATGTTGTATAATCGTGGCGAAAGGGGGTGATAAAAATGTTTAATATTCGGTTTATTTTTGCTGACGGAAGTTTTAATGATTTTAGCAACATAACAAAAATAGAGTTTTACTCTGCTGACAAGAAAATCGTACTTGAAGGAGACGGAATCTTAAATCATCATTTTTCTGACGCAAAAACCTATTGCCTTTACTCGGCAGATTCCAGCTATACCGTGATAAAAGGTCAGATTAAGCGAGCTAGCGTTACTAAGGCCACCTAACTATTCCCACCTCGATGTTCATCTCAACATCGGGGTGGTCTTTTTTTATTTCCGCTTCAAGTTCTGCAAAGAATACAATGATACTCTTCGCTTCTTCTAACAAATTGCACTCATTAACTGTCGCAGTAATTTTGAGCAATAGTGTCACTCCTCTCTGTTTTCCCCGTGTATCTGTTTTTGCCCTGCTTAGCGAGTGCACTGCCAATGCGGCGGCGCATCAGGCAGTCGGTTAGCTCCCAGTAGCTTGTCCACGCTTGCAACGGGCATGTTACAGGGGGCGATGCTTTATGCGGCGGTCCGCTCTCGGGCTTTTGGCTGTACTCGGTCAGTATGCGGTAGCTTCCAGTATCTTGGTCATACGCAAGTGCTGTGGCTACTGTTGGGGTGCAGTCAATTATCTTCATCGCATATATCCTCTCGCTCCTCCTCGTACTCGGTGCATATTAGCATCGGGCAATCTGCGAGGGGGCGGGCGTGCTCTGCGCAGCATGATACGCGGCTATGGGTGGGTTTGCGGTCGTGCCTGCAGGTCAGGCACAGGCATTTGGGATGTGCACCGATGCAGTATGCGCTGTGTGGCATGTCCATGGGCTGGGCCTCCTTTGCAGTTGATTGCAAAATGGCTTGTGTGCTTTGCAAGTATGGCTGAGTGGCTAATTTATAACCTCGTTTTTTTCATCTTCTTTTGCCTGCGCCTCCTGCATTTTCTTCAATTCCACCTTTTGTAAGTGCGGCAAGCAAACACGGCAAAAATTAGCCATAATCGCCTCGGCCTCTTCTCGCGTTTGGCCACGACAATAATCATCGCAGATTTTTACGCGAGTATTCCCAATTTTAAATTCCTGCACCACATTACCCTCTGGAATAGGGCCAGACGTTTTTCTTGGCATTTATATCACCTCGCATTATTCTATGATTTTCGCGGGTTGTCCTATACGATTACTTACTGAGACAATCTGTCCGTGTTATTGGACACACTTCCTGATATAATTATTTCAATGACCATCGTTTCCACCGCTTATTTATTTGACGTGACCGACTCTTGCTTTTTCCCACTCGGTTACAATTTCATCAGCTGCCGCGATAAGCATTTCTGCATGTTTTGTATTCCAAATTCCGCGCAAAAGGCGAGACATGTTTGCAGGGTCAATGGTATACCCTTTGTTGCGCAATGCTTCGATTAAATCAATTTGCGTTTTTCCTATTTCCATCAATCTGACTTTAATGCGGTATGGCAATTTTCTTCCTCCTTTCGCCTTCAGCCGAAATAATCAAATTGTTGTACGAAAGGCCTTGCAATATCTGTAAATCCGTGATATTATTATTTTGTCGAAACTTAATATCACTTTTCCTGTTTAAAAGCAATTTTTAAACGGGGCGTTTTTCTTATACTCTTTTCGTACAACAATTTGTTGTACCTCAATTATAGTCACCTTAAAGTTACTTGTCAACGCATTTGGTAACTTTACAGTGACTTTGGTTGTTTGCACAATTATTGGAGGGCTTTGTTGTGTTTTATGAATACTTTTTAAAACTGTGTAATAAAAAAGGGGTCACCCCTTCAAGGGCCGCCCTAGATAACGGTATTAGTAAGACCTCTGTTACTCGCTGGAAAAATGGAGCTCAACCTAATTCTGATATTGTCAAGAGGCTTTCAGT
Organism: Bacillota bacterium; assembly: GCA_023421245.1. GTDB lineage: Bacteria > Bacillota > Clostridia > Oscillospirales > Ruminococcaceae > Acetanaerobacterium. Next base: position 33,768 of record JAEZTV010000028.1, on the reverse strand, counting down.
TTATTTTTCTGTTCCAACTGATTACCTTCTAGGCTCCGCTTCTACCGATGATGAAATTTCTCAAAACGATATAAAGTTTGCATTATTTGGTACTACCGATATTGATGATGATGTGCTTGAAGATGTACGACGTTATGCAAAATACGTGAAGGAACGACAAAAAGATGAAAATGGAAAAGATACTTGAAACAGCCGAGGATAATGGTATTATTGTAGATTATTTTTTTCTTAATAAAGCTGAAGCTTTATCTTTATGCACAGAGTTTGGATATTTTATTGCAATTGATCCCCTCAAACTGAAGGGCCATGCCGACGAAATTGTAAAACTAGGCCACGAACTCGGACACTGCCTAACAGGTAGTTTTTATTGCCCCGATAATTACTTCGATATTTCCGGCCGTCATGAATACAGGGCAAACAAGTGGGCTGTTTTACACCTTATACCTTACGATGATTTAATTGATGCGCTAAAACGCGGCATTGATACACCGTGGGATTTAGCTGAATTTTTTGACGTAACGGAGCAATTCATTTGCTACGCTTGTGATTTTTATGCATCTCGCTCTCTGATAGATGATAATAGCGCAGTCCATCACTCGACAGGCCCCGTTGCTTGAATTATGTGAAAGGCAGGTATCCGAATTATGACAAAGATGTCTTGTTCTTCGTTTGTCGCGATCTCCTTTGCTGTCATAGTCACGCTCTCTTCTTGCTCGCTTGCGCCACCCTCTGCATATTCCTCCTCTCCCGAGGCTGCTGTACCCTCAAGCAGTGCCGTCGCCACATTTGATGAATATGCCGAATCAGTAAATGCTCTTCCAGGTAAGTTTGACACGATTTACAATTACTCTACTTCGACAGGTGAAATAAATGGATTTACCGTAAAATCAATCTCTGTTCTTGACACTTATACTGCCGGAAACACTGTATTAAATAACGTGGTGGTTTTGGATTTGTTTGGTGACACGCAAAGCGTTAAGGATTTTGCCAGAAATAAGGCTTTTTGTTATTGCGTATATGATGATGGCACAAAAAATATCGACTTTGGCAGCGCAGTGTATTATGATGCCGATAATGATTCTTTGTATTTACTTTTTGATAGTTCTTGCAGCGTTTCTGATGCGCAATACTTCGTGCTTGGGGGCTTTAATGCTGGCAAAAATGAGGGCTATAGTAACGTTGCCTTTGTAATCTCTTAACAAAAGGAGGATTCCAATGCAACACTGTATCTATCTTCGTAAATCCCGAACAGATTTGGACGCTGAATCCCGAGGCGAAGAGGAAACCCTCTTGCGCCATGAAAAGGCTTTGCTCGAACTTGCCAACCGCCAGAAATTGAGCGTCGGCGAGATACATCGTGAGGTTGTGTCCGGCGAAACGATTGCCGCGCGACCCGTGATGCAGCAACTGCTCCTGGAAGTTGAACAGGGCTTGTGGGACGGTGTTATCGTGATGGAGGTAGAGCGTCTCTCCCGCGGCGACACGATTGATCAGGGTATCGTCGCTCAAACATTTAAATATAGTGGCACGAAGATTGTTACTCCGACAAAAACATATGACCCTGCAAATGAATATGACGAGGAGTACTTTGAATTTGGCTTGTTTGTGAGCCGACGTGAATATAAATCCATCAACCGCCGAATGCAGCGTGGCCGCGAGGCATCCGTGATGGAGGGTAAGTTTATCGGTAATAAAACGCCGTACGGATACCAGCGCGTTAAGCTTCAGGGCCAAAAGGGGTTTTCTCTCGAAATTGTGCCAGAAGAGGCTGATATTGTTAAGTTGATTTACCACCTATTTTCTATTGGTGAAACTCAGCCAGACGGTACGCACAAGCGTCTTGGCATGAGCTTAATTGCAAATCGGTTAAATACTCTAAAGATACAACCTAAAGGCGGCGCACCCGAGTGGTCAGTCTCTACCATCCGCGATATGCTGCGTAATCCGGTATACAACGGTAAAATCCGATATAATTGGCGGCCAGCTAAAAAAAGAATGGTCAACGGCGAAAAGATTATATCTCGCAGACGCACCAGCCCCGACGAATGGACCGTGGTGCCCGGCCTGCATGACGCAATTATCGATGATGCCACTTGGACGGAAGTGCAAAAATACGCCTACGGAAAATGCACACGTGATCTGTCGGATACCACTATCAAAAACCCGCTCGCCGGTTTAGTGTATTGCGCAAAATGCGGCGCTGCGATGGCCCGCAGGCCCCACAACCGAGATTATGAGGACACCCTACTGTGCCGGCGGCGCAATTGCGATAATATTAGCTCAGCATTGGGCTACGTGGAGGAACGTATACTTACATCTCTCGCTGAATGGCTAAAAGAGTATCGTTTACAGTGGGAAAAGGGCTTACCAAATCAAAATGTACAGGATGCTTCCGTAGCTTTCCGAAAAAAAGCATTAAAGCGAGTGGATGCTGATACCGAAAAAACGCAGCAGCAACTTGCAAATATATACGATCTATTAGAGCAAGGCGTTTATACAACAGCTGTTTTTCTGGAGCGCTCGCAGGCACTAGGGGCAAAGATATCTGAACTTAAACGTGAGCGGACACAGCTGGTAGAAGAACAAAAAAAAGCCCTACTTCGGGATGATTCTATAAAAATCATTATTCCCAAAATAGAACATGTGCTAGAGGTTTATCATAGTCTGCCTGATGCGGCTGCAAAAAATGCCGCGTTAAAAGAAGTGCTTAAGCGTGTTACGTATATTAAAACTGTAAACGGTCGCTGGCATAACAAACCTGATGATTTCGAAATTACCTTGTATCCAATAGTAACGCTTTAGCGTACCCATCATTGATACAACAGTGGTACTAAAGAGCTGGGGCATGTAGAAATGGTATGTGCAATCGTCTACCAATTAACCAGAAACCTATCGGAAAAGGACATAAAAGAAAGCGGATTTGATACCTATTTTGTGGATCACACCACAGGACTATACCCAATTGCGGCCTCAGGCATGCCGTTTAGTGCTAACACGTTTGATTCATCCGGTGATGTGCTCGCCGACCTGCATGAGGATCTTGCTGCCGAACAAAAAGCACGGGTCACATATGACAACATACTGCGCCTTGCAGACGACCCTGATGTCCGAGACCCCATAAAGTTCTTGCGCGAACGCGAGATCGTGCATTTTCAAAGATTCGGCGAGTCCTTGCGTATTGCGCAGGAGCATCTCGACTCAAAAAACTTCTATGCCTTTAACCCCGCCTTTGATAAGCCGCGGAGCGGCGTGCGAGGAACAAACAAATAACAAGGCAATCAGTTTGAAAATCAGAACGCCGGTGGTACCCCACAAGGTACACCGGCGTTATCTTATGAACAAAAGACCCGCTAAAACAGCGATAAATTTATAATCGTCAATATAGTGAAAATGTTATAATACTGCCATTTAGCACAGCTTAGTAAATGATGCATAGATATAAATCGATATTGTGTGTTCTTGCAAAGCGGTACCAAATGCAGTCGGATGATTTCACAAAACAGGAGCGAAAATCATGTCCACGCCTGTGCGGCGTTATATTCCGTATAAAATAATTCTTATGAGTTTGTGGCATATGCTTCGGGGTAGCTCCTTGTCAAAAATATCTCACCGCTTTGTGCGTCCTTTACATAGATTGTAACACTGTCTTCATCCTGTGGTGTTTCGGTAAAGGCCTGATAGGTTAACGCACCCATCGAAAGCCCGACCAGTGCTACCGAATCAAGCCCTTTTTCAAACTCGGACTGGCTGGCTACAATGGTAATCTCGGTTAAGCTGTCGTTGCTGTCAATCGATTGGATTGATGAAAAATACTGTGAAAATTGCTCGAACATGGCGTCGATCTCACCCTTGTATTCCTGCACAAGCTGCAAATATTTTGTTTTCTCTAGTACGACGGTATAAGAGCCGTCCTCGTTTTTTGCAATGTCCTCGGAACTGACATCCGCCAAATCAAGGTCATATCCGTTTTCAAACAGGTAAGCGGGCAGCGTAATTGTAATTTTATCATCGTCAACATCAATACCTGGTGACGGTACCTGTGAACTTGACACAACCTCGGATGGCAAAGACGAGCTTTCCGTCTCGGAGCTTACGTTATTGTTTGAAAACAGATTACACGAATCTAAGCTTAAAACCAAAACAGCGCTTAATAAAACCGAAAATGCTTTTTTCATAGCACAAACCTCGCTTTCTCATATCGGAGGGATGGCACAGCGTGCCCTTGCTGACCGCTGTGCGCAGCAATATCTTTCATATCAGTATCTTGCCGGACTTTTGCAGTAACTATACGGTATCGCCAAATTTTTCTGCCAGTTTGGCTATGTCTTTTTAATAAAGCGGCTTTTACATTTTGGGCAGGTAATCTCAATCTTTCCCTTGCCCTTAGGCACTCGTACCCGCTGTTTGCAGTTTGAGCACCGATAATATCGATAAAGCCTTCTGTTAGCAAACTCTTGCCGCTTTGCAGCCAGGAGGTTTTTGATACGTGTGCGTGAATTGAAATATTTCACGTTTTCTGCCGAGCGCTTGGCGCGGTTTCGTGAAAGGATGCGAAAGGTTGATGCAATAAAAAAGAGAATACAAACTCCATACAGAATCCATGAGCGAAAAAACAGATGCAGCAGCATGAAGATAAGCGCTGCAATATTCATATCACGCGACAAAAGGTCCACACCGTTTCTGCCATACATAAAACGCTGCAGGCCTTCTCGCAACCGCGACAGAAAGCCCATACCAAAACTCCTTTAACCTTATACTGCTTATAGGTATAGAATACATCCAAATTATTAACGTATCGATGATTTCATGTAAAAAGACTAAGAATAAAATAGATATAAAAGCATAGCATTCCTACCCTGTGGATGGTATGTTAAGAAACAGTAACATTATGGGCATCGGCATTGCAAAATACACAAAATCAGGATATACTATATTCTAGGGTAATATTCGATTTTTATATACAGATATAGCTGTGATTTAAGCCATGCAGGCGGCTTAAGACTACGGCTAAAATTGCTGATTGCATCGGGGCGGCAATTGCAGGGTTGCTTGCCTTAAATATCTGCAATTGAAAGAGAGGTTATGTAAAATAAGCGTGTGACAAGTTCAGGTCAATCTTAAAAACGCCGTTAGAACAACGGAAAACGGATCGGAGAAATGGAATATGCTTAGACTGAACTATCATGTTTTATCACAAGCCCATCCCAACGATTATGTGCTGAGAGATGCACCCGTACGTGTTTTACAGTTTGGTGAGGGCAACTTCCTGCGCGGCTTTGTAGATTATTTTATCGACATACTCAACGAAAAAACGGGGTTTCACGGAAAGGTTGCTGTGGTGCAGCCGATCGCAAACGGTCTTGCGAAGCTAATCAACGAGCAGGAGGGGCTGTATACGCTCTACCTGCGCGGCATTGAAAACGGTGAGAAGATTAACGCGCGCCGTGTAATCAGCTGCATTGACCGATGTATCAACCCGTATACCGAATTCGAAGCATATTTGAGGGAGGCGCACAACCCTGCGCTGCGGTTTATCGTTTCCAACACCACCGAGGCGGGAATCGTTTACAGCGAAGAAGACGCCTACGATGACATGCCGCAGAATACCTTCCCTGCAAAACTTACACGCCTTTTGCACGAGCGTTACACCGCCTTTGGCGGCAGTGCGGACAAAGGCGTTATTGTGCTGTCTTGTGAGCTGATTGATAACAATGGTGCGCAGCTTAAGCAATGCGTCTGCCAATATGCGGAGCGCTGGCAGCTGGGGGAAGAGTTTATGTGCTGGCTTTCAGACGCCAACATCTTTTGCAGCACGCTGGTTGACCGCATTGTCACCGGCTATCCGCGCGACGAGGTGCAGGCGTTGTGGGAGCAAAACGGCTACGAGGATCAGCTGATTAATACCGCCGAGATATTCGGCTTTTGGGTAATTGAAGGGCCCGACAGCATCGGTAACGAGCTCGCGTTTGAAAAAGCAGGCCTTCCGGTTATTATCACCAAGGATCATGCGCCGTACAAAAAACGCAAAGTACGTATCCTGAATGGCGCGCACACCTCAATGGTTCCCGCCGCCTATCTGGCAGGGCAGGATATTGTGCGCGACTGTATGCACGATGAGCTGATCGGCGCATTTTTACAGCGTGCGATGTTCTCTGAAATTATTCCAACGCTTACCTTGCCAAAAGACGAGCTCGAGGGCTTTGCAAACTCAGTGGTTGAGCGGTTTAAAAACCCGTATATCGATCATCGTCTATTATCTATTACGCTCAACTCTTTTTCCAAGTGGCGCGCACGCGTGATGCCAAGTGTAAAGGAGTATGCCGAACGGTTTGACAAGCTTCCGCGGCTGCTTACCTTCTCGTTTGCCGCATTGATGCAGTTTTATACCGGTGTATTTGACGCAGACGGCAAGTATATGGGCAAACGCGGCGATGAATACTATGATGTACAGGACGACGAGGCCGCCTTGGAGTTCTGTGCGAAGCATTGTGCGGACACCGGTGTATTTGTCACCGAGCTTTGCAAAGCAGTGCAGTTCTGGGGCGAGGATCTTAGCCTTATCCCGGGATTTGCACAGCAGGTAAACGATGACCTTTCGCTCATCCGCAGCAAAGGCATGAAGGCCGCGCTGCGTACGGTGATCGATTAACGCGCGCACAGTCACAGTGCGCAACGTGAAGGGCACGCACGTGAAAGACACGCAGGAGGAAACTACAATATGGCACGATATATTAAAATACACAGTTCTGATAACGTAGCAGTCGCACTCGACGCCCTGAAGAAAGGCGAGTCCATTTCGGTCGGTGATGCCGCTGTCACCCTGATACAGGATATCCCCGCCGGTCATAAATTTGCTGCAACCCCAATCGCGTCCGGCGAACAGGTTATCAAATACGGTTACGCTATCGGCAATGCACATCTGGATATTGCCGCGGGCGAATGGGTGCACACCCATAACGTAAAAACAGCACTCGGCGACACGCTTGAGTATACCTATCAACCAAACCTTGTGCCGCTTGCTTCACGAAAGCCGCACACATTCGATGGCTACCGCCGTCGGGACGGACAGGTAGGCGTGCGTAACGAGGTATGGATTATCCCCACCGTTGGCTGCGTAAACTCCATCGCAGACCAGCTTGCACGCAACATCTCGTCCTACGCCCATGGGCGCATAGACGGCGTGTTTAGCTTTGGACACCCCTACGGCTGCTCCCAGATGGGCGACGATCAAGAATATACCCAAAAGATTCTCGCGGGGATGGTCAAGCACCCCAACGCGGGCGGGGTACTCATTCTCGGCCTTGGCTGCGAGAACAACAACATCACCGAGTTCCGCAAGGTGCTCGGTCAGGTGGACGGCGAGCGCGTTCGTTATTTGGAATGCCAGGCAACAGAGGATGAATTTACCGACGGGGAGGTGATGCTGCGTGAGCTGGTTGATTATGCCGCGCAGTTTAAGCGCGAGCCGGTTGACGCATCAGAGCTTATTGTGGGGCTTAAATGCGGCGGCTCCGACGGCCTTTCCGGCATTACGGCAAACCCCCTCGTCGGACGCTTCTCCGATATTCTGGTGGCAAGCGGCGGCACCGCAATCCTCACCGAGGTACCCGAGATGTTTGGCGCCGAAACCATCCTGATGAACCGCAGTCGCAACGAAGCGGTGTACGATAAGACCGTAAACCTCATTAACGAATTTAAGGATTATTATAAGCGTCACAATCAGGTGATTTATGAAAATCCATCGCCCGGCAACAAGGACGGCGGAATCACCACGCTGGAGGATAAATCGCTCGGCTGTATCCAAAAGGGAGGCACCGCCGAGGTGACCGATGTGCTCGACTATGGCGAGCGTGTTACCACCAAGGGCCTTAACCTTTTGCAGGGCCCGGGGAACGATCTTGTAGCTGCAACCGCGCTCGTTGCTTCGGGCGCACACATTGTGCTGTTTACTACAGGACGCGGCACGCCGTTTGGCTCGCCCGCACCCACCGTAAAGATATCCTCCAACACCGCGCTTTTCAAAATGAAACGCAGCTGGATTGATTTTAATGCGGGCGTACTCGCCGAGGGTGCCGATTTTGACGAGGTGGGCGAACAATTTTTTGAATATATCCTTGGAATTGCATCGGGTGAGCTTGTGAAGGCAGAGGAAAACGGCTGCAGAGATTTTGCGATCTTTAAGTCGGGCGTAACACTTTAGTGCGTTCCATTTACCGGCTTTGGGCTGCCGATACCCAATCAACCTAATTTGCGCAGGCAAGGAAAGGAATGATGAACAATGAGAACTTTTATGGATCAAGACTTTCTGCTGCAGTCTCAGGCGGCGAAAACACTTTTCCATGAGTATGCAAGCAAGCTTCCTGTTATAGACTATCACTGTCACATCAACCCCGCAGAGATTGCACAGGACAAGCGGTATAAAACCATTACCGAGGTTTGGCTTGGCGGCGACCATTACAAATGGCGCTTAATGCGCTCAAACGGCGCGGATGAGAACTGTGTAACCGGCGATGCAAGTGACTATGACAAATTTTACGCCTATGCCTGTGCGCTGCCGCGGGCAATCGGGCATCCGCTCTACCACTGGTCGCATCTTGAGCTGCAGCGTTATTTTGGCATTACCGAGCCGCTTACTGCCGATAGCGCAAAGAACATTTTTGACCGCTGCAACGAGATGCTTGCGCGCCCTGATATGAGCGTGCGCGGTCTGATTAAGCAGTCTAATGTTAAGGTCATCTGCACCACCGACGACCCGGCCGATGCGCTTGAGTTCCATGACGCGATTGCAAAGGACAAAGACTTTGATGTCAAGGTTCTGCCCGCAACCCGTCCCGATAAAGCGATAAACGTAGAAAAGCCTGATTTTGCACAGTACATTGAGCGTCTTTCTAAGGCGGTAGGCTACGCAATCCCCGATCTTAAAACGCTCAAACAGGCACTAAGCGACCGTCTTGCGTATTTCGCGAAGCACGGCGCAACGGTCTCCGACCATGCGCTGGAGTCCTGTGTCTACGCGCCAGTCTCGGATGCGCATGCGGAGGAGATTTTTTCGGCAGCCATTGCCGGTAACCCCATTACTCAGGAGCAGGCGGAAGGCTATAAAACCAATCTGCTTCTGTACCTTGGCCGCGAGTATTATAAAAACGGCTTTGTTATGCAGCTGCACTTTGGTTGCAAGCGCGATAACAACACCCGTATGTATGAGCGCCTTGGCCCCGATACCGGCTATGATGCAATCTTCCAAAACACAAGGCTTGACAAGCTGTCCAACTTTCTCAATGCCCTTGAGACGGACGGCTGTCTGCCCAAGACTATTTTGTATTCACTCAACCCGCAGGATAACGAGGGTATTATCTCGCTGATCGGCTGTTTTCAGGGCGAAAGCGCAGGTAAGATTCAGCATGGCAGCGCGTGGTGGTTCAATGATACGAAAGAAGGTATGCAAAACCAGCTTTCTGCGCTTGCGCAGGGTGGTATACTTGGCAACTTTGTAGGCATGCTTACCGATTCACGCAGCTTTTTGTCGTACACCCGCCACGAATACTTCAGACGTATCCTGTGCAACTTCCTCGGCTCGCTGGTGGAAAATGGGGAGTACCCCGATGATATGGGATACCTTGGCAAGCTGGTCGGGGATATTTGCTACTATAACGCGCTTCATTACTTCGGTTTTGAGGGTTAGAATGTGCGCGTAATTTTTCCTTTTGCGCAGCAACTTCCGTGTGCAAAACGTGACGCTGTTTTGCATCACGGTAATATGATTGAATAGGCCTGAAAGGTGTGATTCGTTTTATGAACACTAAGATTATTGATAACATTTCTGCAATCGGTATTGTTCCCGTAATTAAAATAAACGATGCAAAAGACGCAGTACCCCTTGCAAAAGCCTTGTATGATGGGGGTCTGCCCGCGGCAGAGGTCACCTTTCGCACCGCTTGTGCAAAGGATGCAATCGCCCTAATTGCAAAAGAACTACCCGAAATGCTGGTGGGTGCCGGTACGGTTCTTACCCCGCAGCAGGCAGATGACGCTATGCAGGCGGGTGCCAAGTTTATTGTAAGCCCGGGGCTTAACCCCACCGTTGTGCGCCATTGTGTGCAAAAGGGTTACCCCATTGTTCCGGGATGCTCCAATCCCAGCGACATCGAACAGGCAATCGAGTTGGGGCTTGATGTGGTCAAGTTTTTCCCCGCAGAGCAAGCGGGCGGTATCAACATGATTAAGGCGATGGCGGCACCCTATACGGGCATTCGCTTTATGCCCACCGGCGGCATCGGCCCGCATAATCTGATGGAATACCTTTCCTTCCCCAAAGTCATTGCCTGCGGCGGCAGTTGGATGGTGAAGGAAGACCTCATCAGCGAGGGCCGCTTTGATGAGATTACCCGTCTTGCCAAACAAGCGGTGCTGACAATGCTGGGCTTTGAGCTTGGGCACATCGGCATCAACCCCGAGCCCGGTGATGATGTCGGGGCGATTGCGGAGCGATTTGCGTCCTTGTTCGGCTTTGATAAAAAGGCGGGCAACAGTTCGGTGTTTGCGGGCAGTGCGGTCGAGGTAATGAACACCCCATACCTAGGCAAAAAAGGGCATATCGCTATTTCCACCAACAACATTGACCGTGCGGTAAACTATCTGAAATTCATAGGTGCTAAGTTTAATGAGGATAGCGCAAAATATAACGCAAAGGGCGCGCTTGTTGCAATTTATCTTGTAGAAGAGATTGGCGGCTTTGCGGTGCATCTTGTGCAGAAATAACGGTTGCTTTACAAATTATTTATAGAACAGGAGATAACATATATGGCTAAGATTGTTACGTTCGGCGAGATTATGCTTCGCCTTGCCCCCGAGGGCTACTATCGTTTTGTTCAGGTAGATAAGCTGGGCGCTACCTTTGGCGGCGGCGAGGCAAACGTTGCGGTTTCGCTTTCCAACTACGGGCTGGATGCTGCATTCGTTACCAAGCTTCCCATGCACGAAATTGGGCAGTCTGCGGTAAACTCGCTAAGACGATATGGCGTAGACACCTCGTTGATTACCCGCGGCGGCGCGCGCGTTGGTATATACTATCTTGAAAAAGGGGCAAGCCAGCGTGCGTCTAAGGTTATCTATGACCGCGCGGGCTCAGCCATTGCAACCGCCTCAATGAACGATTTTGACTGGGATAATATCTTCGACGGCTGTACATGGTTCCATTTTACCGGTATCACTCCGGCACTTGGGCAGAATGTGGCTGATATCTGCCTTGCTGCATGTAAGAAAGCACGCGAAAAGGGCATTACCGTCAGCTGCGACCTTAACTTCCGTAAGAATCTGTGGACTAGTGAGCAAGCAGGCAAAACGATGGGCGAGCTGATGCCCTATGTGGATGTGTGCATTGCAAACGAAGAGGATGCCGACAAGGTATTCGGCATCAAAGCGGAAGGAACCGACGTGGACGGAGGCAAGCTTAACCACGACGGCTACAAGAGCGTTGCCAGTCAGCTTGTACAACGGTTCGGATGCAAGTATGTAGCAATTACATTGCGCACCAGCATTTCCGCCAACGACAACGACTGGGCGGCAATGCTGTATGACGGCAAGGACTACAACTTTTCAAAATCCTACGCCGTGCGCATCGTAGACCGTGTGGGCGGCGGCGATAGCTTTGGCGCAGGCCTTATCTATGCACTCTCGCAAGGCTACTCCTCCAAGGATGCCATCGAGTTTGCAACGGCTGCGTCCTGCCTTAAACATTCGATTGAAACCGACTTCAACCATGTTTCGGTTGCCGAGGTTACAGCACTTGCGGGTGGCGACGGCACGGGCCGTGTGCAGAGATAACCCGCTAATTGTTGTTTGCATAAAAAAACAGGGGAGACTGTAGTGCTACAGTCTCCCTTTTTGATCGAGATACCCCTCTCTGACTATCCGCCATGCTGAGTATCTTTAAAATCGCTGCCGGCATCCCGCTGCAGTTGTTCGGTCAGACGCATAAGCTCGCCAATTGAGGAAACCTCGCTGCCCGAGGCAAAAATCCTGTCGCGCTGCTCGGGTGAAAGGGATTGGAATTGCTGTTTAAACCCGGGGATTACATCATAAATCATATGGTACCTCTATATTCGCCTTGTGACGGTGAAACGAGCGAGCTGACATACTGTTTCATCTCTTGCTTTGATGTAATCGTCTTTGTATGCTCAATTATCTGCTGTTGCTGCTGCTGTGTCATGGCGGAAAAGCGCTGCATCGCATCAGGGTGCTGCATCAAAGCCATGCCAAGTCCCATCGGCAGCTCCCGCATAGGATCCTTTATCATTACCGTTATCCCCCTTGTAAGTGATATGTAATTATTTTGTGCAGCAGAGACGTAATCATACCTAATGCAGGAAAAGTATGTGCCCCAAAATAACAGCCCATACTAATAAAAAGATGCAGGTTGTAAAACAAGCCTTGACAAGCTGTGGATTCATCTTTATAATTGTAAATGCAGTTGCGAATGACTTGCAACTAGGGTTAGTTGACCGGTATGTTCTGGGAGGATATTTATGAGGGTTGTTCAAAGAATTATTTTGCTCGTTGCCGCTTTGATGGCGGTGCTTTTTATCATGACCTCATGCACCGCACAGCATGTCGGTCAGCCGGCAGCGCCGAATGCCGATAATCAAAACGCAAAGAATGCAGAAGAAAAGCTTCTTGTATATACAAGCTTTTATCCCATTTACGACTTTACTTCTCAGATTGGCGGGCACCGCATCGAACCGGTAGCGCTGATAGAGGGCGGCAACGAGCCGCACACCTGGGAACCGGATGCCGTTGATTTTGTAGGGCTTGAGAAGGCGGATATCTTTATCTATAACGGTGCGGGTATGGAACCATGGGCGGACAAGGTGCTCGCAGCGCTTGAGAATCAGTCTCTTATGGTGGTTGACACCTCAAATGGTATCGATTTAATCGCGGCGGGCCACCATCATCACGGTGATGAGGACGGTCATCACGAAGATGAGCATACGCACGAGCATGAGTCTTACGACCCCCACATCTGGCTTAGCCTGCGCAACGCAAAGCAGCAATGCGAAACGATAAAACAGGTGCTATCCCAAGCGGATCCCGAGTACGCTGATTATTATCAGCAGAACTATGACCGTTACGCTGCACAGCTCGATGAACTGGATGCCGAGTATGAGCAAACTCTGCAAAGCATAACCAACCGCAATCTTGTGGTATCGCACGAAGCGTTTGCGTATCTATGCAGGGATTACGGCCTTACGCAGATGGCGGTGGAGGGGCTTACTCCCGACTCCGAGCCCGATGCGGCCAGAATGGTTGAGATTATCAAGTTTTGTAAAGAGAATCATGTTACGACAATCTTTTTTGAGGAGCTGGCAAGCCAAAAAGTTGCGGACGCCATCGCTAAGGCGGCTGGTGTTGAGGTGGGTATGCTTACCACAGAGCAATCCACAAACCGCGAGGGGTATCTTGCCTTTATGCGCACCAATCTGCAAGTATTGGCTGAAGGGCTTAAGTAAGCGAAATACGGATACAGGGCTTTGCGCTGCCAAGGCCCTGTTGTTTCGGTTTTATGGAAAGGATGCGGCATGAACAACATTATCGAGATAAAAAATCTATCCTTTGCCTATTCAGGTGAGCCCGTTTTACAGGATATTAGCTTTGCGGTAAAGCAAGGCGATTTCCTGGCGATTATCGGCTCAAACGGTACCGGAAAAAGCACACTGATGCGTTTGCTGCTCGGTGAGCTTATCCCGATACAGGGCAGCATTCACATGCTTGGGCAGCCGGTCGGGCAACTGCGTGACTGGACGAGCATTGGGTATGTTCCTCAAAACGCGGGAGCAGCAACGGCAGCGTTTCCTGCCAGTGTTCGAGAGATTGTGTGCGCAAACCTCTATTCACGTATTGGGTTCTTGCGCCCTGCCGGAAAAGAACACCGCCATCTGGCAATGCAAGCGCTTGAGCAGGTTGGCATGCAGGATAAGGCGGACGAGCTTGTGGGCAATCTTTCGGGGGGGCAGCAGCAGCGCGTTATGCTTGCGCGGGTGCTTGCGGGCCGCCCCACGTGTATGCTGCTTGACGAGCCTACAACCGGTGTGGATGCCGCGGCTTCTCAGTCGCTGTATGAGCTTTTGGCAAAGCTTAATCATGATACAGGGCTTACCATTATCATGGTAACGCACGATATCGTGCGTGCCGCAGACTATGTTAGCCGTACGCTCTGTTTGGAGCAGGGCACGATAGTAGAGCTTGACCGTGAGCAGCTTGCGCATGAAATTGCACACAAGCACACGCACCCACCCGTTTCACACAAACACGCTGCAAGGAAGGATGACGCGAACCATGGAGATATTTGAGTACGAGTTTATGCGCAGGGCATTTTTGGTGGGGATACTGCTTGCGGGCATTGTTCCGTGCATCGGCATGATTGTCGTACTCAAACGCTTGTCGATGATTGGTGACGCGCTGTCGCACAGCTCGCTTGCAGGCGTTGCGGGCGGCTTGGTGATGGGCATCAATCCGATTCTTGGCGCGGTCATTACTTGTATTGTTGCGGCACTCGGCATTGAAGTTATCCGCAAACGGCTCCCGCGCTATTCCGAAATGTCCATCGCAATCATTATGAGCGCGGGTATCGGACTTGCGGGTGTTCTGTCCGGATTTGTGGAGAACGCAGCGGGGTTTCACAGTTTTTTGTTCGGCAGTATCGTCGCAATCAGTGACTTTGAGCTTACGTTGGTTGCAGGTATCAGTCTTGCGGTATTGGTTGCGTTTCTGCTATTATACAAAGAGCTGTTCTACATCGCGTTTGATGAACGTTCTGCGCGGCTTGCGGGCGTACCGGTGCGGCTGGTCAACGTCATCTTTACCATTCTAACCGCAGTTACCGTCTCGGTGGCCGCAAGAACCGTGGGAGCCCTGATTATTTCTTCACTTATGGTAGTGCCGGTTGCGTGCGCCATGCAGTTTGGCAAAAGCTACAAGCAGACGTTATGGTTTGGCGTGGCGTTTGCCGAGCTGTTCACCATTGCGGGTCTGTTCATTTCGTACTACGCGCGGTTGAAGCCGGGCGGAACCATTGTGCTTGTCGGTGTTGTCAGTCTTGTGGCAATTCTGGTAATTAAGAAAATTGTTACTGTTTTGCGCGTGCCTTTGGCACAGTAAGAACGGATGTGTTACCCATCAAACCGTCTGCGCAGTACCTGTAAGGCCTTTTTCTCAATACGGGAGACATACGACCGCGAGATGTCAAGGCGCGCCGCAACCTCCCGCTGGGTGAGCGGTGCATCTCCGCCAATCCCATACCGCAGGTAGATGATAGTGCGTTCGCGTTCATCCAGATGCTTTGCAATCAGCTTGTGCAGCTTCTCAGCCTTGAGCTTGAGGTCGATGTTCTCAAAGATGCACTCGTCCTCTGCAACAATATCCATTAAGGTTAGCGTGTTGCCTTCTTTATCGGTGTCAATCGGATCACTGATATACACATCCTGCGCGCTCTTTTTTTGATTTCTAAAGAACATCAGCACTTCGTTTTCAATACAGCGTGCTGCATACGTCGCAAAGCGGGTACCCTTCTCACTGTCAAAGGTGGATACCGCCTTAATCAGCCCGATCGTACCGATTGAGATCAGGTCGTCCTGATCCTTCTGGTTTGAATAGTATTTTTTGATAATATGGGCAACCAACCGAAGGTTGTGTTCTATCAGCTTGTTTCGTGCGGCAGCATCTCCTGCACGAATGCGCTCAAGACACTCCCGCTCATCCTTTGCGGAAAGTGGTTTTGGGAACGAGCCGCCCGAGGATACATGCAGTGCAAGAAACCAAAGGTTTTCTATGGCAAACTGCAACAATGCCAGATACATTACTTCACACCCTGTCATTTTTAGTAGAAGCGTACTAGAAGTATATGTTTCGGGGCTTGGCAACTTGTTTGTCCGGTGAACAATTGCGCAAAGCGATGTAGCTGCGCCTGAGCTTGATTTTCGGGTATGAGTGAGATATGTAAAATCATAGCGGTATGTCAAATGATGCCGACAGCAAGATGCGCGGAACATATAACGCTATAGTCAACCAAAATGCAGGGCCGCAATCATTACTCGATTGCGGCCCTGCATTTTGCGTTAGGCAAGCGTATACAAATTTTCGTTTTTAGGAACGCGCCTGCGCAAGACGCTCATTGATAATTTTTGTCCACGCGGCGGCAGTTCTGCTGCCCGAAACGGGGCTGCCCACAAGGTTACCGTCGCGGTCGGCAAAAAAGGTGGTGGGTACAAACGTTACATTGCTCATGAATGAGTTGCTCAGCATTGAGCTTGATGGAATATACATCTTATAGCTCGCGCCGGTTTTGTTTACAACGCTCTGGATTCCTGCTGTGTTACCAGGGCCATCGAGCGCCACGCCAATGATATTCACGCCATCTGCTTTAAACTGCTTGTATACCTTATCAATGTCAGGGATTTCAGAAATACAGGGGTTGCAGTACGTTGCCCAAACGTTAATCATCGTCAGCTCATAGTTGTTAAGGATGCTCTGATTTGCAGTATTCCCGGCAAGGTCGGTCATCGTAAAGGTACCGATGCTGCCAATGCTGCTTTTGCTGGAAGAATCCTTGCTTGAGGCCGCCTTACTCGATGTTGTGCTGCTGTTGCTTTTGCTTGAAGAGGCTTTACTGGATGCAGTATTGCTGCTGCCCTTCGAGCTATTACCGGCGGCCGAGGAACTGCCTGCCGCCTTGGAAGAGGAGCCTTGCACGGATGAGCTGCCGGTCTGCCCAGCGGATGCACCGCCCGTGGAAGTTGTCCCCTTTGTTTTGGCATCGGGTGCGGGGGAGGTGGGACTGTTTGATGTAGTGCCGCTCTTAGCATCTTTACCCGATGCGGTGCCATTTATTTCGCCCTGCTCTGGTATGGCATCCGGGGCGGAACTATCATCACTTGCTTGGTCTTTTTTTGAGTTTTCCGTAGCGGCTGCCACCTCTATCTCGGTAGAGAAGCCCCCGGTGTTGTCGGCTTCCGGTGTCTTAGCGTTACCCGCCGCGCATGCCGCTAAGAGTATGCATGCGGCAAAGGCCGTGGTTACTGTAAAAATCAATCGCTTCATATTCCTACCTCACAATCGTTGCTTACACAAATTATGTAAACACAAATACTACTTATATGGTCTGAAATCATTTTACCATGCATTATATATCGTTTCAATTTAACAATTGTACTAATTATGTAAACCAATCTATGGAATTCTGATACTGTTTTACGATGTAAAACTAAAATTACGTCAGGTGTTTATATTAATAAAACAGCGTAGCAGTAATAGAAGATTGTTATTGCACCAATGTGTCGCGGGTGATATAATGTACTGCACATGCTAAACGAAAACATGCAGTATTGTGCGTGTTTATCCCATGCTGCGCACGTTGCGCAGGGGAGATGCGGAGGATAAAAACATGAAGTTTGTAAAAGATAAGAGCTTTTATATTACACTTGCAGCAATCGCATTTCCTGTTGCGTTGCAAAACCTGATAGGCTTTGGCGTAAACATGACCGATACGCTAATGGTCGGCGCGCTGGGAGAGGCGCAGCTTTCAGCGGTTTCACTTGCAAACCAGCCGTTTTTTATCTTCAACATCCTTACTTTTGGTGTGTCGAGTGGTATATCGGTGCTAACCGCTCAGTACTGGGGCAAAGGGGATATTCTTTCCATCCGCAAATCGTTTGCCATTGCACTCGATGTTGCCATTGTACTTTCATTTGTGTTTTTTGTATTGACATTTTTCTTTCCGCGTGCGGTGATGAGCTTGTACTCTAATGAGGAGCAGATTATTACACTGGGTGCGCAGTACCTCAAAATACTATCGGTTGCCTTTGTGTGTTACGGTATTACGAATACATATCTTTCTGTTTTGCGAAGCGTTGAGGTTGTGAGAATACAGCTTCTTGTATATGGAATCTCATTTTTGGTCAACGTAGTGGTAAACTACGTGCTCATTTTTGGGAAACTCGGTTTTCCGGCACTTGGGGTACGCGGCGCTGCAATCGGGACCGTGATTGCACGTATCGCCGAGGTTATAATTGTTCTAATATACCGTGCCTTTTTTGAACAGAAGGTGCAGTTGCGCATTGCCGACCTCTTGCGCATTGATACGGTGCTACTTCGTGATTATCTTCGCCACGGCATGCCGGTGCTGTTCAATGAGCTACTGTGGTCGGTGGGGATGTCGCTGCAATCAATGATCATCGGCCGGATTGGATCAGATTTTGTAGCAGCAAACAGCATTGTCGGTGTGGTACAGCAACTGACCACCGTTATCATCTTCGGCATTTCAAGTGCGGCTGCTGTGGTAGTTGGTAAGGCGGTTGGAACCGGAAAGAATGAATATGTGCGCCGGTGCGCAGATACACTGCTCGTTTTAAGCGTGGGTGTCGGCTTGATTGGCGCTGCGATTATGTATCTGTTGCGGGGCATTGCCATCGGGTTTTACAATGTACCCGAAACCACCAAACTGATTGCAAACAGCCTGATGATTGTTGCTGCGGTTAACCTGTTTTTTGTCTCAATTTGTTCTATCAACCTTGTTGGTACCCTGCGTGGGGCGGGTGATACCCGCTTCGTATTTGTTGTGGATACCATCCTAATCTGGGCTTTGTCGGCGCCGCTTGGAATGCTGTCCGGATGGGTACTGGGCTGGCCGGCATGGGCGGTATTTATCTGCCTGCGCATTGATGAACCGCTCAAAGCGCTAGCGATTACCATCCGGTTAAAAGGGCAAAAGTGGATTAATAATGTGACAAGGTAGATAAAAGATTAAGTATTTTAACCGAATTTTCATTAAAAGTATTGACATATCTGATGTTGGGAAGTAGAATATCAGTAGGTTTTGGGTTGTGCCCGGGGAGATAAGGCCATGACAGTACATCAGTATGGTGTATATGCCAATCAAAGCTTGATAGCAGATGCTTCCGATGAGGAACTTGTTACCGCAGCATGTTTGGGCTGCGGCGATAGTTTAACCGTTCTGCTAACCAGATATCTGCCGTTTATCACACGTAAGGCAGTAACGGCAGACCACTCGTTTTTGGATCAGGATGATTTAATACAAGAGGGCATGATCGCGTTGCTGCGTGCAATCCGCTGCTATCAAAACGGTCGGAACGCCTCCTTTGTTACTTACGCCGTTACCTGCATAAACAACAGTATTCGCTCGACGCTGCGCACAAGCGCACGGTTAAAGCACCTACCGCTTTTACACTATGTTACTCTGGATGAGGAACATATTACAATGCAGACAGATCAGCAGTATTGTGCGGCAGCCACATCATCACCGGAAACCCTCGTGATTAAAAAAGAAGAATATGCATTCATCCGGCAAGCAATTCGCTCTCTTCTTTCGGAGCTCGAACGGGAAATATTAATGCTGTATTTAAACGGCCTGACATATGATCAGATGGCTGCACGCCTTGGCATTACAGGCAAATCGGTCGATAATGCGCTGCAGCGTGCAAGAAAAAAGCTAGGTGCCGCCATGCGCTGATGTGCTTTACCGCGCATATGCTGCAGCTGGTTAAACCGTTACAGGCAAAACCGTATTTTCGGGTTGCGATATGCCCTTAGTAGCTCAACGGAAGAGCGTTGATTTTCAAAGGTGTCGGTTCAAATCCGTCCGCGGGCGCAAATATTTATCCAAAAAAGCGAGGTAAAGTTTCATGTTCGAAGACAAGACGTTATCCTGTAAGGAGTGCGGAGAAGAGTTCGTGTTCACTGCCGGCGAGCAAGAGTTTTATGCCGCGAAAGGCTTTGTAAATGAGCCTCAGCGCTGCAAGAACTGCCGCGACGCCCGCAAGAATGCATCCAAGCCGGAGAAAGAAATGTTCGCTGCTACCTGCGCCAGCTGTGGAGCAGAGGCTAAAGTTCCTTTCAGACCGCGCGAGGATCGTCCTGTATACTGCAGTGAGTGCTTCGCAAGAATGAAGGAAGAAGGCTAATCCACAAGAGTATAAAAGGTGCCCCGGCTTTGGCCGAGGCACCTTTTTGGATGTGTTGCGCATTACAAAAAACAGCCCCCTGCAAAATGAGGCTGTCTTTTGATGTGGATATTTCGAGAACAATCCTGTAGAATCTCTTTACGATCTGGTGTGGTGCTCCGCAAGCTCATCCTTGCGAAACAGCAGCGAAATACACCAGATTCCTGCGAGCGCTACAAGGGTATAGACGATTCTGCTGAGGATGGCTGTTTGGCCGCCGAAGATCCATGCGACAATGTCAAAGCTGAATATACCGATGCTTCCCCAGTTTAAGGCGCCGATAATCACCAGTATCAGTGATATCCTGTCAAGCATGTGTATTCATCTCCTTCTTGGGTATAAATATAGCGTAGCGCTATCTCTGCAAATCATATGCAGATAACCCTAGTTTTCCGAAAAATACACTGATTATTCGTGACGCGTATTTGTATCGGTAATCTTATTGCTTTTTGTATCCTGTTTATTTGAGTCGTTTATAGTTTTCCGCGGTTTTTGAACCGTTCATATATCTCCCAGATCTTAAAGCGGATGGTATAGCTGCCACTTTCCGTTACAATCCGCAGCTCATCGTCGGTCAGAATCTCAGCAAGCTCCGCCTCTTCGCAGGCAGCGGGAAGACACATGGGCGGGAACACAACGCACCACCAATTCCTTCCGGTTGCTTCACCCAAACGAATACATAGCGCGTCGTATCTTCCGGCGGGCAGGGTGATGTTATCGTACTTTCGCGTGTTAAACCAGCGCTTTTCAATCGATGCATGCGCCGAATACGAAAATCCGCTTTGCTCCAGTAGTTTATTAGCGACCGCTTCAATCTCGTGCAGATGTGCGGAGAGGTCATTTTTAGCGAGCTCTTTATCGCTTTCCATTGACAACAGTTCCGCGCACTGCACAAGAATCTGGTCACGTATCGCCAACTTGATGCTCTGATCCTCTGTACTGTCAGAGTTTGCGATTACATGCAGGCGCAGCAGTTTTTCGCTAATCTGCTCACAATCCGAGCCAAACTGCGTAAACCCTGAAAGCAATGTGGTTAAAACAGCGAGCAACAGCCCGATGAGTAACGATAATTCTGGTTTTTTCATATGTAAAAACCGTCCTTTGCTGATGATTTATTGATGTCACCAGTAATATGGACGGTTTTTTTACGGTTTATTCACTTTTAAGTTATTGCAGCACCGCGCCATGTGCACAAGGCTTGGTCAGATATACGTCATCAAACCGCTCCTGTAAGGCCGCCATACATCGCTTGGCGGCGGATTTCTCATCAAACAGCCCGAACACCGCACTGCCGCTGCCCGTCATCTGTGCACCCAATGCCCCATATGCCAGCATCTGCGCCTTGATTTCATACACCTCGGGCAGGTTGCATACTTCCTCAAACACGTTGCACATCAGTCTGCCAATTTCGGAAAGCTGTCCCGTAGCAACCGCGGCCGCCAAAGAATCGTTATCCGGTCTGTCGCGGGCAGGGGAGAGGTCAAAGAGCGCATATGCTTCTTTTGTGCTGATGCCCTGCTGCGGTTTTGCAATCACAATATAGCAGTTTGGCATCGACGGCAGCGGCTGGAACATCTCGCCAATCCCTTCGGCAAGCACCGCGCCGCCTACCATGCAAAACGGCACATCCGCACCCAGTGCAAGCCCAAGGCCTTGCAGCGTATGGGCATCAAGCTGCGCATCAAACAATGCGTTAAGTCCCACCAAAGTGGCAGCGGCATCCGCGCTTCCACCCGCGAGTCCAGCCTGCATGGGAATCTCCTTTTGCAGCTGAATATGCACACCGGCATCGGAAAGACCCAGATGGAGATGGGAAAAAAAACACAGTGCCGCACGTACCACAAGGTTATCCGCTCCGGTTGGCAGATTATCGACCTCACCGTCGCATGTAAGCATAACTTCGCTGCCGCCCGAACGTGTAATTGTCAGGGTATCGTACAAACCAATCGATTGCATCACCGTGCTTAAAAAATGGTAACCATCATGCCGTCTGCCCGTGATGTCCAGCGACAAATTGATTTTTGCGGGTGCTATTACACGACACTGCTGCACTGCTTTCTCACCTCAAACCGATGTCAGGATAAGGGCTTTGCCTGTAACTGCCTTACAAACTGTTCTATGCGCTTGAGCGCCTCAATGATATGCTCAATGGAATAGGAATACGATACACGAACGTACCCTTCTCCGCTGTCGCCAAAGGCACTGCCGGGTACCACGGCAATCTTATGGGAGTACAAAAGCTTTTCACAAAACTCGTCTGATGTCATGCCGGTGCTTTTGATGCAAGGGAACACATAGAATGCACCCTCCGGCTCAAAGCAGGTAAGCCCCATCTTGTTAAACGAGTCCACCATCAAGCGGCGGCGCATATCATACTCCTCCACCATCATGCGAATCTGAACATCACAGTTGCGCACCGCTTCAATTGCGGCATACTGGCTGGTAGATGGTGCACACATAATGGCAAACTGGTGAATCTTTGTCATCTGTGAAAGGATTGGCTCGGGCGCACAGGCATAGCCCAAGCGCCAGCCAGTCATCGAATAGGATTTTGAAAATCCGTTTACAACAATCGTGCGTTCCCACATACCTTCGAGCGTTGCAATTGAAACGTGGGTCGAAGAATATGTAAGCTCAGAGTAAATCTCATCACTCAGTACCATAATATCGGTGCCGCGCAGCACCTCGGCAATCTCCTCCAGATGCTCGCGGCGCATGACCGCTCCTGTGGGGTTGTTTGGGAAGGGAAGGATGAGAAGCTTTGTTTTGGGCGTAATCTTCTCGCGCAGGGCTGCCGCCGTCAGGCGAAAGTTATCCTGCTGCTGTGTGACAATCGGCACCGACACACCGCCGGTAAGGTCCACAATGGGGGTGTAGCATACAAAGCACGGCTCGGGGATGAGCACCTCATCGCCGGGGTTTACCAGCGCGCGGATGGCAATATCAATTGCCTCAGAGCCGCCAACGGTAATTACAATCTCGTGTGCTGGGTCGTAGGTGAGGTCAAACCGCCTTTTTTGGTACTGCGCAAGTGCCTCGCGCAATTCAAGAAGCCCCCAGTTAGAGGTATAACGGGTACGCCCCTTTTCAAGTGAAGCAATCGCGGCGTCGCGGATATTCCACGGTGTTTGAAAGTCAGGCTCACCTACACCAAGCGAGATAACACCCTCCATCTCGTTGGCGATATCAAAAAATTTACGGATGCCCGAGGGCTTGATGTTCTTCACCCGTTCGGACAGCACATTGTTATAGTCTATCACAGCGAAGCGTTCCCCCTCTCATCCTTGTCCTCGTCACAGAAAACAAAGCCGTCGTCCTTATAGCGGCGCAGCACAAAATGAGTGGTGGTAGAAAGAACCGAGTCCATTGGGGCAAGGCGATGCGCCACAAACAGCGCAATATCCTGAAACGTCTTGCCCGAAACAAGAACGGCAAGGTCATACCCACCCGACATTAAAAACACGCTTTCTACATGATCAAACTTCATTACATTTTTGGCAATCTCCTCAAAACCGAGGTCGCGCTTCGGGGTAACGCGCAGTTCAATCAGCGCGGTAACGCGGTCGATACCTGCCCGTTCCCAATCAATCAGCGCCTTATAACCGCGAATGACTCCGTCTGCTTCATATTTCGCCGTTGCCGCGGCAACATCCTCCTCCGCCGCGCCAAGCATAACGGCGATTTGCTCGTTTGTTAAACGTGCATTTTTGTCCAGAATCTTTAGAAGCTTTTCCATGACATAGTCACTCCAGTTCTTATGTTAATATATTATAAAAACGCAAAAAGCGTTTTTACTTACGGATTTATTACATGAAAGGCAAGGTGTTTATTTTAAATCAATAAGCATCGGAACACGGGAAAGATACAACGCGAACTGCGTAAAGCCCGCATCCAGAGCAATCCGCATCCCGTCTTCAAGGTTTTTTCCAACATCACCCGAGCGGTGTGCATCTGAGGCGATGGTAACATATTCGCCGCCCAGTTCACGAAATCGCTTTACACAGCTTAACGGGGGCAATGCGGTGCCGAGCCCCTGACGGTAGCCGGAGGTGTTGATTTCGAGCGCCTTGCCGTTTTGCGCAAGGGTTTTTAGTATCTCGTCAATAATATCCGAATAGGCGTTAAGATCCACAGAGATTCCGCTTGCGCTTAAATAACGTATTGGATAAGTAAGGTGCGCGAGACTATCAAACCGGTTCCAGCGGCAAACGGCCAGAATATCCTCAAAATAGCCTTGCAGCAGGGAACGGATGTCGGCATCGCTCAGCTCGGTATAATCCATGTAGTAGTAGTCCGCACCGTTTCTTGCGTTATGTACCGACGCAAGCACAATGTCAAAATTATAATCAGCCAGTAACTTTTCTGAAACAGCGGGATTTGCAAGGGGTTGTCCAAGCTCAATGCCGGCCGAAACAATCAGCGCGCCGCGAAACACCGATTTCGCCTTAAGGCATTCAAAATACGATTGGCGGATTGAGATGTGGTATCGTCCGCCTTCGTAGTTATCTACCTCACAGTGGTCGGTGATGGCGATGCCGCGCAGCCCCATTGCGATACTGCGTTCGCACATATATGTTACCGATTCGCGCCCGTCGGGGGAGTTATCGGAGTGTGTGTGACTGTCGTAAAGATTAACAAAAGACATTGCGGTTCTCCTTTCCGGCGTATCATCAGGCAATGCGTTTGAAAAGACGCTGCCGGATTATCTGGCTGCAGTGCATACTAACCGAAAAACGGTTTGTTCAACAGGCATTATTTATAATACCATATTTAATGATAAAATTATAGATGGCAAAACACCAAGTTGCGTGGGCTTCTCTGTGGAGATTTGGTGATTATTTATTGAAAATGCCGACACAAACCCGGCTCTTCGGTAGTTTGTAATATAAAATACGGTACAGCAGACGATGATAGGTCTGCCGGATGAATTTTACGGCATATAGTTTTATTCTCGCGGCATTGTATGCTATAATATGTCCACAACTACATTCAAAGTTTTGCTTTGAATGAACTCGGCAAAGCAGAGTATGAGTATTTTGCATAGCTAAATACGAATGTGGCCATGTTACACCATAAACTGCAAATGCTGATGAAATCAGCATTTGCAAGGACTATGTCCTAAGTAAAACGACAGTAGTCGTTTTGCAGCCTGTTCATGGTATAATAAATGAAAAATTTCTGACCTTGCCCTGCAACGGCGGAAGTTAAAACAACATACAGCTTTGTTCATGTTGGTGCATTTTGCGGAGGCGGCTATGGAACTTACAGTGAATTACGGCATTTTACAAGGCGTTTTCGCAGTGCCGAACTGCGTTGTGGATCAGCACATCAAGCTTGCGGGAGCAGCGCAGCTTAAGGTGCTGCTGTTCTTGCTGCGCCATAGTGGCGAGAAAATTAATTTAGACAAGATCGCACAGCACCTTGGATATTCCGCGGCGGATGTGAAGGATGCCATCAACTATTGGCAGGAGGTCGGTGTGCTAGCACAGATCTCCCAGTCCAATCCGGTCGGTACGGCAGATAATAAGACGCAGGCCGCAGGGCAGGATGATGTAAAAGAAGGAAAACCACACAGCAAGCCCGCAGATGGTACGAAACCACCTCAAGCAGATGTTCCGGTTGTGCGTGAGGGCAACATTACAAGGATTACCACCAGCTATCGCTTTACGCAAAAAGAGGCGTTTTCGCGCATGGAAAAGAACGAGGATCTTCGCTTTATCATCGACCAGTGCAGGCAGCTGCTCGGGCGGGAACTGCAGGGCAGCGATGTTGTCGCTATTGTTTCTATCCATGATTGGGCGGGCCTTCCGCCCGATGTTATTCTCATGGCGGTAGAATACTGTGCCTCACGCGGCGAAACCAGCATGCGCAGTATTGAGCGGCAGTGCACCATGTGGCTGGATATCGGAATCAAGACACACGAGCAGGCAGACGATTACATTAAACGCCAGGCAGAGCGGCATTCGCGTGAGGCGCTCGTGCAGGGGGCGTTTGGTATTACCGGACGCAAGCTCTCCACCAAGGAGAAAGAGGCCGTTGCGCGTTGGTTTGATGACTATGGCTTTGACATAGCCCTCATCCGCCTGGCCTTTGATAAGACGGTCGATAATACTGGAAAGCTTAGCTTTGCATATCTTGATAAGATTTTAGCAAATTGGCACAGCAAGGGAATTAAGACGATAGAAGCCGCAGCGGCGGAAAGCGCGGAAAAGCCAAAACGTGCTGCACGCACTACGTCGCTTGACATGCAATCGATTGAAAACGAGGGGATTTACGATACCCCCAAGCTGTAATAGTTCAAGGATATATGAAAGGGCGGGAACCGCATGGGGTACTCCAATGAAATTTTTGCCGCGGCAAAATCGGTGCTGACCGAGCGCAGGCAGGCAGCGCGTTACATATCGCAGCAGCGCCGCAACCAACTGTATACGGACATCCCAGAGCTTGAAGCGATTGAACGGGAGCTTATCCGCTCGGGTGCAGAGGTGTCAAAAACCCTTCTTGTAGCTGATGTGGATACAGAGCAGCTTCTTACAACGCTCAAGGAAAAGACCGACCGACTCGAAGCGCGGCGCGCCGAAATCCTTCATGCGTGTGATATTCCGGAGGACTACCTTGCCATCCCTTACAACTGTAAGCGTTGTGACGACAGTGGCTACACCGATGGGCTGATGTGCGAGTGTCTGAAAAACGAGCTGAAACACGAGGCGTTTCGCAGGCTCAATGAGCAATCGCCACTTACCCCATCAACCTTTGAGGAGTTTTCTCTGAACTATTATCCCTCGGTACCCGATCCGGTAAGCGGGGTTGTGCCGCAGGTGAAGATGGCGGAGATTCTTGCCTACTGTCAAAAATACGCCGACACTTTCGCGCCGGCATCACCCAGCATCCTTATGATGGGCGCTACAGGGCTTGGCAAAACTCATCTTTCACTTGCCGTTGCCGCCAGAGTGATACATAAAGGGTACGGTGTGGTTTATGGCTCGGCGCAAAACCTGTTTCGTGCGGTGGAGCAGGCGCACTTTTCGCGTGCTGGTGCACAGCAGGATGCGCTGGACTCGATGCTTGGCTGCGATCTTCTTATTATCGATGATCTTGGCGCAGAGTTTGTAACCTCATTTACCGTATCGGCTGCTTACAACATCATCAATACCCGCCTACTAACCAACAGACCAACCATCATTAGCACCAATCTGACGATAGCAGATATTAAGAACGTATACTCCGAAAAGGTGTTATCCCGCCTGCACGGTAGCTACAGCTTTCTGCGTTTTTTGGGCAGCGATATCCGCTCTTTGAAGAAGATGCGTTAAACCGCATGCCCGCATATAAACCCATCGCAACAAAACATCCGCCGCACATACTGTAGCGGGCGTTTTGTTGCGCAGTTTATTGTGTAAACAATGTAAGGTACGCACCCATTACCACAAGCCCCAAAAGAATACCCGCAACCGTTGTGCGCTTGCCATATCGCAGCGCTGCGGGAATCAGCTCATCGAACGAAACAAACACCATAATGCCTGAAACAATCCCCAGAATTGCGCCAAGCGAAAGGCCGGTTAAAAATGGGCGCAGCAGAATCAATGCAAGCAATGCTCCCAGCGGTTCTCCCAGCCCAGAAACAAGCGCGCACACCAAGCCTTTGCGCTTGCTGCCTGTTGCATAGTAAACGGGAATCGCAACCGAGATTCCCTCGGGAATATTGTGCAAAGCAATCGCCGCCGCAACCGAAACGCCGAGTGAGCGTTCTCCGCAGCCCGCCATATAGGTGGCAATTCCCTCCGGAACATTATGCGCCACCACAGCCGCCATGGTTACCAGCCCTACCCGTGCAATCCCCGGAGGTGCCTTTGCAGAAGGGCTTAACCATGCTGCCTCCTGCGGCAAGGAATTCGAGGCAAGCGCCGCGAGCACCATGCCAAAAATCATCGCAAGCAAAGCGCTAACACCTGCGAATGGGTGTCGTATGCTGCGGCCGATGAATGCCGCCGATTCGGGCAGAATATCGGCAAGCGATACCATAACCATCACGCCAGCCGCAAATCCAAGAGAAAAGGGAAGCAGCCTGCGGACGTTTTGTCTGGCGATCACCACAGTCAGACCGCCAATGCCGGTACAAAGTCCTGCGCACAGTGCAAGCAGCAGGGCAAAGAGATCGTTGTTAAGCTGCATCGCGGATCCTCCCGTCGCAAGTATCTTATCCACCAATATATTCAAAACTCGGCCCAAATAGTTGTCAAAAGACGGTTTTGATACAGGTATACTTGTAAGCGGTGCGAAAAAGTAATATAATTAATGTCTGCCGGACAAACCGATTTTTGATTTGTTCAGCGGACATTATTTACCCTTATCATCAACACAACGGAAAGGAGCATCGCGTTGAAGCGGGACTTGAAACAGGTTGAGATATTTACCGATGGTGCGTGCAGCGGTAATCCGGGCCCGGGCGGCTACGGTGCCATTCTGCGTTACGAAGGACGTGAGAAGGAGATTTCCGGCGGCGAAGCGAACACCACAAACAACCGTATGGAGCTGATGGCGGTAATTGAAGGGCTTACGGCGCTCAAAGAGCGTTGTGCCGTTACGTTATATACCGATTCCAAATACGTTGCGGATGCCATTACCAAGGGTTGGGCAGAAAAATGGAGACAGCGCGGTTGGAAGCGCAGCGGCAACGAGCCTGCGCTCAACCCTGATTTATGGGAGCGGCTGCTTAATCTGGTTGCCCGGCACGAGGTAGCGATTGTGTGGGTTAAAGGTCACGCAGGACATCCTGAAAACGAGCGGTGTGACCGCCTTGCGGTCAAGCAGTCCGAACGATTCAAAAACGCTTAGCGGCAAATTCCCCCTGCATATTGAGTTACGGTAAGCGTAAAAATTTTGCGCACAAAACGGACAGACTAATCAGTGACTGGGTCATTCCTGCTGCAAAGGCTGCGCCATAAACTATAACACACCGCTGTATGTCAAAATAAGGTCGATTGAGATTTTTTTATCATACCCCTTGAATTTTATACTATAATGGTATATATTAAATATGTTACTAATCTGCATTCAAAACATAGACATTGTTTTTAATCGCAAGTACAGCTAGACGTCTGTGGTTTTCGCCGCATAACGACTTGCCTTGTCTATCTTTTAAAGTGGAAATAGTATAAGCGATAATTTTGCCGCACTCCTACCCGGGTTGCGACATGATATTTAGATTTGATGCGGACACTGCTTTCAGAGTGTCCGGAAAGGCATGGGTGGGAACTATGAACGACACAAACATCAAGACCCTTGTTTACGCGGATAACGCCGCTACCACAAAGCTGTCAGACGAGGTTTTTGAAGCAATGCTGCCCTTTTTCAAAGAGCAGTATGGCAACGCCTCCAGCATCTATGCGCTGGGCAGGCAGGCGAAGGTTGCGCTTGAAAAGGCGCGATTTGCGGTTGCAGCTGCGTTTGGCGCGCAACCGCAAGAAATTCTGTTTACCTCGGGCGGCTCCGAGGCGGATAACTGGGCCATTAAGGGTGTAGCGCATACGCAGGCAAAACGCGGCAAAAAACATCTGATTACCTCTGCGTTTGAGCATCATGCGGTACTGCATACGATGCAGACGCTTGAGAAGGAAGGCTTTACCGTTACTTATCTGCCGGTGGGGGATAAAGGCATTATCGATCCCAATGCGGTAAAGGCGGCAATCCGCCCCGATACCGCGCTTATCTCGATTATGTACGCAAACAACGAAATCGGCACCATCCAGCCTATTGCTGAGATTGGCGCAATCTGCCGCGAAGCACGCGTGCTGTTTCATACCGACGCGGTGCAGGCGGTGGGCAATGTAATGATAGACGTCAACGAGCAGAATATCGATCTTATGTCGATGTCCGCTCATAAAATACACGGCCCCAAAGGCGTGGGCGCGCTGTATTGCCGCAAAGGCATTGTGCTGCCGAATCTCATTGATGGCGGTCAGCAGGAACGCGGCAAGCGTGCGGGTACCGAAAACCTCGCTGGTGTTATGGGCCTTGCCAAGGCAGTGGAGCTTGCAACCGCAGACATCGGCGGCAAGGTTGAAAAAATAACCGCAATGCGCAACCGTCTCATCGACGAGCTGCTTAAAATTGACCGCACCCGCCTTAACGGCGACCGTGATAGAAGGCTATGCGGAAACGCTAATATTTCGGTAGAGGGTATCGAGGGTGAATCGCTTTTGCTGATGCTGGATATGAATGGCATTGCGGCGTCATCCGGTTCGGCCTGCACCTCCGGCTCGCTTGATCCCAGTCATGTTTTGCTTGCGATCGGCCTCAAGCACGAGGTCGCACACGGCTCATTGAGAATTTCGATCAGCGACCTGACTACCGACGGTGATATTGACTATATTGCTAAAACTGTTCCGCCGATTGTCGAGCGCCTGCGTGCGATGTCACCGTTGTGGGAGCGCATGCAGAATGAACGGACAAAGTAAGATTTACTGATTGATTTGTATCACCGCACCGCGGTGAGATGGAGGATAAGATAATATGTTATACAGCGACAGAGTAATGGACCATTTCTCTAACCCGCGCAATGTAGGTGAACTTGCAGACGCAAACGGCGTAGGCGAGGTAGGCAATGCAAAGTGCGGAGATATTATGAAGATGTACCTAAAAATTGAGGGCGGCATCATCAAGGATGTAAAGTTTAAA
This sequence comes from Bacillota bacterium, assembly GCA_023421245.1. Lineage (GTDB taxonomy): Bacteria > Bacillota > Clostridia > Oscillospirales > Ruminococcaceae > Acetanaerobacterium. Next base: position 3,082 of record JAEZTV010000028.1, on the reverse strand, counting down.
ACCTTTGGCTGCGGTGCCGCAATCGCCACAAGCTCGATGGCAACCGAGATGATTAAAGGCGGTACGCTGGAAAATGCGCTGCAGCTGACAAACCGTGCGGTTTTGGAAGCGCTCGACGGCTTGCCGCCGGTCAAGGTGCACTGCTCAGTGCTTGCGGAACAGGCAATCAAGGCGGCAATTGGCGATTACTATATCCGTCAGGGTGTTGACCCTACCCCCATCGTTGGCAACATCGCCGATTGTGATGCCTGTCACCACGGTGATGACAGCTGTGCCTGCCACTAGAAGAAACCACGAAATATACCGATATAGTCAATCAGCCCCGCCTGCAATACGGGCGCCGCATGGAACTCCGTGCGCTTTAAAATGGACCAATTTTGAAGTTTGTTAAGTATAAATGCAACCGCCCCGGGACTGGTTAGGTCCCGGGGCGGTTGCATTTATGAAGAGTATTAAGACGTTAGCAGTTTGATTTACTCATATGCAATGCGCTAAGCACCGCGATGGGTACAAAATGAACGCACCAGAAAAGCAGTGCAATCACACCGGCCATATCGCCGCCTGGGGCATCAGTGCGGAATACGTTGAGCATCGGCAGAATAATGCAGGCTGGGGCATATATCCCGTGTACGAGCATAAGACCCTTAAGCCAGCGGTCCGCTTTGCTTTTTGGTGCAAGGGAAAGCGCGGCAAAAAAGACGGAAAGAGAAAGAAAGGCATAGCCCAGCAAATCAATGAAAAAGAACCAGCGCCCGGGTGAAAAGGTAAGCGAAAGCACGACATCGACACTTTCAGTCTGATGCATTACAGCGGTAAGCTGCGTAAAATATACAAGGCCAATCAGCGCCACATATACGCAGGCAAACGCTGTTCCCGCAAGTGCTGCCACGCGCCGTTCCTTCGGTGCGCGCACGTAAAAGGCACAGGTCATCAACAGATAAGTCCACGAAAAGATAAAGCTTGCGATATAAGATAAGGGGAGAATACCTGTAATAAGTGAGATTGCAAACAAAAACACCATAATCGCCGCGGTAATGGATGAGTAACTGCCAATGATACGATTCATGTGGTCATTCCTCCATTGATGAATATGTTATAAAAGGCGCACGTAAGCGCCTTTATACACAGCCGTCGCGGAATGTGTGTAAAAAACCTGCTAGTTCTTTAAGCTTTGCAGCGGTGCCGGAATGCGGCCGCCGCGGTTGATGAACACAGCGGGGGAGGTGGTGTTTACATGCATAACCGGTGCCGCGCCAAACAACCCGCCCCATTCCAGCAAATCGCCCTCTTTCAGGCCGATGGCGGGGATGATGCGTACTGCCGTCGTCTTGGAATTTACCATGCCAATCGCCGCCTCATCCGCGATAATCGCGCTGATTACTTCATCCGGGGTGTCGCCGGGGATGGCGATCATATCAAGGCCCACCGAGCAAACGGCGGTCATTGCCTCGAGTTTTTCCAGTGTAAGTACGCCGCTTTTAACGGCGTTGATCATTCCGGCATCCTCCGAAACGGGGATAAACGCGCCCGAAAGACCGCCTACATGAGACGATGCCATTACGCCGCCCTTTTTCACCGCGTCATTAAGCAACGCCAAAGCGGCCGTTGTACCACAGCAGCCGCACTGCTCCAGCCCCATCTCCTCAAGGATATATGCAACTGAATCGCCCACCGCAGGGGTAGGCGCAAGCGAGAGATCTACAATACCAAACGGAACGCCAAGGCGTTTGGAAGCCTCGTATGCCACAAGCTGCCCCATGCGGGTTATCTTAAACGCTGTCTTTTTTACAATGTCCGCAACGCCGGTGATGTCAAGGTCGTCTCCCGCTTTGCTTAGCGCACAGCGCACAACGCCGGGGCCGGAAACACCAACGTTGATGACGCAGTCCGGCTCACCCACACCGTGGAATGCACCCGCCATGAAGGGGTTATCCTCCGGCGCGTTGCAGAACACCACAAGCTTTGTCGCGCCTACGCACTGACGGTCTGCGGTCAGCTCGGCACTGCGCTTTACAATACTGCCCATCAGCTTAACGGCATCCATATTAATGCCGCTCTTAGTCGAGCCGATGTTAACCGACGAGCATACGCGGCCGGTAGCATTAAGCGCATCGGGAATCGAGTGTATCAGCTCAAGGTCCCCCGCTGAAAAACCTTTATGCACCAGAGCGGAGTAGCCGCCGATGAGGTTTACGCCGCACGCTTTGGCCGCGCGCTCCAGTGTCAGCGCATACTTCACAGGGTCGCCTTTACTGCTCGCAAGCAGCATGGAAATAGGGGTAACCGAAATGCGCTTATTGATGACGGGGATTCCATATTCCTTTTCAATGTCATTGCCCGTCTTTACAAGATTCTGCGCCTTTTTTGTAATCTTATCATATACCTTTTCACACGCACGATCGATGTCGCTGTCGCAGCACTCCAGCAGCGAGATGCCCATCGTAATCGTGCGGATATCAAGGTTTTCATCCTGTATCATGCTTATGGTTTCGAGTATATCGCTCACGTTCATCATCTGTGTGTCTATCCTCCAAGCTCACCCTGCCGGGCATACTGCCTTTTCCCATATTTATCGCACTATATGCGGTGCATTGAGTTAAAGATATCTTCGTGCATGCAATGTACGCTTAGCCCCATCTCCTTACCCTGCTCACTTAACAGGTCCGAAAACTCAGAAAAGCCGATGGTCATCTTAGAGATATCCACCATCATAATCATTGCAAACATATCCTGCAGTACCGACTGCGTTACGTCTGAAACATTCACGTTGCGCTCTGCGCAAACCGCGCTGATTCGTGCCAGTATGCCAACCATATCCTTACCGATTACCGTAATGACTGCGCGCATGTAAACCCCTCCCAAACAATAAATGTTGCGTACACAATGCAATTCTTATATAATAGCATAACTATGAACAGAATGAAACCGCCAATCACATTTTTTTGCATTTTGCACTGTAGAGCTACAATAGATATTGGACATTTTAAAAAAAGAAGTGAAAGATGAGGCCAAATCGGTTAAAGTTGAGTTACAACACCTAACAACACCGACAAGGAGGCCACATCTTTCATGAAGAGTGTAA
>JAEZTV010000027.1 GCA_023421245.1 Bacillota bacterium | reverse complement strand
TACACTCTTCATGAAAGATGTGGCCTCCTTGTCGGTGTTGTTAGGTGTTGTAACTCAACTTTAACCGATTTGGCCTCATCTTTCACTTCTTTTTTTAAAATGTCCAATATCTATTGTAGCTCTACACAGAAACGGGCCTGTCGGCGGGGTTTTGCCTTGACAACCCCCGTGATTTGGCATATAATAATTCAGCGACATGTTTAACCGCCAATGAAAAAAGGTGCGAATGTGTCGTGCAATAACGTCGGGGTGTAGCGCAGATGGTAGCGTGCTTGGTTCGGGACCAAGAGGCCGCGGGTTCAAGTCCCGCCACTCCGACCAAATAACAAGCACAAAGCCGATAGAACGAATTTCCTTTGATATCAAAGGGTTTCGGGCTATCGGCTTTGTTTTTGTGTTCAAATAATTATCGTTCCAAGGTGGTTCATTCTTAAAATACCCGAAAAAGTGAACCCACTTGAGAACGGTAAGCAAAAAATGAACCCACTTGAGAACGCTAAGGTAGTTAGCGTTCTCAACTTTAATTTCGGTCTATTTCCCGACTACATCCACGCTGATTTCCGTGCCGTCGCGGAACTTGACTGCCACCTCTCGCTCGCTGTGAACCGTGTAAGTATCAATGGTAGCACGGAACAGGGCTTCATCGAATTCGGTCAAAAGCCCGTCCTGTCCTCGTAATTCGTCAAGGAACATATTGAGCCGTTCCCGCCGTGCAAGGATGGATTGACGCTTGTCGGTGAGTTCTGTGAGGTGTGTCCGTTTCTCCTCGTACTTGTTGTTATTGATATGCAAGAAGATTACATAAAACAATATGAGTTTAATTTACTTGATAGAGTAAACAGGCGTATTACGCAAGCGCAGAGAGATAATAAGCTTATTATCTATGTTAAAAATACAAAAAGATTGAAAAGCGGGGCTTTTACTTCTGAATTTGCAGCAGGGCTTCAAATACTATCGTCCAATATCTTCTGTAAGGAAGCCGCCAGTATCTTCACGAATGATAGTTTTAACACATCTTTGAAAAACAATAAAATCACTGAAATAGAATTGTTGGGTGTGGACGGAAATAGCTGTGTTGCTATCAGCGCCATAGAAGGTTGTAAGAATGGGTATACTGTTATACTTCCTTGCAGTTGTATTGGAGTCAAAAATAAGGAGAGGTTTTTGCAAAAGAAAGAACAGTTGCGAAGAGCCGGTATCATCATTTATGAATCCACATGAGATTACTTATAGGAGGAGGTACATTGTTTGGTTCCGATCAATGTTGGAAACAGGATAGTAAACAATTGGATATACCCTATTGATAACGGATATGTCCTTGTTGACACAGGCTATGAAACTTCCTTCAACCGTTTTTTAAAAAATCTTGGGAAGCAAGGTATTAAAGCCGAAGATATTAAGTATGTGTTTTTAACACATGCGCACGATGACCACGCAGGATTTCTAAATCAATTGTTAACGATGGCTCCGGATGTTAAAGTAATTATGCATAGTAACGCTATCGCAGCGCTATCCAGAGGGCAAAATTCCTTTACCGGTGGTTGTACGAGCCGCGTCGCACTTCTTTTTTGTTTATTTATGAAATTGCTCGGAAGGGGGACGCACCGGTTCCCGCCATTGGGCCATTGTTTTGAGGAAAGATGTATTTTTATCACTGACGAAAACCGAGGGGATCTTGAAAAAAGGTTGCACGGAAGGATACTTGAAACACCGGGGCATACCGCTGATTCCATCTCGCTTTTTCAGAATAGTGGTGTCCTGTTTTGCGGTGATGCTTCAATGAGTGGCTTCCCCTCTCTTCATAAAATAACAATTTGGGCAGAAAACAAAGTCGAATTCGCTGAGTCATGGAACAAAATTATTGCATTAAACCCTAAAATAATATATCCGGGCCATGGAAACGCCATTGCTTGTAATGAATTAAAAAACAAACTACCGTTTGTTCAGGTGATGAAACTGTATCCTTTAAAACCATCATAATGAGAACGAACGCAAACCGTGAGCAAGTAGCGGTGTGGTTGCATCACAAAGATAGGTTGAACAAAAAAGTAATCGTTTACAATTGAATTCATGGGAGTAATTTGGTATGATAAAATACAGTAATGATAGTAATAAGTATGGAGGCAAATATGTATATAGGAACAGATGAATTTTTGCGCCGGCATGGGATGCACTACGATTCCATCAACATGCAAACGGAAACCGAAGCGTATCTTAACCAGATGAAGGATGGACTTGCCGGGCTGCCCTCTTCCCTTATGATGATTCCTACCTTTATTACCATAGCTGATGAGATACCTTGTGACAAAGAAGTTATTGTAATGGATGCAGGCGGCACGAATTTCAGAATTGCTGTTGTAAGGCGCGCCAAAGACGGCAACATGGCAATCTCAAACTTTTCAAAGCATCCTATGCCCGGCACACAGGGGCGTATTTCCGTTGAGGACTTCTTTGAAAGAATAGCAGATTATATGGAGCCGGTGCTGAAAATTACCGCGGCCCAAACGGTAGGCTTCTGCTTTTCGTTTGCGACCGAGAGCCTGCCCAGTAAAGAGGGCCGTTTAAGTGCATTTAGCAAGGAGATATTGGTGGACGGTGTAAACGGTCAGCTGATCGGCGAAAGTGTAAATGCCGTGCTGAAAAAGCGCGGCTATGCTCCAAAGCGGTTTGTGCTGCTAAATGACACGGTAGCTACTATGCTGGGAGGCATTTCGACTGCCCAAAACAACCGCTATTCCAGCTTTATCGGTTATATTCTCGGTACCGGTACGAACACCTGTTACCTTGAGCAATGCGAGAAAATCATAAAATCACCCGAAGCAAAAGCTGTTGAGGGGAGGATGGCAATCAACTGTGAAAGCGGCATGTATAACGGTATTGCCCAAGGAGATTATGATAAAGAGCTTGACGTGCAGTCTGTACTTCCCGGCAGCAGTCGGTTTGAAAAGATGGTTTCGGGTGCGTACCAGGGCACGGTAATCTATAAGACCGTACGCGGCGCGGTAGAGGAAGGACTGTTCTCAAAGGAATTTACGGAGCGCTTTGCACAGGTGCGGGATCAGTTTACAATGCCGCAGATTGACGGGTTCTGTGCTGATCCAACCGGCAGCGGAGAACTGGCTATGCTTGCAGGCGATAACCGGCAGGATCGCGAAATCCTGTATGATATTATCGACGCGAGCTTTGAACGTTCCGCCCGTCTGACCGCTATTGTATTTACGGCGATTATGCTGCAAACCGGCAGCGGAACAGACCGTGAAAAGCCGGTGTGCATCACCGCCGAGGGAACAAGCTTTACCAAGTCAGTACTGTTCAGAAAAAAATTGGATGTATATATTAGCCGGTACCTTAACGGCGCACGGGGTTTATACTGCGATATTATTACAGTAGAGAACGCTACCTTGATCGGCTCTGCCATTGCGGCGCTGATGGATTAGGCGCAGGAAAGCTATTTGATGCACCTGGCAAATTCAACATAATACACAACAACGGACGAATGAGGATACCGCGGTATCCTCATTCGCCCGTTGCTTTAAAGGGAGGGCGTAAAGGTTCTATGTCAATAGCTGAGGTACTCCCCTTGAATAGAATAAAAAATCCACCCGCGCAGCGTATGGATTTTCTTAAGTCTTTAATCGGAGTGCAAGTGCTGCAAAGGCGGAAATTATAATTTAACTAGCCCACGAAATGTGTCGTGAGCCTTTTACATTCTTATTAGAACCACTTCATATTTGGCACTATAGAAAGTTTGCACAATAAAACAAGAATTAAAACTCCTTTATTTTATTAAATCTTAATGATTAGTAACGCTGTTGCTATCGTCCTTATCTTTGCCACGGCTTATGTCCTCTTTAGATAAACGGATCTATTGGCCAAGTTTCCAGCGAACGATTTGAGGTGCGGATGCCTTTTCCTCAAGATCCCTGTTTTTTGTGCGTGCCATGTGTGCCCCTTTCTATCGCATTTCCATTCCAGTATAATGCGAACAATGACGCGGTGGCCTGTAAACTGGCTTTACAGGCCGCTTTTCTTGCGTTTTAGAAAGTCGGCAAACACATCTTGCAAGAGTGGAGCGTTTTCTGGAAACTCAAGTTTCACACCCATATCTGCCACACGAAAACAGTAGGGGTTTTTTACTGCTGCTATGATTTTCGCCGCGCGGTGTTCTTGCGGCACAGTTATATCAAAGGTGAAACCGCTAACATCAACTAAATCCTCTTTGTTTACCGCTTCTATGTCTACACTTGCCAACTCTGAAATTGGAATAGGCTTCTTCAATCACAATCGCCCCCTCCTTTCCATGTATATGAAATGTTCTGATTGTCCTATGAGGAAACACAAACAACCACTATTTTATCATTAAAAGTAACGGCTGTTAATTTTTTCTCACACTTCGGCCAAGTTGGCCCGAAGTCAATAAGGGCTGTTTTGATAGTAGGCTCCCGCTTCCTCTATGCCGTAAGTATCAAAAACATAGTAAAACTCTGAAACCACACACTTTATATCGTCCGGGCTGAAACCACAGTATTCCATAGCCCGAATGACATAACCGCGGTAAGTGCCGTTGCTCCATTGCTGAAACAACAATAACTGTAATTCCTTTTCCAAAGTAAAACTCCATTCATCCATCGGGAGTATGCCGTACCGTTATGAGTTTGCCTGTCACAAGACAGAAAGGAACGGTACGGCACCCTTTATATAAAAACGCTGGCCTGAACGGGCGGCCACAACCGCACTCGTAGGAATCTCATCTCACCCATGCTGATGGGGTGGTGATCAATGCTGTGAAGAGTTCAAAGCGCAAGTATCAATATACCAATCAAAAGATTCTCACTGGGTGGCTTGCCATATCCAATTCTGTCACAGTAAATATAAATCGATCACACCCCGTTGGGTCTTTCCCCCTTTCATACGGTCGGTTTTGGCATACTCTGCGGCTTGGCTCCCTCCTGATTGAACGTATCCGGTTCATCGGCATTCGAAGGAAAACAGCGGTTTTAATTTATTAAAACCGCCGCATGACTGTTATTCTTTTGCAAAGAGATACCCGTGCCATGCCACGGCTTTTTTATTCTCCGCATGGCACCCACAGCTTTTTATGCTGTCGCTCCCAACATTTATTTTCATCTTTTCCTATGAGCCAAATTTTTGCTTTTTCAAAATCATCAATACACTCTAATGCAAAAATTACATTTGGTCGTTGTTGTTTTATATATCTTTTCATAATTGAATTTAGTCCAACAAATACCACCTTGCGCAGTTGCTTCTCAGAAGTAATGAAACTGTCGAGAATAAGTTGAAGAATATATTTATCAACCGTTGTTTCATCCAAATTAACCGCTATAAAAGCACTTGTAGATGGCTTACTTATTTGAAGCATATCTTGGGCAAACTTCTGTCTTAATTCTGTTTCGTCATTTAAGGCATCTAAGTGTTCAATCCATATTTCACCGCCACTAAAATATATTGAGAAAGATTGTTTTGTAATCCCCACTTTTATGATATCTACCTGCCTTTCATCACAAAACTTATAGGTCATTTATAGTTGTCGCTTACAAGCCATGTCTTCCCTTCTTCCATATCAGTACATAAATAATAACGTCCAGGTTTCAATTCGCCTATTGCTTTCATAGCTTTAGCAATATGCCGCAGACTTTTTCGGTCACTGGCAATCGCAAGTTTAATGATTTTGGGGCTTAACTGCCGAAGGTGCTGAATAACTCTTTTCAAAACAGGCTGTGTGAGATTTGTCTCATAAAAGTCTATTAAAATTCTACGTTTTTCCGGCGATTTCAAAATAAATAATTCTTCTTTGTCTATCATGTCAAGTAAGGCTACTGTATCGTCAAAGTAACTTCCGTAGTGTATTCCGTGAAAGTAACCACCTTTATAATAGTACGGGCTTAATGCACCGCTTGGGGATTTTGTCATCATAAAATCCCCACCTTTCTCTATATGTCCTTTTCAATCAGTTCCGCCAACGGCTCTTGCTCACGAATATGCCGACACCATTCAATAGTCTTTTGCGTAATACAAATACCGTAATAAAGCGTCGATAGCTTATAATAAAAAGCATTCGAATTTTTCATCGTGCTGAATTCTTTTTCTAAGATTTTTAGGTTGTGCAGATAATTTATATTGTTAATCTCATATTCGAGAAGTTGATGCTCTCTAGTTTCAGCGGATAGTTTGTCAAAAAAATACACCTTTGCTAAATTGGTATTTGTGCCATCAAAAATATTCATGGGTGCTGAAAGCCATTCCAAAAATCCGCTTTTACCATCGTCCGTAATGTGATAGAAAATTTTCTGGCGAGCACCTTGGGGCTTTTCAGATGTTGTCACATAACCTTTTTCGGTTAACCTTTTTAGAGCTGGGTATAGACTGCCATAACTTGCTTTATAAAAAGTACCAATGCCATTCTCAATTAGTTTTTTAATGTCGTATCCTGTTAAATCATTATCCAATACCTAAAATTAAAAATTCCAGCATAATATCCTCCTTGTTATATATCGTTTAGATATATCATATAGTTATATTAAGGATTTGTAAAGAGAATTTTGAATATTTTTCTACATCTAAATAATTGCTACTTTCATGACTTCGCTAAACGGCAAGCAATGAGTCCGTAGTCATGAACGCGGTTTTTCCATGTTCTGGCCGGGGGTAAAATATAAAAAATCTGCTTGTTGGGGAGTGCCTTCCCCAAACCCTGTAGCTTCGGGCCAACTTGGCCCGAAGTCGGTGCGTTGCACCTCATGTTGTGTCATGTTCACTATCACTCCATTTTCTTATTTTTCTGCGCGTCCGTCAGACCGGGCAGATGGTCTATATTGCTTTTCATTGTAACATTTTCCTGCATAGCCTTTGGGGTTTTCGGATATTCCTTGTAATCATTTTTATTATCTACCAACAACTGCTGAAATTTTGCTTTGAACATATCCATTTTGGGAAACTTCACTCCGGACAGCAACCGCCGGAACGTGTCCTGTGTCGCCCGGTAGCCGGCAATATCGGCTTCATGCTCCGCAAGATATTCCCGGCTGTACTTCGCCGTCTTGCAGCCCCCAAACATAGGACGGTTTTTGCGTAATCCACCACCGCCGCTTTTAGCTTTGTATTGATATGCATAGTGGCTTCGGTGGATTTTATACTGCCTGAAAGTATAATGCCAAGGTAAAAGTCTTTTCGGCGTCGACCTCCAAAAGCTTCGCTAATAGTTTGTCCCAAAGTTCCGAAGCCATAATCTGCATATATGAAATCGCCCCTATGTGGTTTCTACACGGAACAGGCGGCTTTGTAGAAAATTAAAACTAGTCAGGGTTATAAAGTCCTTTATTCCTATACATGTTTGGGGTATCATATCCCATGAAAAGCGAAACAGCTCCCACCCGGAAAGGGTTGCCGACTGTGTGCCTATTTTTGAAGTTACCCATAATGTTCACTTCATACGGTCCAAGCGGTATCGGACCATACTGATTCCGTCCGCTTGAATCACAAACGTAATGTATCTGGAACGCACAATGCCGTTGTTGCTTCGGGCAATCTAATGTTTCAGCATATCGGGGAACTCATACCGAATCTCGTTACACTCATCATCTTGCGGGGGTATGTTCACGCTATAACGATTTTCGGCCGGGAGCAGTGGCTATGATTCTGTCAAAATAGTTGAGGAATGAACCGTACCCGTCAAAAATGTTTGGTGAGATTGAACGTCACTTTGGTTTTTTATTTTCAATAAATTATTTGGTATGCTTACATAGGCCAATGAGAAATCTCCCTTTCAGGTTGTTTTGGTGGTATAATGAAAAGAAAAATAGATAGAGAGGTTTTGTATAGTGCGAATAGTGAAAACAAAAAAGCTGGAAAATGCCAGACTGTTAAAGGAATACGCCAGTTGGATATATTGCACTTCCTGTGAAAAAACAGTGGCTTACCTTTGCTACATCACTTACGATAAATTTGAATTTCAGTTCGCCTGTAACTGTGGTTGTCATGGAAGTGTATCTATTGACTTTGGCGATTTAGAAAGCCCTCAAGCTTCCTCCAAAAATCTGGGGAGTATCAAAAACCGAATGTGTTGTCCAAATGATAAATCTGCACTAATTACATTTGTTGAAAAAAACCTTCAATCCTACGACTGCAAAATTTCCTGTCTAAAATGTGGTCAGGAATTTATACAGTCCAAGTAAAACATGACTTAGGGTAAGTTGACCCGAAGTGGCTCTACCGTTCCTCACCGGCCGGAGCGGTGCGAGTTTTTGAGGAACGGGTGCGCTGTCAATTATCTGCTGACACTGTTTGAGTGTGACGAATAGAAAGTTGCCCCGGTTCGAGATAAGCAAAATCCGGTATTCGTCCGGTATATCGCTCCCGTCACTGTAAATCTCGGTAAAGCTGTCGCCTATCCGCACCACATAGCCGCTCTCGGTAAAATGTCCGTCCTCGTCCAAGCTCATATCCCGTCCGTAAGCTTCATAATCAATGTAATTCTCCAAATATTCCGAGATTTCCAGCGTACACATTTCTTCAATGTAACAGCGGTCCAAACCGTCCTTGTTCTCAATTCCGGTGTAAAACTCAAAGCAATTCAGATTTTGCGTGGGATTGATTAGGTCTTTTACACTGTTGTATTCCCCGAAATCCACGGCGGCAAACTTTTCTGTTTCCCATTCCTCTAACTTGTCCAGTAGGGAACCCAGATAGTTCAGCTCGTCAATACTTTCGTGTTCCCCTAAGCAGTCCCGCAGGCCGGGAATGTCTGTTTCATAAACGGTAATGAAAATTTCCTCATACCGTGCACCGTGCACATGGATACGCTTCAAAAGATCCCGTACTTCCTCGGCGGTAACGGGGAGCGGTCCTTTTTCTGCCGTGACTTCCTGTGCCGGGGCAGTTTTTACTTCGTCAGGCCTATTGGGCTCATTATTTGCCATGCACTTTTCCTTATTGCCTGTTTTATGGCATAAAAAAAGGGGCTTGATTTTAAGATCAATCCCCAACAGGATATTGCAATCCCTCCTTTCGACTTCGGGCCAAGTTGACCCGAAGTTTCGCTATCTACATACAATAATACCGCCCATCTTTTCCAATTAGGCGGTATCCTGTGTAATGTGATAGCTTATATTTTATTTTGATATTCTTTAAGTCCGCATAGAATGAGCGGTTTTGCAGTTTTCCTTAAATCGTGGGGCCAGTCGGACCAGTGGCACCGATCATTCCAGACGAAGATAATGCTTGCTGCATGGCTAAGTGCGATTTCTTCCATAGCAATAGATGCTAAAATCATATTCAAGACTTGCTCCTGCGACAAATCCGTGTTCGGAAATTCTGGCATGAACATAAACAATTTACCTCTCTTTCAGCTTATGTTTTATCGTATAAACTGTGAAAGGCGTTATTTCCATCTGCCCTGTTCCTACTTTTAATTGAAAAGTGAACACGATGTCTTGGCCCATGAGTTCGTTCATGGGCTTTTTTAAGACATAAATTGACATACAAGGCTTGGAAGGTTATAATTGTTTTAGTCATTTTATCAAGTAATGGGATTATATTCAATTATGGGTGTGAAATCCATCTGCTTGAACAACGCGCAGGGAATACACGGTAGTAACATGCCTTATTTCTTTGACACGTCGATACCGGACAAGGGGATACAATGTTCGAGTTCTCGGGTATCTGCAATGGATATTCTGCGTTTTCCCCTAATATTACTGAAAGGAATGGTTTCACATGATGGTTGAAGAAATGCAGGAGCGGATTATTGAGCTTAAAAAGGAGAATATCGTTCTTGAAGAGCAGTTAAACGATTTGAAAAGTACCAGACGTAATCTTGACAATACACAGGGTATTACAGTTCAGATTGCTAGAAGAAGCACCGACATAATACCTAATCTTCTGAATGCGATTTCCGGCGGCCATATCGAAAATAATATTTCTCCGATATTGATGAACATAGGCCAGATGCAAGGGCACAAGCGTCTGAGTACATTAAATGAAACTGAAAACAGCATTCGCCAACTCGATTTAAGGATACAGTATAATCAGGAAGAACTCCGTAATCTTGAGCAGATGGTAGCCTTACAGCTTACACTATAAAAATCAAGGAGGATGTTAAACATATGTCCGTTCAAAATGCTGATTTTTCTTTAAGCGCATCCAGTATAAACAAGGTAATAAAGGCGTACGATAACGCGATTGTTGAAGCAACCGCAGCACTGGCTGAATACCGCAGAAAAGTTGAAGAGGTTCTGGGCGAGGGTTGGCAGGGCAAGGCCGGCGAGGAGTTTAAAAATACCATCGAAACATATGAAATGGGAAGGGACTGATTATAAATTTAACATTAGAGTTGAATTGAACTCTGAAAGAGATGTTATGAGGCTAAACAAAGCCTTTGAATCATCAGGGATGGAGCTTGACTTTTTATCTTTAATACCCGGGCTAGGAGCATTAACAGCTACTTTAGAAGTTTTGTGTATAGCTTCGAACAATGATTCAAAATCAAAGAAGATTGAAGAACTAGGGATGACTACAGGAGAAACTTTAATAGGAGCAATAAGTGGCGGGATGGGTCTTATTATGGGGATACTTTCTATTGCTAATGGTATTGAAGATATCAAAGCAAACAACAATGCAGTTTTCAATAATACAAGCGATAAAGTTTTAAAGCAGGTTAATGTGTTTGTGCAATCAGATAGTATGAGTAAGCAATACTTTTTCACTGTTCCGGAAAATTCCAAATTAGAAGGATTACAACAAAAGCTCTATGAATTACATCAGGGGTCACTTATCTCCCTAAATCGAGAACCAGAATTGATTATTCGAGAAATTCGAAAATATGCTGAGGGTTGTGAAAAAAATGAGACATAATTTCCGTGTTCTAATTGTTTTGTTTGTTTTATCTTTATTTTGTGCTTGTAATGGCGTACAACAAACGAAACTTATATCTGATAAGTCTGCTTTTTGTCCCATAGAAATTACGATGAATATCCCTAGTATTTATAAAGTAGCAGAATGGGATGATTGCCCATATGCAACATCTTATCAGAAATATTATAGTGCAGGACAAGAAGAATTTGATAAAGAAAACGATGTTACAACATATATTTCACATATGCTAATTTCCATCATAACTTTTAATGCTGAAGTTGAACAAATGGATGATAGTGATATTAAAGAAGTCAATCCGACTACTACTGATATGAAAGCATTCATAGCAAATACTGTAGAAATAAATTCTTCTAAAGACTTTAAGACTAATGGATATGAGGCTTTTTTGCTTGATTATAAACGAGATAGCAGTGTTAATAAAAACTTTATCGAATTCTTTGTTTCAAATAACAAAACAACAGAAGATGATTATTTTGGTATAACCATCTTTGGGCCATATACCAATGAAGAAGAAAAACAGATGATATTGGACGCAATAGACAGTTTAAAGATTCAGGTGGGGTGAACATCCCATAATAGAGGAAATGATTGGATATACATATCATTTATGGAGCTATAATCCCATCGCAGATCAAAAGGTTGATATGATTATAAAAATGACCAGTGGATTTGTTATATCAACGGTTTGTATGGAGGTGTTTTTCACGGGAATAAAGATTTGCTTCGCATAGACGAAGAAGTTATAGACGACAGGCCCCAATATATTGGTGACGACAATTATGTTTATGATCTTAAGAACAAGATTAAGTATTATTACTTCATACCAAGAACCATCAATGATGAGTAGTTACGAGGGGGAAGCTTATATGAAGCGTCTGTCGGGCACTGCTTCGTATATAAGTGAGGGAGCCTCTCACCCGCTTGTTCAGTGTGTTTCATTTATAATCTGCGGCACAAAAAACGAATCCACTTCTGCTAAAGCAGAAGTGGATTCGTTTTTTCGTTTTATGTTGATGTCAACGTTCGCAATACCAACGAGGTCCGCCCGCCGATACAAGGATGATATTACTGTTTGCGGTAAAATCTCCGGTGCGGATAGCAAATTTAACCTCTTTGGTAAGATTATCGCGAAACTGAGCATGCTGCACCGTTTCGCAGGGGATGTTTGCATCAAAGCACGCGAGAAACTCCTTGTGGCGGGTAGGGCTTACATCAGCAGTCGCCTGTGAAAGGATAATGCCCTCCACGCTGAAATGCTGGAGCACGGTTTTGAGCACCTCAATCGCGGTGGGAACATCCTTCGAAAGCGAGATATCAATCACCTTGGTGGTATTGGGGATAGCAAGCCCCGCATCGGCAATCAGCAGCTTATCCGTATGACCAAGCCTTGTTAGTTCCGCCGCAATCTCGCGGTTTAGTATTCCGGTTTCTGTCATGTTGCGTTCTCCTTATCTCTCATAGCAGCTCATCAAAAGCTCATACATCTCATCGATGGTTGCAACGCGGGGATTGTTTTTGTAGTCACCCAGTACCTGACCGCAATCAGCAATTGCGCGGATATCCTCTTTGGTAACGCCAAGTTCCTTAAAGCTAATCCACAATCCAATCTCCTTAAGAAACGCATCAATTGCTTCGCAGCTCTTCTCTGCCGCTATTTCATCACTCACATCAGCAAGCGAAGGGTCAAACAATCTGCCAATCTTGGCAAATTTATCGATGGCGGCAGGATAGGTATAGCGGGTAAATGCGGGGTAGAACACTGCAAGCGCCTGACCATGGGTAACATGCGGGCAATGTCCACCCACCTGCATCCCCAAACCATGAGGAAGCGTAACGCCTGCAGATGCATTGGTCAAACCGCCCAGCGTATCTGCCCAAGCCATCTGGCTGCGCGCCTCAATATCACTGCCGTCCTTTACTGCGCGCGGCAGATATTGTGCGATGATTCGGATAGCGTCAACTGCCATCGCCTCTACAAGCGGATTGGTGTTGACCGAAAGATATGCCTCAAAGTTATGGCAAAACGCATCAAAACCGGTCTGTGCGGTAACACTTTTCGGCATTGTGGCGGTTACCTCAGGGTCAACAATGGCAACGCGGGGGAAAATATTTTTATGCCAAATAGCAGATTTGTCTTTGTTTTCGGTTTTCGTAACAACCGCGCAGGGGGTAGTCTGGCTGCCGGTGCCCGCTGTAGTGCCTACCGCGATAATCGGCAGTGTTTTTTCGGTGGGTCCATCGGTATAGTGCAGATAGTCCCATGCAGTACCCGGATGGGTCGCCTCTACCGCGATTGCCTTTGCGGTATCCATGGAGGAACCGCCGCCGAGTCCGATAATTACATCTGCACCGAACTCTTTTGCAAGCTTTGCCCCCGCAGTTACCTCTGCGGTTGTGGGATTAGGAATTACCCCGTCAAAATGTGCAAATTCAATGCCCGCATCCGCTAAATTCTTCTTAACCCGCGCATACAGCGGTACAATGGCGGGAAATTCGGGAACGGTAACCAGCAGAGCCTTTTTGCCATAGCGGGCAGCGAGGGTGCCGAGTTCATCAACGCGACCACAGCCAAATACAATCTCGGTCGGCGCAAGGTAGTTAAAGCTTTTCATACAATAAGACTCCTCGGTTTATCTTTAATAATACGGAGGGAGGGCGTTTGCCTCCCTCCGCAGGTGGAATATACTTTTGAGAATAATTAGTCTACGTAGTAATTATCAACCGCGTCCTTGGTTACGATGGTAACGCCGGTATCAACAAAGCCGGGCAGGGCATCACCGGAAAGGTCGTGTGCAAGGGTATACAGAAAATTCATGCTCCAGTAACCCATGTTGTACTGACCCTGCGCAACCGTAGCTTCAATATCGCCGCTCTTAATCATATCCAGAACGGTCCTGTCAACGTCAAACGCCAAAACCTTAATGTCGTCCCTGCCGCTTTCATTCACAGCGGTAGGACCTGCGGTACCGGCAACGCCGTCTACGCAGAACACTGCAACAATATCGTCGTTTGCCTGCAGCGCCGCAGCCATGTTATCGGTAGCGGTGGTGGTATCTCCTGCGTCGTTAACATCGACAAAGGTAACCTCGGGAGCATTTTCCGCACACCATTTTTTAAATCCGGTTACACGCGATTCGGAGTTTTCGGCGCCTACGGTGTACAGAACAGCAATCTTACCCTTGTTGCCAACAAGCGGTGCAAGATAAGCAGCCGCCTGCTCACCAGCAGCTTCGTTACCGGTAGACAGGTAGGATGCACGCTGAGATGTAGGGGAATCGGAGTCAAAGGTAACAACCTCAATACCCTGAGCGATTGCGGAGTCGATGGTATCGGCAAGCGCGGTGGAGTTTACACAGGTAATCGCAATGCCCTTGGGATTTTTCGCAATCACCTGCTCAAGAACAGCTACCTGGCCCGCAACATCAGCATCGGTCTGGCCGGTGTAAACAGCGGTAACGCCTAAATTCTTCGCGGCGTCTTCCATGCCCTTGAAGCATGTTTTCCAGTAGTCAATGCCGGAGAGGAAGCTTACCATGTAATACTCTTCGGAAGCATCCCCTGCATAGGGCGAAGCGGCTGCGCCATCACCAGAAGGGGCAGGATTATTCGGTGTTTGAGCGTTGTTGCCGCAGGCAGCAAGGGTTAGGACCATTGCCATCGCAAGGATAAGAGCGAATAGTTTTTTCATCTTATTTTCCTCCTGAATTTTATATCCTTAGTGCATTGCTGCACCCAGAACCATGAAAAAGTTTAGTCTTTGCCGGTCTTCCCCCCTTGCAGAAGGCTAAAACCCGCCTTCCGCACAAGGTTTACCAGTCATGGAATTCACTTTACAGTAAGATATAGTATCATCCAGCACGGTCGTTTGCCTTGGCCTGCTTCATTTTCGCAAGCTTATCAAGGCCAAAGAACTTCATAATCGGGCTGACCGTGCCCTTTTTTCGTTGAGAAATATAGTCCATGGTAACGGCAATTACTAGAATCGCGCCCTGCACAAAGTTTTGCCAGTATACCGATACATCCAGCATAACCAACGCGGAGTTTACAACCTTGAGAAGAATAATACCCATAAATGTTCCGAGTATGGAGCCCACACCGCCTGCCATGGAGGTTCCGCCGATAACGGCTGCGGAGATTGCGGTAGTTTCCGCCCCCTTGCTCAGCTCCGGCGTTGCAACATTAAACCGCGCAAGGCTTAATATTCCTGCCAGTGTCGAAAGAAGCGCTACGACAACATAGGTCCAAATCTTAACCTTGGCAACATTAATGCCCGACAGCCGCGCTGCGTTCTCGTTACTGCCCACGAAAAATATGTTGCGACAGACACTTGATTTCTTGGTGAAAATCTGTGCGATAATCGCCACAATACAAAAGATAATAAACAGCATGGGAACACCGAACAGATCGCCCGTTGCCATAAAACGGAATCCATCGGGCAGATTACCGGATAAGGACAACGGCGAACCCTCCGTTAATATGTAGGCCACACCGCGCGAAAGGTTCATCATAGAGAGCGTTACAATAAACGGAGGCAGCCCAACCTTGCTAACCATAAAGCCGTTGAACAGGCCGACAACAACGCCCGAAGCAATGCTTGCAAGGCATGCAATCCACACGTTTATACCCGCAAGTGTCAGATAACCTGCAATAACACAGCTCATTGCCGCAACGCCGCCAACCGAAAGCTCAATACCGCCGAGTATAAGAACGATACACAGGCCGATGGCAAGCAAGCCGTCGGTTGATACCGCAATCGCTATACTGCGAAGGTTTGCCGTATTCAGAAATTTAGGCTGGAGTATGGTAACAATCGCAACCGCCAAGATAATAATTAGAAAAACAGTTGCCTCGCGCTGTGCGAAAAGTCGTTTGAGGACGCTTGGCTTTGTCTGTGCATCTGATTGTTTTTTCATAGCTTTTTCTCTCCTTTTGACATTATGCCAGCTTTTGACCGGAAGCCAGTTTCATTATGTTTTCTTCCGTAGCAAGCTCCCCTTCCAGAAAGCCTGTCAGGTGGCCTTCATGCACGACTGCAATTCGATCCGAAATGCCGATTACCTCGGGCAGTTCGCTGGAGACGATAATCACGCCTACGCCCTCTTCCGCGAGCGACCGCAGAAGATTATGAATCTCACTTTTTGCACCAACATCAATGCCTCGTGTCGGCTCATCCATAATAATAACTCTGGGATTGATGGACAGCCATTTGCCGAGCAGGCATTTTTGCTGGTTGCCTCCCGACAGGCTGCTGATAGGATAATTGATGCCGGGGATTTTAATGGCAAGCTGTTCTACATAGGTCTCTGCGAGCTCAACCTCTTTTTTCTCGTTAAGCCACAGCCCGTTGCTGATGGCGCTTATATTGGCGCTTGACATATTGTTTTTGATACTCATGCCAAGGAATAGTCCGGAATTCTTCCGATCTTCGGTCAGGTAGCAGATACCCGCATCCACCGCATCACGATACTCCTTAAACAGCTTTGCCTCTTTGCCGAGCGTAATCGTTCCCGAGGTTTTCGGATCGATTGCGCAAAGCGCGCGCATAATCTCGCTTCGCCCCGCACCCACAAGACCTGCAAAGCCCAGAATCTCGCCCTTGCGCAGTGTAAAGCTAACGTCTTCAAACCCATAGCCGCTCAGATATTCCACCTTCAAAATCTCAGTGGACCCGTCTATACCGCTGCTTTTTGGCGGGTAAAGGTTAGTCAGCTCACGCCCCACCATTGCCCTTATGATATCGTCGGCGTTGATACCCTTTGTGTCCATGGTGCTGACGTACATTCCATCCTTAAACACCGTAACACGGTCGCATATCTGAAATATCTCCGCCATGCGGTGTGAGATGTATAGTACTGAGATTCCCTTATCGCGCAGACCGCGGACAACCTCAAACAGCTTAGTTGTCTCCTTGTCGGTTAGCGAGGAGGTCGGTTCATCCAGAATCAGCAACTTGCAGTTAAGCGATACCGATTTTGCAATCTCAACAAGCTGCTGTGAAGAAACCGTAAGTTTGTTAACCGGTGTTTTGGAACTGAAGTTGGCGCCGAACTGTGCCAAAACCTCATCGGCATCGGCGTACAGGCGTTTAAAATCCACCTTGCCAAACGCGTTGTGCGGCAGCCTGCCGATGAAGATATTCTCGGCTGCTGTCAGATGCGGGCATAGGCTGAGTTCCTGGTGAACAAATCCGATTCCAATCTCCTGTGCTTCTCGCGGGTTTCGGGGCAGAATCTCTTTGCCTTCAAACATAATTTTGCCTTCAGTAGGAGGAAATATCCCCCCGATGATATTCATAAGGGTGGATTTTCCCGCGCCGTTTTCGCCGCAAAGCGCATGTACTTCACCCCTTTTTACCTGAAGCTGTACCTTGTCCAGCGCGCGTGTGCCGGGAA
Organism: Bacillota bacterium; assembly: GCA_023421245.1. GTDB lineage: Bacteria > Bacillota > Clostridia > Oscillospirales > Ruminococcaceae > Acetanaerobacterium. The sequence continues at coordinate 138,775 of JAEZTV010000027.1, read as the reverse complement.
ATATCTTGGTGACTTCCTGTACCTGTAATAAGTATTCGCCGCTCACGTTCTAACCTCCTCTTGGGTTGGTAGTTTATTCATTCTTAAGATTGGTATCTCCGCCCGCCTCAATCAACCGTTTCAGGATCAATGCCGCCGCCCCGACTGCTGTTGCATCGGCACCGAGCAAAGTGGTCTTTATTGTTACGCGCCGCCCTGCAAAGCGCATCTGGCGCACCTTTACCGTTTGTCTGATCTGCTGCTTTAATACATCCGCGTTTGCCATCCCGCCTGCCAATACAATTCGCTCGGGGTCAAGTATGTTAATATAGCTTGCTAGACCAATGCCGATATATTCGCCTGCCTTGCGAACCAGATCTCTGGATGCCTCATCACCGTTTTCCGCTGCGGCAAACACTGTTTTTGCCTCAACAATACCGCTGCCGCCGTCTGTAAATTGTATAACGTTTGTGACAACACCGCTGTCGATAAGGTTGTGCGCCTGCTGCGCAATCGCCCTGCCGGAAGCAACTGCCTCGAGGCAGCCATTGTTGCCGCAGGTACAAAGAGGGCCATCCTTTTCAACTGTAATATGCCCAAATTCTCCGCTGGTACCGCTGCTGCCGGTATAAAAATCGCCGCCGCTAATAATTGCGGAACCAATACCGTAGCCGAGGTTAATACAAACCATGTAGCCGCTATCCTTACCGGCCCCAAAATAGTATTCCCCCAGTGCAAGCGCCCGGTTTGAGTTTTCAAGCTGGATGTATAAATCCTGTATCTTCAGCTGCTTTCTAAGCGGGGTTATCAGGTCAATATTCTCCCACTGAAAGTTGGGGCTGAACAATACCATCCCTTTTTGCGTATCCAGAATACCCGGCATACCGATGCCGATGCCGAGCAGTGTTTTGGCGGATAACCCCTTATCGGAAGCACATTGCATAATGAGCGTGGACACACGCGTGATCATCTGCTGTTCGGGTAAAGTGTCGGCGGTTGGAATCGAAACCGTATTGAGAATCCTGCCCGACAAATTCATGGCTACCGCCTTTACGTTTGTGCGGCCAATATCGACACCAATACTAAAAAAGGCATCTCCCGCAAATTCGTAAAGCTGCGCACGTTTACCGCCGTTGCTGCCCTGCCACCCACAGGGGCGAATAATTTTATTACCCTCCATTTCCGTCATTATCTTAACGACGGTAGGAATGCTAAGCGCCGTAATGCGTGCAACCTCTGCTTTGTTGATAGGGCCCAAATCCCGAACTGTTTCAAGGACCAGACGTTTATTCACACTTGCTAAGGTGAATTTATCAACCCGCACCGTTTCACGCCCTTTCTCGACGAATTAAATAGAGTACACTACAAATATCATGTAAACACACAAGTGCTTAGTTAAGTTAACTAAGTAAGTTGTGTGTTTAGTATATTGTTTCTCAAGCCATTTGTCAACCTGCAATACATCAAATTGTTAAAACAAACGTAGTTTAGGCACCCTGCTTGTGCAGAGTGCCTAAATTGGTGTGGTAAAATAGTTCAAAAGGACCTGTGGTCAGCCACCCGCAACAGAAATCATCCAAGCGGCGCCGACAGCGGTTCCCAACTCTCCAAAATCACTGACCTCAAACACCACATGGCGTCCGGCCTGCTTCATCTGCCGCCGTTTAACCGCTTCAAGCAGCGGGACGGTAAAGTACGGCCCGTTTTGCGTTAGTCCGCCAAATAGCGTAACAACATCGGGGTCGAGCAGATTCACCACCGCCGCAATGCCGATTGCAATAAACTCGGTTGCACGGCCTACAATATTGGCCGCCATCCCATCCCCCGCCTTTGCTGCTTCGAACACCGCTTTTGCATCCAGTGCGGACAGATTATCCCGGTATTCTTCAGACAGTATGCTTGATACACCGCCGAGCAGAGCGTTTCTTGCCTGCCGTGCAATCGCATCGCCCGAGGCCATGCTCTCAAGACACCCGCTGTTACCGCATGCGCATAGCGGTCCGTCTTTATCCACTGTAATATGACCGATTTCGCCGCTGGTACCGCTGCTGCCGTAAAAGGGCTTGCCATCGTATACCAATGCCCCGCCAATACCATGGCCAAGGTTGATGCAAAAGTGTTTGGTATGCCCCTCCTCCCACTTCGTCATGTTTTCGGCAATTGCGCGTACCCGATTGGCATTTTCCACCACAATTTCATAGGGCAGCGCGTCACACAACTGGCGGTGCAGCGGTACATTGTCCCAGCCAAAATCAGGACTAAGCAATACCCGTCCGGTCTGCTGTTCAATCAGGCCCGGCATGGCAACTCCTACTCCCGATACCTTTGAAGGGTGAATGCCCGCCCCGATTATCGCCTGTTTTACCAGCAGAACAATCTGGTGAATCAACCTGCTTTCCGGAAGCACCTCGCCGGTTGGCTCCTGTACACTGTAAATCATTTCACCGCCGAAATTGGCCACAATAACGCGAAGCGTGCTGCGGCCTACGTCAACACCGATGCTGAAGCTATAATCGGGCGCAATGCTCAGCAACTCCGGACGTTTCCCTCCCGTGCTTTCCCCTTTGCCCTGCGAACGAACCAGCCCTAGCGCTATCAGTTCCTCGGTAATCGCCATCACTGCGGGGATGCTTAAGTTTGTCTGCTTTGCAATCGCAGCACGGTTTATCGGCCCTTTGCGCGCGATACAGCTTAGAACGTTTCTTTTATTCTGCTTTGCTAAAATGGTCTTATCCACCTTTTTATATTGGCTCATCTGCCCACGCCTTTACTTATTTCACTTAACTTAGTATACATGGTTTTTACTTAAATTACAATACATGCCTGGTAAAGCGCCGGTTTTCGCCACGCGCCTGAGATCTGCACGGGCAGTGTTCCGACAAAGGCACAAGGTTGCAGTAATGCCGTGCTTACCGTTATTCTGGCAACCAAATGCCCGCCATGCAGCAAATCTTGTATGGCGGACATTTTTTAATTGCTGCGTTATCGGTTAGTATAAGATAACGACGCAAAGCTCCGGCTCAGCTGCCGCAAGGCAACAGCTCCTTCTCCTTCAATCTTCTTATCGCGCGCAAAGCCAGCCCAATTGCAAGAAATAAAACGACTGCCACTACCCCCGTAATGGGATTAAGCCAAAAATCCGCCTTGCTGCTTATGGTAACAAATCCACCTGTCATAAGCAGTACTGTGGGGAATGCATCCTCGATTGCATGCATCAATACACAGGGCCATATGGATTTTGTAAGCCGGAATATCTCCACAAACATCACAGTCCATGCAAGCATAACGATGCATCCGGTTACAACCATGCCAAGCCTTGAGATTGAAGTGAAATACGCATCGGGCAAAAACACCATATAGTATGCTGCGTGCCACAGAGCCCAGATGATGCCAACAATCAGGTAGATCATCCAGTCATTCAGTTTCATCGAAATAAGCTTCGGCGTTAAATATCCCCGCCACGCAAACTCTTCAAATACATTCCTAATAAGATTGCCGAGCATGGAAACGGTTGCCAATGGCACAAATGCCTGAATGTTAAACTGCGAAAAGTCAACAGTTCCAAAAAGCGCTGCAAGCCCTAATGTAATGACCATCACCGCCGGGTAAATAAGCACGGCAGCAAGATACCATTTTTTGTTCCTTTTGATATTTAATCTTAGCCCCGCATCCTTCCAGTCGCGGCTGAAAGCCCTTAGTAAGAGCGCTGTCAATAACGGCAACACCAGCCACAGCCCCATGCCAAGCGTCTCCCCTTCCGGCTGCTGTGTGAGCACCTTATCGACAAGTACCCCAATCCATCCGCTTGCTAATGTAACGGTACAGAAGATTATAGTATTACGAACAGTCTTTTTCATATTGATTCCCTTCCACATCATTTTCTGATGATATCAATCAGCCATTCAATCGTTGGCAGCGGCTCATCCTCCGAATATGCAAAGGCTTCGGCAATGCCTTGCAGCGAACACCAAAACGCAATCGACAGTGCCCGCGGATTGCCGTCCTTAAGCTGCCCAAGCCCCTGGCCCCGAATCATAATCGGAACACTCTGACTCACAACATCATGACGGCGCAACAACTCGTTTGCGTACGGGGAAATATCCTGCATATAGTGCGCGTTATTCATAAACACAAACATCTTTGAGAAAACGGGATTGCTTTTAAGATTTAGCAGCATATCGCCTGCCGACTCGCGAAAAAATTCAAGAGGGTTCTCATACGCGGTTCTTTCATCAAATTCAAGCTTTTGGCAGCCGATTTCAATCAGCCTTTCATACAGCGCCTGCTTGTTTTTAAAATAATGAAACATCAGCCCTGAGCTAACTCCTGCAATCCTTGAAATCTCGCGCGTGGAGGTTCCGTAAAATCCCTTGCAGATAAATTCATCCAGCGCGATGGTTAGTATTTGACCCATACGCCGTTCTTTTTGCTCGGCTCTCTCAGACATCGTATCCCCCTCCCTTCTCCACCCAATTCATTGAGCATGTGCTCAATAACCTTTATGAAGTAAAAATATCATATCTTTACCATTGTGTCAAGCTTTTGTTAAAGGGGCCGCTCCGCTGTCCGCAACAATGTAAAAAGGCTACCCGTTCCGATGCAAAACGGGTAGCCTTTTTACGATACTATTTGCGTTGCCGATTTATCTGCTGCAGAATCTGCCCGATCTCCGCGCGGCCGGTGCGCTCACCGGTCATCATGCCAATCGAACGCAGCGGAAAGGCATAGAAATTCGCCTTGGTCATCAGGTCAATCTCCTGCCCCTCAAACGTTTTGATAAACTCTTTTTCCAGACGATTAAACAGCTCTTTACCGCCTTCTGTTTCGGCAAGCTCACCCACCGTGGTGTTCATGGTAATCGGCTCATTCGACCGGAGTGTTCCAGCCGGAAGCGGCGCGCCGTACAATGCCACAAATTCCTCATCGCTTGCCGAAAAGCCTCCCTTTGCAGGGTTATAATACCCGGGCAGCGCACGATACCGTTCTGTGAGCAGTACTTCTCTGCCGTCGCCTGTCACCGAAAGCTCTTGTGTAAGCCGAATATCCCTGCTTGAGGCGCCAACCATCACGGAATATGTGCCCCCTTCCAACGACCAATCTTCCGCGGCAACGTTGTAGTAGGCAAAGCTGCGTTGTGTCAGGGTGAAGCGAATTGTCTTGCGCTCGCCCGCTTTCAGGAATATCTTTTCAAAGCCCCGCAGCTCCTTGGGTGCGCGGAAGATTGCCGCCTGCGGTCTGCCGATGTAAAGCTGTATCACCTCTGCCCCATCACACATCCCCGTATTTGTGACGGTAACCTCGGCCGTAAGCTTGTCCCCCTGCGCAAAGGTATCGGAGGAAAGCTTTAAATCGCTGTAGGCAAAGGTTGTGTAGCTAAGCCCATACCCGAATGGATAGGCTACCTCGCAACCCGCCGCGTCGTAGTAGCGGTAACCCACAAAGATGCTCTCACGGTACTGCACCGCTTTGGGCTCGCCCGGGAAATAGCGCGCACACGGGGTATCCGCAAGTGCCAGCGGGAATGTTTCCGCAAGCTTTCCGGAAGGACTCACGCGCCCGGTAAGCAGGTCCGCAAGCGCACCGCCGACTGCCTGACCACCCAGATAGGCAAGCAAAATCCCCTTAACCTGCGACGACCATGGCATCAAAACAGGTGCGCCGCACATCAGCACAACCACGGTGTTGGCATTCACCTTTGCCACCGCCTCAATAAGCCTGTTGTGGCCGGCCGGCATATCGAGTGTTGTGCGGTCAAAGCCCTCGCTTTCGTAGCTGTCGGGCAGACCCGCAAAGAGGATTACCGCATCCTTTCCCTTTGCCGCCTCGCACGCTGCCGCGACCAAGGTGTCATCGGTATCGCCGCTTATCGGATCATACCCTTGTGCGTACTGCACGGTAAGCCCTGCCTTTTCAAGCTCTTCTGCGGGATTATCGGTTTTCGTGGGATTGATGTTGCTCGAGCCCGAGCCCTGGTACCGGGGATTTTGCGCAAACGCGCCGATTACCGCTATCGCCGCACCGCCTTTAAGCGGCAGGACTCCATCCTCATTTTTGAGCAGTACCGACGACTGCGCGGCAGCCCTGCGTGCAAGCGCATGATGCTTATCCACGCTATAGGTATAACCTTGCCTGCGGTTTTGCATATAGTTAAGCACAAGTTCAACGTTTCGTGTTACCACCGCATCAAGCTCAGATTCGCTCAAACGCCCCTCCTGTACCGCCTTTATGATCTCGGTATCATTGTATGCATCGCGCCCCGGCATTTCAAGATCCAGCCCTGCCCGTATGCCGCCGGGTCTGTCATTGCAGGCGCCCCAGTCGCTCATAACCAGGCCTTCAAATCCCCATTCATCCCGCAGAATGTCGGTCAGCAGGCGTTTGTGTTCTGAGGCATATGTTCCGTTTACCTTGTTGTAGGCACACATTACCGTCCACGGGCGTGAGCGCTTGACCGCTGTTTCAAAGGCTGTGAGATAGATTTCGCGCAGCGCGCGCTCATCCACTGCCGCATCCACCGTCAGACGGCAGGTCTCCTGATTATTGACGGCAAAATGCTTAAGCGACGTTCCAACCCCTTTGCTCTGCACGCCTGCGATATGGTTTGCGCTTAACTCACCGGCAAGGTAAGGGTCTTCGCTGAAATACTCAAAGTTTCGGCCGCACAAGGGAGAACGTTTGATGTTAACGCCCGGACCAAGGATTACCGCTACATCCTCCTGCAAGCATTCCTCCCCCAGCGCTTGTCCAATCTCATTTACAAGATCGCGATTAAAGCTTGCGGTCAAAGCACAGGATGGCGGAAAACAGGTAGATGGTACATTATTGTTAATACCCGGACTGCTGCTGTCGCCGGCCTGCTTGCGCAGGCCATGCGGCCCGTCGGTAACCATCACCCGCGGCAAGCCCAGCCGCTCAAGCGGTTTCAACGTCCAAAAGTCATTGCCGGAGCAAAGAGCCGCCTTTTCCTGCAAGGTCATCTGCATAACAAGCTGTTTTGCCTTTTCTTTCATACCGGTTTCTCCTCGTTTTAAAATTTTCGAAGTAGAATTAGCACTAATATTAGCCCCAAAGGGCTTGAACTCCCGAAATAAAATCATCCCTTGGCATAGGAATATTTATATTTGTAACATAACACAACAATAGGCTTTTTTGCAACCAATCGTGTTAATAGCATTTATGTTTCGGCAATAACGCAAGCAGAGCCCATCAAATGACAGGCTCTGCTTGCGTTATAAAGAATAGTAGGAGGATGAAAAAAATATTTCGCCAGTACTTATTATATTTCATGTTTGATGGTGTGTTAGCTTAAAGTTTGCCTACCAGATCAAGACCGGGCTTTAGAGTTGCGTCCCCCGGCTTCCAGCGCGCGGGGCAGACCTGATTGCCATGCTCGGCTACAAACTGTGCCGCCTGCACCTTGCGAAGCAGTTCTTCTGCGTTTCTGCCAATACCCATATCATGTACCTCGTACACCTTAATTTCACCCTCTGGGTTGACAATAAATGTACCACGCAGTGCCTGACCGTCCTGCTCTGCCATCACGCCAAAGAAACGGGAGAGCACACCGGCAGGGTCGGCCAACATCGGAAAGCGGATCTTTTGAATTGTTTCAGAGGCATCCGCCCACGCCTTGTGTACAAAGTGGCTGTCGGTTGAAACCGAGTACACCTCACAGCCGATCTTCTCAAACTCATTATAATATTCGGATAAATCGCCAAGCTCGGTGGGGCATACAAAGGTAAAGTCTGCGGGATAAAAGAAGAATACACCCCATTTGCCGTGCACCGAATCGCTGCTTATCTCGGTAAAATCCCCGTTATGGTATGCATTAACCTTAAAATCAAGCAGCTTTTTTCCTATTAAATTTCCCATTGGAATCACATCCTTTCACGTAATCGCAATCTAAGGGTGTTTACGCAAGGTAAGAGCGCAGCATCCAGATAGTCTTATCATAATCGCGCATATAGCCGGTGAATTGGTCGGCGGTTCCGTCGTCACCCTCGGCAGCCGCGAGATCCACAATCTCCTTGGCATCCTTGCGCAGTTTATCAAAATCTGCAAGTGCGGTTTCGACCGCCTCTTTTGCATCTACAGGCAAAGGTGCACGCTCGCTAAGCGTTGTTGCGGCAAGCACATCCTTAAGGGTTGCATGGGGGGCTTGCCCTAACATGAGCATACGTTCCGCAACCTCGTCCATCACCGCGGTAGTTGCATCGTATAGCGTTTCGAATTCGGCATGCAGGGTAAAAAAGCTCGAGCCCTTAATATACCAGTGCAGGTTATGCAGCTTCATATACAGGGTAGCCTGATCTGCCAGAAAGGTGTTTAGTTTTTGGTAATAGGTTGACATAGTGAGATCCTCCCTTAAAAATAATATTGATAATTGTTACTATTATTATAACGCCAGTCTTTGTGCTTGTCAACCCCTTTATTGTTTGATTTACTAAAATTAATATTCATTCTGGTGCAGCCGTTTTAGTAAAGAATAGGGTACCTCCTCACCGTGTATTGCAAGAAGGTACCCCTATGTTTTTCTGCTTGGCTGTATTGGTCTTATACCGTCATTGTGTTTTTGGGGTAAGTATACAGCTTGCTCTGATACGTATAGCTTGCATCGATTGGCAGCGGGCGGCGCGCGGTCTGCACGTTTTCACATTCGCCGGCAAGCGCAAGCACCCGCGCAAACGCTTTATTTGCATCCCCGTACCCCTGCAGGTAAAGTGCAAGAAGACGCTCTGGGTTGCGTTCGAATTTATCAATACAAAGATGCTCCGGACGAATAATGACCGCCCTTCCCTCGTGCTCCAGTCGCTCTGCCATCCGCACACTATTGTTATAATCAATATGCCGCCCGCAAAATGCCCGAACAAAGGCGGGATAACCCTGGTAGCGGCGCGCGCACAAACGATTAAGCGCACTCCTCTTTTTTCTATAGTCTTGCGGACGCGTAAGTACAACAATATTTACATCGTTGCCGCTTTGCTGTGAAAACGCGATGGGAATCGAATCCGCCACCCCGCCGTCAAGGTAATGTTTGCCGCCGTACTCTACCGTCTCGGCAAACAGCGGCAGCGAGCTGGAAGCACGCACATAGATATGGTCGGTGCGCATATCCCCTACCAGCGGGTATTCCGCGCACCCTGTTTGCAAGCAGGTCACAGTCGCGTAGCTTGCACAGTTCTCGTTTGCATAGGCTTCATAATCCAGCGGCAGCAGGGTGTTTGGGATATCATCAAACATAAAATCCATACCAAATACCCCTTTACCGCGCATCACACGCAACGGATTGAGGTATCTCTTGTCGCGGCCAAAGCGAAAGTTTGTCTCGAAGCTTCTGCCCCGTTGGTGCGAAACATACGAGATTGCGTTGCACGCACCCGCCGAGGTACCCACGATAAACCGAAAAAACAGCCCTTGTTCATCAAAATAATCCAGCACACCCGCGGTATATACACCGCGCATGCCGCCGCCCTCCAAAACAAGACCGGCCCTTGCCATTGCTTCATCTCCCATGCCATTTGCTCACTTGCCGCGTAGGGTCAGCTATCGTACTGCGGCATCCGTTACCGTAGAGACGGCCTCGGGCAGAAACTCACCGCACATCTTGTCGGTCACCGCCTTATTGCGAATAACCGCCATAAAAAATCGTCCGCTCTGGCGGATGATTCGTTTTTGCGTTTCGTAATCCACCTGCACTAGACCAAAGCGCGCATTTTCACCCTCTACCCATTCAAAATTATCCATCAGCGTCCAATGATAATACCGCTTGACCGGAACCTCAAGCTCGCTGAGCACCTTTAAATGATTGTAGATGTATCGGGTGCGAAAACGGTCTTTTCCATCACAGGTGCCGTTTTCGGTAATCCACAAAGGCTTTGCATAGCGTGCATAGTATCGCTTACACAATATGCTCAACCCTTCGGGATACAGCTCCCACCCAAGTTCATTTGTCGCAACATTGGGCAATGTGGTGTTGGTAAAGCCGCGCATTGCACTGCGGGTATAGTAGTTGATGCCGAAATAGTCGGCGTAATCGCCTGTTTTACGGCCAAATAAGCCCATAGGAAACGAAAATTTCCCCCACACCATCGCATCGGTGACTGCACCTTGAAACGCGCGGTCAAACAGGTGTGCGGCAAACCGGTCGATCAGGTTGTTTTTGCGGTACGGCACAAATACACGGTAATGGTTTGCAAACCCCACCAGTGTTTCACCCTTAAAGCTGTGCGCCCGGCGAACGATATGAATGGCCTTGTATGCGGCAATGTGTGCCTTTGCCATGTTCTTCATCACGTTCAGGGTTCGTTTCAAGCTTTTTCCCCCGGGAGGCCACTCACCGAACAGGTAGCCGTTTACGGCATATACGTTCGGTTCGTTGATGGTAACATACTCACAGCACAGGTCACCAAGCTGTTCGGCTACAAACTTTGCATAGCGCACAAAGATATCCACACAATCAGGATGTTCAAACGCACCCATGTTTTCAAACCACATGGGGTTGGAAAAATGGTGCAGGGTAACCAGGACGCGGATACCGTTTTGTTTGAGCAGACGAATCTCGTCCTTGTAGTGCTCCATCTCCTGATAATCGAAGCGGTGGCGTTCGGGCATAATGCGCGAAAACTCAAGGCCCATACGGTAAACCTCAAGGCCCATCTCCTTGATCATGGCACAATCCTCACGATACAGGCGGTAATGGTCATCCGCGCGCAGACAGCTGGAGCCATCCTTAATATGACCCTTCGTGCACCAATCGTACCAGTTATGAGTGGAGTCGCCCCCTTCTATCTGTGTGGCGGCGGTGGCACACCCAAGCAGCATATCGGACGGCAAAGCAAATGGTTTTGGCACAGTCACAGCACTCCTTCCCAATCTTCGAATCATTTATGTGCGGTCGTATTATCTTTATCTTCTCAAAAAAGCAGAGCCCGGTCAAACTTTAATACCCAAGCAATGCGCATGCGTCATGCGAGATATGGGAGAATCACAGCATATTTTTCGGCCAGCTGTTCGTCCGAATATAATCGATGTGCCGGGCTGGTAGACGGCAGGTACACGATTGGTATGCCCGTATGGGGCAGGCATAGGCGTGTATACAGCTGCTCCGCCTTGCGCCCTGTTGCAAAAATCGCCTGAATATCCGCCGTTTTCAGAATAATACTCAGTTCGTTGGAAACAGGATTTTTAATACTGGCGTCGCTTGCACCCGTAATCTCGCAGGACTTAAGCACATCCCACAGCGCTATACGGTGCGCAAGCACAAGCTCCCGCTTTTGCTGCGCGGTTTTGGGCAGCTCTTCTCTCAGAATGGCGCTGAGCGTTTTCCAAAACCTGTTTTGCGGGTGAGAGTAGTAAAAGCCCTGCTTGCGTGAGCCCGGCGATGGCATGGTACCAAGAACCAGCACACGAGAATGCTCGTTATATACTGGTGCAAACGCATGGCTTACATAATTATGCTCATTCAAATGATACTTCCCCCATGAAACAAAGCTTCATAAATCAAAACCTCGTCCTTTAAAATTACCTCCCGACCAAAGAACCAATCCATATCGCCCTCCGTCTCACAGCGGTAACAATACGCACCGTTCTGATAAGAGAGCGGGCCGCGAAAGGGCATCTCCGATGAAACCAGCAGCAGCGCTTCCTTCAAAAAATCGCCCGAAAAGCCTTCTCTGACTACCCTGCCGGAATAGTTCATCCCCCAAATGGGTAACCCTTCGCGCCAGATAGCCTCCTCCCCTATAAACCGCTCACCGCCAAGATAGGTGTCAAGGTAGCGAAGCGGTCCCTCAGCGTACGCAAGATCGTGTGAATCGGGGCGGGAGGAATCAATCCGGCCCTTGCCACCAGCATAGGTAGCACGCTTTGCGCGAATTAAAAAATCGATTACTGTTCTGCTCATCGCACTCTTCCTCCATATACACATCGGTGTTGCCGCTAAACAACGCTGCTTAACCTTCTACTTCTAACGGCTGGGAACCACACAGTTTTTGCCCCTGCGTTTGCCTGCGTACATCAGCATATCCGCCTGCTCGACAAGCTCCGTCACCGATGCGCCCGCCCACGACTGTGTAATGCCCATAGTCATTGTAACGCTTAGGATACGCCCGCAGTATACAAACGGTGCGGTTTCCACCGCGCGCCGCAAGCCGCCAATAATCTCCCTTGCCTGTGCAAGACCGGTGTTTTCAAGCAGCAGCAATATCTCCTCGCCGCCCCAGCGGCAGACGGCCTCGTTGCCGCCAAGGTACTCGGCGATAGTCTCCGCCAGCATCTTGAGTACAAAATCACCGCTTGCATGACCATAGGTATCGTTAATGAGCTTGAAGTTGTCTATGTCGCACATCACAACGCAAAACACCTCGCCGGTTTGGCGGCAATGCTCCACAGCTTGTTCCAGCCGCGCGGTCATACACCGCCGGTTGAGCAGGCCCGTAAGCGGGTCGGTTTCGGCAAGACGCTGCAGATAGTTCGCCTTTTCCTCAAGCACCATCACCGCCACGCTGCTGCTCCGTTCAGTCAGCAGAACGCTTGATATTACCCCCGCAGTAAACACGGCAAGGTTTACGATATACAGCAGGTTGCGCTGCCAGCCTGCAAGAATGTTTGCATAGGGCGGTGTACTGCCGATGCAAAGCAGTCCAACCGCCAAAAGGAGCAGCAGTTCAAGGGTGCGCAGCAAGTTGGGGGTTGTGCGGCCGCGGTACATAAACAGACCCTCGAGCAGCAGCATGCTTAACAATACATACTCAAACCCGCACGACCAGCCAAACATCAACGTGCAAACGGCAAACGTACCGCACACCCCGATGTGCAAAACGGAGAGCGTTACGGCAAACATCCTGCGGCGCACTGCAAACCCAAGCATTAGAAATACAGCAACACTTACGCACTCATATACCACAAGCAGTAAAAGGCCGGATGCCAAAAAGACCGCCAGATAGACAGTGTGCACCAGCGCGCATAACAGAACAACTAATCCATATAGCTTTTCGATAGACAGAGCACCGCCGGTTATGGCCGGTGTATTATTTTTTGAAAACCATTTTGCCAAACCGTCCGCACCATCCTTTCCTGCTTTTTTAGGAGAAATAAGGCTTTTACATCATTTAATATAAATGGTATCATTATTTGTCTTTATTTTCAAGTATTTCGCGCTTAAACTCATACTATACCGCATGAATGTGCCGCTACTCCGCGACGCAACAGCAGGGCGATTTCCGTGCGAATAAAAGTTACCAAAAGCTTTATATGCCGTTTACATTTGCACGCATTATTCGTTTGACAAAGGGTAGAGCGAATAGTACAATTATCTTTGGCTTACATGTTTTGTATGTGCAGATCTGTTACGGATTATTGCCGTCCCGAAACGGCAGAACGGAGCTTATCGATTATGGGAATATTTAAAAAGATATTTGGCAGCTACAGCGAACGAGAGATAAAGCGTGTAGAACAAACCAAGCAGGCCGTGCTTGACCTGGAAGAACGCTACCGCGCGATGTCCGATGCCGAGCTAAGGGGGCAGACCGCACTGTTTCGGGAACGCCTTGCCGGCGGCGAAACACTCGATGAGCTGCTGCCCGAAGCGTTTGCCGTCTGCCGCGAGGCGGGTGACCGGGTACTTGGGCTGCGCGCTTTTCCCGTGCAGGTGCTGGGCGGCATCATCCTGCATCAGGGGCGCATTGCCGAGATGAAGACGGGTGAGGGCAAGACGCTGGTGGCATCGCTGCCCGCTTACTTAAACGCGCTTTTGGGAAAAGGTGTTCATATTGTTACCGTAAACGACTACCTTGCGCGGTACGCCGCAGAGCTTATTGGCAAGGTGTATAACTTTTTGGGGCTTTCGGTCGGACTGATTGTTCATGGACTGAACGAGGAAGAACGCCGCGCCGCCTACGCAGCCGATATCACTTACGGCACCAACAATGAGTTCGGGTTTGACTACCTGCGCGATAACATGGTAATCTACAAGGAAAAAAGAGTGCAACCGGGCCATAATTACGCCATTGTGGATGAGGTGGACTCGATTTTAATCGATGAGGCGAGAACCCCGCTTATTATCTCGGGTCCCGGTGATAAAAGCACCGACCTGTACGAGCGTGCCGACCGCTTTGTGCATACGTTGCAGATGGTAAAGGTTGCCGAGCTTAACGACAAAGAGGATAACGACAGCCTCGGCGGCGACTATATTGTGGATGAAAAGGCGCGTACCGCTACCCTTACCCCATTGGGTGTAGAGAAAGCAGAGCGTTACTTTGCCGTAGAGAATCTGATGGATGCCGAAAACAGCACCCTGCTGCACCACATCAATCAGGCGGTGCGTGCGCATGGCATTATGACGCGCGATATCGACTATGTGGTCAAGGACGGCGAGGTCATCATCGTAGATGAATTTACCGGCCGTTTGATGCTCGGACGCCGATACAACGAGGGGCTGCATCAGGCCATTGAAGCCAAGGAACACGTTGCGGTGGCCCGCGAAAGCAAAACATACGCAACCATCACCTTTCAAAATTACTTTAGACTATATAAAAAGCTGTCGGGTATGACCGGTACCGCGCTGACCGAGGAAGAGGAGTTCCGTGAGATCTATAAGCTTGACTCGATTGAAATTCCCACCAACCGGCCAATGATTCGCACCGATCACCCCGATGTTATCTACAAGACCGAAAAGGCGAAGTATGAGGCGATCATTGACAGAATTGCGCAGTGCCACGAGAAAGGCCAGCCCATTCTGGTGGGTACCATCTCGATTGAGCGCTCCGAGCTGCTCAGCACCATGCTAAAACGCCGGGGTATTAAGCACGAGGTGCTCAACGCAAAGCACCACGACAAGGAAGCGGAGATTGTGGCACAGGCCGGAAAGCTTTATGCCGTTACCATCGCCACCAATATGGCCGGACGCGGCACCGACATTATGCTGGGCGGCAACCCCGAGTTTATGGCAAAAGCCGAGATGCGCAAAAAAGGCTGTGACGAAGAGATGATTGCAAACGCCGTCAGTCAGTTTGATACTGAGGATCAAGAGATACTATCCGCACGGCAGATGTTCCGTGAATTGTGCGACAAATACAAGCAGGAGATTCGCGGCGAGGCCGATCAGGTGCGCGGTGCGGGCGGCTTATTTATTCTGGGTACCGAACGGCACGAGTCACGCCGTATTGACAACCAACTGCGCGGGCGCGCCGGACGTCAGGGCGACCCAGGCGAAAGCCAGTTCTTCATCTCGCTTGAAGACGATCTCATGCGCCTGTTCGGCGGCGAACGCATCCAAGCTCTGATGAACACCCTGGGGGTGGATGAGGACATGCCGCTTGAGACACGCATGCTCTCAAACTCCATCGAATCCGCACAGCGCAAGGTGGAAGGACGCAATTTCTCCATCCGTAAAAACGTATTGCAGTTTGACGATGTCATGAACCGCCAGCGCGAGATCATCTATGGCCAGCGCACGAAGGTGCTGGACGGCGAGGACCTGGGCGATTACATCCAAAAGATGATTGATGACAGCATCTCGGCGGTAACGGATACCTATCTGTCGGACGGCGATGTGCATGATGACTGGAACCTCGCGGGCCTGCGCGACTACTATATGGGTTGGCTCACCGCCAAGGAAAGCCTGCGGTTTGACACCGAGGAACTTGCACAGGTGAGCAAGGACGATATCAAAGAAGCGCTGTGCAAAAAGGCGCACGAGGTATACGCTGCGCGCGAGAAAGAGTTTGGCCTCGAGCTAATGCGCGAGATTGAGCGCGTAATACTGCTCAAAAACGTGGATGTACAATGGATGGATCACATCGATGCAATGGAAGAGCTTAAGCGCGGCATCAATCTGCGCGCTTACGGCCAGCGCGATCCCGTGGTGGAATACCGCATTGAAGGCTTTGAAATGTTTGATGCGATGATTAGCTCCATCCGAGAAAACACAGTGCGTGCGCTGTTCCTGGTTCGTCCAAAAGCACAAGAAGAGCCTAAACGTGAACAGGTGGCGGATGTTTCTAAGGCGTCTTACGGCAACGACGGCTCCGAAAAAAAACAACCGGTTCGCAACAAGGGCGCAAAGGTTGGCCGCAACGATTCCTGCCCCTGCGGCAGCGGTAAAAAGTATAAAAAATGCTGTGGACTAAATGAATGATTGCGGTTGGCAAAACCAAAAAGGGCGGAAGGAAACATCCCTTCCGCCCTCATTAATTGGCAGTGTTTTATTCGGATACAGCCTTATGCAGCAGAGGACGCATCCTCCGCCCCTTCATCCTGTGAGGAGGGCTCGGGCTCACCGGGTATAGCACCGAGCGTCAGGTCAGGGTAAATCTCTTTTGCAATGCGCTCAAGCTCATCGGCAATGCGGGGGCTTTGGCGTTCAAAGATATGGCTGTTTACCGCATACGCCCGCTCCTTTTTGACCGCATTCAGGCTGCCAATCCGTTTGTTTTTCGCAAGGCCTTCCACCTCGATATCACTTGCACACAGCAATAGATAAGGCTTTGCGGCGGTAAGTTTTTCGTGTGAAAACTGCCAGTTTGCGGCGTCTGCCGCAACGTTTTCAAGCCCCAGCACGGCAAATAGCTTACCCTCATAGGTATCGGGGGTCGCGGCAATCGAGTAGGTGTCCACGATGTAAGCGGCCGTGTAGTCAGGTGCGTCCTCCATCGCGGCAACCGCCGCTTCAATGGCACCGGTAAGCGCCGAGATACGCTCGGAAAATTCAGCCTTATACTGAGCACCCTTATCCACACCAACCTGTGCGCCTTCCATGAGTGTAAACACCTTGGCGTACAGCTCACCGGTCGAGGCAAGGTCATAGGCGCGGGAGATGGTGACAATCGCGGCACCTGTCTGCTGCATCTTGATCAGTGCTTCGTTGGTGGGCGGCGCCTGCATCACAATCAGGTCGGGCTGCAATGCCGCAATCGCATCGGTATCGGGCATAATGGCCGTGCCCACCGCGGTAAGGCCGTTCACCGAGGCAGGATAATCGCAGTAATCGGTGCGGCCTACCAGGCGTTCCTCATAGCCGAGCTCACAGATTATCTCGGTCAGTGCGGGGGAGAGCGACACTACGCGCACCGGCATCTGTTCGATGTAAATCCCCTCAAAATCCAGCGGGTAGTTAATGTCTACCGGCTCCTCGGGTGCCTGCGATGAAGTGTCCTGTCCCCCGTCGTTCGCGGCACAGGATGCAAGGGATAAAAGCATTGTAAACGCCGCAAAAACGGCAATCATTCGTTTTAATATCATCATGCGTTTTGCCTCCCCGTCTTTGCGAAGGACGCAAAGACAATTTGTTCGGTTTTTCTACTGTCCATTTTACCGTTATACCATGGTGCTTGTCAAACCATGTTGCGATCGTATGCGCTATACTGCGGCGCTCTTTTTACCCTTGCGCCCTTTGAGCTTTGTGGTGAACAGCTTGTCGGACGAGAACAGGCGTACCGCAAGAAACAGCGACAGCGCAAGAAACGCAAGCTGGTACAGGATGCCAAACGTCACTAACGTATAGTTGCCAAACACAAGTGCGGCGGTTGCCACAAAGGTATGTGTGAATGGAATCAGGTAAAGCAGGGTGCGCGCCGCGGCCGGCAGCGCAGTGATGTCGGCAAACAGCGAGATGAGGTAGGGAATCATCACGCAGAACATGATGGGGGTAATTGCAGTCTGTATCCCCTTGATATCCTCGGCAAGCGCCCCCAGCATGGTGGAGATTGCAAGCGCAATGAGGATGGTGGTAAAGAGCTCGACGCCAATGATAACCAGCTGCATCGGTGAAAGGGTAAGACCCAGCGTATTCATAGCGGCGGCAACCTCGGTAATACCTTCGGTCATCCCTGCCACAGGCCCGCTCGGTTCAAACCCGCTTATTTCACCCGTAAGCGCACCCATATAGCTCGAGAAGCCAAGCAGAAATACAATGGACATAAACAGCGAGCCGATCCCCGCCGCCGTCATTTTGGAAAACAGCACCGCAAGGCGTGAAACAGGCGTGGAAAGCAATGTTTCAAGCGTCTTGTCTCCCTTTTCATTTGCGATGGCGGTCGCGGTCATCTGTGATGCCATAACAACAATGATAAAGATGATCATCGGCACAAATATGGTCTGCGACATTGCAATCGACTGTACTGTACCGGACGAAACCTGCGCGCTCTTACCATTGACATGGGTGTGCTCCTGCACTGTGAGCGGGGCTTCCAGAAGATCGGTATGCGTGATAGCGGACTGTGCAATAAGGTCTTCTTTGATTAAGCTGCCAAGCTCATCCGCGGCGTTTTGAATCTGCGATGACGTTATGGCCGAAAGCATCGCAAACGAGGTAAGCTGCGTATGCACCGAAATCACAGGTGCGTCGCCGTTTTGCAGGGCTTGTTCAAACCCCTTTTCTAAAACCAGCACGCTGTCCTGCCCGTTTTTCGTTGCCGCTTGCATAGGGTCGTTTTGGGAGGCGGGCAGCAGTGTAATATCATATCCCTTTTCGGTCAGGCGGGCAAGCAGTTCCTGCGAGGTGGTTGTGTTGTCAAGATCGATGACGGTCACGGTGTTTCTGTCTTTTGCGGCCTCCTGTGTCGCGCTGCCGATAAATTGCCCCAGCAGTGAGAACACCACCAGCACAATAATCATGGGCAGCAATGTTTGAATCGTAATCATGTCACGCAGTTCTTTTTTCAGCAGTATCCAAAATCGGCTCATGCGTTTTTCACCGCCCTTTCAAAAACCTCTTCAAGGTTTTGCGCACTATACCTTTGCTTTAGCTGCTCGGGTTTCCCGCATTCAAGCAGCACGCCATCGTTAATGATGCCCACACGGCCTGAGATAAACTCAATCTCCAGCATATTGTGCGATGACACCAGAAACGACATTCCTTCTGATGCAAGATCCTTTATCATGCGGCGTATTTCAAGGGCGTTGATAATATCCAGCCCGCTGGTCGGCTCATCGAGCACCGCAAGCTTTGGGTTGCTCATTACCGCGCGCGAAAGCAGCAGCTTACGTATCATGCCGCGGCTGTAAGTGGATATCTTATCGGCCAGACGGTCACCCAGCGCGCAGATTTCGCTTGCCCTGCGCACCATCGCCTCCTTCTCAGCGCGTGTGGCGGCAAACAGCGATGCCATAAAATCAAGGTAACGCGTACCCGTCATATTCTTATACGCCCCCGCCTCGTCGGGCAGGTAGGTAATGACACTGCGTACCGCAGCGGGGTTTTTCACCACACTGATTCCATCCACCAACACATCACCCGAGGTGGGAGTAAGCAGTGTTGCCACTACGCGGATGGTGGAGGTTTTTCCCGCGCCGTTTGGCCCGATTAAAGCGAATATTTCGCCCTTTTCCACCGTGAAGCTGACGTTTTTAACAGCCTCTTTTTTACCGTAGTTTTTGCACAGGTTGTCCACAACCAGAGCACCGTTCATACCAAACATTCCTTCCATATACAGCTTATCGCTTTGAGTGAAAATTTACATTTGAACGCTTGACTGCCCATTACACAGGCTATACTATAGAGTATGACTATTGCACCATGCGGTGAAAATCAGCCTGACGCTGCACTGTTTCAGACTAATCTGCGTTAAGAACATATACATGTTTTTAATCCACAAGTTGGGCTTGCCTGCCAACTCAGGTTTTAGTATACCATATCACGCCGGATTGTGAATGGAAAACTTGTAAATATTACTTACTTTTAAATCAAAACTACACTGCATACCGATACCATAAAAGGAGAGAGAACAATGCCCGCGCAAACATTAATCGAAATTAAAGACGTTTACAAAATCTACAACCCCGGTGAAAACGAGGTTCGCGCACTTGATGGTGTAAGCCTGACAATAAACACCGGTGAGTTCGTCGCTATTATCGGTCAATCGGGTTCGGGCAAAAGCACTTTAATGAACATGCTTGGCTGCCTTGATGTTCCATCCTCGGGCGAGTACTACCTTGCAAATAAGGATGTCTCAAAGATGAGTGACAATGAGCTTTCCGACATCCGCAACGAGCAGATTGGCTTTGTATTTCAGGGCTTTAACCTCATTCAAAGTTTAGACGCGGCAGAAAACGTTGAGCTCCCGCTTATCTATCGCGGCCTTGGCCGCGACCAGCGCCACAAGATATCCCGAGAATCGCTTGAGCGGGTAGGGCTGCTTAACCGTGTGCACCATAAGCCTACACAGATGTCCGGCGGCCAGCAGCAGCGTGTTGCAATTGCAAGGGCAATCGCAGCGCGCCCGCCCATTATTTTAGCGGACGAACCCACCGGCAATCTCGATTCAAAGTCGGGCAGCGATGTCATCCGCATCCTGCACGAACTGCATGCGGAAGGCCGCACTATCATTCTGATTACACATGATTACCAGATCGCGCAGACGGCGGAGCGTATTGTGCGCATTGCTGACGGAAAGATTAGTGACGACAGCAAGAACCCCGCCTACACTGCGTTTCAAAACTAGTGCACAAAAGCCTTATACCGGCATAAAAATTCGTACTAGGGTCACACTCATAATAAACCCTATCATATCGCCGGTCAGCGCGCAGGGAATGGTATAGCGCGTCTTGCTGATGCCTGCCGCACTGTAATACACGGCTACAGTATAAAAAGTGGTCTCGGTCGACCCCATCATCACACTTGCAACGCGCCCCGCCATGCTGTCGGGGCCGTAGTTTTTTAGAATATCCTCCACAACCACCAGCGCACCGCTGCCCGAAATTGGACGCAGCAGTGTAAGCGGCACAACCTCTTTGGGCATATGAATCAGCGATGCAATCGGCTCGGCGGCGTTTGTTATAATATCCAGCGCGCCTGAGGCGCGGAACATGCCAATCGCGGTCATAATCGCAATCAAGGCGGGCAGGATACTGATGGTAGTCTGCACACCTTCCCCCGCCCCCTTGATAAACTCACCAAACACATCCACGCCTTTATAGATTCCCACGCAAAAAATCAGCGCGATGGTAACCGGAATTACAAGACTTGTCAGGCTCATGGCGTTAACCGCACCTTTCCGCTGCCTGCACCGGAAAAAGGCCTGGTCTGCGCCATCCCGCGTTGTTTTTCTGTTATGCGCTCCCTTTTTATTCCGCCAATGAGAATAGTCACTCCCAGCGCGCATACCACCGATACCGCCGACGCAAGCCAAACACAGGGCAGGATATCCATAGGGTCTTGCGCGCCATGCTCGAGCCTAAGCGTCGCAACTGTCGTCGGAATAAGTGTGATGGACGCGGTGTTAAGCACCACAAACACAATCATAGGATGCAGCGGCGTATCGCCCGCCCCAAGCTCTTTGCTAAGCTCCTTCATCCCCATAATCCCCAAAGGTGTAGCTGCATTGCCAAGCCCAAGCAGATTTGCCGCAATGTTCATGGTAATTGCCTGCATTGCCTTGCCTTTTGGGTCTACCCCGCGAAACAGGCGCTTTGTAATCGGGCCAAGAATCCGGCTGAAGGTCTGGGTCAGTCCCGCCTTTTCCGCTACACGCATCACCCCGCTCCACAGGCACATGCCGCCCAACAGGGTAATGGAAAGCTGCACCGCGTCGATGCCGCCCCGTATGGCCGCGCTTGAAACAGCCTCCATCCGCCCGTTCAGCAAACCAATGAGGATGCTGACGAGTAACATTGCGGTAATTACCCATGTCATCATACCGCCTGCGCTCCTTTCGCTTGTATCCTTTGAATAAACCTGCTCATATTCTGGTTTACAATACAATTATATGCCAATTTTCATTACAATTGCCCCCGCAGCAAATTTTGTGTTCACACGTTGTTTTTTCTGCACATATTATGGTAAATCTTGATTATAATAAAGTTACAATTTCAATATAAACAAATTAAATCGTTAAATAAAACGTTTTATCAGCAAATCTCTAGTTTTTTCTTCAAAAATCACAGCCAACACTTTTAATTGCAATAATTGATTATATTAACATATATTTAACAAAATGTTTTATTTTTTTGCCTTCTAGTATTTGACATTTAACGCGGTTTGTAGTATATTATATACGTTGATAGCAATCTTGCAACAAAAATGCAGCAAAAAGAGAAATATGGAGGTACAAACATTGAAATCAACAGGTATTGTAAGAAAAGTTGATGAACTCGGGCGCATCGTTCTTCCCATTGAGCTTCGCCGCACCTTGAACATCAACGAAAAGGACTCTCTGGAAATCTATGTGGAAGGCAGCCAGGTTATTCTCAAAAAGTATGAACCGTCTTGCATCTTCTGTGGTGACGCGAGCAACGTCTCCACCTTTGGCGGCAAAAACATCTGCTCGAACTGCTTTAAAGAGCTTGCAAACTATAGCGGCAGATAGTTGACTCTCACAGGTCCATACCGTACGGGGGCATTTTGTAAATACAAAATGCCCCCGTGCCTTATTTTTATAGACTTTTGTAAACATACTAAATATTTCCCGTTGTTCATAACACGGCTGTTTGTATGTATTAATAATAGAAAGTTCAGTTTGCTTATATTTTTCATTGTGCAAACTTACTTGTTGTAGTAAAATATAATTATTATTTATAGTTAAAGGCGACCTACCGGCAGCAAATTCTGGCGGTATGGGTAAGGGTTTTAAGTCAAACCACTCAAAATCCTTGCACCTGAGCAGCTTGAAAGGGTGCAAGAACTGCAAAGCAGTGCGATTTTTTGTGTTTCGGTGAGGGCCCTAATTAAGGTGTCAAGCTACTAACAGAAGGGACGTGAGATATATTTGAGTGTACTCACCGAAAAATTCAAAGAAGTTGTTTTTTCCGTTCTTCCCATTACCGTCATTGTACTAATCCTACACTTTACCATCTCCCCACTTGAGCCGCACCATCTGGTCCGTTTTTTAATTGGTTCCATGCTCATTATTGTCGGGCTGTCCATCTTTTTAGCCGGTGTGGATATCGGCATTACCCCGATGGGAAATCATCTGGGCGCGGTGCTTGCAAAAACCCACCGCATATGGAAGGTCGGTCTTGGCGCTGCCCTACTGGGGTTTGTAGTATCGATTGCGGAACCCGATCTGCATATCCTTGCAGAGCAGGTTGATATGGTCACCACCGGCATGATTTCAAAGCTCAGCATTCTGGTTGTTGTTTCCATCGGCATTGCCATTATGCTTGCAGCAGGCTTTATCCGTATTCTTTACAATATTCCCCTCTATCGACTTTTGACAGTTATTTATCTTATCATTTTTGCGCTCTCCATCTTTACAACCCCTGAGTTCCTCGCAATCTCCTTTGACGCATCGGGCGCTACCACAGGTGCTTTAGCTGTACCTTTTATTCTAGCGCTTGCTCTGGGCGTTTCTTCCATGAAAAAGGATAGTAAGGCATCTGAAAAAGACAGCTTTGGTCTTGTTGCGATTGCGTCGGCGGGTGCAATACTAGGTGTACTGATTATGAGCCTTGTAACAGGGCAACAGCAGATTACCGGCACACTTGAAACAGCCGCCTCCAATACCACTGCGCTGTTTACACCGTTTTTCGATATCATGCCCCGCATTTCGGGGGAGATTCTCCTTGCTCTGTCGCCGCTGCTGGTGATTTTTATTGTACTGCAGTTTGCAACGCTGAGGCTTGCCCGCAAAGCGTTCCACAGAATTCTAAAGGGCTTTGCTTATTCGTTTTTGGGGCTTGTGTTATTTCTGGCGGGTGTGAACGCCGGATTTATGGAGGTCGGCAGAATTACAGGCTACCAGATTGCCTTGATGGATAACAAAATATATGTGCTTCTTGTTGGCTTTTTGCTCGGCCTTGTTACTATCCTTGCCGAGCCCGCCGTTCACGTGTTAACGCATCAGATTGAAGAGGTAACAAGCGGTTCTGTAAAACGCAAGTCGGTGCTTGTCTCACTTTCGATTGGTGTAGGCGCCGCGGTTGCGTTAGCTATTTTAAAGATTGTGGTGCCCGGGATTTTACTGTGGCACTATCTGTTGCCCGGCTATATCATCGCCGTAGCACTTTCTTACGTTACACCAAAGCTGTTTGTGGGTATTGGGTTTGACTCGGGCGGCGTTGCCTCCGGCCCTATGACTGCGACGTTTATCCTTGCGTTTGCGCAGGGTACCGCGGAAGCAATTGACACCGCGGATGTTCTGCTTGACGGATTTGGCATCATTGCCATGGTAGCGCTTACCCCGTTGATTGCATTGCAGATTCTGGGATTGATTTATAAAATTAAATCTAAAAAGCCAGGAGGAAAAACCGATGCTGCAAAGTCCTGATTCTCACCAACTGGAGCTTGTTTATATCATTGCAAACTATGGTACTGCGGAAAAGATTGTGGTTGCCGCAAACAAACTGGGGGCGCAAGGGGCAACCGTACTGCTGGGCAGAGGAACCGCAGCAAGCCCGCTACTTCGGCTGCTTGATCTTTCCGATATCCGCAAAGAGATAATTTTAATGCTCTTTGAGCAACACAAGGCCTATACCGTCATGAAAAAATTAAGTGAGCAGTTCCATTTTGATAAACCCAACCACGGTATTACATTCAGTATTCCGGTAACGGCCACAATCGGCGCCGGGGAACGTTTGAGCGACGAGGCCGGCCAAACCGAAGAGGAGGAACGCGCAATGTATCAGGCTATTTTTGTCATTGTGGATCGGGGCCGTGCAGAAGATGCGATAGAGGCGGCATCACAGGCCGGCGCACGCGGCGGTACAATCTTTCACGCGCGCGGTGCAGGCGCCGCCGAGACCAGCACGCTGTTTTCTATGGAGATCGAGCCCGAGAAGGAGATTGCTCTTATCATCACAAACAAAGAAAAAACAAAGCCTATTGTAGACTCGGTTGCCAAGGCGATGGGGATTGAAGATCCTGCCGGCGGCATTATCTTCGTACAAGATGTAAGCCTTGCCTACGGATTATACTAATCCCTTGTTTTCAGGGCGGCAGACGACTTTGAATTTTGTTAAGTGTAACTATAACGGTTTTATGCGCGGCGGTTGTTCTTACCGCCGCGCACCGTTTTGTGCAAAGATTTCATGCTTTATAACAAGCTTTTTAAGGAAAACCGGCACCCCGTATAAAGCAGACAAATTTAGTGTATAATAATTTGAAATACCTATTGACAAACTATTCTTTAGCGTGTAAACTTAAGTACATTAAGTTAGCAAGTGCTAACCGTTTCTTTTAGTTAGTTAACTACGAATATTACATCTTACAGGAGGGTGCCTATGTCTCGCCTTCTTGACGAATGCTTGGCCTTTCATTGCGCTCCCGCCCTTGCAGGGATTAAGCCGTCGAGCCTTGTATCCTGTACCATGGCGGATTTTCCCGCTTTTGTGAAGGAGCTGCGTGAGCTAAACCACCTGCTCAATCCTCGCGATATCTATTTTACTCCGGTGTGCGGATGCAAAAAACGCGTCTTACTGCTTGTGTACCGCGCCCGCCAGATGAAAGAGCATCTGGCGAGCCCTGAGGTTTCACAATATCTGGCCAAAGAGGGGTATCCTGTTTTTCTTGGTACAAACGCCGTTATTGCACACCTGAAAATTCGCCTTGCACGCGCAAAAGAATTTCCGCATGATGTTGGAGTGCTGCTGGGATATCCTGTGTCGGATGTTGCGGCATTTGTACAAAACAAGGGCAGGGATTGTAAGCTAAGTGGATACTGGAAGGTATACTCGAACCATCAGCACGCCGCCGCAGTGTTTCAGCGTTATGACCGCTGTCGCGAAATGCTGTGCAGACGTCTGAAACAACACAGCGGCTTAGCAAGCCTGTTTCGCGCGGCCTAAGCCTTTACCGCAACGAATTTGAATCACAAAGGAGTATGACATAATGAGCAAAATTGCAGTCATCTATTGGAGCGGCACCGGTAACACCGAGTCTATGGCAGAGGAAATCACCGGCGGTATTGGTGCATCGGCCAAGCTGTTTCGTGTGGAGGAGATTTCTGTCGCGGATGCCGCAGAATATGATAAATTGGCGCTTGGTTGCCCCTCGATGGGCGCAGAGGTTTTGGAGGAATCCGAGTTTGAACCGTTCTTCACCGGGCTTGAGGCAATGCTATCGGGCAAGAAGGTTGCTCTGTTTGGCTCATACGGCTGGGGCGACGGTGAGTGGATGCGCGACTGGCAGGAGCGCGTTAATGCCTCCGGCGCACAGCTGTTTGAAGAAGGGCTTATTCTCAATGAAACGCCGAATGATGCGGGGCTTGCCCGTTGCCGCAAGTTTGGCACAAACTTTGCATCATTTTGATGCACCCCCTATTAGTTTGTTTATTTCTTATTCTACATACATTTCTAGCCGCAGAGGATTCATCCTCACAAAAAGCACAACCGCTTCACCAGCGGTTGTGCTTTTTGCATTTGCTTATTGGTTTGTTGTGCACTGATGAACGCGCTTTTCAAAAAGATGAAGGTTCGCATTTAGCCTTGCGTCATTTGGGGTTATAGCAATCGCCTGCCGTTCATAGCTCACCGCCTTTTCGTAAAGCCGCAGGTTCCAGCACGCAATTGCGGCAAGGTCATACGGGGTATGATCCCATGCGTTGCCAACATTGATATAGGTTTTTGATTTTTGGGTAATAGTAAGGGCCTGCTCTGCCATACACAAGCACAGCAGCCAGTCCTGCCAGCCATGCGCCGCGTGTGCAAACTCAACATATGGCTCTCGCATGGAAGGACATTCGGCAACGGCACGATAAAACCAGCTGCGCGATTGTTCACGATTTTGCAGGTAGTTACAGCATCGCGCTATCAGCCGCATTGCGGCGCAGCGTTCTTCCTCCCATGTAGCGGTGGGAAGCTTTAAATAACGCTGCTGCACATCGATACAGGCCTGCCACCTGCCTAAAAAGAAATACTCCCTGCCAAGATAGTAATTCATCCGGTCATCCTGCGGGGATTCTTTCACACCGAGTTCGAGCAGCGGCAGGTAGTTTGAGCGCGATTTACTATGGTCAGGATAATGGTTGAGCACCATACCGTCGATAAACACCTCAACAGGTGCGCTGCTGCCAACATAACGCAGGCATTCATGTACGGGATACGCCCAGATGTAGTCTCGCTTAGTATGCACCTTGAAATAGGTAAACTGAACATCGGGCGAGCCGTCCTCTTTCAGGCTCCAGTTGTACAGATACTTACCCATGGTAGCGGTATCGCTCCACTGCTCTTCCAGCCTGCTACGCCATCCCGGCAGAAATATTTCATCCAGATCGGTACACACGCAGATGTCGGCGTCGTCCGGCACATGGGAAAGAGAACGGTTCCGCGCTTCGTCAAACCGCCACGGGTCGATATTCTCAACATATACCTCCGCTCCGCGCGCAAGCAACCTTTTTACGGTGTTGTCGGACGAACCGGTATCGGTTACCACAATCTGGTCAGCCTCGCACATAGAATCTATCCACTGGTCCACAAACTGCTCCTCGTTTTTGCAGATGGCATAGACACATACCTTGTATCGATTACTCACCCGTCACTCCCCTTTCTCATTGCACTTTTCAGCAATTATAGCGCGGTTTTGCTGCAACCGTTTATCGTCAGGACAAAGCTTGCATGCAGCCTGAATATACAAATACGCCCTTTGGTACAGCCCGATATGATAGCAGGCAATAGCGCCGTAATCATACACGGCTGTACCCCATGCAGCCTCATTGGTAAGATAGCTGCCGCTTTTTTGTGTGATGGCAAGGGTACATTCCGTCATTGCGGCTGCAAGTGTCCATTCTCTTCTGTGGTAAGAGAGCTTCAGCAGGTCGTAATACGGTTCGCGCACCTCGCCGCACTCGGCGATTGCACGCAACAGCCACCGCTTTGCCATAAGCGGCTCAGCCATATTTTCATACGCAGATGCCATGCAGCGCATCGATGCACAGCGTTCCTCCGCCCAACGTGCGGTGGGAAGCGCCAGATGCCGTTTGAGCTGGCGGATGGCCTTGTCATATTGTGCGTGATAGAGATACTCTCTGCCTAGCCAAAATGCCGCACGGTCGTCCAGCGGGTTTTCTTGTGCGGAAAGCTCAAGCAGCGGCAGATATTGTCCGCGCGATTTGCCGGCATCGGGATAGTGGTTGAGCGTCATATCCACCCATACGCTCCTGTCCGGATCACTTCCGCTGTATTCCAGCACCTCATGAACCGGATGCACCCAGCGGAAGTCATGGCGGCGGTGTATTTTTTCCATCGTATACTGCTTAATCGGCGCGCCGTTTTCATCCAGTGAATAGTTAAACAGATATCGTGCGCGCGTATATTCAGGTTTCCATGCATCTTCAAGCTTCTTTCTCCAGCCCTTTTCAAATACCTCGTCCAGATCGTTGCAGACACAGATATCCACATCCGGCGGAATATAGTCCATCGAGCGGTTACGCGCGGTATCAAATCGCCAGGGGGTAATTTGCTCTATATATACAACTGCACCGCGACCCCGCAGTTTTTGGACGGTATTGTCGGTAGAACCGGTATCGGTCACCACCACCATATCCGCCTCACCCACTGCATCCATCCAACGGTCTACAAACTGTTCTTCATTCTTGCAGATGGCATATACGCAGATGGTATACCTGCCCATACCACCCTCACCCCTTTCCTTTTCCGCTTATACCACTATATGTTTTCAACATGCGCTATGACACATAACGCAGGGCCTTGCCATACGACAAAGCCCTGCGTTTCACATATCTTTCTTTTCTTATTCAGTCAGATAGCTATCCAATTTGCATAATAGAGATACTGGCAGCCGTATTGATTACGATACCCAACGTATTATTCACAACCGTCAGTGTGCTGGGATCGGGCGCAGCCGGCGTAGTGATATATGCATATCCCGTCGCTGTCTGCATTCCTGCGATAAGGCCGCTTGCGGCATTGCTTCCAGGAACTGTGACACCGTTGAGCTGCAAAATG
Organism: Bacillota bacterium; assembly: GCA_023421245.1. Taxonomy (GTDB): domain Bacteria; phylum Bacillota; class Clostridia; order Oscillospirales; family Ruminococcaceae; genus Acetanaerobacterium. Next base: position 109,963 of record JAEZTV010000027.1, on the reverse strand, counting down.
AAGTTCATCGATAACAGAGCTGCTGTCGTACCGCTTACCGTGTAGCTAACCTGATAGGTTTGGTTAGCCGCCAGGGTGAACGTATCGCTTCCCGCCACATGCCCGATATTGGTACCGCCAATGGCTCCGTTTGTGCCAAAGTCTACTGTGCCCCCAGCTGAAATTGTAATTCCGGGGGCTTCAACTGCGCTTAGAAACGTATCAATAAACTCCGGACCGGTCGGGCCGGTGGGACCCGTTGGACCCGTTGGGCCAGTTGGGCCGTCTGGACCCGTTGGGCCGGTTGGGCCGTCTGGACCCGTCGGACCGGTTGGGCCGTCTGGACCCGTTGGACCGGTTGGGCCGTCTGGACCTGTTGGGCCGTCTGGACCGGTTGGGCCGGTTGGGCCATCTGGGCCGGTTGGGCCGTCTGGACCAGTTGGGCCGGTTGGGCCGTCTGGACCCGTGGGTCCGGTTGGGCCGTCTGGACCAGTTGGACCGGTTGGGCCGGTTGGGCCGGTTGGGCCGTCTGGACCCGTTGGACCGGTTGGACCGGTTGGACCGTCTGGACCCGTTGGACCCGTTGGGCCGTCTGGACCCGTTGGACCGGTTGGACCGTCTGGACCCGTCGGACCGTCTGGACCCGTTGGGCCGGTTGGACCGTCTGGACCAGTTGGGCCGGTTGGGCCGTCTGGACCCGTTGGACCAGTTGGGCCGGTTGGACCGTCTGGACCTGTTGGTCCGTCTGGACCGGTTGGACCGTCTGGACCGGTTGGACCGTCTGGACCTGTTGGACCCGTTGGACCGTCTGGACCGGTTGGGCCGTCTGGACCCGTCGGGCCAGTTGGGCCGGTTGGGCCGGTTGGGCCAGTAGCCCCCAAAATTAATCCGCAATAGGCAGTAAAAAAATAAAAACGCTTAGTTTGGCTCTTTGGTGTTCAACTCCACAAATTCGAGGATGCGTTCAAGTTCATCCTGAAAGCGAAACGCGATGGTAATTTCCTTGTTTTCATGGACATAAATGGTGTCCACCAGTTCCACCAGCAGATTTCGGTCGAGTTTTTCAATGTTATTGTATTTCAGAATCTCGGTAAAAAGCGGATTCTCATCATTCATGCTTTTATCCATGCGTCGCTGTTCTTCTTCAAGATTCATGATTACGGTTTCGATCTGGTCAATCTGTTTTTCAAACTTTTTCTTCATCCGCTGATAGTCGGTACGGCTGATTTCACCGCTTTTCCAGTCAACATAAAGGTTGTCGGCAATTCTCCGTATTTTTTCTGCCTCTTGTTTTCTATCGCTGAGAAGTTTTCGGGTTCGGACAGATTGTGTATCTACATTTGGCATTTGATTGATCTCGGCAACGATGTCTTTTAAGGAATCCACCATCGCGACTTGTGCCCTAATTGCCGCCAGTACAGCTTTTTCCAACAAATCCAGCCGTATCGAATGCTTGGTGCATTTGTCTTTGGATTTTTCCGTGTAGGTTCTGCAAGCATAATAAACTTTCTCTTTAGCCGATTTTCGTTGCAGGGCTTTGCCGCAGTCCCTGCACTTTAAAAAGCCGGAAAATAGGTGGAGAACTGGTTTTCCTGTGGGTGCGCGGGTATCACGAGCCAGTAACCGCGCCATCGTGTCGTATTCTTCCTGCGTAAACGTTGGCTCGTGGGTGTTCTCCTTAATGAACCATTCATCTTCCGGTACGGCAATTTTATCGTGAACTTTATAGCTGACCACACGCTGCTTGCCCTGCACCATATGACCGAGATTGACCTTGTCGAGCATAACCCGGCGCACCGTGCTTCCCGTCCAAAGTCCATCATTTTCCTTAACCTTCGGATTACAGTAATTCCAACCCTTGCTCCGCTTATACGCGGTCGGGTTGGGAATACCCAGTTCATTCAGTCGCTTAGCCACACCGTTCATACTCATTCCGTCATGGACAATCATCTGCAGAATATCACGTTTGATGGGAACAATGTCCTCATCTAAAATCAGCTGATTTTTATCTTTTGGTGCTTTGAGGTACCCATATGGCGGGAAAGCCCCGATAAACTCGCCGTTGCGCCGTTTTGTATTGAAAGTCCGGCGGATATCGCTGGAGGTCTTTGCAGCATAACGGTCGTTCATTAAGCCAGTAATCGGAACTTCCAGCCCGGTGATAACCTCCGGGTTGAGGTGTGTATCAATTTTCGGATCACCTGTGGAAATGAAGCGCACATTTTTCTGCGGAAAATAATACTCCAGATAATAGCCTTGGTCTGAGTAGTTACGAAAGGCACGGGAGAGTGTTTTACATACCACGCAGTTTACTTTCTTCTGCTCAATATCCTGTACCATTCGCATAAAATCGGCTCTTGTATCGTCTGTACCGCTGAGACCGTCATCTATGTAATAATCTGTGATTTCATATTTTCCTTCAAAGTACTGCTCCAGAAATTCTTTCAGGATTTTTTTCTGGTTAACAACGCTTTCGCTTTCTTCATTGCCGTCCTCTCTGGAAAGACGGATGTAAACGGCAATCCGCCATAGGACGGCTTGCTTTTTCTCTGCAGCTATTTCGCTGGCTTTATTCCTGCTGTTTCTTCCCATACACGCACCACCTTTCAGAGCAAATAAACCTTCAGTGGTGTCACATGATACCTCTGAATCCGGGTAATAGCAAGTCAATGAAAATGGATGTGTATCCATCTATATCAACATATAATCTGTTATTTATAATCCGACTTTTAAGCGCCTCCGTCATAAAATTACTCCCGCATACACCGTTACTATGATGTATATGCGGAAGTGATTGTCCGTTATTTTATAACCCATTTTCATAGGCTCAAAATCAACTCATGAATCTGAGCCATCACATCCGCTTTCGGTCTGCCGGTGGTCAGCGGAAGCCACTCAAAATCAGCCATACTAAAAGGCATAGCTTCGGGATGAAAACTGCCCACAAGATCGATGACCGGGTTCAGCGCCGAGCGGATTTCTTTGATGTGAAACACCCAATCACGCACCTCGGTAACACCCGCCGTGATGCCTTTCGACCAGTTGAACGCCGCCAAGCTGTAGTAGTTCCGCACGATGTTGGTCGCCGAGCGAATCGTCAGAATATGCGAAGCCTTCACATGAGTGACATTTGGAATAATTTCCTCAAACGGTGAGGGAAGTACCGTGATGGTGCGGTTGACCGTCACGCTGGAGGAATAATCATCGTGGGATTCAAAACGGATGGTAAAAGTGCCGGGTGCGGTAGCGCTGTCCCGGAAAATCGTCCGTTCACCCTCGTTGTACTTCCCGCCGTGTCCGAAATGCTCCGGGTGATCCACACTGTTCAGCCACGCACCCGATGTACTGTAAACAAACAGGGTCTGCTCTTCACCGTCCGCGTCCGCACCTACCTGAATAAGATACTGTGGATTTGCGTTATATGTGGCGCTGGAGTTCTTCGGCGCAGCAATCGTCAGCGTTGCAGGAACGGTATTCTTTTTTATACTGTTACTGATTACATAGGATGAAACCGCACTCAGCGTGTCAGTTACAGCAATGCGATATCGGGTGAAAGTGCCGGGGATATTGGATGGTGTTGCCGTATATGTTCCTGATATGGCGCTGGATACGACGGTAGCCACCGTTTCCCATGTACCCCATGCCACGTTGTTTGTTGAAGTAGACTGCTGGATAATGTAATTCTTGATAGCGCTCGTTCCGGCTATCGTGCCGTCCCATGTCAGTGTCGCGCTGGGCGTGGCATAAATAAGCGGGCTGGCGGTAAAGGTGGTGGGCGGCGTAGCAAGAATATTCTTGCGGACGGTATTCGTGGTGATCTTCCAAGGCGAGAAGTATGCGCTTCCCGCCGTACCCTGCACCCGGATACGATGGCGCAGATAATTTCCCCGCACCGTTGATGGGGCGGTAGTCAGACTACCGCTGCCGGAAGTGGAGGCAATTACACCCACCGCGCTCCAATCGCCCCAAGCTATGCCATCAGAAGATTCGCTGGATTCCAATTCATACCCGGTGATAGCGTTACCGGCACCTCCCAGAGCGCCACTCCACGAAAGAGTCACAGTGGCTTCCGCGATAGTAGCGGAGAAAGCAAACGCCGTAGGCTCTGTGCAAGCGGAAACCGCACACAGTACGCTGTTGCTGACCGCCTCATTGGAATAGACATCCAGCGTATCAATCGTCCATAAGCCGTACCGGGTATAAGTGCCGGAAACATTAGTCGCCGCAACCACCCGGCTACCGCTGGATGCGGACAAGTTGAAGTTTTCCAGCACAGACCATGCCGTCCATGTGGCATTATCAGTAGAAGTTTGGCTGGCGATCATGTAACCTTTAATAGGGCTGCTGCCGCCTGACGCACCGCTCCAAGTCAGAATGACAGGCTCGGTACTGTATATGAGGGGCGCGGCGGAGATACTTGTCGCCGGTTGGGGCGGCGTGTTTTTCCGCACGGAGTTCGTGGAGATCTTCCAGCCGGAGTAATAGCTGGCTCCGGCAGCACCCCGTGTCCGAACCTGAAAACGGCGGTAATGTCCTCGTGTGGTCGGCGGCGCAACTGAGACACTCCCGCTGGTGGCTGTGGTCGTGACAGTAGTCAGCGCCGTCCAGCTGCCCCATGTGGAGTTGTTGGAGGAATCGCTGTATTGGATTTCATAGGAGGAAATAGCATTATTCGTACCGCCTGACGCACCACTCCAAGACAGCGTGACATTTCCCTCCGCCACCGTTTGGTTGACAGAGCAAGCGGTAGGCGCTCCAGCAGCGGTGGTCAGAAGCGCCGAGCTGAGAACGGTATAGCTGGAATTGTCAATCACGCCGGAGGTCAGCGTGAGCCGCCCATCCGAAACCACCTGAAAGCGCACGCCCTGCGTGGTGTTTCCGGTTGTGGAAGGGGCAGTCACCGTGACATAGCGAAGCCGAGGCGTTGTTCCGTCCCAATTATCGCCATCAACTGTCTTAATCCGAACCTGAGAAGATGATCCATTTACAGTCATGGTGCAAAGCAAGGCATAGCCGTTATGAATATACGCACCGGAGGAACCGAGTGCCGCTGAAATCGTGAAATTATAAGTCATTTGGCTGTTATTCGGTCGGCTTTTTGTATATGTAATGGTATAATTGACCGTTGGACTGCTTCCGGCAGACAGAACAACGCCGTTGATATCCGCCATTCAAATCACCTCATTCATACACCGCCGACACCAGCGAATTGACCAGTCCGCATAGAGACGAATTGAGCCTCGTGTCCGCGATGTAGTCGGATGTGATGGCAACCGCACCCTTTGGCACGGTAATATCGGCGATACCTAATTCGTAGATGTCGCTGGTGCGGGTCAGTTCCGGCGCGGAAGGGGTATCTGCCGCCACGCCTGTTTTGACCGCCAGCAGAATATTTCTCTCTATGTTGCTCCAGCGGAGAACTACACGGTCAATTCTCGGATAGACACCGTTTGCCGTGGCGATCACTAAATCCATCGGCGTTGTATTTTCATAGTGGTAGCCGCCTATAAACGCCATCCCGGCTTGCGCGGTCACGTTCATGCCCGTTGCCATGACGATTTTTAAGTTGTCGGCTGTTCTGTAAAAAATGCCGTTGCTGACTAAGCTGCCGAAATAAGCGGCAAAATCCGTCGCGTCATATACACGGTCGCCGCCTGAAGAGTTAAAAAAACCGCTTTTCTCCATTAGTCCTCACTCCTTTTCAGTTTTTCAGATAAAGTCAAGAGAGGCTTGCCAAATGTAACGGAAAGGCTCATGCCGTCCCGGTCGTAGCTTTCCTCCACGGTGGTAATCCGCGCGGTCATAGAAATTCCCCAGCGTTTGGATACTGCCTTAATCATATTCCCTAAATCGAAATCAACCTTGTATGTCAAATTACCGTATTGGTTGACGGTAACATCAAATGCCTGAATCATAGCTTGCTCCGCAAGTTTGGTATTGCCGCGAAACAAAAGCGCCGCTTCGTAATCGTCCGGGAAGTCCTCCATACGGAGGTCTTTGGCATCCACGAAGATCTCATAGCGGTCAAGTCCGACTCCGCCGCCGGTGGTGACAAAGGTACGTTCCACACCCTCGCCTTCGCCGCCTACAAGGGCGGTATTGGCAAAAGCCAAAAGGCTCTCGGTAAAAATCTGTCCCATGATATTTTCATATTCTTTGGAAAAGATCGCTTGCGATGCCGAACCGGCATACAACTGAACGGTAAACAGCTTGGCAATAGGGTCGAAGGCTGTTTTTATACCGACATCGGCGGTATCACATAAATTGGTGACCGTGTCCATCAGATTTCGGAAGGAAACCTGTGTGCTGACGGAAACACCCACGCTCTCCGGCGTATAGGTGACACCACTGATTTTTCGTTCCGAATTTGCCGGTGCGATTAAGTGATTGTTCAAAAGCTGTAACACTGCCATCGACAAATCGCCGGTGAGGATTTCTGTTCCCCATACGATTCGCCTGGATAACAGGGATGTTGCAAACCGCCCGATAACGGTGATATACTCCTGCTCTTGCAAGGTCATCTCCAGATATTCGATGATCCCTGCTTCCGCATCGTCGTTCTTCCACAGGATGTTGCCGATTTTCAAAAGCGCGATGTTTTCGTCCGAAGCGATGGCTTTGAGTTCAAAACTGCCGCACTTGGCATATTGCCGCGTCCAGCGCAGATATTCATATGACTCCACCAGTCCCATAAGTTCCCGGTTGTTATTGAAAAGATACAGTTCCATACCTTACACCCCCAAAAACTGTGGGCGGTAATGGATGATGACTTCCAGCAAATCCATTTGTTCCTCCGCATCATAGCGAAGCACATTTTTGCCCACGGACAGCTGTAAAAAAGTTGATCCGACGTCGATCAGGTTAAAAGCGTTGGTTTCCGTCGTGCCAAGGACGCTGGTCACTCTTTTGCCCGCGAAATGGGTATACACTAAAATTTCCTGCCCGGCAGACATTGCGGTGTTGATGCGGATAAACTCGCCCGTGTCCACATTCATCAGTTCGGGACTTACCACCGAACCCAATGCCCTGAAGGTGATTACACAGCCGCAAGGAACATCCCCATCATTTTCGATGGTTATGATTTGGCTGGGCTGGCGGATACCGAGTTCAATGCCCGGTTCTGTAATTTCCAGAGGAAACGAGAAGTTATCCTCCCATGAAGCCAGTTCTGTACGGGTGGCATCCAGAGGTTCAAAAAACGGAGAAGGACACAATAAGCTGATAAAAAAGGATGGTGCTCTGCTAATACTTCCCGCCGAGAATGCCGCTTCCTCCACAATGCAGGAAATTTGCCGGTTACGATAAATCAGCGTTCCGCGCAGCTTGGGCGTGAAAATACGCAGAAGCTGGCGGCGGTAAGCAAAGGCGCTGTCGATGTTGGCGGCGAGAATCGTTCCCTCAATGGTGATGTTCCGCATATCCAGTGTGGAGGAGATATAGAAGGCTCCGTCCTGTTCGGGCGCTTGGAAGGTGTTGATCGTCTGCCGTATGCGTCCTACGCCGTCCAGCTTTGTTATAAACAGGGGTTTCACTTGACGGAGCGTGACGGTTGCGCCGTTTTGATTGGTATATATCAGTTCCATAAGCTACACCCCCAATGCCAGTTTTCTGGAGAGATTGCGAAATTCCCGCGCGGCTTCCTTTTCCGAGAGCGCTTTCGGCGAAGTGATGGAGATGCTCTGATGGATGACCGCCCCTGCCGGGTAAACACCTGTGCCGTTCACCCCCACGGTCATGCCGCCGAGGTTCGTGGGAATCGCACTTTGCATATCCCGGCTGACTTGCTCCATTGCCTGTTCAAAACCCACACCGATGCCTTCGCCCATATTCTGCCCGATCCCCGCGAAGAGTTCGGAGGGCGAATGAATGCCGAAAAAGTTCTTGATTTTGTCGACCACGCCGCCGAAAAAGCCGGAGATTTTGCTCCACAGCCATGCACCCGCATCGGAAATACCCTGCCACAAGCCCTTGATGAGGTCGCCGCCGACTTTTGCTATTTCGCCGATTGAGCCGGTGAAGCCTTTGACCAGAGCCGTGATAATCTGCGGTACTGCTTTCACAACCTCCACGATAATCGTCGGCAGATTTTCAATCAGTGACACAAGCAGCTGCACACCGGCGAGGATAATCTTGTCGATGTTTCCGATGATGGCGCTGACCAGCGAGGTCACGATTTTCGGGATCGCAGTTACAACAGTGGAAATAATCTGCGGGAGCGCTTGAATCAAAGCCACCAGCAGTTTTACGCCGGACTGGGTAATCAGCGGAATCGCCCCGATGACGGCACTGATAATGCTGTCTATAATTTTCGGAATCGCCTTGACCACGGTTTCGATGATGGTAGGCAGCGCGGTTATAAGCGAGGTCAGAAGCCGGATGCCCGCCTCGATAATCTGAGGAATTGATCCGATGAGGAAATCGACCAGCGCGGCAATGACTTCCGGCAAAGCCTCAATCAAAACAGGAATGGCGTTCAGGATGCCGTCCGCCAGCCCTATGACCAGCTGGAGCGCCGCGTCCAGTATGAGTGGCAGATTTTCCAGCAAGCCCTGCACAATTTGCATGACCGCCGACACCGCTGCCGGGATCAATTGGGGCAATCCCGATCCGATGCCATTCACGAGCGCTGTCACCAGTTGTACCGCCGCATTGATTAACAGCGGGAGATTGTCAATCAGCGCCCCGACGATTGTCATAACCGCATCCACAGCGGCGGGGATGAGTTTTGGCAGGAGGTTCAAAATGGTCTGCAGCACCTGTGTGAAAAGTTGCGTTACGACTTCGAGGAGCATGGGCAAAAGGTCGCCCACCGCTTGCAGAATCGCGCCTGTGGCTGTCGGCAGTGCCGCGACAATATTTTCAAGCACCGGCACGATGTTTTTAACCACCGACTGAAAAGCGTCCACAAGGTTCTGCGTCAGGTTGGTCATGTCGGCATCAGCATTGCCGAGTCCTGCCGTGAATGAACCGAGGGCTGCTTGTAACAAACCCAATGAACCTGTGATGGTTTCGGTGGATTCCCGCGCGAAGTTGCCCGCATATTGCTCTGTGTTCTCGAAAAACATCTGCATGGCGACTTCGGCTTTTTCGGCATTGGAAGCTGATGCCCAAGTGAAATCCAGTCCTTTGGAAAGAGCGTAGGCTTCGACGGTTGTGGCATTCATGGCAACACCAAGGTTATCCATCATGGTAAAGTTGCCTTTTGCCGCGCCCGCCACCGAATCCAGCGCCATCTGCATATCAATGCCCATGACGGAAGCCATATCCGCTGCCCGCTGCATAGCCTTTTCTGTCAATTCAAGCGACTTGCGTTGTTCGATTCCCGAACCTTGAAATAACGCACCCATTTTGTTGGCGGTAGCGAGGTACTGACTTTGTGAAACGCCGAGGTTTTTATATGCTTCTTCCCCGGTTTTCTGGATGGAGGCGGCATAATTGCCGAACACAGCTTCCGAACCGCCCAAATTCTGCTCTAACTCACCGAATTGCTGAACCACTTCTTTGCCGAGTTTAATCGCCGCAGCACCTGCCGCGACAGCAACCGCACCCATCGCCACGCCGATTCCCTTCAGAACGCCGCCCAGCTTCTCAAATTTTGAGCCGGATTTTTCGGCTTCATCGCCCGTTTCCGTAAGCTTTTCACCGAGATCGTCCGCATCATCGGTAGATTCCTCAAGTTCGCGCTCCATGTCGTTCAGTTCCGCTTGCGCCCTGTTCAGCTGAATTTGCCAGTTCTGGGTACGGCGGTCATTCTCACCGAAACTCTCGGAGGCGTTTTTAAGGGCGGCTTCAAGAGCCGTGATTTTCTCTTTTTGTGCATCAATCTCTTTATTGAGGACAGCGTTGCGGGAAGTAAGGGCGGCAGCGCTTTTGTCGTTTTTATCAAACTGGCTGGTGACCAGCGCCATTTCAGAGCCAAGGACTTTGAAGGACTGGTTGATATCGGCGAGGGCTTTCTTGAAATCACGTTCACCCTCGATGCCGATGCGTAAGCCAAAATCATCTGCCATGTGCGGTCACCTCCTCGCTAAATTGGAATAATATCATCAATCGTTTTCTCCCGATAAGGCTTCTCAATCCCCAGAAACTGCTTGTGACAAGCCCATAAGTCCATAAATAAACCAAACGGCATCGTCCAGAATTCATCGGCAGAGAGCCGCATCTGCACAGTGCCGTAGTAGTACAGGCGCGTGAAAACTTCGGCAGTGGTCACGCGCCTGGCTGGTTTTTTGAGCCGTCATCGCCCTCGCTTACCACATTTCGTGCCGTTCCCTTGAACATGGCTTCAGTGATGGCGTTTTTGTAGGATGCCAATTCCAGCGGAGAGGTCAGCAGTTCCACTTCCTCCTCGGTGAGCAGTTCCTTCGGCGCATCTTTATGCTTGAGGTTGTAAATCAGGATGGACTGATTCGCCATCAGCGTAAGCAGCCAGACGATTTCGTCCAGTGCCATTTCAAAATTTTCCGCTTTCATCAGCCGTTCACCGAGGTTTTCCAGCCCGCCGTAGCGGCTGGCGATGGCTTTAGTCGCTTTGGTAGTGAGGATCAGTTCATACTGCTCACCGCCGATATTAATAAATGCACTGCGTTCGTTTTCCATAATCAGCCCTCCTCCGGCGGTTCAGGTGTGCTATTAAAAACCGGCTCATATACCTCGCTGTACCAGCCTGAAATAATTTCAACAGACACCCCGGCATCGCCTTCCGTCACTTCCGCTTTCCACGGATGCTTTCCCGTACCGTCCGGCTTATTTCGGCGCATGACCGTACCCTCGATGGTCGGGGTCTGGAAGGTGATGGAATCACCTTTGGTCTGTAGGTTGGTCGCCGGGATACCGAATTTTATCCGATACAGCCAGAAATAACGGTATCTGTTGTCAGGCTTAAGGGCGCGGAAGCCCACGGCAACAAGAGCGCCGTCGTTTTCGCTTGCTGAAACCAGAACACCGTTGTCGTCGATGATTGCCCCGGTCAAGTCCTGCGCGGCGGCAGTGCCGATATCATCGATCCCCAGCGAGAGTGTGCCGGATTTGAAATCCTTAATCACATATGCGGTCGCGTCATCCGCATACAGCGTCGCCTCGGCAAGTTCAATGGACAAATCCGCTTTAATGGCTTTTGCCAATGAAGTCGGAACGCCATAGGTTTCCTCGCCGTTAGCATCCTCAGTGATTTTTGCATAGTAAAGTTTATCCATGCCAATGGTCGCCATTTTCAATCCTCCAATCGATATAATTTTGCCGTGTCCACGGCGTAATGGTGGTAGCCGGTATCGTCCTCATGGGCGATGTATTGCCGCCCCGTGATGGTGAAGCCTTTGTTCAGCAGGGCGTTCACCACTTTATTTTTCATGCTCAGGTAATTACCCTTTGAATAAAGAGACAGCCGCACCTCCTGTGTTTCATATTCCGGCTGGTTGTCGCCGAACAGCGGAAAATCATCCGTCAGAGGCGTAATGACCGCATATTCGTCCGGCGATGTATCTGAAAACACCCCGGTTTCTACTCGGATCGGAATAGCGTCCAGCAGGGTGTTTAATTCCTGCAAAATATTCATAGATTTTCGATTTCCTCCTCCAGCTTTGCCTTCATCGCCTCAATTGCGGGCTTCCGGCTGGCGGTTTTGGCGGGCTTCAGAAAAGGCTTCGGCGGCTGACCGTGCTTGCCGTATTCCAGAATGTTGGCGATTTTGGCGTTGGAACCCCCGTCAGAGCGCGGCTCGGAAAAGCCGACCTTGACATTAAAGTTGCCATTCTTATCCATTTTGGCGGGAGAAAGACCGAGTGACTGCTCCAGTTCACCAGTGGAACGGGAGGGGTACTGCGTATTCCTGCCAACCACAGCGCTGAGATTATCACGCACCGCATCCAGCGCCACTTCGCCTCCTGCCTCCAGAACACGAGGCAGGATTTCATCAGTTTTGTCAGCTAATTTGGAAACCTTTGATAGAAAGTCCTCCGGCATCTTAAATTCTGCTCGTGCCATATCGTTCACCTCAATTCCCGGACGGCTCTAATTTCTCTGCCAGCACCTCAAGATACATTCCGCGCCCACGCACATTTTCCACACTGGTAATCCGAAAGCGCTCCTCACCGCACCCGATCCGCAGGGAGGCAGTGACATTGATACCGGGAATCACCCGGAAACGAAAGAGGCTGGTTGCCGCAGACCATACGGCGCGGTTTGCCCATCGTTCGTTGCCGTGTCGCTCCTCACGGTAGGCGCGGACATTTGCCAGCACAATTTCCGTGGGAACGGCAAAACCCTCCGCATCCTTGCCCAGTGTAACCTGAATGATTTGGATGGGTGTGTTCATTTTTCCGAAACTCACAATTGAAACCTCGCTTTCAATTTTCACACCTTCCAGTCCCGGTCGAGCCGCAAGAGCATATTCACCGTGTTCCATACTTGCTGCCCCGCTTGAACGCTGTCGGCAAAGAAGCCGCCGGTCGAACCGTCGCGGGATTCGTAAAAGTGGGAAGCCAGCATGATGACCGCCTGTTCCGTGGTGGGTGGGAAGCGTGACGCTTCACCCATTTCGCCTTCGGCGTTGCTTTCAGAGTAATATCCTGCGGGCAGGTGTTGGAAACTCTCGGCATAGGCGGTAGCTGCCGCCAGAAAGCGTTCCAGCAGCGCGTCATCCTCATTATGGGCGAGAATCAGGTTCTCTTTGACTTTTTCAAGCAGAGTCATACCGCCGCCATCCTTCCGTTAATCTTCCGGCTCTGCCGCCATCAGTCCCGCCGCACGGAGTTTGGCAAGCAGTGCGTTGAAATCGGCAAGCAGCGTGGGTAAGTCCTCGGCAGTACTGTCCGCCATATATTCCGCGACAGGGATTTCCGCTATGATGGGATATGTTGGCACATAAAGATTGCCGTCTGCGCCGATTTTAGCAGGAACAGTGTCTGTTTCTTCCTTTTCCACGGCTTTTATACCGCCAAAATCGGTTTCAGTGGCTGCAAGCAAGGGATTAGCCGCAAGACCTGTCACAGTCGCGCCCGCCTTGATTTCCAAAGTACCGCCAATGACGGTTTTTTCGCCGCCCTGTTCGGTGTAATTTTTAGTGTTGTAACTCATACCGCACCTCCTATGCTTTCTGCTGAAGCACCTTGACGGCTTCCGGCAGAATCAATTTTCCATCCACGCGCTGTGTGGCAATAAAGCCGATCTGCCCGGTGGTGGCAAACAGTTCATTCAGGCGCTTGAAGATCCGCCCCTGACGGTCGGCAATCCAGTAGTAAGAAAAATCACCGAACGCTACGGTTTTGGCACTTGCCGCAATCGTGGGCATGAACGCGGAGGTATACAGCGGTTTGCCGAGCAGGGTATCCGGCGCACCTTCCCGAACAGAGGGCTGCCAGAGATATTGCCCCTGTCCGTCTTTCAGCTTGCGGAGCGTTTTGACCGTGGTGTCGCCGGTAATAAACACCGCTTTGTTGCGATAAGGGGATTTCAGGCTGTGGTACAAATCAATCATTTCATCCATCGTGATGGCGGTATCGGACGCCGCTGTCACGCCTACCTGTGCGCCGCCAGTCGCCTTGAGAATGCCGGTGGGCTTACCAGAGCCGTCACCGGTCAGGAAGGCTTCTTCTTCCTTCACGCCGATACGGCGGGCAAATTCGCGGGCGATATAGCTTTCAAGATCAAATGCGGAGTCGTTCATCAGTTCATCGCTGACCTTCATCATCGTGGCAAGTTTGAACGCGCCCAAAGTCACCTGTGTGAAGCTGTCGTCGCTGTCGGTGATTTCGCCGCCCTCATCCACCCAATTTGCAGTACCTTTGGTAGCCACCACAGGAATTTTGCGTTCGCCGCTGCTCGTCTGAATAATGCGGGCAATCTGACGAAAAATATTCTGTTCCTCCAGCGCCTCAATAAGTGTGCGTTCAAATTCGTCAGGAACAAGATATCCGCCCTCGGAATCCTCGCCTATCTGAAGGGCATTTGAAATTTTTCGACCGCGCATGGCATTCCAGAACGCAGTTTTATACTCATCCGAGGCTTTTCCGGACTTTCTGGGGCTATTTGTCAGTGGCTGTGATGTGGGTGTAGTAAGCTCCCGGTCAATCGCTTGCCCACGCTCCAACCGTTCGATCTCCTTGCCTAAATCCACAACCTCTGCTTCCATTTTGTCATAGACCGCGGCGTCCTCGGCGGTCAGCATATCGTTTGTGCCACGCTTGTTGTCTAAAAATGCTTTTGCCGCCTCCCACGCCTTGGCTCTCTTATCGCGCAGTTCAATGATTTTACTCATGGTCATCAAATCCTCCCATTTTTTTGATAGATTGAATTCGGGTATTTAATATAGCATAGGGTACATCCCCCGGAGATTCCGTCGGATGTGCCGTGAATTTTTCCAGCAGGGAGTTCATCACCGCCATGCGGGAAAAAGCATAACCCTCGCGTCCTTTTCGATTCTTTTTCGGCTCGGCATCCTCATACAGAATACCATCGGCAAATCCCAGCTCCACCGCTTTGTGCGCGTCCATCCAAAATTCCGTGTTCATCATTTCGGACAGGGCATCGCGGGACTGTTTGCTTTTAATTTCATATGCGTTGATGATGGATTCCTTGACCTCATCCAGCATCCGTTTGGCGCGGAGCATTTCCTCGCTGTCACCGATGGCGATGGTGGCAGGATTATGGATCATCATATTGGCAACCGGGGACATATACACCTCATCGCCGGACATGGCAACCACGGAAGCGGCAGAGGCGGCGATGCCGTCGATTTTCACGGTAACCTTCCCGGCGTATTCCTTAAGCATATTGTAGATCTGCGCGGCGGCGAACACATCCCCGCCGGGCGAGTTGATCCAGACCGATATATCACCGCTGCCTGACTCCAGTTCATTCCGGAACAGCTTTGGTGTGATTTCATCGCCCCACCACGTTTCATCCGAGATTGCACCGTCGAGGAACAGGGTGCGCCCTTCGCTGTCCGATTGGGAAAAGTTCCAGAATTTCCTCATTTCTCATCACCTCCGTTTTTACCGTATGCCGCACCGACATCGGCAAGTTTTACCATGTTGCCGTTGACCATGTAGTTGTTACCGCCCTCCTCATCGGGAATCAAGTTCATGTTCTCCAACTTTCTCACATCATTCGGACTCATAAAACCGTTCTGGATGCCGATAGAGTAGCCCTTCATGCGGGTTTCATAATCGCCCCGGAGCAGACCGTCCAGATTGAATTTGAGGAACACCGCGTCTTTCTCGGAGGGCAGGATAAGGGTTTGGTGCATAGATTGCTCCCAGCGCACTACCCAAGGATCAAGGGTGTATTTTACAAATTCCAAGGACTGCTGTTCAATGTTGCTGAACGATGATTTTTCCAGATCGCCGATCATGTGTGGCGGGATGCGAAAAATCCGGGCGATTTCATTCAGCTGAAACTTGCGTGTTTCCAAAAACTGCGCCTGTTCGGGCGGGATGCTCACCTGATGGAATTTCAGTCCGTCCTCCAGCACAGCCACCTTGCCGGAGTTCTTCGCCCCTTTATACAGCGCTTCCCAAGAGTCCCGGATGCCGCCCGGATTTTTAATCGTACCGGGATGCTCCAGAATACCTCCGGGGTTTGCTCCGTTGGCAAAAAAGCTGGCTCCGTAATCCTCAGTGGCTATCGCCATGCCCACCGCGTTTCTGGCGAGGGCGATGGGTGAATAACCCACCAGCCCGTCATAACTCAGTCCCGGAATGTGCAGAACATCGTCCCGCGACAGCACCACGCCGCCGCTTTTCTCATGCGGGCGGCTCTCGTCTTTGTCGCGCCAGTAGGTATAATAAATCTGTCCGTTTTCGTTCCGGCTGACATCCATTTTGCTCGGAAGCAGCGGATACAGCGCCCGCACCCGACCGCTGCCGTCCCGAATGATCTGCGCGTAGGCGTTGCCCCATAAAAGCAGATGGCTCATAAGTGTTTCCCGGAATACGAAGCTGGTCATTTCAGTGTTCGGCGCGTTGTGCAGAATGTTATACAGATGATGTTCCGGGATGATCCGAGAACCGTTTTCCTCATAACGGTATACATGGAGGGGCAGACAGGCGACTGCCTCCGAAATTACCCGTACACAGGAATAAACCGCCGCCGTTTGCATGGCGGTAGTTTCATTGACATATGTGCCGGAGGTTGAACCGCCCCAGAAAATGCTTCTTGAGGTGCTGAGGCTATCGGTAATTTTTGATTTTTTCTTTGAAAACAGTCCCATTTAAGCCTCCTCACTCATCGCTGTAATAATACCCATCCGGGTGGTTCAGATCGACAACCAGCATACCGCGCTTGTCGTATACGCTTTCATGGTCTTCATGGATAATTGCCCGGTCGAGTGCCATAATCATCGCAACCGCACCGTCAATTTTTTCAGTCGCCCGCTTTTTGTCCGGCTTGATATTCCCGGCTTCATCCTGCATGACGACGATATTGTCAAAATTCCAGCGCAAAACCTTGTTGCCGCCGTGTGCGATACGTTCCGAAAGCACCAAGCGCATTAGTTCTTCCATCGGTGGGGACATGGATTTATACCCCTGACCGAAATCTACAATGGTAAGCCCCGCATCGCGCAGATTTTGTGTCAGCATTGTAGCGCCCCAGCGGTCAAAGGCAATTTCCTTGATGTCATAGATTTGGGCGAGTTCCTCTATTTTGCGCTGTACAAAATTATAGTTAATGACCTTGCCGTCGGTGGTTTCTATCAACCCCTGCGCCAGCCACTGGTCATACGGCACATGGTCTTTCAGCACCCGTTGCTGCAGGGATTCTTCGGGAATCCAAAAGAATGGCAGGATACGATATTTATCCTCTTCGTCGCTTGGATCATCCGGTGGGAACACCAAAACAAAGGCGGTCAAATCCTGCGTTTTGGATAAATCCAGCCCTGCATAACACTTTTTGCTTCTTAAGAATCCCATATCCACAGGGAAATCACATTTATCCCAAAGTTCCATCGGCATCCAGCGGGTGGATTGTTTTACCCACTGGTTCAGGTTCAATCGTCGGAATGTGTTCTCATTGGCAGGGTTCAGTTTAGCATTTTCAAACTCGGCACGGAAAGCGTCGGGGCTTACTGTAACACCATAGGATGGGTTTATCCGCTTCCAGACTTCCGGGTCAGTCCAGTCGTCGCTTTCATCGGCGGAGTATATCACAGGATAGAATGTCGGGTCATATATTTTGCCGCGCAGAACATCCTCGGCTTTCTGGTGCTGTTCCCAGCAGATGGAGTTTCTGTCAAAGCCCGCCGTTGTGATAATAAAAGTCAGAGGCTGTTCCCGTGCCATACCGGAGCCGGAGGTCATTACATCAAAAAGCCGCCGGTCTTTTTGTGCGTGGAGTTCGTCAAAGATAACACCGTGAGCATTGAGTCCGTCTTTTGTGTAGGCTTCTGCCGACAGCACCTGATAAAAGCTGTTCAGCGGCAGGAATGTCATGCGTTTTTGGCTGGGATTTAGTTTTATATATCGCTTGAGTTCCGGGAATTGATCTACCATGGAAACGGCGACATCAAACACAATACTCGCTTGCTGACGGTCGGTAGCGCAGCCATAAACCTCGCCGCCATGTTCCAGATCGGTGCAAGTGAGCAGAAGAGCTACAGCCGCCGCAAGCTCGGACTTGCCGTTTTTCTTGGGCAATTCTATGTACGCTCTGCGAAATTGGCGGCATTCATCATAGCGGCGTACGATACCGAACAGATCGCGGATAATCTGCTCCTGCCAACCGATGAGTTCAAACGGTGTTCCGTACCATTTTCCCTTGGTGTGGCGCAGCTGATTGACGAAAAATACAGCCGAATCGGCAAAGCGTGATTTATATATGCAGCCCGGAGCCTTAAAGCGGCTGGGCTTGTAATTTTTTAGACTGCGTAATTCTTCCACATAGTCACCTCCGACAGCAAAGCCGGGAGTCCATCTGAACTCCCGGCAGACTCACTCATAAATATATGACTGAAAATTGGTTTATAGAAATTGTCCACCGTGTTTTGTTGCTGATTTCGAGGCTATTCGCCGCGCAGGATAAAATGAACATAGGCGGCGCGGTCATACTCGATGAAATTTACTAAAGCGAAGAATCCTTTTTCATAAGCAAACCGCTGGACGATCGTAATGTCGAACATATTCGTTTGCCCCTCGGCGCGTATCTCCAAAATCTGCGATTTGATTTCTTCCGTGAATACGCCGATGATTTTGAATTGGTCGACACCCGGAATCAAATTCAAACTTGAACCCGCATCCCACCGGCACAGGATATGCCCGGCATCGTCCACGCCGCGCACGGTCGCCCGGTCTCCGGCATTCAGCTTGGCGTAGGGGTCTTGCATCGGCGCGGTCAGTTCAACGCGCGTACCGGGCGAATATTGCGCCCGTAGGCGCAGCACTTCGGAATGGGAGGGAAAGCTATTCATCGCCCCGCACCTCGCTTTCTTCAGCAGGAGCGTCCTCTGCCGGGATATCTTTCTCCGGCTTGCCGTGCCGCCATGCACTGTTGCCGCCTAAAAACTCACCCATAATTTTGCGCAGATATTTGTATTCTGCACCTACGCAGCCAAGCCCGATAAGCCACACCCGCATAGCGAATTTCTCATTCTCGAAGCCGTCCTGTGCCTTGGCGGTAACACGCTTTTTCTCTTTTGCCGTCGTGCAAAGGGCGGCGATAAGTCCGGCGTAGGCATTGACGCGCTCCGAATCCTCCGTTATAGGAAACCATGGAAAACGGATTCTGTCCTCCAAAACCTGAATGGGCAGGTCATCCGCGCCGAGTGCCGCCATCAGCAGATTTTCTTTTGCCTTGACCATCTTACAGAGGTTTTCGATGCTATCCGGCGAAAAACCGTCAAGCGGCATTTCAATGGCAAGCCGGTCTGGCTGGGATTGGGCGCTCGTTGCTGCCTCCGGTTCAAAGTCTCGCGCGGCGAGTTCTGTGAAAAGGGTTTGGTTATATTCGCCGGTGACCAGCCCATTCTTGTCGATGGTGTAATTGCCGATTTCGTATGCAAAAGTTGGTGCGCCGAGGTAATTGGTCGGCGTGTTCAATATTTCGCTGATTGCTCCCACCAGCTTTTTACGGTCTGTTCCTGTTACGTTAAAATTGAATTCCTGCATGGTGATTCCTCCTGAAAAAAGTGTTATTTGCCTTTCGGCAGTTACATTAATCACTCTTTTCGGCTGTAATAGCAAGTCGCAAAACATGGACATTGGAAAGCGAAGCCTATAAATATAAGTCTGTAAATTTTGGAATTGTGGCGTTGAAAATTTCATAATTTTATGCTATAATATTATTTTAAAAATGCTTAATTTAGGGTTAATTTATATTATCGCATTGAGTGATAAACAGAAATTTGTCGAGCAGTGTTGAGCCAAAAACTATTTATGTTTTATGATAGAGGTAAAATAAATGTTTAATGAAATTTGCATATATGAAGCAAAAATTGAAAAACAAGATGAAATCGAACAACTTATGAGAGAGGTCGCCAACTTTTATATGGAACAGGACGGCGTGGTGGAGGTTCGATATATTAAACGTACTCATCGACAAAAAGATTTTAATGCCGTGAAGGAAGGCGATTTACCTACTCGTCTAACTCGCTATGTAGGTAAAATAACCTATGTCTTACATTGGACAGTTAGAGATGAGGAAACTCATGCTCGTGTTTCTAAACTTGGTCTGGAGCATTTTTACAAACGCTGGAATCGTTGTTTGATTACTATGCCTAAAATTATTTTAGGAGAAAATATTGTTTAGATAATGAACATAACCAGTAGGTTTCTTATGGGAGAACTACAAATCGGAATTTATCGGCTCGATAATCTTACGCCACATGGCAACCAAGCAACAATGGCTTGGTTGCCTTTTATAATTTATGTCAGTTCATGATATGCGCTTTTCTCGCCGCCACGGAGCAGGAACACGCCTTCATCACTTTTTCGGAATTCAATGTACCTCTTCACGATTACATCGCAGTATTTGGGATCGAGTTCCAGCGAGCAATTTACCCGGTCGGATTGCTCACAAGCAATCAGCGTCGTACCTGAGCCGCCGAACAAATCCAGTACCGTATCGCCCGGTCGGGAGGAATTGCCAACCGCCTTTCCCGCCAGAGCCACCGGCTTCATGGTGGGGTGTTCCTCCGATTTTTTCGGGCGGGGTATCTGCCACAAATCACTCTGCTGTCGGTCTTGCAGGGGGCAGAGCCGCTTCTCGCCGCCCAGCCAGCCGTACCAAATCGGCTCATATTGCGTGTGGTAGTCTTTCCGGGAAAGTACAAGGGAGTCCTTTGCCCAGATAATCGTGCTGCTCCAATGATATCCGGCTTCTTTCATCGCGGTCATTACCGATCCCCATTCCTGAGCCGACATGACCACATAGGTCATTGCCCCCGGCTCTGAAACACCAGCCATTGCCTTGAACGCCGATAGCAGAAACTTATAAAATTCATCAGCGGACATTTTGTCATTGAGAATCTGACGATTTTTCCAAGAGGGGTGTGTACTGCCGCCGTAGTCCACATTCCAAGGCGGATCGGTAAACACCATCTTCGCCTTTGTGCTGTCCATTAACTTTGCCACATCAGCAACATCCGTGGAGTCCCCACACATCAGGCGATGCTTTCCTAGCAGCCATATGTCTCCGGGCTGGGTGAGCGGTTCGGTAATTTGTGCGGCTTCTGCTTCTGCATCAAAATCGTCCTCGACGATTTTTCCGTCCTCACGGCTCAATTTCTGGAATAGCTTATCGATCTCAGGGGCTTCAAATCCTGTAATATCAAGGGAGATGCCGTATTGCTCAATGTCCCTGAAAACGTCAGCCAGCTTCGCAGTATCCCAATCGCCTGAAATTTTATTGAGTGCGATGTTCAGTGCCTTTTCCCGCGCCTCGTCCATATCCACAACGACGCAGTCGATTTCCGTAAAACCCAGCTGCTTCAGCACTTTGAACCGCTGATGACCGCCGACGATATTGCCGGTGCGCTTATTCCAGATAATCGGCTCAACGTAGCCGAATTCCTCCACCGAGCGCAGCAGCTTTTCGTACTCCGGGTCGCCCGGCTGTAAATCCTTGCGCGGGTTATATTTTGCCGGACTGAGTTGCTCAATCGGAATTTTTTGTATTTGCATAGAATTCATCGGGCGGTTCTCCTTTCGGTTTTGCTTTGCGCTGACGACCGCCAATGATTATCGCCATCAGGTCTTGCTCCGGGTTTGTCACCAAACGCTCGCAATTCCGCGATACGATATCCCAGATCGGCTCCCATGTCGCCAACACATTTTTCTGCATCTTCAGCATCGCCTCGGCAAAGTCGGTGATTGCAAAGGTCTCACCGCCGCCCTTTTTCGTTCCCTTATCCGATTTTGTAACCGTTGCCGTTCTTCCGAGTTCATACTGTGCGTGAAGCAGATGGTATTTCGCCATGGCATAATCGGCAATCAGCGACACCGGGATCAGGTTTAAGCAGTCGGTCGGCTCAAGATATTGAATGGTTTCGGTATATAGTTCGGTCGGCGTGGGGATGCCAGGGCGCTGCTCCTGCTCACGCTTTTCCATAACACGCAGATAATCGGGAGGTTGGCGAGGGTCAATGCCGCCATTCCCGGCAAACTCAAGTTTTTTCAAAGGACGATGTCCCGGATTTCCCTCTGCCAATTTCTCGGCAAGCGGCTTCGGTTTGCGCCCTGCGCCTTTACGCGCTCCGCCTCGCGGCATAATCATCCCCCCTTTTATGAAAAATACGGTAATATTATTCTATGCACTCGGTTTGTTTTTCTTGACACTCATCTGCGATTTTTCGACAGGTTGTCCGTCGTTTTTTGCTTGTCCCCGACACTCTGCACCGCCTTTTTCTCCTCCAAAATCCGTGATTCTACAGAGATTTTCCGGGCAAAACGAATGAAAAAAGCTGTGTTCAATGAAAACAATCAAAAAACGCTTTGAATAGGCATGACGAAAGCCCGCAAACGCAGTGTTTACGGGCTTTTCAGAATGTTTTGAAATCGCGGATTTTTTGTACGACACCCTGCCGCGCTACACAGGACAAAGGGTGCAGAGATTAAGACCGCCCCTCCCGGTTGGTCTCGGCGATGGTGATGGCAGAGTGGCAGGGCTTGCAGAGAGCTTGAAGATTGGACTCATCATTCGAGCCGCCTTGGTCAAGTGGCAGCTTGTGATGGACTTCGTCTGCAGGAACATAGCGACCGGCTTCAAAGCAAAGCTCGCAGAGCGGATGCTTTTGGATGTACAGGTTACGGATCGCCACCCATCGGCGATCGTAAAGTTTGCGGTCAGTTGGACGGCGGGACTGGTTGTATTCGCGGGAAGCGACGGTCTTATGGTCAGGACAATAGCGCTCGGTGGTAAGGTTCGGGCATCGGGGGTATGCACAGGGATGAGGGGCTTTGGATGGCATGGTGATAACCTCCTTCTGGATAAGCATGAGCGGAATAACAGAGAATTCCGCTCCATATATACTTTTTATCTTATTACGCTGTTTACTCTTGCGAACCATATGACATAATGGGTTGCGCCGACTCGCTCATTCCGCTCAAACCCTGATAGAATCTGGCGAAAAGCGGCTCCGGATTCCGCTCCGAAGCCGCTCACAGCAGCCGGATGCCGCGCCATGTGCGGCGGCGGGTAACGGCTTCGCTGCCGCGCGATACGCCGCTGACACCCTCGAGTTCGTTGTTGAAACGTTTCTGGGAGACAGGCTTTGATCCGACAGTTGAACAATATTCATGATAAGCGTTGTACAGTTCCTCACGCAGAACCTCGCTGCCGGGGTCGAGAGTGCAGCATTCTTCCACGAACGCCAAGGTGCTGCTGTTGTCGGCTTTATAGCTGGCAAGTTCGGCGCGGGTGCGCTCGGTTTCAGTAAATTTCCACTTGCGTTCCATCAGGCGTTTTAAGCCGACCATCGCCCAAGCAATAATACCGTCTTTCTCCAGCAGGAGTTTTTCCTTGAGATTGCCGTCTTTTTTATCCTCGGGTATGGTGTGGTCAAAGCGAATCAGGATGAGTCGTCGGTAGAAGCCGTCGCTGCGGTCGCTGTAATTCTTGGGGATATTGTTGCAGGAAAACAAAAGCCTCGCAAACGGCTTGAACGAAAAATACTCCTTGAACTTGTGTTGCGCGGAAATATAATCCTCACCGGTGATTGCCTTGAACGTACCCGTGTCGCGGATATCACTGGTGGGCAGGTCGGCGAAAATATTTGCCAGCTTGCCGAAAAGCTGAACCGTTGCGAATTTTTCGTCCAACTCCTGCCACGTTAGGTTTGACACGTTTTCCTGCCGTAAAAGCAAATCCTGCACCACATATAAAAGCGTGGATTTACCGCTGTCAGGTTTGCCGACCATAACAAAAGATTTCTGCGCTTTATTGATCGGGACAAGAAAATAGCCGAGGATTTCCTGTATCAGCGGAATCTCGGATTCCGGCAGGACATCGTTTAAGTACCATAGGAATGTGGGACATTTGGCTTCCGGGTCGTATTTGCCGCCAAGCCGTATGGTGCTGAGGATTTTTGGATCGTGGGGAGCAAGTTCATCAGTTTGCAGATTATACAGCCCGTTCTCGAAATTGAGCAGATACGGATTGATATTAATCTCTCGGGTGGTTTTATCAATCAGAATTTGCCACTGGAATTCGGCATCGCGAATGTCGGCGGCGAGGGCATATCGGCTGTTCATGAATGACCGCACCTTACGTTGGGCAGCTTTGTCGTTTTTTGCGTTGTATACGCCGTTTTCATACATATAGTAACTGTCGGCGCAGTAAATGATATCTTCATTTTCGGCGAGATAATCCGCCAAAACACCGGGTAAAAACTTCAGGTTGCCTTGTTTGGATATTTCGTACCACGGTGAAATTTCACCGCCCGACTTTATTTTCCTCGCCTCCTGCGAGGACGAAAAAGCATTGTGCAGTTCTTTCTGGAGTGTAACCAGCTGTTTTAAATCGGCGGATTTAAATCCGAATTTCACCTTGATTTCGGATGTGATAAAGGTTTCCGCAAGCCCGGCATCCCAGTTATACAGATAATCACTGACAAACTGCCGTGCCGTAGAAACATCGTCCACGGCATTGCCCTTGATTTTGCATTTTGCCAGCAACTTACGGATGCTATCGGTATCGATTGGAAAATATGCAAGCCCGGCAGGAGATTTCGCTTTGCAGCTGCCGTCCACCATTTTAGGGCAGATAAAGCCCTGTTCACCGATACGGCGGCAAGTGATCGGCTTCGTACTGGATTTGTGGAAATGGTCGATTTTGCTCTGCGTTTGTTCAAAGCTGTATTTGGGATAGGGCTTTGAAAGCTGATGAATCGCATTTTCTCCGCCCTCGAACAACGCCAGATTGGTGATCATCGCGTACCAAAGCGGCTCACTAAGCGTTTTGGCATTCCGTTTGCAGTACTGAAGAAACATACAGCGTCTGCCTGTAGTAAGCAGCCCCTTTTGAGAGCTGCGTTCCTTGATGGGTGACGGTGCAGTTCCGGGTGGCGCGGGTTCGTCCAGGATATCCGGCAGGACGGCTTCCAGTTCCTTTTGTGTGTAGCGAATTTCAGGATTAAACTTGATGCACTCCACTAAAACCGGCTCTTCCTTGCAATGGAAGAAGCCCGGCAGACGAAAAACCCGGCTCTCGTTCACACAAGCCGGGTCTGCTCCGAAGTGGGTGATCAATTTTTTCTGGATTGTTCGGAATCGTTCCGGCATCGCCTTTGTCATCAGCCAATAGCAGTGCAGAGATTTTCGGGTTTTGACAATCAGCGACGGGTTAAGCGGAAATGCCTGTATTTTGGCAAGCTGCTCATCAAGCGACAGATTGTCGCACTCCATAAACTGTGCGTTGATGCGTGTAATCTGGTTATCCTCGTGACCGCCGAAGTTGATGACAAAATAGATGCCGCGCCCCTGCTCATTGTGCTTTTGCAAGGTTTCGGCAATGCCGTCGAATCGTCCGGCTTTCACCTCCAGTTTCTGCCCGGCGAATGCGCTGTCCGGTTTATCGCTGAAAATACGGAGGCACACGGTCTCCGACGGTTCAAAAAATGCGCCCAAAAACTCCGCTGGGGAGATGGGCAAACCATTCAAATTGTAATCAGACAAATTCACTCACCTCCAGTTCATGGAGTTCACCGAAGCGGAGACCTGCGGCGGCTTCTGCAATTATTGGCACAGAAAACGCTTCAAAAGGCTGTGTTTCCATGCAGTTTTTGATGAAAATAACGGCGTTTTTAAGCTGATTTTCGGGCAATTCAAAGACCAATTCGTCATGAATTTGAAGCAGCGGCATCAGCCATGGGCGTTCGGACAAGCCTGAAAGGATGCGTCCGAGGGCAAGTTTCAAGATATCCGCAGCTGTACCTTGGATGGGTGTGTTCATCGCCACGCGCTCGGCGAAGGACTTTTTATTCCAATTGGGCGATGCAATCTCCGGGATATTGCGCCGTCTGCCCAGCCATGTTTCGGTATACTTGCGGAATCCAGCGCGGGTTTTCACTTCCTCCTGCCAGCGGGAAAGGCGGGGATATCCGATCTTCAGATTACGGATAATGGCTTCACACTCGGAGAGCGGCACATCCAAACCGGCTTTGAATTTCAGCGTTTTCTGCAAGCCTTTGGGGAACAGCCCGAAGAACGTACCAAAGTTGCAGTTCTTGGCGATGGTACGCCGCTCTTTATAGTTCTGCGCATTTTTATCCGCCGCCTCTGAAAGCGGGATTTTATAGATAACCGCTGTGGTCAGGGCGTGGATATCTCCGCCCGAACGGTAGGTTTCCAGCATTTTTTCATCCTTGCAGTAGAATGCTCCCACGCGCAGTTCGATTTGGGAGAAGTCCAGTGAAAGCAAGGTTTTACCCTCCGATGCAGTGATGAAGTTGCGAACACCGATGTCGTCCGCACCGGCGCGAGGCATATTCTGACAGTTTGGATTTTTTGACGCGAAGCGCCCGGTTTCGGTTGCGAGGGGTAGCAAATCCGGGTGCAGTCGTCCCGTCGCGCTGTTAATATATTTCATGTACCCATCTATATATGTACCTTTAATTTTTCCCCAGCGGCGGTATTCCTGAACCAATTCAAAGAGTTCTGTCAGTTCCGGACGGTTGACGGCGCACCACTCTTTGAGCAGAATAATGGCTTCATCATCCAGCGCATCCTGCTCCTTAGCGGTCAGTTTCATTTTGGGCAGTTTCAGCGTATCGAACAGGTATCGCTTGAACGCAGCGGTGCTAGCATTCGCACCAATATTGATGTCACCGATGATAAAAGCGACTTTGCCTTTTAACTCTACCAACTTTTTCTCAGCCTCACTGCGTTTTTGCTCCATGAGATCACGGTCAATGGGCAGACCGTTATACCGCATAATTCCTACATACACGGCGGTGGGTGACTCCACTTTCTCTACGATAAAGCGGTGCTTTGGCAGGAATCGGTCAAACCAGCCGTCCAGCAGATGATACAGCCGCAGGGCATAATCCGAGTCGGCACAGGCGTAGTGAACGGTTTTCTCAGACTGCGGATCGAGTTCATCAAAATGAAGTCCTCCCACGGTATCCGCATACGATGGCAGCGGTTCATGAAAATATTCCGGCACAAGGGTTTTCAACCCGCAATCACCGAGGGAGCGGAATTCCTTCTCATTTTTATATACCAGTTGCGCCGCAGCGATGGTGTCGTAGCACGGCTCCTGAATCACGATGCCCCGCGCGTAGAGAAACTGGCTCTCAAAGGCGAGGTTGTGGGCAATCTTAGTGATGGAAGTGCTGTTGAAAAATTCAGCCAGCCACGTCCAGATTTCTGTTAGCCCCTCGGCATTCTGCCCCACACGATGAGCGATGGGCAGATACACACCACTGCCCTCGGCAACCGAGAAGCTGATCCCAACAATATGGGATTTGTGGGCATCCAGTGCGGCTTTATCTTCATTCCTGTATTTTTCGTCCGGCGCGGTTTCAAAGTCGAACGCCACCACCGAAGCGGCGGCGAGGTAGTTTTGGAGTTCTTCTAGTGTGTAAATTAACTTGTACAACATGATCTGCCTCCTTTTTGACACAGTACCTCTAAGTATATTTATATGACAAAGGAAGCGTGAAAAAATGTTGTCCGCACTATAATGAATTAGAATATAGCAAATTTTTGTGCACTTTGTCTTTATGTGTTGATTTATGCCTTAGCATGTGCTATAATAGACAGAGTGAGGTGATATACCTATGGCAATCAACGAAGTCTTAAAAAAAATACGCAAAGAATTGAGAATGACTCAAGAACAATTTGCTCATGAAGTAGGAGTCAGCTTTTCTACATTGAGCCGTTGGGAAAATGGTCGTACCACCCCAATATTAATGGCAAGAAAAACAATAATTAGTCTATGCAAAGAAAAAGGCATATCCACAGAATTAATTTCCGAATTGGAGAACGCCTAATTTATTAAATATAGGAGGAGTCTTATGGCTGTAAATAAACAGACAAAATCAAAACAGCGCGTGGCAGACCATGGTGAAGTATTTACAGCTGAACGCGAAGTTAATGCCATGCTGGATTTGGTAAAACAAGAGACCGAGCGTATTGACTCCCGCTTTTTGGAACCCGCGTGCGGCAACGGTAACTTCCTCGCTGAGATATTGCGGCGTAAGCTTGCTGTTGTGAAATCCCGTTATGGTAAAAATGCCGCCGATTATGAACGGTACGCTGTCATAGCGGTTACAAGTATCTACGGTGTAGACATTTTGCCGGACAACGCACTGGAGTGCCGTGAACGCCTTTATGATATATGGAATGATATTTATACCAAGCAGTGCAAGCACGATGCAAATGACGAAACTCGTCAAGCGGTGCGATTTGTCCTGCAAAAAAACATCCTTTGCGGCGACGCCTTGACTTTGGAGAAATCGGATGGGACGCCCATAATCTTTGCGGAATGGTCTGCTGTCAACGGTTGTTTGATAAAACGGCGTGATTTTGAGCTTTCGCATATGTTACACGCCGAAGAACAAAACTTGCAGTTTGATCTATTTGGTTCGGTTGGGACTTATGAAACCGATGCAAGCGGAGCAACCGTATTATTACCCATCCGGGAGTTTCCCCCAATACATTACAGGAGAGTGCAGGAAAATGGCTGATTTTTATCAAAATACATATAACCCTGACGTGCTGTCTTGCCTTGCCAATCTGAGTAATGATGAGGTGTTCACGCCACCGGAAATCGTAAACCGAATGCTGGACTTGCTGCCGCAGGAGCTTTTCCGCTCGCCGGATACCACCTTCCTTGACCCGGCGACAAAAAGCGGTGTATTTCTGCGGGAAATCGCCAAGCGTCTGTTGGTCGGTCTGGAATATCAAATTCCTGACCTGCAACAGCGAATTGACCATATCTTTCATAAGCAGCTTTTCGGCATTGCCATTACGGAGATGACAAGTCTTTTGTCGCGCCGTTCGGTATATTGCAGTAAATATCCCAATGGCAAATACAGCGTGACACGCTTTGAAGATGCAGAAGGCAATGTGCGATTCAAGAAAATTCAACACAATTGGCGAAACGGGAAATGTGTATTTTGCGGTGCAAGACAAAACGAATATGACCGTGATGAGAGCCTTGAAACACATGCTTATGAGCTTATACATACTACGCACCCGGAGAGGATTTTTAATATGAAATTTGATGTGATTATCGGCAACCCGCCGTATCAGTTGAGTGATGGGGGTGGGAGTGGAACAAGTGCAATGCCAATTTATCATAAATTTGTACAACAAGCAAAAAAACTCAAACCTCGTTATCTGAGCATGATTATTCCATCTCGATGGTTCGCTGGAGGTAAGGGGCTTGATGAATTCAGAGATGAAATGCTTAATGATAATCATCTAAGAGCCATTCACGATTATATAGAAGCTGCAGATTGTTTCCCCGGCGTTCAGATAAAAGGAGGCGTAAACTACTTCCTTTGGGACAGAGACAACTCTGGGGATTGTATAGTTGTTACCCATAAAGGTAATGAAACTAACGCGTCAGTTACTCGCCCTCTTCTTGAAGACGGTTGCGATGTTTTTATTCGCTACAATGAGGGTATTGCAATTTTCCACAAAGTACAAAAACTCAAGGAAAAGAAATTCGATTATCTTGTAAGCACTCGCCGTCCCTTTGGTCTTTCATCAACTTTCCGTGGACGTAAAATAAAACAAGCGGGAGATGTTTCTATATTTGAAAACGGCGGTTCAGCGTGGATATCTCCGGATGAAATAAAGACAAACAAAGAACTTTTAGAGCAATGGAAAGTTTTCATTCCTTTTCTTGGCAGCGGTAGCGATAGCTTTCCTCATCCAATCTTAGGCAAACCATTTATTGGAGAACCTAATACTGTTAGCACTGAAACCTATCTTGTAATCGGTGGATTTAGCTCAAAAGTAGAGTGCGAGAATGTGATTTCCTACATTTCAACACGTTTTTTTAGATTTTTAGTTCTGCTTAAAAAGCCATCACAAAATGCAACACGTAAAGTTTATGAACTTGTCCCCATCCAAGACTTCTCCGAACCATGGACAGACGAAAAGCTATATAAAAAGTACGGCTTGACCAAAGATGAGATTGCATTCATCGAAAGCATGATTCGCCCGATGGATTTAGGAGGCGAGAGCGATGGCTGATACAACTTATATTAGATACGTTAATTTGAAAAATGATACAATTTTGGGCGTCGGGAAATTTACTATATTGTGGAATGTTTATGAAGATGAAAAATGTGATTGCTGTTGTACTTATGACAAGATATTAAAATCAATTAATAACATTGGGAATGAAAGCAAAACCGCATTTATTCAACTGGCGGCAGAGCTTAAAACCCGAGCAAAAAATGATAACAGCATAGATGATTATGTGTCAAATAAGCTATATCCAACCGGTGATAACAGAGCGCGAATATCAAGAGCGGAAAGAACGACTTATATTACACAAGTGGTTAATTTTATCAACTCAAACGGAAACGATTTCTTTGATGGCGGACTTCTGGCAATTTGGAGAATTAGAAATAATATGTTTCATGGATTAAAAGGACATAGCGTATTAGAGGAACAAATAAATTTATTTAAGGCGATGTGCGATGTTTTGGAGGCGGTAATTGATGAATAACGAGTTTTTCCCGCTTCGTCCGGAAGCAAAGCCGATGATATATGCCTATGAAGAACTGAGCCCTGATTATAGAGGGCTCTTGAAAGTAGGCTATACAACTATAGAGGTGGAACGCCGTGTCGCACAGCAATACCCCACTAAGCGCCCTGACGGCAAAGTACCGTATCGGATTATCTGGCAGGATTCCGCTATGTATTCCGACGGCGGCACATTTACCGACCATGATATTCACCGTGCTTTAACGAAGCGCGGCTTTTCCAGCGTTGGTGGAGAATGGTTCCGCTGTGCCGTTGAAGACTTAAAGGCGGCTTATATCGCCGTGCGCGACAAGACCGAGAACACAGAGAACCGCACGCAGTCTTTCGTTATGCGCCCGGAGCAGAAAGAAGCGGTTGACAAAGCCATTGAGTATTATCACGCCGCCGAAAAAGAACTCGGACACCGAACGGCGAAGTTCCTGTGGAATGCCAAGATGCGCTTCGGAAAGACATTTGCGTCTTATCAGCTTGCGAGAAAAATGGAGCTTAAAAAAATACTCGTGCTGACCTTCAAGCCCGCCGTCCAAAGTGCATGGGAAGAAGATTTACTCACTCATGTGGATTTTGAGGGTTGGCAGTTCGTTTCCGCAAAGAACGGCTTTGATTATGAAAGCACGGATAAAAGCCGCCCGATCGTCTGCTTTGGTTCATTCCAAGACTTGCTTGGTACGAATGAAAACGGTGGTATTAAGGCGAAAAATGAGTGGATTCACTCAACAAACTGGGATTTAGTTATCTTCGACGAATATCACTTCGGCGCGTGGCGCGAAAACGCTAAGAAGCTGTTTGAATCTGAAGATGAAGATATCGCTCTTGACTTTGACGCCGAGGAATACCAGCTGAAAGAAGCCGGAAACGCCATTAACGAAACATTTCTGCCCATCACCACGCCGCGATATTTGTATCTTTCTGGCACACCGTTTCGAGCAATCAACTCCGGCGAATTTATCGAAGATCAGATTTACAACTGGACATATTCGGATGAGCAGCGCGCAAAGGAAAACTGGGGAACCGCCCCCGGCAATCCTTATTTGTCGTTGCCGCGAATGGTTCTGATGACTTATAAAATTCCGGACAGCATCCGCCAGATAGCACAACAAGGCGAATTTGACGAATTTGACCTGAATGTATTCTTCTCAGCAGAGGGTAAAGGCAGTCAGGCGAAATTCAAATTTGAGGATTATGTGCAAAAATGGCTTGACCTCATTCGCGGCGCGTATCTCGGAACAACAACCGACGATTTGAAGCTCGGAGCGAAAAAACCGGAGATGCCGTTTTCTAACAGCCGTCTGCTCTCGATTTTAACGCACACGCTGTGGTTTTTGCCAAATGTTGCTTCATGCTTCGCAATGGCAAATCTTATTAAGAAGCGAAACAACAGCTTTTTCCACGACTACAAAGTGAATGTCGCCGCCGGAACAAGTGCGGGCATCGGTGTCAATGCGCTGTCTCCCGTGCTTCAGTCCATGGGAGACCCTCTCAAAACAAAGACCATAACGCTTTCTTGCGGTAAACTCACCACCGGCGTTACGGTCAAACCGTGGACAGGCATTTTCATGCTCCGCAATCTGAGCAGCCCGGAAACCTATTTTCAGGCAGCTTTCCGTGTGCAAAGTCCGTGGGTTATTGACCTTGGCGCGGACAAAAAAGAAATTATGAAGCATGAGTGCTATGTCTTTGATTTTGCCCTTGACCGCGCTTTGCACCAAATAGCTGATTACAGTTGCCGCCTTGATGTAAATGAGAGTAACCCGGAGCAGAAAGTCGCGGAATTTATCAATTTCCTGCCCGTTCTGGCATATGACGGCAGCACAATGAAACGGCTCAATGAAACCGATATTCTCGACATCGCTCTTGCCGGAACATCCGCCACGCTCCTTGCCCGCCGCTGGGAGAGTGCGCTTCTGGTTAATGTCGATAATGATACCC
The DNA here is from genome assembly GCA_023421245.1 of Bacillota bacterium. Lineage (GTDB taxonomy): Bacteria > Bacillota > Clostridia > Oscillospirales > Ruminococcaceae > Acetanaerobacterium. The sequence goes on along the minus strand of JAEZTV010000027.1, from coordinate 77,903 downwards.
TTGCACGGCTTATGGCAAACGAAGAAGCAATGAAAGCCCTGATGAGCATTGAGGGCTTCCGCAGTCTGAATACCGAAATCAATGATATTATTATTGCATCCGAAAAGGTGAAGAAAGCCAAGGCAAAAGGCGATAAACTCACACCAAAGGAGAAGAAAGAAATCTCCGAGGAAGAGAAAGAATATAAATCAAAGCGGAAAATGATTCATGAGAAGCTCATCAAATTCGCCACCAGGATTCCGGTATTTATGTACTTGACCGATTTCCGCGAATACAGCCTGAAAGATGTTATCACCCAATTGGAGCCGGGCTTGTTCAAGCGCGTCACGGGTTTGAATGTAAAAGACTTTGAGTTGCTTTGTTCACTCGGCGTATTTAACGCCGCCCTGATGAATGATGCCGTTTATAAATTTAAGCGGTACGAAGACTCCAGCCTCAATTACACAGGCATTGACCGCCATACTGGCGAAGCCGTCGGCGGATACGACACCGTACTTACCCGTGATGAATTTGATAAACTCTTTGGATCTCAACAGGTTTCACTCAAATCCGTCAATCAGGCGTTTGAGGATATTTCTGATTTGCCGGATATTGACATCGATTATTCCGATGAGGAAGAAGATGAAGAAACAGCACCGAAGCCCAAGGCTAAACAGCCGGAAGTGAAAAAAACAGCGCTTCAGGTTACCAAACCCACCGCCGTGCCGATTACATCGAAGCCTGCGCCGCAGGTTACCCGCCCTGCTACTATAACTCCCGCCCCGGCACAGGAAAAGCCAAAGGTCGATGTTTCGGATGTGAAACTTGATTCTTCGGTAACGCATAAGGCGTTTGGGGATGGCACTGTCGTTGCAATCAAGGATGGAAAAATCATCGTTTCATTTGGCAAAGTCGAAAAGACCTTTATGTTCCCGCAAGCGTTTGAACAGGGATTTTTAAAAAAGTGAGGAAGGAGGCAACGCTATGCGTTTTGACGATGAAATTATCAGAGCAGTAAAACGCCAAGCCTCTCTTGATGATACTCAACCGAGAAAAACTGACGATGAGCTTATCATGATTACAGAGACAGTACGCTCTGCCGTTTCTTCTGGCACTTATGACTTTACTACTTCAACATCTCAGGTTCTTACGCAATCTGGCGGTAAAAGGCGATATATAAAACAATACGCTGACTGCTATTCCGCAGAAAGCGTATTGTGCCAATGCATTAAACAAATATTGGACAGAACATTTCGAATTCGGTATCCAAATCGGAATAAATCTGTTCATTCGGTGTTCGATACGCTAAAGGCTGTCAAGCAAATGGCTGATTTTACGATAATCAAGTGCGATTTCAAGGATTACTTTAATTCAGTTTCTGCTCAATATGTATTTGAGAAATATATAAAGGTAAAATTATCAAATAGATTCGAGGCAGATCTGATCGAAAAATTTACCAAGCAAACAAGATTTGCCTATGCCGGATTTAGCACATCGAATGTAATAGCCGAGATAATTGCAGAGCAATTTGATTCAGCGGTAAGACTCGCATTCGCAGATAAAGGTATTTTATTTTTCGAGCGCTATATTGATGATACATTAATTATTATTAATGAGCATATTGAAGAAGCTGAATGCCGCCGAATTTTAAACGACATTCTAAAATCTGTTTACCACGATGAAAGTATTAAGTCAAAACCAAAATGTAAGACACGATTCAATCACTCAAAGTTTATCCATGTTACCCATCGAGGGTTAATGGCTATTCCAAATATAGTTAAGCCTGTTGATTATTTAGGTTATGAATTTCTATTTATACATAATCCAAATGCTAAGAAGCACCAAGACATTGTTTTAACATATGGTATCACCGAAGCCAAGCGAAAGAAATATAAAAAGCGCCTGGAGAATCTTATTGCTCTGTTTACGGAGGAACGGATAGATGGTGTTGCAAATCCAGATTATCAAAATCTCGAACTTCTACGTCATAGAATTGCGGCATTTACTTCGAGAGAAGTATACCAAAGCCGAAGATTCCGGCAAACAGTATGGAAAACAAAAGGTTTTATCGGTAACTATGGAGAGCTTAGATATTTGTTAGAAACTGATTTGATTGATAGTACTACAAAAAACTTCTTGAAAGACTTAGTAACCAATGCGTTCAATAATGCCGGTTTCACTACGCTTCCGTATTTCATGTTAGGTTCTTCAGGGAAAAGTGGTTATAACCTATTTGAAAATATGAAAAAGAACAAGACTCTTTTGTTTGTCGAGCGTATTGGATATTCAGAACAGGCATTAAAAAAGTTGTGTTCACAAGTGGGAATAAGTCTCACAGATATAAACGGGAAAAATCGTGGTTATGGTAATTTAGCGAGAGATTACCTGATAAAGGTGAAAGTAGGTTACTAAATAACGAAGCGGCAAGGTTGCCCTTGCCGCCCCGGTACATTAAGCCTTAGCTATGTACTAAACGCTATGTCGTGCCGCCAAAGCGGTCGTGCAATGCGCCGATGATGTGTGTACGAGTTACCCCGCACTGCAAGTGAATTCGACTTGCTTAAATAGATTATAGCAGATTATGGAGGAAAAATCAATGGGTTGGAAAGGTTTAGAGCGTGATAAGCTCGATTACATATTAACGGATTTACTCCCGGTTGAGCTTTCGGAGCTGTTTTCCTTTCGTCCATTTTATGATTTTCTGATGCAAAAGGAGCAACAAAAGAAACTACATCAACTCGCTGAGAACCTTAAGGCAGTCCAGGCAAAGGCAACAGGAGTTATGTTTCAAGGGGCTTGGGCAACCGTTCCATTCAAATACAACATTCTTAAGGGGAACGATTCTTTACGAGAGATGAGCATAATACAACCGCTTGCCGCCCTGAATATTTATCTTTTCATGGAATGCTATCAGAAAGACATTCTGATTTTTTTGGATAAACACCATTGCTTTTCTATCAGGTATCATAAGAAAAGTTCCGACTTATACTATAAATCACGTTCTAAGAAAGCAATTCAATACTTTTCTTTGGATGTTCGCCGAAGAATAGGTAAAGCAGCTGTTCAGCAAACAGGCAATTTCTTTAAAATTGCAATGTTTGAGTCAATAAATTCGTTTGCCGATTCGCGAATATGGCGTATGGCAAATTTTGAATATAGATACTATGCTCAGATGGATTATAAGTCCTGCTTTGACAGTATCTACTCACATGTTTATAAATGGATTATCGAAAGAAATGTTATAGACTCGAAAGAGGCTAAGAATTCAAACCTCTTTATTACCATTGACCGCATTCTGCAGAACATTAACGGACGACAGTCAAATGGATTAATAGTTGGTCCGGAATTTTCCAGAATGATTGCCGAAGTGATGCTTCAACAAGTAGATACAGAAGTTAAACTTTTTCTTTTAGGCGAAGGGATGGAACACGGTCGAAATTATAGAGTGTTTAGATATGTCGATGATATATTTGTTTTTGCGGACTCTCAGGAAAATATCGACAGAATTATAAAAGCTTTTCAAATAATCGGAAATCGTTACTTGCTTCACTTAAACGAACTCAAATTAACCACGGGCTTAACACCTCCATTACCTAAGCGTTGGCTCGAAAGAACGCGAATCCTTGCCGATAAAATAGATGGATTTTTTGAAAAGATAAGCAAACACGAGTATGATAAACTACCAGATGAAGAAAAATATCTCGTAAAGAGCGATTATATCCCTGTTGACAGGATCAAAGATGAGTTCATTACTCTAATGAATGATTTTCAAGACAATAGACGAACAATCGTGTCATTCTTGCTTTCTGCTTTATTAAACAACATAAGCAAAGTTAAGGATGGATTTCGTCTGTTTGCCAACGAAAAAGCAAACAAAGCTTTGTTGTTGATTGATTTAGCGTTTTTTATGTATGCCTTTTCTCCAACTTTTGATTCGACGCGAAAACTTATTTCTATGATTTCTTATATGAATAATGAAGTCAACTTTATTCAGAAGAACGGCAAGGAAAATGATAAACTAAAAAATGTCATACAAAGGTACTCTTTTATTTTTCAACGAGGGAATCTCCCTGACATAACAGATTGGTTTCCATTTTTCGCAGAATATCATATTTCATTGGATGCTACTACAGAGACTGAAATAATAAAAAAAGCGGAAGCAAACAACAACCCAATTACATGGGCAAATCTTCTTCTGTACTCAAAGTATTACCAGCCCTTCTACGATAAAATAAAAGCCAAGGTTGATATAATTATTGACAGAGAAGTGTCAAAGCTGTCGTCTGATGAATATATGATGCAAACTGAGTTTTGGTACATCCTTATATATCATAATTGCCCTCATATCAGTAGCAACACTATTTCAAAAATAAACAATGTCATCTCAAGCATTCGCACACAGGCACGTACACAAATGAGCAATGGGAACACCATTCATACAGGGACAGCAACAGATTTGATATGTGACTTTTTGTGCCAACAATCTCCGGGAGGAAACAAGCCGCTTGAGAGCTTTTATGATTGGAATGAAAACAGGAGTATATCTCAGCAGATAACTTATCGTACATATCAAAGAACGATTTTTAAGAAATACAGAAGCAATCGTTATGGACTGTTCGCAAGTATTGACTGATGGACAGAAGGCTTGTGCCCTTGAAATTCGACGGTATCAATGAGACCTTACTTTATATTCAGTTTCAACCGCTCGGTTAAATAAATCTACGGACTACCTCAGATTTGAAACCGCTGGTTTAGTCGAAGGCTAGTCTGTGAAATAATATTAGAACTAACGTCTAATGCCAGTCGCGCCAACAGGAGTCGAACCTATCAATTCAAAAACAAAAGAACCGCATGGCAGCGGTTCTTTTGTTTTTAAGTATAATCGGGCTTCAACTTTCATTACTTCTCTTGTGTGCGCTCAAATACGAAGCAATAGCCTCTCTCAGCGGATTCCCTTCAGAACAGAACACAGCGTTTACAGCAATCTCGCCGCATTTGAAGGCGTAGGGGTTTTTAATTTGCGCTAGAAATTGTTCTGCTCGTTTAGAAACGCACGGAATCATATCTACTTTTATATCTTCGATGTTCACCCGCTCTTCATATGTAGGGTGAACCGATTTCAAAGTCCGTAATTGATATATATCCAAAGAATCACACCTCTCATAATGGTATATTCCATTTTATGAGGGGTGTTGACATTACTTGCTTGCAGACAAGCTGAAAAATTGCTAAGCCACAGAACATTGCATTAAAAGCACCTGTTGCGGAATAATTCTCGCACCATCAACACACATGGTAAAATATTCAAAACCCGCAAACCCGCTCTACACCTACGTTTTTGGACTAGCTTTTGCAAGTTGCGGATTAATCTTCGGGGCTGTAACACCTACTGTTAGGACAAGCACCTGTTGCGGAATAATTCTCGCACCATTAACACACATGGTAAAATATTCAAAACCCGCAAACCCGCTCTACACCTACGTTTTTTGGACTAGCTTTTGCAAGTTGCGGATTAATCTTCGGGGCAGTAACACCTACTGTTAGGACAAGCACCTGTTGCGGAATAATTCTCGCACCATTAACGCACATGGTAAAATATTCAAAACCCGCAAACCCGCTCTACACCTACGTTTTTCGGACTATCTTTTGCAAGTTGCGGATTAATCTTCGGGGCTGTGACACCTACTGTTACGGACAAGCTGTGTTGCGGATTAATTCACGCACCATCAACACACATGGTAAAATATTCAAAACCTGCAAACCCGCTCTACACCTAGGTTTTTTGGACTAGCTTTCGCGAGTTGCGGATTAATCTTCGGGGCTGTTGGACCGGTTGGGCCCGTCGGACCGGTTGGGCCGTCTGGGCCGGTTGGGCCGTCTGGACCGGTTGGACCGTCTGGACCCGTTGGACCGTCTGGACCCGTTGGACCGTCTGGACCAGTTGGACCGTCTGGACCCGTTGGGCCGGTTGGGCCCTGCGGACCGAATGGGCCAAGTGGACCCTGCGGGCCGGTTGGACCGGTTGGGCCGATAGGACCAGTCTCACCCGCTCCGCCGCCTGGACCAGTTGGGCCGATCGGACCCTGCGGGCCGGTGGGGCCAGTCTCACCCGATCCGCCGCTTGGACCCGTTGGGCCCGTTGGACCGGTTGGACCGGATCCTACGATGTCGTCTTGAACAACAATAAGTGACGCTTGCACGGGAACAGCAGAGGAATAGACTACCATATTTCCGCTCTCGTTTACCAGTGAGACTGTAATAGGCGCGGCAGCCACATCAATAATTCCGATGCCAACTACCTCTCCCAGTTTATTGGGTGAGTTCCCCTCGAGATTATCCCCCTGAGAGGATTTCAGGGTAAATACAACGGCTGGGGTTCCGCCGGGGGTAGCCTGTGTAGCTACCCACCAATCAAAGATATATCTACCCGCTACGTTGAATGTTATTTCACCTGTCAGCGTATTGTAGCTTACGTTGCCTGCAGAATACACAATATCATCAAATATGACATTTGCATTGTTCGCAACATTACCCGCTAATGTTCGTTCTATTTGAAGTGCTATATTGCTCATTTTAATCCTCCTAAACTTAGTTTACGTCGCTAGAAGTTTACATCTGTGATCACGATATTTGCCTGCACAGGTACATCGGCGTAGTATACCGTGTATCCACTCGTGTTGACAAGGGCTACTGTGGTAGGTGCTGCAACTGTGATAAGCGCAGTTCCCGAAAGCTGACCGGTAATTACCGGCAGAGAGGAACTTGCTACGTCAACACCATTTACACGCAGTGAGAAGGTCGCCATCGGGTCTAGATCGGTGCCATCAATTGCCACCTGCCAGCTCACCAGATAATTACCCACTCGTGTAATGGTAAATACACCCGTTGCCGGATTATAAAGCATTGAAACATCCTGATCATTTACAATATTGTTGAATAATACGTTTGCCTCATTATCGATGCCGCTTCCACCCAGATCGATTAACTCAACCTGCATTCCACGGAACTGTGTTGCTACGCCCTGCGGACCGGTTGGGCCGGTCGGGCCTTGGATTCCCTGCGGGCCAGTCGGGCCTTGGACTCCCTGCGGGCCCTGCGGGCCGGTCGGGCCTTGGACTCCCTGCGGACCCTGCGGGCCGGTCGGGCCTTGGATTCCCTGCGGGCCAGTCGGGCCTTGAACTCCCTGAGGACCCTGCGGGCCGGTTGGGCCTTGGATTCCCTGCGGGCCGGTTGGGCCTTGAACTCCCTGCGGACCCTGCGGGCCGGTCGGGCCTTGAACTCCCTGAGGACCCTGCGGTCCGGTTGGGCCTTGGATTCCCTGCGGGCCAGTCGGGCCTTGAACTCCTTGCGGGCCCTGCGGGCCGGTCGGGCCGGGACGGCCTTGTGGTCCGGGACAGCCCTGCGGGCCTTGCGGGCCGGTCGGGCCGGGACGGCCTTGTGGTCCGGGACAGCCTTGCGGACCAGTCGGGCCGGGGCGGCCTTGTGGTCCGGGACAGCCTTGCGGGCCCTGCGGGCCAGGACGTCCTTTCGGGCCGGGACAGCCGGGAGGGCCAGGGAACCCTTGCGGTCCCTCCGGACCAGGATATCCCCTCGGGCCTCTTGGGCCGGTCGGGCCAATACAGCTGCATGGCCGGCAGTTGTGTCCGCCAAACATTGCCGCCTGCTGTTCATCATCCTGTTCTAGAATATCTTCAGAATAAAACTCCTCTTCTTGCGGCAGTGGAGCTTGGTTTCCAAAGTAATTAGACACTTCCTGCTGAATTTGCTCCTTTATGCGAGCCCACTCCCATACTTGTGCTTGTGCTTGGGCCTCCTCTTGGATACGTACTTGAGCCTCCTCAAGTGCATTTGTCTCTGCCTGTGCCTGCGCTCTCATACGGGCCTGTGCTTGTTGCTGTGCCTGCTGCTGTGCCTGGGCTCGCATACGGGCCTGCGCCTGTTGCTGTGCCTGCTGCTGTGCCTGGGCTCGCATACGGGCCTGCGTTTGCTGCTGTGCCTGTTGCTGCGCCTGGTCCGCCATTCCGGGACCATACTGCGGCCGCATAGTATTGGCAGCAGGTGTCATGCATCCATTTTGCATCCTGCGTTGTCGCATTGAATTGTTTGGGAATCTATACATGCATACTTCTCCTTTTTATCAGACTTGACCAACATTTTTGTCTATACCATTGTATGTGGTGGAAGTTCAAACGGTTAAAGTGGCCGGTTATGTCGATTTGTGAAAGAATGCATGCTCTTCGCTTTGTGATTAAAAATAATGCAGAAATAAAAAGAAACCTTTGCATGTGTTTAAATACACATGCAAAGGTTGCACATAGCAACAAGGCTTTTACGTGGGTTACGGCAGGCTGTTACCTGCCGCAAGGTAGATATCATACCACTCTTTGCGCGTTATGGTAACCTCCGCCGCGCGTGCGATCTCGTTAATTCGCACGGGATTCATCGAACCGATAATCGGCTGCATTGCGGCAGGATGACGCAATAGCCATGTGATGGCTGCTGCCGTAGCGGTAATATTGTAGCGTGAGGCAACCCGCTCCAACACCTCGTTTAGTTTTGGAAATTTATCACTGCCTACAAATACACCTTCAAAAAATCCATATTGAAGCGGTGACCACGGTTGAATGGTGATATCGTGCAGACGGCAAAAATCCAGCACACTGCCGTCTCGGTCAACTCCCCCATTATTCTCCATGTTAACGTTGATGCCGCTGCGTATCATGCCGCTGTTTGTAATGCTCAGCTGCAACTGATTTACAACCAGCTTTTGCGACAGATGCTTTTGCAAAAGGGCAATCTGCAGCGGATTGTGGTTGGATACACCAAAATAGCGTACCTTTCCGGAGTAGTACAGTGCATCAAATGCCTCCGCCACCTCTTCCGGCTCAACCAAGGCATCCGGACGGTGCAGTAAAAGAATGTCAAGATACTCTGTGCCAAGCCTTGTTAAGCTGCCTTCAACCGCTTGTATAATATGCTCCTTTGAAAAGTCGTACATACCCTTGCGAATGCCGCATTTCGATTGTAAAATGACATCCCCGCGCCGGATGTTTGACGCATCAAGCGCGCTGCGAAAAATCTCTTCTGACCGTCCTGCCCCATAAACATCGGCGTGGTCAAAGAAATTGAGTCCCGCATCCAGACAGGTTCTAATAACACGGCTGGCTTCATCATTCGAAATGCCGCCCATCCGCATACATCCGATGCCAATGACAGGCGCTGTCAGGCCGGTATTCTTAAGCTTCATTGCACGCATCTCTATTTTCCTCCCAAGCTTTACTTTACGGTTGCGCCCCGGTAGTAGTGCTCTAAGATATCCTTGTAATCCCAACCGGCGTAGCGGGCATAGCCGTCCGCACCCATCTGGCTCATACCCACGCCGTGGCCATATCCGTATGTTGTAAAGGTAAAGCTGCCGCCGCTATATGTAACGTCAAACTTGGTAGAACGCAGATAAAATGCGCCGCTGTTAACCAGTACCTTTTCGCGTATAACCCTTGCCGTTGTTGAGATGCCGCCAATCGACATTTTGTCGTTGTAGTCGCCGCTGGTGTAGCTTTCAATCGTAAACCAATCCTCCGCGTCACCCTGCGGTTCACGGCCAAAGTAACCCGACACCTTACTGCGCACCACCGATTCGCTGAGCGTGACCGTGCGCATATAGCCGGTTGCCTTATAGTCGTACTCGCTTTCTACACTGACAAGATGAGAATACGAGCCGCCCCAAACATCCTTTGAAGAGTTGGTTCGATCCGCCGCAATAGCAAAATAAGGGGTGTATGCAACCTTACTGCCTACATATACAAACTCGTCTATTACTTCCGCTACCGCGTTCTTAATCTTGGTGGAGGGGTCTCTAAAGCCCACCGAGGGAATTGTACCGCTGTTGATGGAGTTGACAAGATAGCTGTGTGCGGCTACGGCCTGTGCCTTAAGCGCTTCGGCATGAATGGTATCGTTGAGCTCATTTGCCACCACCTTGCAGACGATGGTATAGGCATCATCTGTTACAAGGCGGCCGCCTGCATATACCGTCAGCTTCTCGCCTGTTCCGACACCAAGCACATCCGAGCTTGCCGCGCTGCTCGCTTGCGATGAGCTGCTTGCCTTTGAGGAGGAAACTTGCGAAGATACCTCCTGTGAGGAAGCATCGTCGCTTGATACCTCTGCGGAGCTTGCAGGCTCGGACACAGCAGCCGATGAGGATTGTACCTGCGACGATGTCAAAGAGCTTGAGGAGGATGCCTTGGAGGAGCTTTCACTCTTGGAGGAACTCTCCTGCCCCCGGGAGGATTGCGCACTGCTGCTTTCGGGCTGTGCGCTTACATTGCTGCTGGAAGCATAGTCCGGTTCTGCTACAAGCGGCGGCGGCGTTTCACCGTTTTCGGCACCCGCGCTGCTGTTATCAATAAGCTCGGGCTTTTCACCGCCATACAGCTGGTACCAAATGTCGGGGTAGAGCGGCTGTGCGTTACGTTTTGCGTTTAGCACCTCTACCACATCGTTTTCGCCGTCGCGTATCTTGCGCGCAACTACCACAAACCGCGCGTCATCAAACTCATAGGTGCAAGTGGAAAGTGTTACGAAGGTGTCGTCCACACGCACATCCACGCCGGTATCAATCACCGAGCGCGCCTTAACCTGTGTAATAAAATCTTCAACTTCATCCTCGGTTTTAGGGTCGATAAACGAGGTGTAGTCAAATATTTCGCCGTGTGCGGGGTTTGCGTTGGTGATGAACGCCGAGATCACCTTATAGTCGCCCGTACCATACACGGTATCAAAACGGATGGTCGGATGTTCTTTATAGTATGCCACATCGCTATAGTTTAACAGCTCGCCAAACATCTGGCCGTCCTTCATGTTATGGCCGTATACCACGATATTGGTGCTGTCTTTTACATCTACACGATAATCAATAAACGGAATACCGTGGCGGTTGTTTTCGCGTATAAAATTGCGGCGCAGGTAAAAATCGTTATCCGACGATTGTACCACCGGATATTTAAGCTGTGTGCCCTCAACCTCAATAAACGCCTTCACATCGGGGTTTTCGGCGTACAATGCGGCAAAGTCGCTTATGTAGTCCGCAGGATACCCCTCGGGCAGTGCACCGGTGCCATAAAGGCTGTTTAACTCATCTACCTTCTTTTGGTTGAGGTACGAGGTGCCAAAATAATAGGCGACATACCCGGCAGATGCCAAAAACACCACCAGGAACAAAAGCGCCAGTATCTTTAAAAAGACGCGCTGACCGCTATCGCCCTTTACAGGGAACATATACTCTACAAACCGCCGGCCCGCACTTTTTTTCTTGGGCAGTTCCTGCACCGCAAGCTCGGGCGGCAGAAGCGGGGAATGCAGATGGCTTTGCGCAGGTTTGCTATACTGATCATATTGCGCGCGAATCTGCTCCGCCGCTTTTTCGTAGCTTTTGCTGCTGCGCACGGAAAACGGCGCCATTGCAGAAATTTCACTGTTTGGCGCATCGAGGTACCGCTTGACCATATCAAAGGCAGTGAGTACCGTTTTAGAACGGATGGCATCACGGTTGTTTTTAACTGGGTCAAACATCAGGCGTTTTATCCATACATGGCTGCGGTCACACATCGCAACAAATACCAACCCTACCGGTTTTTGGTTGTCGTCTGTTGCCGGGCCTGCCACACCGGTAATACCAATGCCAATATCGGCGCGTGCCTGATCCATCACGCCCGCCGCCATGGCGATGGCAACCTCCTCACTGACCGAGGTATAGCGCGAAATCAGCTTGGGCGAAACGCCAAGTTTGTCTTGTTTAATCTTATCGGCATACACCGAAACGCCAAACTCAAACACTGCGGATGATCCGGCGACCTCGGTAATCTTCTCACTCATCAACCCGCCGGTGCATGATTCGGCAGTTGCTATCTTCTTTTTTGCAAGGCGCAGCTTATTGACCACAACGCCTGCGAGCGTTTCATTGTCGCCGCCGTAGATGTGGTGCGCAAGCGTACCGGCAGATAGGATTTTCGCTGCCGCATCCGCTTGCTGCAGCGCCTGCGACCGGCCGGGGGCAACCGAAAGAATTCGGATAATAAGCTCGCCGTCCTCCTCAAGCGGTGTAGCAGAAACCGACGCGGGAAGTACTGCATCCTCCAGCAGCAACTGCACCTTACCGTAGTCTATACCAAACAAGCGCAGGGTACGAAACGCATACTCACCGCCTGTACCGCTGCGGATATAGCTGCACACCGACTGTGTAAACATAGCAATATACTCCGCCGCATCGTCGGGCAGCATAATAATCGCCTGCCCCTGTGATTCCATCGAAAAGCCGGAAACAAAGCCCACGGAGTTTGGGAACACCCGCGCCCCTTCCGGTACCAGCGCAAAGCGGATATCCTCCTCCACAAAGCCTCTGCCCGTCTCTTCAAACACCTCGCGCAGGCGGGTAACACTGGGGTTATGGGGCAAAAGCGCGATATCCAGCGCATCGCACAATAACTCTTTGGCAAGCTGGCGGGAAAGATCGTTCTGGCCGCCCACCGTTATTACAATATCGCAGTTATCAATGGCATCCCCAACAGCATCTAAAAACACGTCGGGATTATCCAGCGAAACAGCCGCGCTGCTTGCCTGGATAGAGAACGCCCGCAGCTCATTGACCAGCAGATGAATGGCTCTGGTATCATCCGGTGTACCCGAGCCAATAAACAGAATTCTTGCTTTCACACTCGCTCCTCCTTCGTTCTACTATGCGCACAGGGTGCAGCATACGACAGCATTGACGCCCCCGTGCGGCAAAAACCGAAGACCTATGCGTCTATTGTTTTATACTCCACACCTGCAACGGCGCGGTCGATGAGTTCCTTCCAGTCTGTCTTTGCGCGCTGTTCCGCGCGCTCCACACTTTCGAGCTGCGGTCGGGTACGGGGATGGCGCGGGGTAAATACGGTGCAGCAATCCTCGTACGGGAGAATTGAGGTTTCGAAGGTATCTATCTTGCGGGAAATCTTGACAATCTCCTCTTTATCCATGCCAATCAACGGGCGAAACACCGGCATTGTACACACACTGTCGGTACACGCAATGGCGGCAATAGTTTGACTTGCAACCTGTCCCAAACTCTCGCCGGTAACCAGTGCACCGCAGTCATGCTCGACTGCAATGCGTTCGCTGATACGCATCATCAATCGGCGCATAAGAATCGTAAACAAATCCTCCGGACATTCCCGGCGGATGGTCTCTTGTATCTCGGTAAAGGGAACCACGATAAAATTAATACGCCCACAGTACGCCGCAATCTTTTGCAGCAGGGCCTCTACCTTTAACAGCGCGCGCTGCCCTGTATAAGGCGGGCTTACAAAATGGATGGCGGTAAGGGTAAGGCCGCGCTTGCTCATCATGTAGCCCGCTACGGGACTGTCAATGCCGCCCGAAATCAATAACGCGGCGCGCCCGCTGGCACCCACGGGAATACCTCCCGCGCCCGGCTTGCGGTTGGCATGAAGGTAGGCAGCGGTTTCGCGCACCTCGACGGTAATAACCACATCGGGATTGTTGACATCCACCCGCAGATGCGGGTATGACTCCAGAATACGCTCCCCCACCTCGGCGCATATCTGGGGAGAGATCAGCGGAAAGGTCTTGTCCGATCGCTTTGCCTCTACCTTAAAGGTGCGCGATACCGACAGTTTTTCTTCAAAGTACACGACACAATCCTGCTTAATCTGCGCTATATCCTTTTGTGTTACCCCTGCGCGGCAGAGCGCGGCGATGCCAAATACCGTAGAGAGCCTTTGCTCTGCCTCCGCAATCTCGGCAAACTCATCAAGAAGGCGCACATATACGGTTGACTGCGCCTTCCAAAGCTCAATTTCACCCATTCCCGCGAGCCGCCGCTTGATGTTCTTTATCAATATCGTTTCAAAATTGCCTCGGTTGAGCCCTTTGAGGACAATCTCGCCGAATTTAAGCAATATAACCTCGTTCATCTATTCCACTCTACTCCTTGTGTATTGTACCGATATCGCTTACCCGCGTTTGAGCGTACGGATGCCGTCGGCAAGCGCCTGTATAAAGGTTTCGATTTCCCCCTGTGTGTTGTATCTTCCAATACTTACCCGTATGGCACTCGAGACAACATCGGGCGGCAGCTCCGCCGAGCGCAGCGCATAGCTCTTTTTGCCGCGTCCGCATGCGGAACCGCTCGAGACATAGATACCCCGCTCTTCCAAATAGCGCATCATTACCTCGGACGGTACCCCGGGTACCGACAGGTTAAGGATGTGCGGCAGAGCATTTTGGGGAGAGTTAATTACAACCTCTGAAATTGCGCCGGCACCCTCGCGCAGCAGAGCGTTTAGCGCGCGCACATGCTGTGTGGTTTCGCTATACAGCTGCATCCCCACGCGTACCGCCTCACCAAAGCCCGCAATCAGCGAGGCGGGCTCGGTTCCAGCGCGCATGCCGCTTTCCTGCCCGCCGCCAAACACACGGGGTGCAAGCTTTAAGCGTTTGTTGATGTAGAGCGCGCCTACTCCTTTGGGTGCGTGCAGCTTATGGCCGCTGACCGATACAAGGTCAATATAGCTGTGGCCAAAGCCCAGCGGCAGCTTGCAAAACGCCTGCACCGCGTCGCAATGCACAATGACCTCCGGGTTTTTGCGTTTGACCGCCTTTGCAATCTCCATAACATCAAGGATAGAGCCAAACTCGTTGTTGACTGCCATTGCCGATACCAGCACTGTGTTTCCATCCACCTGTCCGGCAATCGCCTCGGGATGAATACGCCCCTGCTTGTCCGGACACAGCAGCACAAGCTCGGCGCCCTGTTCCTCAAGCCTGCGCAGCGGTTCGAGCACCGACGGGTGTTCAAACGCGGTTGAGACAATCTTTGGTTTTGGCACGCTGCGCATCCCCTTTGCCGCAGCCGAAAAGAGTGCGATGTTGTTGCTCTCGGTGCCGCCCGAGGTAAAAAATACCGTCTCAGGTGGTACCATCAGGCCCTTGGCAATGTGTTCGCGTGCACCTTTTATCACAAGCTCGGCCTCCAGCCCCTTTCCGTGCAACGAGGACGGGTTGCCGTATTTCGTTGTCATTACATCAAAAACAACCTGAGCAACCTCCTGTGAAACAGCGGTGGTTGCGCTGTTGTCGAGATAGATTTCCATAAACGGCTTCTCCTAAACGTGCACATATACCCTGCGGGGCGGTCACTGCATCCCTGATACCGTATTTTTTTGTGAGTGAGATTGCAGGACAGTTCCTTTGTCATGCGCAAATATTACTGCAAAAAAAGCTTATATAATTCCGACGATACGGCACAGCAAATCTATTATGATTATACCTTATCGTTGCCGTCATTACAAACAAATTGTTTGGGCTTCCACATATTTCGCAGGTGGGGGGGAAAAATACTTCCATATACCGTGTGGGCACAGATGAACTACAACTTTTGCACAGGAAAGGATTTGTTCGGAAGATGGGAAAACGCTCTATGGTTCGTTCCGTCAGCTACCTCACCGCACTGTTTCTTATTATGGGGGGCTTTATCGTAAAGGGGTATACACAGGCAAACAGCTACCGCACACACCTGGAATACACCTATCAACGCGCGCTCTCCGACCTTAGCGCCGATGTAAGCGAGATTAACACTACGCTCAACAAAAGCCTGTATGCGGGCACACCCGCTCAGCTGACACAACTTTCCTCAAAGCTTGTGCGCGATTGTGATGCCGCAAAATCATCCCTTGCACAGCTGCCGGTTTCGGAGTTTCGGCTCGACGGCACCAATAAATTCATCGCGCAGGCGGGAGAATATGCGCAGAGCCTAACGCGCAAGCTCTCGACCTCGCAGGATATTACCGAAGAAGAGAAGCAATCCCTGCAAAAGCTGTGCGATTACGCCGCAACCGTAGCGGAAAAGATCAACACGATGCGCAACGATATTGATATGAGCGGCATGAACATCGGCGAGGTATTCGCGGCCATCAAACAAGAGGGCGACGCAGTAGAGGATACCCCTGCAATCACCGACGGGTTTCAGGATATGGAGGACGGCATGGAGGGCTACCCCACGCTAATCTATGACGGCCCGTTTTCCGACCACCTTATGGAGCGTGAACCGCTGCTTACCAAGAAGGCTGAGGAGGTCAGCCGCGAGGATGCGCGGAAGAAAGCGGCTGTTGCCCTTGGGGTGGATGCCGCAAAACTTTCAGACGACACCGACGAAGAAGGTAAGATGCCGTCCTACTGCTTTAACTACGAAAACGCAAACATTTCGGTAACAAAACGCGGCAATCTCATCAGCTATATGGTAAACACGCGCAGTGTGGGCGATGAAAAGCTCAGCGTACAGCAAGCCGGTGTCAAAGCGGGGGAATACCTGCGAAAGCTTGGAATTGAAAACATGGTGCAGAGTTACTACGACACCGTCGGCAACACCTGTGTTTTCAATTTCGCCTACGAGCAGGACGGCGTAGTGTGCTACCCGGACCTGATTAAAGTAGGGGTTGCGCTGGACAACGGAGAGGTCGTCAGCTTTGAATCGCGCGGATTTATCACCAACCACCGCGAGGATCGCAAAATTTCCACACCCGCAATTTCACAGAACGAGGCTATGTCCATCGTCAGCAGGCTGCTGACCCCCGGCTCTGCTCAGCTTGCCATCATCCCCACCGGCGGCGAAAACGAGGTGCTCACCTACGAAGTACGGTGCAAGAGCGACCGCGACCAGAACGTACTCGTTTATATTAATGCAATGACCGGTGCCGAGGAGCAGATCCTTCTTTTGATTGAAACCGAGACCGGCATTTTAACCATGTAATACCTGTTACCCATATTTTAGCCCGCAGACAGACAGTTTTTATCCGTCTTTTTGAGTGCAACCAGTATAGTCCGGTTTCAATAAACGCAGCAGGAAACATGCAGCGGTTTAGCCGCATGTTTTAAATACAAAGCACCGCAGCACGGAAAGCGCTTACCGTGCTGCGGTGCTTATATTTAGGATCCCTCGACAATTCAAAAACTTGCACCGCTCTGCGGCTCCCGCACCTTTTTAAGCGGTCCATTTTTATAATCATCCCAGTTTATTAAATAACAAAATCATCGGCGGCGGGTGGGTTCGCAAGGTCGGCAAGGGATGTGGCTTCCACCACATCATTAACTGCATCGGCTATTTTTTCCCACAGCCCGCGCGTGGGGCATTGGTCAATACGGCTGCACATTTCGTCATCCAGCACACAGTCTACGGGAACAAGCGGGCCTTCCAAAGCGCGCAGAACCATGCCTGCTGTTATATCAGCCGGCGATTGAGCAAGCGCATAACCGCCCTGCGAACCGCGCACGCTTCTGATTAACCCGCTTTTGTGCAGCAGGATGATAATCTGTTCGAGATACTTTTCGCTAATCTCTTGGTGCTGCGCAATCTCCTTTAGCGAAACAAGCCCTTTTTGGTAGTTCTGCGCAAGGCTAATCATCAACCGCAGACCATAGCGCCCCTTGGTAGAGATCTTCATGTTTATTGCGCCCCCTTGTTCCTGTAAAATTCTTTTGTTACACTTAACAAACTTCAAAATGAATTCGTTTTGTAGCCGCGCGGATTTCTGTGCTGCCTGCATAGCGGGCGGGTTTGTTTTCGTTTATAGCCGGTCACCACGCCATTGCGTGCGCGCAGGTGTTGATTGACTATATTGTAACAGTCTTTACCGGTCTTCGCAAGCCAAGTTTGCATATCGGAGAAATCGGCAGCAAAAAACGGGGCATATACGTTGATTTTGCGGCGTGTTGTGTTAAAATAGTATAAGCACCACGGCGAGAACCAAAATTGAGCAACTTGCCGACTTCCCGTTTGAAAGGAATGGTCATAACTATGAGCAACCTGCCCCATCTCATTGACCTTGACGATCTCAGTGTCCGTTGTTGGGACCAGCTGATTACCCTTGCGGGGGATATCAGCCGTAACCCTTCGGACTATTACGGCAGGCTGGAAGGCAAGATTATGGCCACGCTGTTCTACGAGCCGTCCACGCGCACGCAGATGTCGTTTCAAACTGCAATGTTTCGGCTGGGCGGTAAGGTGATAGGGTTTGATAACCCGCTCAACTCATCGGTGGCAAAGGGCGAAAGCCTGAAAGATACCGTTAAGATTATGAGCGGCTACGCGGATATTCTGGTCATCCGCCATCCGCGTGAGGGAAGTGCTAAGGCGGCTTCTCTGTACGCAAGCTGCCCCGTTATCAACGCAGGCGACGGCGGACACCTGCATCCTACCCAGACACTGACCGATCTGGTTACGCTCAAACACGAAAAGGGGCGCATGCATAATCTTGTCATCGGCGTATGCGGCGACCTCAAAAACGGGCGTACCGTGCATTCGCTGATTAAGGCGATGAGCCAGTTTGAAAATAACCGTTTTGTGCTCATCTCCACCAAGCAGCTTCGCATCCCATCCTATCTGCGCACCATTTTGGAGGCAAACGGCTGCCCGTACAAGGAGGTATTCAGTCTGGAAGAGGCGATACAGTCTCTGGATGTGCTATACATGACCCGTATACAGAAGGAGCGTTTTGCCTCGGAGCAGGAATATCAAAGTCAAAAGAATGTGTATACCCTCGACCCCCAAAAACTCGACCTTGCTAAATTTGACTTAAAGGTAATGCACCCGCTGCCCCGTGTGGACGAGATTGCCGATGAGGTGGACAGTGACCCGCGCGCCATCTATTTTAAGCAGGCAAGGTACGGTATCTTCGCGCGCATGGCGCTGATTTTAATGCTGCTTGACGGTTCGGTTCCCGCTGTTGCCGAAAGCACCGCACATCTTGGCGGCTTTGTGTGTAAAAACGAGCGGTGTATCACCCATACCGAGCGATATCTGCCCCACCTTTACGCGGGAACCTCGGATATGCTGGAGTGCCGTTATTGCAATTCGAGAATTTTAATATAAGCATCAAAAACGCCCCTTTGACCTGCCGGTCAAAGGGGCGGCTATGTTTGTAAATGGTCAGCCTGCGCGCCTTGCAAGCTTTTCGAGCGCCTTACCCACTGCCACCGCAAGGATGGCGGCAAGAATCGCCTCCGGAATACCATTGGTCAATAACACCGTAAAGATAAGCCCTAACAGCGCATCATACGCCTGCCCGATGGCAGCTGCGTAAGTCTCGCCAAAGAACAGATAGACGCCGCCCAGTACCAAGACGGTGTGTAACAGCGACGGCACCACCGAGGCAATAATATAGGCTGCGTATTTGCGCGTATCGCGCTTTGCAATCAGCTCAAACAACAAGCCTGCCGAAATGCCGAGCACAATGCGCGGTACAAAACAGATAACAAGGCTAAGCGGATTGCCGCCCGCTTCCCCCAATGAGAAGAACGGCGTAAAGATGAAGGACGTAATCGTCGGCATCATTGTGTGAACAATAAAGCTCAGTAAGCCGAATAGTGCACCCATGTACGCTCCTGCATAAGTGCCCAGCGTCACACCCGCTATAATAACCGGTATGTGCGCAAGCGTTGCGACAATCGGCCCGATTGGTATCGATCCGAGCGGCGTAAACGCCATAATAATTTCGATTGCGGTCAGGATGCCAAGGATGGTCATCGCGCGCGTGGAAATGCGTTTTTTGCTTTTGTTCATAGGTCATTCCTCCTGCTGTCGCTCCCGTTTGGGATGCAACGCAAATTTTTGCTCCCTGCTTGTTTACGCTACACGTTTTTTTGGTAGATGCGATACAGCCCTTCAAGCACCAGATCGGTATCGAGCAGCACATTTTCTTTGCAGTATTTGATGATAAGGCCTGCGATTCCACCTGTAGCCACAACGGTAAGCGGGGTATCAAACTCCTTACTGTACCGCTGTGTCATGCCATCAATCATACTTGCGGTGCCGTATAAAAGCCCCGAACGCATGCTCTCCACCGTAATTGTGGTAATCAGCGGCGGGTCGGCGCCGTCCAGACCGATGGTGGGCAGCTGTGCCGTGCGTTTTGCAAGCGCTTCGAGCGAAATCAACACGCCGGGCAGGATGGAACCGCCGATAAACGAGCCCGTTTTGTCCACTGCATAGATTTTCGTGGCGGTACCCATGTCAATGATCGCACAGGGCAGCGGGTACTTGCTCATTGCACCAACCGCGCCGCAAACAAAATCCGCACCAATACCGCCGGGGTTTTCCGCACGCAGGTTCAGCCCCGTTTTAATGCCCGCCGAAACGATAAGCACCGGGCAGTGCAGATACTTTTCCACAGCGCGCACAAGTGCACCGGTAAGCTTTGGCACCACCGAACCGATGATGCATCCTTCCACCTTGCGTCCGCCAAAGCCGTAAAGGTGAAAGATATCCCTCAGCTCGATGGCATACTGATCTTCGGTGCGGTCGGCGTCGGTGAACAGCCTCGAGGTAAGGACAAGCTTGCCGTCCTCAAAGCAGCCAAGGCAGATGTTTGTGTTTCCAATGTCGATTGCAAGTACCATAATAACCCCCATATCCGCATCGCGGACAAAGAACTGGTAGGATCAAGCGCGCACCGCACGATGCAGTTATTATTTCTGCGCTCCGGCTGCATGCGGCCTTATCCGCGTGTGAAGCTTATGCTCACACTAAAAACGTGTGCATAACTGCAGGAAAGCACCAAACCCCAAGCAGGGCTTGACAGTACCATTATACCCCTTTGTACCCGTCTAATCAATATTAGGGGATACTTTTAATGAATTTATAACCAAAATAGTGTATACTATAGTAATCGAATCGCGCTAATGGGGGGAACCAAAGATGGGGCAGATTACCTATGAGCTGATTAAAAACAGCGCCGAGATTAACGCGTATATCCGTATGGCGGACGAATCGCTTAAGGCGATGGGCTATACCGAGCACGCGGCAGCGCATGTGACACGCTGTGCCAAGACAGCGTTTGATATCCTCAATGAGCTTGGCTACGACGCACATACCTGCGAGCTTGCACGCATTGCCGGGTATATGCACGACATCGGCAACGTTGTCAACCGTGTTGATCACGCGCAGAGCGGCGCAGTCATGGCATTTAACCTTCTTGACAAAATGGGCATGAATCCCGACGACATCGCCGAGATTATCTGCGCCATCGGCAACCATGACGAAGCGACTGCCTCACCGGTAAGTGCGGTTGCCGCCGCACTGATTCTTGCCGACAAGAGTGATGTGCGGCGCACAAGGGTGCGCAACTGGGACGCTTCCACCCACGATATCCACGACCGCGTCAACTACGCCGTGGAGCAGTCGTCGCTTGACCTTGATACACAGGCAAAATCCATTGCGCTGAATCTTACGATAGATTCCCTCATCTGCCCTGTGATGGATTACTTTGAAATCTTTCTGCAGCGCATGATTTTGTGCCGGCGTGCGGCAGATTTTTTAGAGCTTTCGTTTCGGCTTATCATCAACGGCACACCTATCCTGTAACTGTTAGTATGGGAAGGCGGGCATCTTCCATCCGCCCGCGGTAAAAACCAACATAGCAAGGAGCACGCCATGCATAATCTCACCGGCATCAAAGAGGTCAAAAACCTGCTCGCACGCCACGGATTCACCTTTTCCAAGGCGATGGGGCAAAACTTTATTATCAACCCCGCTGTTTGCCCGCGTATGGCAAAAGAGTCGGGCTGTGAGGGTATCGGTGTGATTGAAATAGGCCCAGGTATCGGTGTGCTGACAGCCGAGCTTGCCCGTCTTGCGCGCCGTGTGGTATGCATTGAGCTTGATACCCGCTTAGCGCCCATCCTGCAAGAAACCCTAAGCGGGATTGACAACGTTTCGGTGGTGTTTGAGGATGTGCTGAAGGTTGACCTTGCCGCACTCATTGCGCGCGAGTTTGTCGGCATGGAGGTGGTGGTATGCGCAAACCTGCCCTACTACATCACCTCACCCATTGTAATGGCACTGCTCGAAAAACAGCTGCCGGTAAAGGCAATTACCGTCATGGTGCAAAAGGAGGCGGCACAGCGCCTGTGCGCCCAGCCCGGCACCCGTGACGTTGGCGCGGTGAGCATCGCGGTGCGCTATTACAGCGAGCCTAAGGTTTTGTTCCAAGTGTCACGCGGAAGCTTTCTGCCCGCACCCGAGGTCGATTCTTCGGTGATACGCCTTGATGTTCGCGATACGCCGCCTGTCGCGGTACAGGATGCGGCACTATTCTTTGCGGTGGTGCGTGCGGCGTTTTCACAGCGGCGCAAGACGGTCTCCAATTCGCTTGCGGGGGTAAGGGGGCTTGCCAAGGAGCAGGTGAAGCTTGTGCTGCAACAAGCCGAAGTTCCCGCAAATGCACGTGCAGAGCAGCTGACGCTTGCCCAGTTTGCCGCCATTGCGGATTCCGCTTGCACCACGACAAAAACCTAAGCATCCAAACCAAATCAACCGCCTAACGAAACGCCCCATCCACAGATGAGGCGTCTTTTCTTGCGTATTCAGTTAAAGCTTCCCGCACTCATGCTTCCAAACAGCGATTTAATACCCTTCCTAAGTCCTTCATGCTCGGGGGAAGAAAGGGCGGGGTCATGCTCCAGAATCTCCTGCGCGCAGGTCTGGGCGAGCTTTAGGGTAGCGATATCATCAATCAGGCTTGCAAGCTTCATCTCGGGCAGGCCATGCTGGCGCGCGCCGAAAAAGTCGCCGGGGCCGCGTAGTGCAAGGTCCTCCTCGGCAAGCGCAAAGCCGTCGCTTGTTTTGCACATTGCCTGTAACCGCCTGAGTGTCGGCTCCGCTGTTGCGTCGGATACCAGTATGCAAAACGATTCGTGCGTTCCGCGCCCCACCCGCCCGCGCAGCTGGTGCAGCTGCGAAAGCCCAAAGCGCTCGGCATTTTCCACCATCATCACCACGGCATTGGGTACATCAACCCCCACCTCGATGACGGTGGTGGAAACAAGCAGCGATATCTCGCCCGCGTAAAAGCGGCTCATAATACTCTCTTTTTCCGCCGGTTTCAGCTTGCCGTGCACAAGCCCGACACGGTACCCCCGAAACGTCTCCTCTGCAAGCTTTGTGGCGTGCTCGGTGGCGGATATCAGGCCGCTTTCGCTTTCGTCGATTGCCGCACAGACAATAAACGCCTGCCTGCCCTCGTCCAAGAAGCGGCGGATAAAGCCAAGTGCACGCTGCCGCTTGGCGGAATCAATCAGATAAGTTTTAATCGCCCTGCGCCCGGGCGGCAGCTCATCGAGCACCGATACATCCAAATCACCGTAAATAATCAGCGCGAGCGTACGTGGAATAGGCGTTGCGCTCATTACCAAAACATGCGGATGCCCGCCCTTATCCGCAAGGCTTGCACGTTGGTTTACGCCAAAGCGGTGCTGCTCATCGGTAACCACAAACCCCAAACACTCAAATACCACATCGGCGGTAAGCAATGCGTGTGTACCCACAACAAACTGTATCTCCCCCGATGAAAGGCGGGCAAGAACATCCCGCCGCTCCGCCGCTTTTACCGAGCCGGTGAGCAGTGCACAGCGGATATCGGCAGCTTCAAGCAGGGGAGCAATCGAGTCGTAATGCTGGCGCGCAAGAATCTCGGTAGGTGCCATGAACGCCGATTGCGCGCCGTTTTTTGCGCATATGTAGCATAGTGCCGCCGCAACCGCGGTCTTGCCCGAGCCGACATCGCCCTGCAGCAGGCGGTTCATTGGCACGGTTTTCTGCAGGTCACAGGCCGCCTCCGCAATCGCACGGGTTTGCGCCCGGGTAAGGGGAAACCCAAGTGACGCGATAAAGGGGGATACCTCGGCATCCGTCATTACCGCCGCGGCCGTCTGCTTAGGCCTGCGGCGCAGCAGTGCAAGAGCAAGCTGCAGGGTTAAAAGCTCCTCGAAAATCAGCCGTTTGCGCGCGATAGCAAGCTGATGCGCATCGGGCGGAAAATGAATCACACGCAGTGCATACAAAAGGGTGCACAGCTCCTGCTCTTGCCTCAGTGTGTGAGGCAGAGGGTCTGCCAGCGGCTCTTTAAGCAGTGCGAGCGCTTGCTTTACGTTTTGCGCAATCATTTTAGAAGAAAGCCCCGCCGTCAGCGGATAAACCGGTACAAGCCCCGGCTCCTGCGTTACAGGGAAATAGAGCGGCGACGCCATCTCGCGGGTAAGCAGCGAGCCTGTCACCTTGCCGTAGAACAGATATTCCTTGCCAATCTCAAGCGCTGCAGCCGCAAAGCGGTTGTTGAAGAAAGTGATTACCATATCGACGGCATCATCGGTAACAAACACCTTGTAGATGGTCATTTTGCCGCGAACACGCTGTTCGGGATTTTTAGCAAATACCCGCGCGCGAACGACACACTGGGTATCGCGCGGGGCATCCGCCACCCCGAAAGGCGCTGTAAAATCCAGGTAATCACGCGGGTAAAAGCGCAAAAGGGCGCCGACGCTATCCACACCGAGCTTACGGTACAGCTCGGCACGTTTTTCGCCTACGCCCTTGAGATGTTTAATGTTTTCGGGGATGCCTAGTATCAACACGGCACTCTGCCCTTCCGGTGTAAAACTATTCTACCGAAATGATATAGTAGTAAACGGGCTGTCCGCCGTTTACAACATGCACCTCGATCGAGTCGGAAAGTTTTGCGCGGATAAGCCCCGCGGTTTTTTCCGCCTCCTCCTCGGTAATGCCCTCGCCGTAGAGTATGGTAACAAACGTGCTGTCACGT
Source organism: Bacillota bacterium (assembly GCA_023421245.1). Lineage (GTDB taxonomy): Bacteria > Bacillota > Clostridia > Oscillospirales > Ruminococcaceae > Acetanaerobacterium. The sequence goes on along the minus strand of JAEZTV010000027.1, from coordinate 53,271 downwards.
TTAACAAGCGCCTTGGTCAGACGCTGCGCCGCAAGAGAAACATCGGAGGCAATAAACGAAAGCTTACCGCCATCGAGCGCAAGCACCTCGCCCTGCTTAATCTTGTGGCCGTCAAAGTCGGAGTCGCGCGCGGCAAAGGTAATCTGGCCGGTTGCCACATGGTCGGCCGCCTTCATCATCGCAATCTGATTTTCTTCCACCGAGGCATCGGGGTCAAATGCAAGCATGGCCGAAAGCCCCTGCGGAATGGTACGGGTTGGCAGCACCACCACACGCCGGTCGGCAAGCGCGATTGCCTGTTCTGCCGCCATAATAATATTTTTATTGTTTGGCAGTACAAACACCGTGGATGCAGGCACCGATTCTATCGCACGCAGAATATCATCAGTACTTGGATTCATAGTCTGGCCGCCGCTTACCACACGGCCGCAGCCAAGCTCGGTAAACAGCTGCATAATCCCGTCACCCGCCGCTACCGCCACAAAGCCAAACGGAATGCCCGGGTCTACCGGAACAGCCTCCTGCACCTCGTTTGCCATCCTTGCTTCGGCAACCTTATTCTCATGCTGCTCGCGCATATTCTCTATCTTCATGTTGTGCAGCGAGCCGTATGCAAGGCCCTCCTGCATCGCGTTGCCGGGATTGTTGGTGTGCACATGCACCTTAATAATCTCATCGTCGTCCACTACCACGACGCTGTCTCCAATCGTCTCAAGGTAGGCGCGCAGGCGCAGCGCGTTTACCTCCGCGGAGGATTTTTGCACAATAAACTCGGTGCAATAGGTGAAGGTAATCTCCTCATGCAGGTCGGCACCCGCCGCATTCTTCTGCGAAATAAAGGTGTCCTCTTGTCTGGCCGCGGAGGGTGCTTGCTCGGCAACAATCTCGCCGCCTTCAAACACCGTGAGCATTCCCTCAAAAATAACAAGCAGGCCCTTACCGCCGGCATCCACAACGCCCGCCTTTTTAAGCACAGGCAATAGCTCGGGTGTGGTGTCAAGCGCCGCCTTTGCCTCGCTGACAATCACCCGCCAGATTGCAAGCGCATCCTGTTCGGTTTCGCACGCTTTCTGGGCATGTTCAGCCGCCACCCTTGCAACGGTGAGCATGGTGCCCTCGGTGGGCTTCATAACCGCCTTATAGGCAGCGTCAACACCCAAGCTGAGCGCACGGGCCAAATCTTTGCCGCTTGCGGCGGTAAGCCCTGCAAGCCCTTTTGAAAAGCCGCGGAACAATAACGAAAGAATTACGCCCGAGTTGCCCCTTGCACCACGCAAAAATGCCGAGGCGGCAACCGACGCAACCTCACCGACCGTAGCATTCTGCAGCCGTTTAAGCTCTCTGGCTCCTGCAGAAACGGTCATGGACATGTTGGTACCGGTATCGCCGTCCGGCACAGGGAAAACATTGAGCTCGTCTACCGCAAGCCGTTGGTTGGCAATATTGTTGGCGCCCGAGATGATGGCGTCCTTTAGTGTATTTCCGTATATCACATCTTCACCTATTCCGCCGCTGTGCACCGGCAGTTATTTTTATAAAGTGAGTTTTGCTTTACGCACAGCTGCTCTGCCCCGCCAAAACAGGGGAAGGAGCGCCCCATAATGAGAGGCTTATTCTAAAAACCGGGAAGCTGCTAGTCCAGCTTCATCTCGTCTACAAAAACGTTGACTCTGTTCACAATCAGCCCTGTCGTCTCCTCGACGGTGTAGCTGACTTTGTTGATGATGCTCTTAACAATGGCAGCAATATTGACGCCGTAAGTGACCACAATGTGCAGGTCAATCTCCAGCTTTCCGTCGCGGTTGCGGATGCGAACCCCCTTGTCAGGCAGATCGGGCGATACGATGAGCGAGCGCAGCCCCTGTACGGTACCGCTGGTCGCCATTCCCGCAACACCAAAGCAACTGGAAGCTGCCGACCCCACCAGATTCGCAAAGTAATCTGCAGAAATCTCGATGTAACCCATCGGGTTTTCGATTCTGATCATAGAAACCTCCGTTTCACCGGACGATTCTCCGGTTGATAAAGTCGGAAAACAAAAAAGCATGTTGGGTGGCAATGGCTGGTTAATGCTATTTCCAATCTAAAAGATAGATATAGCCTATCTTTTAAACCCGCTGTTTTACCTGTCGGTGAAAAACACGTCTATGTCTTCCAAGCAGATCAGCATTACAGCCATTTTGGATTTATTATAACACATAAACAAGAAAATTTTAATACCCTTCGGCGGTTTTCCTATTATTTTTGAAGCGCCGCGCGCGTTATTGCGCATAAGTCCAGTCTTCAATATTGAAAAACGGGTCGCTCATTGAGGATTTGACGTTATAAGACATGGTTTGGGTAAAGAACGACACCCCGTTGCGGAACACCAAAGGGATAAACGGCGACTGGTCGAAAAATACGTTGCAAAAGGAATTGTACCCAATCTCTCCCTGCCGCATAGAGCGGTAGGATGAGGCTACCTGACCGGACGCTGTTCCTCCGTAAGAAAGCGCGCCGTCGGCGGTAAAAAACTCCGAGAGGTCGTTGTTTGCATAAAGACGTGTTTCCCCGATGTAGAGCTGAAAGTTTGAGGCCTGTACAGCAGACCGGTAGTCCGCTGCGTTGTGCTCGGTTATCACGCAATCTATACCCACCGCGGCAAGGTTTTCCTTCACCACGTGGGCGGCCTGCGTACGGTAAAAGTTGTCGGTATTCACAAGCACCGAAAGCGCAAGGCGCTCGTTGCCGTATAAGCGGTACCCTTCTTCGTCACGCCGTGTATACCCCAGCGCATCAAGAATAGCGTCTGCCTCCTCACCGTTTGCGTAAAGCTGGTTTTCAATTTCTTTCATTGCGTACATGTTGGGATTAAAAGGGGTGGATGCTGCGGTGGCGCGTGATAAAAATGCCTCAGACACAATGCGGCTGCGATCAATGCACAGGGCTATCGCCTTGCGAAATGATGCGACTGCGGTCACCCCGCTCGAGTTGTTGACGCCAAGGTAAACAAGGTTGGTAAGCGGTACCTGAATGGGGCTGCTGCCCATGTTGGTGGAGCTTTGTGCCTGCGAAAGGTCGGTATAGGCAAAATCAATTTCACCTGATTTGAGTGTGTAAATCAGCGATTGATCGTAATCGTACGCGGTAAGGTAGAGGTCGCGGATGGTATTGACAGCACCGCCATGCCACTGGTCGTTACGGGTAAGATGCAGATCTGCAATATCCTGCGCTTCATTACGGTTATCTACAGTTTTCGGGGTATCTTCATTTTCATACCGGTATCTGCCGCTGCCCGTTGGGCGATCCGTCTGATTGGTTCCGCTTTTTATGATAGGGAAATCCAGCAGGTTGATAAACAAGGCATCGGGTGAATCGAGCGTAATCACTAGCGTCCTGTCATCCTGCACCGCGTAGCTTACAACGCCGCCAAGCCTGCCTGCGTACACCGATGAGGATGTTTTAATGCAATCGATCGAGTAACGCACATCAATTGCCGTAAGCGACGTACCGTCTGAGAAGCGAATACCGTTTTTCAGGGTAACGGTGCATACCGCGCCGCTGATCTCAATATCCGATGCAACGCTCATAACGGGGGTAAAGTCGTTGTCAAGCTTAACAAGGCTGTCATACACAAGGGTGTGCAGTGCGGTGTTGAGCGCCGTGGCAGAGCGGTAAGGGTGAAGAGAATCGCCGCTGTCATACGGCAGCACAAACCGGCCGTCATCGCTCCGAACCGGTCGTGATGCGGCACCCTGCGTGCCGGATGATTCCCCTTCGCTGCTGCTTGCATCAAACGACGTCCCGCCCCCTGCCGGCGGCGCACAGGCAGTAAACGCCAGAATAGCCCCAAGGCATATGAGGGCAAGCTTTATTTTTATGGATTGCATAGAGCACCTCCAACATCTTTTTAACCATAAACACAATGTGTGAGTAGCATAACTGCCCACTAAAAGGCGGTTGCCGCGTAAACGGTGAACCGCTGGGCATAAAGCGTATAATAACTATTTGCAGTTATTATACCATAAACAGACTGCAAAACGCCTAATGTCGTTTTGCAGAGGACGCAGTCCTTGCAGATGCTGATTTCATCAGCATTTGCAGTTCATGGTGTAACATGGCCACATTCGTATTTTGCATAGCAAAATACTCATACTCGGCTTTGCCAAGCACATTCAAAGCTATGCTTTGAATGTGCTTGTGGACATATTATACCACAATCCCCGTGCGCACACGACCTGTTTTATAACAAAAAGCGGCGGGAGCAGATGCTCTCCCGCCGCAAGGGGGTTAAATCCTAATCATATTTCTCTTCTCTTGCCATTATGTATCTGCCGTAGTTACCGGGACGTAACAATCAGCTTGATAGCAGTGCGATCCTCACCGTCGATCGAAACGTTTGCAAAGGCTGGGATGCATACAAGGTCCATGCCTGATGGGGCAAGATACCCACGGGCAATCGCCACCGCTTTGATTGCCTGATTAGAAGCGCCGGCTCCCACCGCCTGAACCTCTACAATTCCTTTTTCGCGGATAACACCCGCAATTGCCCCTGCAACCGAATTGGGAATCGATTTTGCTGAAACCTTTAAAACTTCCATAACAATTTCAATCCTTCCAGTCATAACTAGCATTCTGTCTTTGGTTCTTGCCTTTGATAAAGCAGCTGCCGCTTTTCCCGCCAAAGCAGCAACCGGGCGCATAAAAGCGGTACGGTTCTTCAAAGTTTCTAAATGGGTAGGGAATTTGCGTTACTGCTGCGTAAAGCGAATGGGGGTAACAGAGATGGTTTTGCCGGTATGCTCGTCGATATCAAAAACCACGGCACCAAGCATGCAGTCGCCGCCTGCGGGTTCAAAGCCGGCGGGCATTAAGTTTTTTAGTCTGCGTATGGCAAGTTCGGGCTTCATGCCCAGAACAGAGTGGATAGGCCCTGTCATCCCAACATCCGTAATGTACCCCGTACCCTGCGGCAAAATGCAGGCATCGGCTGTCTGCACATGGGTATGGGTTCCAAACATCGCTGAAATCCGTCCATCCAAATAGCGCGCAAGAGCAAGCTTTTCACTGGTCGCCTCGGCGTGAAAGTCAAGCACCACAATCTTCGTGTCAATCTGTTCCAAGAGGTCGTCCATGCATTCAAACGGGTTCTTGAGATTGTTCATAAAAACGACGCCCATAAGGTTGATTACTGTAATGCGCACCCGACCAAGATCGAGCACATACAGACCCGAACCGTAGGTACCTTTTGGGTAGTTCGCCGGCCGAAGCACATCGGGATGCTCTTCCAGATACGCCCCAATCTCACGGTGACGGAAGGTGTGGTTTCCGGTGGTGATAACATCCGCTCCGGCATCGAACAGCCGCCCTGCACTGCCGGGCGAGATACCGTTGCGCTGGGATGAGTTTTCACCGTTTACAATCACCACGTCCGCTTCGGTTGTGCGTTTGAGTGCGGGAAGGTGTCGTAAAAGGTATTCACAGCCAATCCTTCCGACCACGTCTCCGACGCAAAGTACCCTCAATTTAGATAGCCTCCTCATTCTGCCATACAGACCCAGTAAGCAGCACATTCTCATTATAACGCAGTTGGGTGGCAAATAACAATGTACAAAAGGCAAAAAAAGCCTTGATTTTACAGTTAAATATTTGCATATTGAATAAAAATAACGTTACTAACAGTAATTTCTTGTGAATGTATAGTACCAAACCCTTCCACGGGGCTGATGGTAAAAAGGCAGGGCGGGAATATTCCTGCCCTGCCTTATGAAACAAATATTACTATTTTGCAAATTCGATGACACGGTTCTCTCTTACAATGTGAACCTTAATCTGTCCGGGGTAATCAAGCTCTGCCTCAATCTTGCCTACAATGTCGCGCGCAAGCAGCGTCATCTGGTCATCGTTGACTATTTCGGGTTTTACCATGATGCGAACCTCCCGGCCCGCCTGAATTGCAAAGGTTTTTTCTACGCCGCTAAACGATCCCGCAATCTCCTCAAGCTTTTCAAGCCGTTTGATGTAGTTTTCGAGGTTTTCGCGCCTTGCACCGGGACGCGCCGCCGAGATGGCGTCGGCTGCCTGCACAAGACATGCAACAATCGTTTTCGGTTCCACGTCGCCGTGGTGCGCCTGAATGGCATGAATAATCTCAGGGTTTTCTTTGTATTTCTTTGCGATGTCTACGCCAATCTCAACATGGGTGCCTTCAATCTCATGATCAAGCGCCTTGCCGATATCGTGCAGCAGACCCGCCCGCTTTGCATAGTTTACCTCTACACCAAGCTCGCTTGCCATAACACCCGCAAGGTACGCAACCTCCAGCGAATGGTCCAGCACGTTTTGTCCGTAACTTGTACGGTAGCGCAAACGGCCAATAAGCTTTATGAGTTCGGGGTTCATGCCATGAATGCCAATTTCCATCACCGCACGTTCGCCGTCCTGACGAATCTTAAGCTCTACCTCATGCTTAGCTTTATCCACCATCTCCTCAATGCGGGCAGGGTGAATACGTCCGTCTGAGATTAGCTTTTCAAGGGAAATTCGCGCAATCTCACGGCGCACGGGGTCAAAGCTAGACAGGGTGATTGCTTCGGGGGTATCGTCAATAATCAGATCAACACCGGTAAGGGTTTCAAGGGCACGGATGTTGCGGCCCTCACGGCCGATAATGCGGCCCTTCATCTCGTCACTAGGCAGCGCAACCACTGAAACGGTAGCCTCCGCCACATGCTCAGCGGCACAGCGCTGAATTGCCATCGAGATAATATTGCGCGCTTTTTGGTCTGCCTCGTCGCGCAGCATCTGCTCGTACTGGTTAATTTTAAGCGCCTTTTCGTGAACGAGCTCATCCTCCAGATTTTTGAGGAGATACTCCTTGGCTTGATCGATGGTAAACATCGAGATCTTCTCCAGCATCTCGAACTGATGCTTTTTTATCTGTTCGGCATCATTGAGCTTAGCTTCCGCCTCTGCGACTTTCTTTTGCAGGGTTTCGTCCTTGCGTTCAAGTGTTTCCATCTTATGGTCAAGATTCTCTTCTTTTTGCGCAATACGCCGTTCCTGGCGCTGAACTTCGGTTCTGCGTTCTTTAATTTCTTTGTCTGCATCCGAACGCATTCTGTAAATTTCGTCTTTTGCCTCGACAAGTGCTTCCTTTTTCTTGCTTTCTGCAGTTTTTAGAGCTTCGCTGACTATGCGCTTGGCTTCCTGTTCGGCAGAACCGAACTCAGCCTCAGCAACTCTTCTTCTATATGAAATGCCCAGAAAAAACAGAGGGACACCAATCACAATAGCTCCGACGATTACTGAAATGACGCAGTATAGAATCGTCTGTGAATCCACTTATTCAAAAACCTCCTTTGCTCAGTTTCTCTAAATTTTAACATAATCTAAAGAATATTATAAGTGCTAATGCACCATATACTATTTTATATGTTGTAAAGATGTATGTCAAGGGCTGTTTTCACGCGCGTTTATGTCGCATTTATGGTGTTTTATGTACAATTACGGGGTTTCTCACCGAATTGTTTTTTTCGGTATGTCTTTGATTCACATTTTCAGCACGCGGATATCTATGCAATCTGCGTACTATTGACAAAGTTCTTTGGCAGTGTTACTATGAAAAAAACTGCAAAAGCGTTGACGGGGACAGTATCGAAAGGTGCTTTGCAAAGAGAGTTTGCGCCATAGGCTGAAAGCGTAAGCCCCAGACCCTTTACCCGAGAACACCACCCCTGAGCCCGCTATAACAGACAGAGCTTCCTCTGCCTAAAAAGCGGCGTTTGGCACACGTTACGGTGCCGGTTCGAGCGGCGGTCGGTTACACAGACCGCAATACGGGTGGAACCGTGGAGCATTTACTGCCTCACCCCGATTTTGGGGGTGAGGTTTTTTGTTTTTTACCCCTATCATCACAAACTATAATGAACAAGAAGGAGCTTTGGAGTTATGATTAACGTAGAACTAAAGGGCGGAGTTATAAAACAGTACGACAAGGGCATTACTCCCGTAGAAATTGCAAAGGATTTGGGGATGGGTTTGTATCGCGCGGTCTGCCTTGCCAAGGTGGACGGCAAAAACTGCGACCTGCGCACCCCTCTTACCGAGGATTGTTCGCTGACGCTGCTCACCTTTGATGACCCCGACGGCAAAAAGGCATTTTGGCATACGGCATCCCATATGCTCGCACAGGCGGTAAAGCGTTTGTACCCACACGCGAAGTTTGCAATCGGGCCTGCGATTGACAACGGCTTTTACTACGATTTTGACGTAGAAACTCCTTTTACGCCCGAGGACCTTGAAAAGCTTGAAGCCGAGATGGCCAAAATTGCAAAAGAGGATCAGCCCCTTGAACGGTTTGAGCTTTCCCCCGAGCAGGCAACCGCGCTGATGGCAGAAAAGGACGAAAGCTACAAGGTGGAGCTGATTGCGGAGCATGCCGGCAAGGGCGAGAACATCAGCCTGTACCGTCAGGCGGATTTCACCGACCTGTGCGCCGGTCCGCACCTGATGAGCACGGGCGCGGTAAAGGCAATTAAGCTGACCTCCGCTACCGGCGCTTACTGGCGCGGCAGCGAAAAGAACAAGATGCTCTGCCGCATCTATGGCACCGCGTTCCCCAAAAAGAGCCAGCTTGAGGAATACCTTGTGCGCGTTGAGGAAGCAAAAAAACGTGACCACCGCAGGCTTGGCAAGGAGCTTGGGCTGTTCGCACTGCTGGAGGAAGGCCCCGGCTTTCCATTCTTCCTGCCCAAGGGCATGATTGTAAAGAATGAGCTGATTAATTACTGGCGTGAGGTGCACAAGCGCGCAGGCTACCATGAGATTGCTTCGCCCATCCTCTTAAACCGTGCTCTGTGGGAGCGTTCGGGACACTGGGACCACTATAAGGACAATATGTACACCACCGAGATTGACGAAGCTGATTTTGCGGTAAAGCCGATGAACTGCCCGGGCGGGATGCTTGCTTACAAGCTTGAGCCGCACTCGTACCGTGAGCTTCCGTTACGGCTAGCCGAGCTTGGCCTTGTACACCGCCACGAGCTTTCGGGCGCGCTGCACGGCCTGATGCGCGTACGCTGCTTTACGCAGGATGATGCACATATCTTCATGACACGCGAGCAGATTAAAGACGAGATTAAGGGCGTTGTTGCGCTGATTGACGAGGTTTACAGCCTGTTTGGCTTTAAGTATCACATCGAGCTTTCCACCCGCCCCGAGGACAGCATGGGCAGCGAGGAGGACTGGAACCACGCGACAGGCGCGCTGCGCGAAGCGCTCACCGAGCTTGGCCGTGAGTTTATAATCAACGAGGGTGACGGCGCGTTCTATGGCCCGAAGATTGACTTCCACCTTGAGGATTCGATCGGGCGCACCTGGCAGTGCGGCACCATCCAGCTCGACTTTCAGATGCCCGAGCGGTTTGAGCTTGAGTACACCGGTGCCGACGGTGAGAAGCATCGCCCCGTTATGATTCACCGCGTGGCGTTTGGCAGCATCGAGCGGTTTATCGGCATCCTCATCGAGCATTTCGCGGGCTCGTTCCCTACCTGGCTTGCCCCGGTGCAGGTAAAGGTAATCCCGATTTCGGAGCGCTTTGCCGAATACGCACAGCAGGTGACCGACCGCCTGACCGCGGAGAATGTGCGTGTAGAGCTTGACCTGCGTCCCGAGAAAATCGGCTACAAGATTCGCGAAGCGCAGATTGCCCATGTTCCGTATATGTTGATTGTGGGCGAAAAGGAGCAGGGCGCGGGTACCGTTTCGGTGCGTTCGCGCAGAGACGGCGACACGGGTGCGGTCGGCGTAAATGAATTCCTTGCGCAGCTGCTTGCCGAGATAAGCGCGAGAACCGTTGATTGATTTTTAAACCGGTACGGCGCTCGGATAACAATATCCGAGCGCCTTTTTTTGAATAATCTGTAAGAAATCTGCAGACTGTGCCTGATAATAACCGCGAATTTCTGTGGCATAGTAAGCAATAACGGACTATCACAACAAAAAGGCAACCTTTTTCGTCTGGCAATCTTGACAACGTTACTACTGCTTGCTATAATGAACAGGCGCCTTTTTCAAAGCGCTTTTTACTACGCGTAAAAACTAAGTGTTTGAACCATTAGCTCAGCCGGCAGAGCACCTGACTTTTAATCAGGGTGTCCGGAGTTCGAATCTCCGATGGTTCACCAGCAAAACCGCCAAAAGGACTGAAACGAAACTCGTTTCAGTCCTTTTGTTTTTGTCTTATCTGTGATATATTAGATATATATGGATCATTATGTGCAAAATTGTAGGGAATTATTATGAGGATATCTGCAGTGGATTATAACAACAATGGGCGACTCGCAAAAAAATAAACAATTATTATAAAGTACTTGCGTCGGTTTCTAGGATATCCTTAAAAAGAGTAAAACTGTAGGTGCTTTCAAAGAATATATGTTAAATGTTAATAATGAGCGGGTGGGGTCTATATGATATTAAAAGAGTTTGCTAATCATAATATGTCCTATATCTTAACAGACTTAAAAAACTCCCTGATGTCAGAACCTTGGGGAGCAAATTCCAAAATACTTAGTCAATACATAAATGTCAACTTTGAAATTGCGTATTCCGAAGGCAGAATATATGAAAACAAGGAGCAAGGTATAGCTTTTTGGAAAGTTGGAAATTTAGTTAGCTTAGCTGGCGATCCTCTGTGGTTTATATATAAATTGAACTCACGAGGAACACAAATATGGGATTTTAAAAAGGCACACTTTGGAAGCTTACTTCCATTTTCAAATTTAAATAAACTGATTGATGACTATCAGATTCAGTATCAAACTCCATCGTTTTATTCTTCGTGGCAATTTGTTTTGGAACCACCAACAGTAGAACATATTATGAATAAGAATAAAGAAAGACTAGTATCCGTTTTTGGTGTAGAGTTAGCCCTAAATAGCCATATGCTATTTAGAACTATCTTAGGAGAATTGGAACTTCAAAAAAAGAGAAGTGACGTTATGAACCAATGGTATTTTGGGAAGTATCAGTTTCTTATGCCTTTATATCTTAAAAATCCTGATAAGGTCAGTTTAACTGCTACCCTTGAACCATTAGAGGATGTAAAGCAATACAAAGTTCGTACACTGTTGTATCCTGAATTTGCTTATCCCCATGTTAGAGCGGTAGTGAAAAATCGTTCTGCAATTACTGGATGGATGAGCGTTGATGATGCAGAGCTGCAAGGTTTAGATTTTGATCAAAATGAATGAGGATGAAATAAGATTTCTTTAAACTAAAACAATATATGCTTACTGTATTAAATATAAGAGTCTCATACTTCTTCTAATGTTTACACCTGTGAGCAGGTATAAATTAAAGGCTGATTTCATTATTTAAAGATTAGGATAAGTGAAAATGGTTACCGATAAGCGTACGTTAATTTGCTTTTTGATGTTTACTTTTCTTTTTACATATTTATCATGGGGCGCAATAATCGCAGCAAACCAATTTGGCTTGCTTGGATTTGACACCCCCTTTGGAACAATTCTATATATTTGCGGTACTTGGGCTCCTACAATCTTCTCCTATGTCTATCTTAAGAAGAATGGGGCTATCAACACAATAAAGAATTTCATAATAATTTCATTTTCTTTCAAAGGAAAACCCATTCACTATTTATTGGTATTGGCATTTTTAGCGATCTTGTATACTCCGTCGATTATTCTTTGTGAATCGATTACCAATACAGCTTGGTATCTTTGGATTCCTGTTTTTCCGCTAATGATAATGGATGGCGGAATGGAGGAGCTTGGGTGGCGGTATTTGCTGCAACCCACGCTGGAAAAGCGATTCCCCTTTTTTATTGCAACAATGATTACCGCTATCATATGGTGGACATGGCATTTACCGATGTTTTTTATAGCCGGTTCCGGACAGAGCGAGATGTCATTTATATTGTTCTCACTATTCATTTTTGGTCAATCCTTTTCCTTGGCAGCTATATTTAAAATGAGTAAAAACGTATGGCTGTGTATTATGTATCACGCTCTTGTGAATACATTGGTCATATATTGGCCGGTGGCGAAAAACCCGGCAGCAACACTTATATCTTTGGTTTGCACTTTAGCACTGGCTGTAACCATTGTTTCTCTCAAAAAGGTCAGTTCCTTATAAAATGGGCATAACGAGAATGCTCGTCAGCTCATACGACTTCTATTTCTGTTTATAACCCCCATCCCCTCTCCATCACAACCACCACCCCCTTATACAGCCAACAATCCGCCTATCCATAGGCGGATTGCTTTTATGCTTACCCTCTATCTCCCCTTAAACGAATCAAATTGCATCTTCCCATCCGTTGTGAGATAATAATACTAAATCCTCTAAGAATCGCAGCAACAAATCGGGCAAAAACCGCATAGGCGCAACGCTTTTCACCCGATTTCGTTGACTCTTCTAAGAGCGTTTAGCATATACCTATTCCATACCACACCGTGAAAGGATATCCTCCATGAAACCATTCTCACAACTGCCGCGTGCCATTGCGCGCCGCCTGCGCTATGCGCTGTGCGACATCGACGATACCATTACAACCGACGGAAAGCTGACCGCCGACGCGTATACCGCGCTGTGGCGGCTGCACGACGCAGGGCTTTGCGTCATACCAGTAACCGGCCGGCCGGCGGGGTGGTGCGACCTGATTGTGCGCCAGTGGCCGGTAAAGGCGGTGGTTGGCGAAAACGGCGCGTTTGTGTACTACATGCAGGGCGACCGAAAGCAGGTGTTCACCCATCCGTCGGTCGCGCACGATGTCGCGGATAAGCTTTGTGCCGTACGCGATGCCGTGTTGCTGGGTGTACCGGGCAGCAGGGTTGCATCCGACCAGTTTGCTCGCATCTATGACCTCGCCATCGATTTTTGCGAGGACCCGCCCTTCCTTTCGCTGGAGGATGCCGCACGCATCAAGGATATCTGTGTTGCGATGGGTGCCGAGGCAAAGGTAAGCTCTATCCATGTCAACACATGGTTTGGCGCATACGACAAGTTGGGTATGACCAGGCTGTTTATGCGTGAGATTTTGGGTGAATGCGATATTGAGCAAACAGTTGTTTACTTTGGCGATTCTCCAAACGACGAGCCGATGTTCGGGTTCTTTCCCCATGCGTGTGCGGTGGCAAACATCAAACCGTTTATCCAAAGCCTTTGCCATCTGCCGGCCTATGTAACCGAACACGAGGGCGGTGCGGGCTTTGCCGAAGCGGCGGAGCATCTGCTTTGTATCCGCGCAAGCTAAGCCGCCGCCCGCTTGAGATTTGCCTGCAGGGTTAAAATACCTATCCATACAAAAAAGGCAGTGGTTTGGGCTAAACCACTGCCTTTTTATCTTCTTATGCTAAAGCGTTCATAACAAGCTGTAAAACGAAAACAGTTTCAGCCGCTTGGATTTCCACGCGGGGCACGCACCAAGCGCTGATTGGTTATATCACCGCTACATGCTCTGCTAGACGGTATACATCCTCCTTGCCGGCAAGCCATGGACTATAAGCCGTTGCGGTTCCCGCCGCTACCGCGAGCGTAAACGCAGCGGCAATATCGCCGCCCTGCGCGCGTGCCGCAAGAAACCCCGCAACCATCGAGTCGCCTGCTCCCACCGTGCACTGTACACTGCCCGCAGGAGGCGCCGCCCGCAAGATTGTGCCATCCTCCGCAACCAAAAGCGCCCCGTCACTGCCGCGTGAAACCAGTACATGACGTGCCCCCTGCCGCTGAAGCTTGCGCGCATACGCGGCTATCTGCTGCTCGCCCTCGATAACCTGCCCGAACAGCTCGCACAGCTCGTGTATGTTGGGCTTGATAAGAAAGGGGCGAAAGCGCAGCGCCTCAAGCAGCCGCTTGCCCGTGATATCCACCACAAGCGGTACATTGCGCTGTGCACAATAAGACAACACCTGCTCACAGGCATCGTGCGGCGCGGTTTCGGGCACGCTGCCGGACAGCACCACAACATCCCGCTCCCCCGCCGCGCGCAGGCGCAGAAGGATTGCGCTTAAATCCTCCTGTGTAATAACCGGCCCGCGCCCATTAATCTCGGTTTCAGTCTCTTCTCCTGAGAGAATCTTTACGCTTAGGCGGGATTGCCCCGCAAGGGCCGTTACAAAATCATACGGACAGCCTAACGTGCCAAGCAAACGGGTAATCTGTTCCCCTGTAAAGCCCGCCGTAACCCCCAAAGCCACGGTTGCAAACCCCAGCCTTGTAAGCATAACCGATACGTTGATTCCCTTGCCCCCGGGGTAGATTGCCTCGTGTTCCGGCCGGTTTACACTGCCAAGCTTAAACGACGGCAGCGTGACCACATAGTCAAGAGACGGATTTAACGTAACGGTATATATCATAACAACACCCCTAACCTTCCGGTAATATTTATACGTAAGCCTGACGACACGCTTAATCTATGTTAAATATTTAACAATGAACCGCACAATAACAACCTATGCAAATCATACCATTACCATATCATTTTTTTCAGACAAAATCTATCGAAAATTGCAACAATGGAAGTTGGGTTGCTTTGTAATTTATGATATAATATCCGCAAAACGGATATTATACGTTTTATGCCCAGCGGCTCACCGCTTACGCGGTAACCGCCTTTTGATGGGCAATTATATCATAAACGCTTTACTTTTTATGATATAATATCAACGTTGCTGATATTATACGTTTATTCTTATGCCCCGCCTACGGCGATGGGCGATTATATCATAAACGCTCCGCTTTTTATGATATAATAAATCCGCAATGGCTGTAGAAGCCATTGCCCGCGCTTTGCGCAGTCTGTGCCGTATGACGACACAGAGGATTTATTTCATCGAAAAAACACTCATGCGCCGGTATCCGGCGCTTTCGCAGCAAAGCTGCGCACAAAACGGCATGCCGTTTTGTGCGCAATGGCTTTATGATATAATTTCATATAAACCAGGGGAATTGTATCCGTTTTTTGAAGTAAACGGGCAAGGTGTCTCGTTATTTTATTGAGTAGTATTTTAGGGGGTGACGGCGGATGAAGGCGCACTCAGACATTGGGACTGCCCGACAGCCGGCAAATAACGTCAAAACACCGGGCGAAGATTTTGCACAAGGCCTCTGTCGCATAAAGCTGTTTTGGATCTTTCTAATCGGTTGTTTTATCGGTGTTGTGCTTGAGACGGCACTCTGCTTAATCAACAACCACGAGCTGCAAAGCCGCGTCGGGGTATTGTACGGCCCGTTTAATCCTGTGTACGGTGCAGGTGCGGTATTGTTGACAGTGCTGCTTTACAAAACTGCCGATAAGGGGGACGGCGCTGTGTTCATCGGCAGCGCGCTGGTTGGCGGTGTGTTTGAGTATGTGGTATCCTATTTCCAAGAGAAGTTGTTTGGAACCGTTTCGTGGGATTACAGCTATATGCTGCTCGATATCCACGGACGCACCAATGTGTTATATATGCTGTTTTGGGGCGCCCTTGGCGTGATTTGGATCAAACGTATCTATCCCCCATTATCGGATCAGATTGAAAGGATTCCGCGCAGTTGGGGGCGTCCGTTAACGGTTGCGCTGGCGTTGTTCATGCTCGTCAACATATCGCTGTCCGCTCTGGCTATTGACCGACAGGCACAACGGCGTATGGGAATTTCCCCCGCAAACCGGCTGGATTATTTTTTGGATGAGAAGTATCCGGACGATTATCTTGCCGAGGTGTTTCCCAGCATGGCGGTGGCGGAAAGCAAACCGAGCGCCGAAGGCATCTGACCGCAATTGCTTTTTAAATCGGTGGTACCTTACCAAAATACATACAGAAGGCAGTGATAGCACATGGTAAAAGCAGACGTTAGGCAACTTTCTGTTGCAAAGCTTCTTTTTCTGGCCTTTTTCCCCGGCATCATGCTGTTGGGCGGATATTTTGCTTTACTTTCTGCCCGTGAATTTATCCCACCTCTGCTTAGCCTGTTGGGGCTTGCGCTCATTATACTTGTACCAATCCTAATTCTTATTATTGGTTATTATTCTAAACAGGAATATGGTACGTTCAGCTTAAAAAGCGCTTTTGTGTATAACAATAGCATTCCCGCAGGCAAGCTATTGTTAAAATCTATTATCCCGTTTGCCCTTGCCGCTATGATATTCGTATTGGTTGCCCCTATCGAGAATCACGTTATGTTTTCGTCTATCTTTTCTTTTGTTCCGGAATATTTTAAGCTATCCGACTTTTTAAACCAGCTCGGACAATATTCGCGCGGTATAATTATCGCCACCTGCGTTGTTTATTGTATCTCTAATGGCATTATTGCGCCTATTGCAGAAGAGCTTTATTTCCGTGGTTTTTTAATGCCGCGCATCGCACGTTTCGGCAAGGCAGCCCCCGTCATTATCGGTGTGTTGTTTTCGCTGTACCATCTGTTTTCTCCGTGGGAAAATATTACGCGTATCCTTGCCGTAATTCCATATCATTATGTGGTGTGGAAAAACAAAAACATCTACATCGGTATTATTGTGCACTGTTCGCTGAATTTGGTCAGCTGTGTTACTACCGTCCTTTCAGTTGTTAATGGAATGCATCTCATCGGCAAACTATAAACGGTACAAGCATTTTAAGCAGGATTAATAGCAAGCAATTCGCACTCAAAGAATTGCTTGTTATTTTTTTGCATGCGCAGTATAATTAAAGCGAATATATGTTTGCGGGAGTGGTTGACGGATGGAACAGCAAAAAAAGCGGGAAATCAAGCTATCGGTCCGCACTCTCGTTGAGTTTTTAATGCGTTCGGGTGACCTTGACAACCGCTTTACCGGGCGCGATCGTTTGGCGGACGGTGCACGCCTGCACCGCAAGCTGCAAAAATCCTACGGCAAGGATGACCGGTCGGAGGTGTTTTTCCGCCATACCACCGAGCTTGACGAGCTGACATTTACCGTTATAGGCCGCGCCGACGGCGTATTGAATAAAGACGGCAGATTGACTATCGATGAAATTAAGACCACCACCCTGCCGCTCGAAGAGCTTGAGGCCGACGGATGCTCGGTTCACTGGGCGCAGGCTAAGTGTTACGCCTTTATGCTGGCAACGCAGGACGGGCTCTCTGAAATTGATGTGCAGCTGACCTATGTCAACGCAGATACTGAGGAGACACGCATCTTCCTTCGTGTGTTCCCGTTTGACGAGTTGTGCGCGTTTTTCGAGGCACTCGTACAAAGCTATCTGGACTGGGCACGTATGTCGGCCGCATGGAGTGAATTGCGGGGCGCTTCCATCCGCACACTCCGGTTTCCGTTTGCACAGTACCGTGCGGGGCAGCGGGCGCTGACCGCGGCCGCTTATCGTGCGTTTCGTGATGAAAAGCGGCTGTTTGCGCAAGCGCCCACCGGCATCGGCAAAACGATGTCTGCCCTGTTTCCCGCCGTCAAGGCAATGGGTGAGGGTCTGTGCGAAAAGCTGTTCTATCTGACGGCCAAAACCATCACCCGTGCAGTGGCGCGAGAAGCGCTTTTTAGGCTTCGCGAAGGCGGGCTGCAGCTTAAAAGCGTGACGCTGACCGCGAAGGAGAAGATTTGCTTTTTAGATACCCCCTCCTGCACACCAGAGAGCTGCCCCTACGCAAAGGGGCATTTTAACCGTGTAAACGCTGCGCTGCGGGAGCTGGTAGAGCAAAATGACGACATCACGCGCGAGGTGGTGGAGCAGTACGCACAAAAGCACACCGTCTGCCCGTTCGAGCTTTCGCTTGACGCCACCCTGTGGGCGGACGCCATTATCTGCGACTACAATTACGCCTTTGATCCGCGCGTCTACCTCAAGCGCTTCTTTGCGCAGGAGGATGCCTTTTGCGACTGTGTGTTTTTGGTGGACGAGGCGCATAACCTTGTGGACCGCGCGCGGGAGATGTTCTCCGCCCAGCTTTCGCGCCGCGCGTTTAGCCGAATTAAGCGCGCACTCGGCAAAACCGCCCCGCGGCTTACAAAACGGCTGACGGCGGTACTAAAGGCGTTTGCCGCTTTGGGCGAGCAGTGCCCGGACGGCTGCCAAATGGCAGTGCAGGATGCACTGTGCGATGGGCTGTACCACGCCTGCGAGCACGCCGCAAGCGAGCTGGAAGGCTGGCTTAAAGAGCACGACAGAAATCATGATATGCACGAGGACATCCTACAACTGTATTTTGATTGCCTTGCGTTTGGGCGCACAGCCGAGCTGTTTGACAGCCGCTATGTCACGCTGATTGATACAAGCGACCACGACGAGCGGGTAAAGCTTTTGTGCATAGACCCAAGCTTTCTGCTCGACAAGGCACTTGCACGTGCGCGTGGTGCGGTGCTGTTTTCAGCCACACTTACGCCGCTTGATTATTTTAAAGAGATACTCGGCGGGCGCGGGCAGGACGATACGCTCAAACTGCCCTCGCCGTTTGACCCGGACAACCTGCGCCTACTGCTTTGCAGTGGTGTCTCCACCGCCTACCGCGACCGCGCGGGCAGCTACCATCAGGTTGCCGAGGTGATTGCGGGGGCTGTACAGGGGCGGCAGGGCAACTACATGGTATACTTTCCGTCGTACAGCTATCTTGAGCAGGTATACGGCCTGTTCTGCTCCCTGTGCCCCGATACCGCTACGCTTGTGCAGCGTCAGGGCATGACTGAGCCGGAGCGCGAGGAGTTCCTTGCACGGTTTGAGGAACAGTCGGAGCAAACACTGGTCGGCTTTGCCGTGATGGGCGGCGTGTTTTCCGAAGGGGTAGACCTGCGCGGTGAGCGCCTGATTGGCACCGTTATTGTGGGCGTGGGGCTTGCACAGCTTAACCCCGAGCAGGATATTGTGCGCGATTACTATGCCCAGGAAAACGGCATGGGCTTTGAGTACGCCTATATGTACCCCGGCATGAACAAGGTGCTGCAGGCGGCGGGGCGTGTGATACGCGGTGAGCATGACCGCGGTGTGGTGGTGCTTATTGACCGCCGGTTTGCACGCCAAGACTACCTTGCGCTGTTCCCCACCCACTGGCACGGCTGCTTAGAGGCAAAAAACGCCGCGCAAATCGCGCGGTCGGTCAAGGAGTTCTGGCACGTCGATTAGCAAGCAATCACTGTGCAGACTGCCGCCCTAAATGGGGAGTTTTCACTAAGAATGCATAAAGGGCGGCATCTCTTCAAAACGATGCCGCCCTTTTGTCGTAATGCAATTTTATAAGTTCAAAGCAGTTTTTTTGCGACAGATGCAGTTGTATCTATTGCTAAACTTCGGTACAATAAAGGCTTTAAAACCCGCAATATTCTCGATATCCTTTTTGCGAATTAGTGCTGCTTGGTTTGCCGTGAGATAGAAGATTAAATACTCTTTGCTTTCGATGAGCCTGTGGAATTGGTCGTACCTCAATTCCCCTGTTGAATTAAGGGCTTTGGTTTCCATAACAACCTTATCCTCGTAAAAATGCAGAAGACTCTCCGCGCCAAACGTGCCGGTTTTATCCGTAGTTACCCGCTGCTTATTTTGCCTTTCCACCCGAAAGCAAACCGCCCCGACTGCAAGTACCAGCATAAAAATCCAAGTTAAGAGGAATCCCTGCAGATGAAGGCTGTTGTTTTTTAGGTTAACAATCAGACTTCCGACCAAAGCCATGGCGGCCACCAATGGAATGGTGAACTTGTTTCGGCAAAAGGTGGCTATGTATAAAAATTTTCTGTAGTCTTCCTTTTCCATCGTTGTTTGAATTAAAAACCTTGGTTGTTGCACGTTGATATCCCCTTTAACAATTATGCATTACCCTGTATATCGTTAGTTTAGCATAATCTATGCGTTCTTACAATTACAGCTATGCCGCAATGCATAATTTAGCCGGATACCCCTCAGCGATAGATTTTATAAACTCTCAAGCACAAAAGCAACCACCGCAAACGTTTTTGTGATGCTTGCACCGCAAAAACCTAGTTTACTGCCACCGATTCATGTGTATCTTCTGCTCTGCTGCGTACTCATATTGCTTAGGGTGCTTTACGTCCGCCGCGGGATACCCCAGCGCAAGAAAACACGGTAAGGTATAGTCTTCAGGAACCTCAAGCACCTGCCGAGCAAGCGCTTGCTCCTTCTCAAACGGTATTCTTGTCACACCGCATATCCCCTCTGCTGCCGCCGCGATGAGGATGTTTTCGATACAGCACCATATTGAGGCAAAGGCGTTAAGGTCGCTGAGCGATTTTGGCCTCAGCAGCGGGGGCTTCTGGCGAAAGTAGGGCAGCAGCAAGCAGGGCGCTGTCTGCAGCATGGCATACTGTTTGGGGATGCCGTCAAAATACATCTGACGCTGAACCTCATCAATAAGTCCCCAGTTTTCGAGTATCTTTTCCACCTGTTTGCGCGAAAAGGTTTTGGGAATGGGCGCAATCAACTGCGCGCGAACCGACGGGTCGCTTACGAGCACAAACTCCCAGCTTCGCATATGGTCGTTGCTTGGCGCACGCAGACCCGCGGAAAGTATGCGCTCCAAAACCGCGGGATCAATCGGCCTGCCGTCAAACTCCCGCACAGTTCTGCGCGCTGCTATCGCCTGGTAAACATCCATTTACTCGTCCTCCATACTAATAAAATATCCAAAAGAACCTATGTTCTAATTTTATATCATCGCCCTGTTTTTGTCAATCAAAAAAGCGGGAGATGCTCCCGCTTTCTCCCGCTTCGTCTTTATTCTGTCTCAACGTCGTACATTCTGGAATAGTAGTCTGCAAATAGGCGAACCTGCTCGTTGTAGCCGGTACCCGAAAACTGGTGGTTGAGCTTGATGCCGTAATGGCATAGCAGGTCGCCGCCTGCACGGTACAGCTCGTCACACATGGCAAACATGTAGCGGGAGGACAGCACGGTATGTATAATGCCGTCACCGCGAATCTCTACCGGCAGTACGTTGTTGACAAGGCCGCCGAGCGCCTTGATGTTGATATACTGCTTTCTTCCTGTCACGGTATAGTCAAGGCTTTCGTCCAGGCCCGTAAGTCTTAAAACCTCGCTTGCGCGCCCAACCTTGCTGATGATGTGAAACAGCCCCGCCACCGCCTGCTTTTGGTCGGGTGAAACACATAGCCATACCATCTTGTCGGGGTCGCAATGTGCGCGAAGGCGGTAAAACCGCCCAAACTGAAACAGCTTTCGGCGTGACTTGTAATACGCAACCTGCTCTTTAATGACATTCTTATCAAACTGGCTGAGCTTTGCAAGATCAAGCTCATAGCCAAAACAGCCGAAGGCCGCGACATTAAAGCGGGTTTCAATCGGGGTATTGCGCAGTGAAGAGGTATGCGGACTTTGAGAAACATGCGCACCGATCGTCGAAAGCGGGTAGCCGTAGCTGGTACCCTGCTGGATGGAAAGGCGGCAGACGGGGTCGGTATTATCACTCGTCCATGTCTGCGGCATATAGCACAGCATACCCAAATCAAACCGGCTGCCGCCCGATGCGCACGATTCAAACAGAATTTTAGGAAAACGCGCGGTCAGGGCTTCCAAAATCTCGTATAGCCCCAGCACATAGCGGTGGTAAAACTCACCCATACGCTCCGGCGCAAGGCCGTGAGAGTACACATCCGAGAAGTTTCGGTTCATGTCCCATTTGATGTATTCGATATTCGCACTTGAAAATACGGCCGAGAGTATTTCGATTAAATACTCGCAAACCTCTTTCTGTGTTAGGTCAAGAATAAGCTGATTTCTGCCAAGGCTCGGCTCGCGTCCCGGTGCACGGATTGCCCAGTCGGGATGTGCGCGGTATAAGTCGCTGTCCTCGCTGATCATCTCCGGCTCCACCCACAGGCCAAACTTCATGCCGAGCTGATTGATCTTGTCTGCAAAGCCCGAAAGGCCCGCAGGCAGCTTTTTTTCGTTGACGACCCAATCGCCAAGCGATGAGGTATCGTCCTCGCGCCCGCCAAACCAGCCGTCGTCGAGTACGAACATCTCAATGCCCATCTGCGCCGCCTCTTTTGCAATCAAAAGCAGCTTGCTCTGGGTAAAATGAAAGGTGGTGGCCTCCCAGTTGTTAATGACGATGGGGCGTTCCTTGTACTGCCACTCACCGCGTACGATATGGTCGTTGACAAAACGGTGCATGTTGTGCGAGATTCCGCCCAGCCCCTGCTCGGAGTAGCTAAGCACCGCTTCGGGCGTATAAAAACTCTCGTCAGGAGCAAGCTGCCATGAAAAGCCTGAAGGGTTGATGCCGGTAAGCAGACGTGTTTTACCGGTATAGGTTACCTCGCATATCTCACTGTGGTTACCGCTGTATACAAGGTTTGCCGCATAGCAGCGCCCCGTTTCCTCGGTGCAGCCGTCGGCGGCAAGCATTACAAACGGGTTATGGCGCGCCGAGCTTACACCCATCTTGGAATCGCTTACAAACGCACCCTGACACAGCTTGCGGGTATGCATGGCACGCTCGTTGTTCCATGTGCCGTCAAACGTAATAAACGAGTAGTTTGCGTCGTACAGATCCAGCTGTGCACTCATCATACGGCGAAGGATAATCCGCTTGCCGCTCCGGTTGGTCAGGCGCGCATAACGGGTAATAACATCTTGCTCGGGATATACGCAGTAAAACAGCGTAAGCTCCGCCAATATTGTTTCATCGCATAACAAAACCTCGGTGGTTTCGCAAGTCTTTTCATCCCCCGTTGCCGAAGGCAGACCGGGGATTGCACCGCGTCCCTGATATGTTTTATGGGAACGGTACTTAAAATCAGCCACCGTGCAGCCGTTATGTGCCTCAAGCTCGATGGCGGGTTCGCGGAAGTCGCCCTTACCAAGAGCGGAGTATTCCAGGCATTGGTCATCAAGGCCGATGTTTGGGTGCTGCTTTTGATACGCAACCATCGAGCCATAAGGTGCCACGTTGGGCTGAGTAATGCACGAGTAGTCGGCAAGCGGACGGATGCGGCTGCCATAGTACAGGTTTTGCAGATGACCGGTCGGCAATACCGACATAATGTAACTTGTATGATTGGTGTTAAGGTGTAAAACCTGCATAGTCGGCTCCCCCTTATGTCTTGAATACCGGCCGCAATGCCGCAGCCGATATTTTACTGTGCGGTGATGCCAAGCTTCGCGGCATCGGTAGAGTGTGCGAAGGTATCCACATTATAAAGCAACAGCACCTGATCGTACTGCTCTACGTCAAGAAGGGCGTCGTAGCCTTGGTTGATATAGCGCAGGTCAACAAGTGTAATCGTGCTGTAGTAATCCGCAAACAAAGGGGCAAGCGCGTGCGCATACGAATCCTTAAAGATTAGCAGGCGTTTGCCCGAAGAAGCGCTTGAATGTATGGTGACAATGGGCTGGTTCTGCCCAAGGAACATTGAGTACTGATCCTTCTTCTCTAAAAACTCGGTAAAGTACATCGATGCGTGGGTGGTGGTAGCAGCGCCGTCGAAAACCTCGACAGTGGCAGTTTCGGCAGAGCCGCGCTTTGCGTATATGCTGATAATATCAGGGGAAATGTTGCGGTACCCTACCTTGGAATAGAGTGTGCCATAAAAATTGTGCGACACGTTTTGAAAGTTATAGCTTTTCTTCTGCACGCCAAGGATGCCCATGCGCTCAGCCGCCTCGGTAAATGCGTAGAACGCGCCGGCGGATGCCCAGTGATGATCGGTTTTGTAATAAATATACTCACCCTTGTTCTCGTACAGTACCTTGTAGATGTCAATTTCGGTAGCGGCGCCGCGCAGTTCTTTGGCTACCTCCTTGATGTAGGAACGCTGATCCCAGCTCTCTACCCCTTCGGGCAGCCTGTCACGGTAGATCTCGGCTGCGGTAGGCACAAGCATCAGATAGGTGGGCTTTTGGTTTCTCTCCACAAACTGTTTGATTGCCGCAATATTCTTTGCCGTTTTAACATCATCCGGCTCATCGATCTTTTCAATGAGCATATCGTCACAGATATACACATTATTGTTCTCGCGCTTGCCGCTTGCGTATTCAATGTAGCCCTTGGCGCCGACCCAAACGTCTCGGCCGACAAAATGGTCGGCAAACCATGTCTCCAGGCCATCCATAAAGCTGCGAGAGGTAATGCTCTTTACACTAAGACGCGGAAACGGCGCAAGCACACGATTTTCCATCTCAGAAAATGTTGCCTTGGGCATCACAAAGGTAGCTACCGGCAGCCCCACCAAAAACAGTGCTAAAAGCACCGAAGATATTATCTTTGCCTTCATAGCTGGCTTCTCCCCTTCCAACACCGCAGACTGCTGCGGTTAAAACCTGAAATACAAGAACGGATTGTAGGTAGCGTCTACCAGATACGCCGTGCACAGCAGCATCATAATAACCTGCAGTGCTATGGCGATGCCCTTTGCAACGGCAGGGCGCCTGCGATAGATGCGCAGCGCAAGCTTTTCGGTCCAGTCAACCGACATAAAGATGCTTACAAAAAACGCCAGCCAGTAAGAGGAGAACAGATAGCGAAACGTTCCGTCCGCCACCGGTCTGCCTTCGGTTCCAAACATCGCGCCATAATAGGCAACAATCTGTGAGATTTCGGTAAACTCAAACAGTACCCATCCAAGCACCACCAAAAGGAAGGTGTACAGCCTGGTAATACTAAACGGAATCTTTTTTAGCACCTTGGACAGGAACAGCTTTTCAATAATCAGCAGAAGGCCGTAATACAGCCCCCACAGCGCAAAGTTCCAGCTCGCGCCATGCCACAGGCCGGTGAGCATCCACACGACTAAAACATTGAGCACCAGCCGCAGCGCACCTTTGCGGTTACCGCCAAGCGGTATGTACACATATTCGCGGAACCATGTGCCCAGCGTCATATGCCATCTGCGCCAAAACTCGGTGATGCTTTTTGAAACATAAGGGTAATCAAAGTTTTTAGGGAACTTAAAGCCGAGCATGCGGCCCATGCCGATTGCCATGTCGGAATAACCTGAGAAGTCAAAATAGATCTGCATGGTAAACGCAAGAATGCCAAACCATGCGGTGGCAACCGAAAGCTCGGAAACGGGAATCTCCTTAATACACGTCCACAATGCTCCCACATTGTTTGCAAGCAGCACCTTCTTGGCAAGACCCCTGATAAATATACCGGCACCGTCGCCAAGGTTGAGAACCGACACCTTGCGTTTTTGCAGCTCGCGCTGCACATCGCCGTAGCGGACAATCGGACCTGCCACAAGCTGAGGGAACATCGAAACGTATGCGGCATAATTCACAAAGCTCTTCTGCTCCGGCACGTTGCGGCGGTAGAGGTCGATGGTATAGCTCATGCTTTGAAAGGTGTAAAATGAGATGCCGATAGGAAGCGCGATGTTCGGGTCTTTAATGGAAAGCCCCAGCAACGCATTGATGTTCTGCACGACAAACGAATTGTACTTAAACACCATAAGAATGGAAAGGTTAATAATAATCGACACCAGCAGCACCCGAAACCTTGCTTTGTCGTTGTCACCAAGACGCGACATCACACGTCCGCAGGTGTAATCGAGCAGCACCGTAAATGTCATAAGAAAGATGTAAACGGGTTCCCCCCACGCATAAAAAAGAAAACCCGATACAAACAGCACAAAATTGCGCGTCTGTTTGGGAACAAGGTAATAGATCAATAAAACTACCGGCAGATATAAATATAAAAAGGTCAGGCTTGAAAATACCATCTATCGGTTCCTTCCTTCCTTTGGTTCAGGATGCGGTGGCGCTTCATCGCACAGCCGTTTTATAAGGCCATGATATTGCTCCGGGGTATAAAAGGCATTGAGCACATCAACAAGGGCGTTTGCGCTCAGCCGTTCGGGCAGGTTGAGCTCCTTTAGCAGCCTGCGGCGCAGTAACGCACTGTCCTTGCCGCCCGCAAGGCCGTCGTTGTATAGGTCAAGCTTTGTAATGCGCGCGCCCGCCGGCCGCTTGTCTACCGCCACCCCCGCCTGCGCAAGCGCCGCGAGAAGGCTTCGCGTATCGATGCCCTCTACGCCAAGCTTGCCCTCTTTTGAAGGGACGTCCTTTCGGCGTTCCTTGCCAAGCACGTCCGGGATGTAAGCGTGCAGCACCTGTCCGTCGGGAATTGCCCCCTTGAGATAGGAGCGAATCTGAAAGCCGGCGCGGTCGGAATCGGTAAGGATTAAGATGCCCGTTTTCTTTGCAAGCGCACGGATAAGCCCAAGCTTTTCGGGATTTTTGTAGATGGCATATCCGCCTGTTTCAATGATAACGGCATCGATAATGGAGGACAGCTTTATCTTATCGTACTTTCCTTCCACTATAACAGCCTGCGAAATTTTAATCAAGACTTCCCCTCATTCGTTCGCAGCATCAGTATACGCAGCACTGCTTGCTCGAGCAGCACATAGCCGTCCGCCCTGCTGCTTTTCATGGCATAGTCACATTCAAGCAAAATGTCAAGCGCGCCGATAAGGTAGCGCGCGGATAGCTTTGCTGCGTCCTTTTGCACATAGTAAAAGCGGTTTGGGTTACCGCGGTACCCAAAGTCAGCGAACACCTCTTTTCCGGCTTTTCCAACCTGTGACCCAAGTTTTGCACGGTAAAAGTCGATGTGTCCCGTTGCAAGTGCGGCAAGAATTGCAACCGGCTCCTCGCGCTTTGCACGGTATGCCGCAATCAGCGAAAGTGCCCCCGTGCCGTCGCCGGACGCAACCGCGCCCGAAAGCTCGTACGCCATTGCGTCCGGCTCCTTTTCGCACATGAGTTCAATATCCGCCACGGTAATCTCGCCGCCGTGACGGTATGCCGCCAAACGGTCAAGATTACCCGTCAGCTGCTCCATGCGGTATTCGCTGCGTTCACACAAAAGCTTAACCGCCGCGCCCTCGATCTCCGCGCCCTGCTTTTCGGCATACGCGCGGGCGTAACGCATTAAATCCTGCTCGCTGCGCGCCGATAGCTTTGCCACCACACCCGCGGTATCCGCCAGCTTCATAAAGCGTTTCCATCTTGCAGACAGGCTCCTTTTACCGTCAATGTCCTGCGACAGGGTCGCAAGCACGAGCACTGTAGTGTCGGGAATATCCTGTACCAGATCGCACAGGCGGGTAAAATCGGTTTCGCTGTATTGGTCTGCGTTAAAATCGGCAACATACACACACTTGTGCGCCGCAAACAGCGGCAGCGCGGTTGCGGCATCGCAGATGGTGTCAACATCAGCGGCCTTTCCGTCAAACGGCATATAGTTAAAACCGGCGGCGGCATCGGGCGCTGCCCGCTTAACCAGTCGGTCGATATACTGCTTTTTTAGATAGACCTCCTCGCCGTACAAAAAGTACAAGCGCGCGCAAGGCTCATTTTTAATATGCATCCGAAACGATTGTTCATCGGTAAACGTCAATCGCAGTATCCTCCAATCTAAGCTCCCCGCCCTGTGCACAGTGCAGACGCAGCGGGTTGTCATCGAGTGCCGACAATACCGTCTTTCCCGACAGGTCGGCGCTGTATTTTTGAGCAAGGTCCTCGCGCAGGATGTAGTATCCCGCGTCAATCCGGTTGAAATTTACGGGCATTCTCCCGCTGACGACACATACGTCGGGGGATAGAAACTGCGAGGGCAAGCGTGCGCAATCTGTACCCTGATACAAGAACAACACCGAGCTGCCGTTTGCAGTAAGCAGCACCGCCGCTTTCTCCTGTTGCTGCTTGTCCACATAGCAAACCACCCCGTCTACCGGTGTATGGGCGGTAACGCCGCCTGTCGTGAGAAGCCGCGCATGGTCGGTCAGTTCCAAAAGCTCCCGTGCACGGAGGGTATCCCCCGCAATCAACGTGCTTGATACGGTACTGCGCGTTGTTGTTTCGCGCACCACTGCCGCCGCGGCATCGGTCAGGCAGGGAACCAGCAACAGGTCTGCGGTAAGCGCATGGTCGCTTATGTAATATGCCGCACCGCTTGCACGGCTTTTGGTGTCGGTACCCGCAATCACCACAGCGCGGCCCGCGCGGTGCACCACCGCGGTCTGGGTGCGCGCACTATCGGGGAACGCGATGATGATATCGGTGCTCGGGCGTACACCGGCAAGCGACAGCCCCATACCCATGAGCAGCACACCCAAGCACAGCAGCGCTGCCGTATGGCGTTTTTGCCGCTTTACCATCCGCACCGCTGCCGCGCACAGCACACTGAGCGCCGCTGTCAAACATGCGGCAAGCACTCCCACGCGCACCGACGCAAAATCAAGCGCCGCAAACAGGGTTGCAATGCGAAGCACGATGAGCATGACCACCCGTGTGCAAAATCCAAGAACGGCTGTCACCCAGCCTACTCCTGCAACACCCGCAACACCGGTTAGGAGCGTCAGCACCGTAAGCGCCGGAACAAACGGGATAACCAATACGTTAACCACCGGCCCAATTACCGAAATCTCTCCGAACACCGACGCGGTAATCGGGTAGGTAAACAGCGTTGCACTCAGCGAAAGCGTCACCCCCTGCACCGCCCATCTTGCATGGGCAAACAGCCACGGCAGCCAGCGCTTACATAGGGCGTCAAGTGCCGGCGCAAGCAGTACGATTGCAAGGGTTGCGGCAAACGAGAGCAAAAAGCCAAGCGACAGAAGCGCCGCAGGCGTGATTGCGCAGATAATCAGCGCCGCGAGGGTGATGGAGTTGACGGCGTCGTATCGCCGGTCAAACAAGTGTGCGGCAAACAGTGCGCTTGCCATGATAACCGCGCGCACCACCGACGCGGTGAAGCCGGTAAACGCGGCAAACAGCAGCAGTGCCGCCATACAGATTATGGCGCTTGCCTTGCGCGGGCACCTTAGTAGTGTCAATAAAAGCAGGAAAAACTGCGTGAGAATGGTCGCGTGCAGCCCCGAAACAGCAAGCAGATGGCTAAGCCCCGTAACGCGGAACGCGGTAAGAATCTCTGCGCTCACACCACCTTTATCCCCCGTCAGAATTGCGGCTGCCACCCGACCCGCATCGCTACCCACCGCGCGTTCAATCGCGGTGGTTACGCGGTCACGCAGGGCGCGCAGCAGGGCAAGCGGCGTGTAGTGCTTCGGGCTTTCATAAGCAATATCATCGTAGGCATAAGCAAATGCAAGAACGCCGCGGGCATCACGTATAACGTAAGGGCTGTCGTTTGCCACCGGATACGGCGCGGTGATGGTTACCACCGTCTGAATGGTATCGCCATAGGTCGCGTCCAAGGGAGCAGGCACCGTCAGCCGCATACGCACTGCCTGCGGTACATTGGTGATATCGTAGCGCTCTGTTTGGGGGTTATATACCGCAATGCGGCTGGTGGAAATTATATAATGGGTTTTGCTTCCGCTAACACCCGCCGTATCGTCCACGCGTGCCTGGATAATCGCCTTGCTTTCATACAGCGCCGATGCTCTAACCGGTATGGTGACGGTTTGATAGTGGGCATGCAGTATGCCCATCGAAAATGCTACCGCGGCAATCAGCACCACGCGCAGGATGTTCTTGCCTGGGCGCACAAGGGCACAAATAATACAGACCGCGGCGGGAGCCACTGCCGCAATCAACGTAAATACCGCGGGCCTGCCTGCCGCCCACGAAAATGTGGTTAACAGGAAAACGACCGCAAGCGATAGCAGATAGGCACATCCGATAACCGGCAGCGGTCGTTTGATCATAGCGATAATGCAGCGCACTCGCCTTGTGGCGGGCACGCATTGAAGCAGATTGAATGAGTGTGATGCCGTGGCGGCGATGAGCCTTTTGGGAAAAGGAGTTTCGCGCTTTTCAAACGTATCACCCGTCTTTTTTCAAAGGGCACTACATAAAACCTGTTGCTTTACAGTTTGGCCTCACGCCGTTATTTTGGGAACACCGGCAGCTTCGCGAGAAACTGGATATCGGTACGCTCGGCAGCATCGCCTTCGGCAAGTACCGCCATGCGTGCCACCACCTTACCGCCCGCCTGATCCACCAAGCTTTCAAGCGCGTTAAGGCTCTCGCCGGTGCTGATAACATCATCTACAATCAGCACGCGCTTATCCTTAATGCTTGTAATATCCAACCGGTCGATGTAAAGCTCCTGAATGCGTGCGGTGGTAATCGATTTTACCTCCACGCGGATGGGGTCGGACATATACAGCTTTGCCG
This sequence comes from Bacillota bacterium, assembly GCA_023421245.1. Taxonomy (GTDB): domain Bacteria; phylum Bacillota; class Clostridia; order Oscillospirales; family Ruminococcaceae; genus Acetanaerobacterium. The sequence continues at coordinate 23,209 of JAEZTV010000027.1, read as the reverse complement.
ACTTTCTTGCCAGCAAATACTTTTTGCCCGACTGTCTGCTCATCTCGTACGCAAGGGGGATTCCCTTGGATTCCGCAGTGATGATGACGTCGTGCTCGGGGGCAATTCGATTAAGCTCTGCGGCACAAGCAATGGTAAGCTCCACATCCGAGAACATGATAAACGCCGCAATATCAAGATGCTCGTTTACGGGGCATAAGGGAAGCTCGCGGGTCAAACCCGCAACCTGCAAGGTGTAAGACTTGCTCATAGATGATACCTGATCCTTCCGGTTCTGCAAAGTATAGCGCAGAACACTTACTAAATTCCGCACGCTTTATCGGCGCGCACGGGGACACCCTTATTGTAATCAGCCCGGAGGCCATGCAAGCGGCCGCCCGCCCAGCACATGGAAATGAAGGTGCGCGACCGTCTGTCCGCCATCCTCTCCGATGTTGGTTACCACGCGATATCCCTTTTGCAGGTCAAGGGTTTTTGCAACCGATGCAATCACCTCAAAAATGTGCGCAAGGGACGCGCTGTTTTGCGGTGTAACCTCATCTACCGATACCATATGCTGTTTGGGGATAACGAGAAAGTGCACCGGCGCCTTGGGGTCGATGTCATAAAACGCAAGCACCTGCTCATCCTCGTACAGTTTTTTAGACGGAATCTCCCCCGCCGCAATCCTGCAAAACAGGCAATCCATCGTACCTTCACTCCCTTTATCGTTGATATAAATAAACTGTTATCCGCCCAGTGCGGCTTTAATAATATCCTCTGCAGCCAGCAATGCGTCTTTGAGCTTGGTGCTATCCCCAACACCCGCCATTGCACTGTCGGGGCGTCCGCCGCCTGAGCCGCCGGCTACCGCGGCAATCTCTTTCACAAGCTTGCCGGCATGAAGGCCCTTGGCAACCGCCTCGCTGCCCAGCGCTACCATCAGGCTGCCCTTGCCGTCAATTACGTTTGCAAGCACCGCTACGGCAGCGGCATCCGTCTCTTTCATCTTATCACACAGCGTGCGCAGTGTGTCAACCTTTGTGTCGGCAAGCTCGGCGGTAATCAGGTTTACACCGCCGATATCGCGCGCGTTTTTCAAAATACCCGCAAGCTGCGAGCCGGCAAGACGCGCATCGAGCGCCGCAAGCTCCCGCTCTTTATCGCGCAGCTCATTCATCACAGACGCTGCGCGTACGACAACCTCGGATACCGACCCTGCCTTGAGGTTTACAGCACAAGCCGCGATGGTATCGTTTAACTCATCGAACAGCTTCAGCACACCACGCCCAGTGGTTCCTTCAATGCGGCGTACACCCGCCGCAACCGACGCCTCGGCGATAATCTTAAAAAGACCAAGCTTTGCGGTGTTATCCACATGCGTTCCGCCGCAAAATTCGGTAGAAAAGCCCTGCGTTTCAACAACACGCACACGCTCACCGTACTTTTCGCCAAACAGCGCCAATGCACCGCGCTGCTTCGCCTGCTCAAGAGCCATCTCCTCGGTGATGACCGGCAGTGCCTCGAGTATCTTTTCATTCACAAGACGTTCAGTCGCGGCAATCTCCTCCGCTGTCATTGCGCCAAAGTGCGAGAAGTCAAACCGCACACGCTCCGGTGTAACAAGCGAACCCGCCTGATGCACATGCTCGCCCAGTACGCTGCGCAGGGCCGACTGCAAAAGATGTGCCGAGGTGTGGTTGCGCATAATCGACTGGCGGCGCGGCGCATCAATTGCCGCGGTTACAGCGTCATCGGCTCCAAACGCGCCCTGTTCTACCACTGCAGAATGCAGATACTGCCCCGCGGCGGCCTTTTTGCAGCCGCTGACCGCAAGGCGCGCGCCATCCTTTGCAATGACGCCGGTATCCGCCACCTGACCGCCGCTTTCGGCGTAGAAGGGGGATTTATCGAGCACCACAAGCACCTCGTCACCCTTTTCGGCGCTGCCTGCAAGCTCGTTATTCTTTACAATCGCAAGGATTTTTGCGGGGGCGGTATAGTCGGTATAGCCCACAAACTCGGTCACGGGCAGGTCAAGCTCGCCCAGGGCATCGCTTTCCCACGCAATGCCGCCCGACTTTTTGCGATCCTCTCTCGCGCGCTGCTTCTGCTCGTTCATCAGGCGCTCAAACTCCGCCTCGTCTACCGTAAGGCCGTTTTCTTCCACAATCTCGCGCGTGAGGTCGATAGGAAACCCAAAGGTATCGTACAGGCGAAACGCAGCCTTACCGTCAAATACGGTGCCGCCATCCCTTACTGCGGCCTGTACAAGCTCGCCGAGCAGTTCCATGCCCTGATCGATGGTACGCGCGAAGCGGTCTTCTTCCACACCGATATGCTTCTTAATATAGCTCGCCTTTTCAGCAAGCTCGGGATACGCACTCTTGTTTTCGCGAATTACGGTATCGCATACCTTATAGAGGAACGGCTCTTTGATTCCAATCAGTCTGCCGTGACGCGCGGCGCGGCGCAGCAGACGGCGCAGTACATAGCCGCGTCCCTCGTTTGAGGGGATAACGCCATCTCCAACCATAAAGCATGTGCTGCGGATATGGTCGGTAATCACGCGCAGCGACACATCGGTTTTTGCGTTTTCGCCGTAGCGAACACCCGCAATTTCGCTGACATGCTTCATAATGTTCTGCACGGTGTCAACTTCAAACAGGTTCTCTACCCCCTGCATCACACAGGCAAGACGCTCAAGGCCCATGCCGGTATCGATGTTGGGGTGCTCCATACGTGCATAATTCCCCTTGCCGTCGCTGTCAAACTGTGTAAATACAAGGTTCCACACCTCAACAAAACGGTCGCACTCGCAGCCCACCGCACAATCGGGGCTGCCGCAGCCGCGCTCGGGCCCGCGGTCAAAATAAATCTCGGAGCAGGGACCGCAGGGGCCGGAGCCATGCTCCCAGAAGTTATCCTCCTTGCCCATGCGCACCATATGGCTTTCGGGCACACCAATCTCTTTGGTCCAGATCTCAAATGCCTCGTCATCCTCTTCATACACCGAGCAATACAGCATATCGGCAGGGATTTCGAGCACCTTTGTAAAGTATTCCCACGCCCAGGCAATCGCTTCGTGCTTAAAGTAGTCGCCAAACGAGAAGTTGCCCAGCATCTCAAAATAGGTGCCGTGGCGTGCGGTTTTACCCACGCGCTCGATATCCGGCGTGCGGATACACTTCTGGCAGGTGGTCACCCGCTTGTTTGGGGGAGTCTCCTGCCCAAGAAAGTACTTTTTGAGCGGCGCCATGCCGGAGTTAATGAGCAAAAGACTCTTGTCGTTGTTGGGAACAAGGGATGCGCTTTCAAGGCGCAGGTGATCCTTGCTTTCAAAAAAGGACAAGAACGACTCGCGCAGTTCATTTAAGCCTTGCCATTGCATGTTGTGTGAATCCTCCAAATCATTATTGTTGCCGTCATTTTCGCCCTGCGGGCAGAAATATGGAATATTGTGTAAGGTAAAAATATAAAAAGCTTCCACCCCAAACCCGGGACGAAAGCTTTGTTTCCGCGGTACCACCCTGCTTGCACGGGAGACCTTCCCCCCTGCCACTTATGCCGGCCATAACGCTGCGCTGCGCCGCGGTCATCCCGCGGGGTTCAAGGGCGGCAGCAAGGCATAGTCGCCGGCAAAACTCTCAGCAGGACACGCGCGAATATGCGGCGTGCTGTTTTGCTCTCTTTTCGGCACAGGGATGCCCAGCCTTCCCCATCGTAACCATAATACCGATATTCCATCCTTCATTATATAGCGGCAGGGGAGAAATGTCAATCAAAAGAGGGCTTACCCGCACTCCGGTTTTTCAGGAAAGGCGGCCCTTAAAGTCCTCATAGCCAAAGCATTTTACTAGTACCGTTCGGCCGTTTTCCGCCGCATAGATGTCTGGGAGCGGCATTCCGTTGAAGGTATTGTTTTTAACCATCGAGTAATGCGCCATATCGTACAGCACCAGCCGGTCGCCGGTACACAGAGGTTCATCAAACGAGTAGTCGCCAATAACATCCCCCGCAAGGCAGGTTGGGCCACCCAGCCGATAAGTATATACCTTTTGTTTTGCCCGACCCGCACCCATAACCTCGGGGCGGTAGGGCATCTCCAGCACATCGGGCATATGGCAGGCTGCCGAAGCGTCAACAATTGCAATATTCATCCCGTTGTTGATGATATCCATAACCTCTGTTACGAGGAATCCGGCACCAAGCGCTACCGCCTCGCCCGGCTCAAGATACACCTGTACGCCGTATTTTTGCATAAAGCGGCTAATCTCCCTCTCGAGCAGTGCGGTGTCGTAATCCGCGCGGGTAATATGGTGCCCACCACCGAAGTTTACCCAATTCATACGAGAAAGATATGCCCCGAACCGTTTTTCCACTGCAGCAAGCGTTGTTTGCAACGCGTCGGCGTTCTGCTCGCACAGGGTATGAAAATGCAGCCCATCGATTCCTTCCAGCAGATCGTCGCGGAAGTTTTCTTTGGTAACGCCCAACCGTGAGAAGTCGGCGCAGGGGTCGTAGATGCCGTGACCTTGGGTAGAGCATTCGGGATTTATGCGGATGCCAAACCGCTTGCCCTGTTCTTTTTTCAGCTTCAATGCCCGCTGCTGAAAACGCTGCCACTGCCCAAACGAATTAAACACCATGCAGTCGCATAAGCCCGCCGCTTCGGTAAACTCCCGCTCGGTGTAAGCGGGTGAAAAGATGTGTGTTTCACCGCCCATCTGCTCTTTGCCAAGGCGCGCTTCATACACCCCGCTTGCCGTTGTGCCGTGCAGGTATTGCCCGATGAGCGGATAAAAATAGAACATCGAAAACGCCTTTTGCGCAAGCAGAATGCGGCAGCCTGTTCTGTCCGCCACCTGCCGAAGATGGCGGAGGTTGTTTTCAAGCAAAATCCGGTCCACCACATAGCAAGGGGTGGATAGCGATGCGATATCAAAGCTAAGATTCATGGCTCAGTCCACCGGCTCGGGCGTAAAGCTTTCCTGCCACGGCAGCCCCCAGCGGCCAAGTGCGTCCATAAACGGATCGGGGTCAAACTCCTCAATATTGTATACCCCGGGCTTTTGCCATGTGCCGTTCATCACCAGCATCGCGCCGATCATCGCCGGCACGCCGGTGGTGTATGAGATGGCCTGCGAGCCTACCTCGCGGTAGCATTCCTGATGGTCACAGACGTTATAAAGGTAGTAATGCTTCTCTTTGCCGTCCTTAACGCCGCGGAAGATGCAACCGATGTTGGTCTTGCCCTTGGTGCGCGGTCCCAGCGACGCGGGGTCGGGCAGCACTGCTTTTAAAAATTGCAGCGGAATAATCTGCTTGCCCTCAAATTCAATCGGCTCAATCGAGGTCATCCCAACGTTCTCCAAACACTTCAAATGCGTCAGGTAGCTTTGCCCGAACGTCATAAAAAAGCGGATGCGGCGAATACCCTTGATGTTTTTTGCAAGGCTTTCAAGCTCCTCGTGGTGCAAAAGATACATATCCTTTTCGCCGATTTCGGGGAAATTATAAACGCGCTTAATCTCCATCGGCTCGGTTTCCACCCACTGTCCGTTCTCCCAATAGCTGCCGCTTGCGGTCACTTCGCGGATGTTGATTTCGGGGTTGAAGTTGGTTGCAAAGGGGTAGCCGTGGTCGCCTGCGTTTGCGTCAAGGATATCGATGTAATGAATCTCATCAAAGTGATGCTTTTGCGCATAGGCGGAAAACACGCCCGTAACACCGGGATCAAACCCGCTGCCGAGCAAGGCTGTGATGCCCGCTTTTTCAAACCGCTCGCGGTACGCCCACTGCCACGAATATTCAAACTTGGCAGTCTCGGGCGGCTCGTAGTTTGCGGTGTCCACATAGTGGGTTTTCGTGGCAAGACACGCCTCCATGATAGACAAATCCTGATAGGGGAGCGCGAGGTTGAGCACCACATCGGGGCGGGTACGCTCGATGAGTGCAATCACCTGCTCGGTATCGTCGGCATCCACCTGTGCGGTGGTTATATTTGGCGTATGTGCGCCATACTTTTGTTCCAAAACCTCTTTGAGTGCATCGCATTTGCTTTTGGTTCTGCTTGCGATACAGATTTCCTCAAACACCTCACTGTTTTGGCAGCATTTGTGTATGGCGACACCGGCAACGCCGCCGCATCCGATGATAAGTGCTTTTCCCATAATAATACCCTTACCTTTCTTTATATCGTTGATGCCCCAACGCCGACGGGGGATGTCATTTCACTCCAGCCCGTGTTAAGCTCTTTTGCTTTACACGAATATTCTTACGGTTTTACCGGACCGACCGCAAGCAACAGCTCACGCAGCAGCTTGCACGCTACGGCGGTGGACACGCCGCTTTGGTCATAGGCGGGGCACAGCTCCACAAGGTCACACCCCGTTACCGATAAAGAGCCCATGGTTATGATTGCCCCAAGCAGCGGCAAAAAACCGATCCCGCCCGCTTCGGGAGTTCCCGTGCCCGGAAAGACCGAAGGGTCGAGCACGTCAAGGTCGATGGTGATATACACGGGTTTTCCGGTAAGAGATGCGATACACTGCTCGATGCCGTTTAAATCAAAGCGATGCATTGCAACGTGTCCATCCGCCCAGTCAAACTCGGTTTTATCGCCCGAGCGGATGCCGAACTGATGAATGCGCCCGTCGCCCACAAGCTCCCATGCTCTGCGCATCACCGTGGCGTGCGACAGCTTCTGCCCCAGATAATCGTCGCGCAGGTCGGCGTGTGCGTCCAGATGCAGAATGTGCAGGTCGGGGTGGCGCTTTGCCTGTGCGCGAATCGCCCCCAGTGTAACCAGGTGCTCGCCGCCCAGCATCACCGGCAGCTTACCGCTGTCAAGTATCTCGCCTGTACACTGCTCAATCTGCGCAAGCATGGGTTGCGGAGCACCCATGCCAAGCTCAAGATCACCCACATCGCATACCGCAAGGCTGCAAAGGTCTTTGCCTTGATAGGGGCTGTAGCTCTCTATGCCGTAAGCCTCCACGCGCATGGCACGGCTGCCAAAACGCGCGCCCGGGCGGTAAGAGGTGGTGGAATCAAACGGTGCGCCGAATAAAACGACATCCGCCGCGTCAAACGGTGTATCGCAACCCAGAAAGGTTTCAATGTTCAGCTTCCGCATCACGCAACAGCTCCTCTACATAGTTTGGCAGCGCAAAGCACCCCTTGTGCAGATTTGCGTTGTAGTATCGGGTTTTAATGCCCAGCGCATTCCAGCGTGCGACATCAAGATCGCGCACCGGATGGTACCGCTTTGAGGCAAATCCGAACAGCCAGTGCCCCGACGGGTAGGTTGGAATGTGCGCCTGATAGACACGGCATACCGGAAACGCATCATAGATGCGTTTGTGCGCACGGCGCACCTCGGCCGCGTCGGCATCGTAAAAAGGGCTTTCGTGTTGGTTGACCATGATGCCGTCATCCTGCAGCGCCTTGTAGCAGCTGCCGTAGAACTCGGCGGCAAACAGGCCTTCACCCGGCCCAAACGGGTCGGTGGAATCTACTATGATAAGGTCGTACGCATCCTCATGCCTGCGCACAAATTTAAGCCCGTCCTCATAGTAGATGCGGATACGCTTATCGTCAAACGCGCACGCCGTAAAGGGCAGATGCTCTTTACATACCGTTACAACCGCTTCGTCAATCTCAACGAGATCAATCTGCTCAATGCAGTCATAGCGGCATAACTCCCGTGCCGCGCCGCCGTCGCCCGCGCCAATAAGCAGTACCTTTTTGGCGTTCGGATGCACCGCCATCGGCACATGCACAATCATCTCATGGTAGATAAACTCATCCTTTTCGGTGAGCATCATAAACCCGTCAAGGGTTAAAAATCGTCCAAACTCAGGAGAATCAAACACATCAATGCGCTGAAATTCACTCTGCACACTTGCAAGCTGACGATCGGTGCGTATCGACAGCCGCACGTTCCCAGTGTGGTGCTCGGTATACCATAGCTCCATCCGTCAACCCTCCTTTAGTACGCCAATGGTTCGTACGCTTAAATCCTCTGTTCCGGTTACAAGGCAGCCGCGCTCCTGTGCATAGCCGATGTGGGCAATTATGTCGTGTGTAATGCGTTCCCCGGGCGCCAAAATAGGAATGCCAGGCGGGTAACACATAACAAACTCGCCGCTGATTTCTCCCGCACTCTGGGTAAGCGGCAGGGTCTTTTTCTGTGCGTAAAATGCGTGCTGCGGCGTTCGTTCTACAATGGGAGCAAGGTATTCCTGCCCCATCATGCCGCTGCGGCTTTTTTTGTGCCGCCTGCGAATCTCGGAAAGCGCGCCGACCAGCCGCTCCACATCACGCGCACGGTCGCCCACCGAAAGGTATGCGAGGATATTCGCAAGGTCGCCAAACTCGATCTGAATGCCGTACTCGTCGCGTAGCAGATCGTATACCTCTATGCCCGCAAGGCCGGTGTCCAGCGTGTGCACCGAAAGCTTGGTATGGTCAAAATCGAAGATGGTGTCGCCATCTATAATTTCGCGGGAAAACGCGTAGTAGTCGCCGATGGCGTTTATTTCATCCCGCGCGTACTGCGCCATCTTTACCACCTGCGCGAAAATCTCCGCTCCGTTTAGCGCAAGGTTCTTGCGCGAGATATCAAGGCTTGCGAGCAGCAGATACGAGGCGCTGGTGGTCTGGGTAAGATTGATAATCGACCGCACACGGTTGTGGTTTACCCTGCCGCCGATAAGCAGCAGTGAGCTTTGGGTAAGCGAGCCGCCTGATTTATGCATGCTTACCGATGCAAGGTCAGCCCCTGCCGCCATGCCCGAGAGGGGCAGATCGTTGCCGAAATATAGATGTGAGCCATGCGCCTCGTCGCACAACACAAGCATGCCGTGCCGGTGGGCATGCTCTGCAATCGCACGCAGGTTGGAGCATACGCCATAGTAGGTGGGGTTGTTCACAAGCACCGCCTTTGCATCGGGATGCGCAGAGATTGCTTCACCCACCTCCTGCACCGACATTCCAAGCGCGATGCCAAGCCGGTCGTCGGTATGCGGGTTGACATACACCGGAACCGCACCGCACAGCACCAGTGCATTGATGACACTGCGGTGTACGTTGCGCGGCAGGATAATTTTATCGCCCGTGCCGCACGCGGTAAGCACCATCGCTTGTACCGCCGAAGTGGTGCCGCCCACCATAAAGAAGGCATGCGCCGCGCCAAATGCATCCGCCGCAAGCTCCTCCGCTTCGCGGATGACCGATACCGGATGGCACAGGTTATCGAGCGGTTTCATGGAATTTACGTCCACCGACAGGCAGCGTTCGCCTAAAAAATCGGTAAGCTCTCGGTTGCCCCTGCCCCGCTTATGTCCTGGTACATCAAACGGCACCACACGGTTGCTGCGCAGGGTGGAAAGCGCCTGCATGATGGGTGTGCTTGTTTGGTCTAGGTTGTACAATGGTTCTCCCTCCCCCTTACCACATAAAATGCGTAAAAGCCAAGCTGTACGGCAAGTATATTATGCTATAGATATTACTATTTTGGCGTATTATAAGCTAACTTGTCCCGTGGGAGAATTGTGGGCCCCTCGGGCCATTATTTTTCGGCATACGACATGCCCAAAGCACAAAACAGCCAAGAATATCCCCGTATTGCGCACCCTTGTGCTACGCAATAATTGTTGTGTTTTGTATACAATCTGTATTTTTTAGCATCTATATAGCATTTTTCGCGGTTTATCGCTTGGGGTAGACGCTTGTCTCGCTGTAAATCTCAATCATCTCCTGCCGCAGACTATTGGTGATGGCAAGCCTTAGCTTGGGCGGCAGCTCGTATACATCGGTGTTGAACAGGTAGTTTTTCAGGTCGACATCCTTTATCAGCATCTTAGTGTGAAAAAGGTTTGCCTGATAGACGTTGATGTCAATCGCGTCGTACCGTTCTAAGGTTTGTTCGTCGATATAGTCTTGAATTGAGGTGATGTGATGGTCCAAAAACAGCTTCTTGCCGCTGATGTCGCGGGTAAAGCCGCGCACGCGGTAGTCCATGGTGATGATGTCCGAATCAAAGCTTGCAATCAGGTAATCGAGCGTGGAAAGCGGTGTAATCTCACCGCAGGTGGCAACATCAATATCCACGCGAAAGGTCGCAATCGAGGTATCCGGATGGTATTCAGGGAACGTGTGCACCGTAACATGGCTTTTATCAAGATGCGCGACCACGGTATCGGATACAGGCGGCGCGATGACCTTGCCCTCCGCAATCAAAAAGGTGACGCTTGCACCCTGCGGCTCGTAGTCCTGCCGCGATACATTAAGCACCTGTGCGCCGATCATCTCGGTAAGATGGGTTAGAATACTGGTTAATCGCTCCGAGTTATACTGTTCGTCAACATAGGCGATGTAATCGCGCTGTTCGCGTTCGCTTTTTGCGTAGCACACGTCGTAAATGTTAAAGCTAAGCGACTTTGTAAGGTTATTAAAGCCATAAAGCTTCAGCTTGTTTTCCATGGTGCATCATCTCTCTTCCGAACTATAAAAATAAAAAACTCAAGCAGAATAAAAGTGACGTACGGTCACCATTCCACTTGAGCAGAAATTCACACTATGTTTTATTTATTGCCGAAGAAGCTTCGCTTTATTTATTGCATAATGTTCGCATTCATTCAGAGTCTATATGCCGCCTGCTGAACAGCGTAGCATAGCAACGGTACAGCAAGAACCTGTTTTACCACTCTTATTGATTGTTCCACAAGTGAAATGTGACACAAAATATACTTTCGTCACCCGACTTATAAAATTAGAGCATACGCTCAATCAATAAGGCAACAAAGTTGCCAACCGGCATTCGACCAGCTGTCCGCGGCCTTTTTCCCTTACTGCGAACAGGCGCAATAAGTTTGGTCAGAGGGTTTGCTTGCATGTAGCCCCGCTCGGCCTCCTACAACCGAACATCAGAAATTATAGCATGTGTTGTTTTGGAATGCAATACAAAAAGAATTTATTTATTCCTGTTCTTCCCTGCGGGTTTCTAGGTTTTGTATGCGGTCGGCAATCTCGCGGAACACCGGGGCCGCCCAGTCGCCGCCCGATTCCTTGGCCTCGTTGAGCGCCACGATAACGTACCTGGGGTTCTCCGCGGGAAAAAAGCCCGAAAACCACGCGTGTACAATCTCCCCGCGCTGTTCGTCGTACACGCCGGTCTGCGCTGATCCTGTCTTGCCGCCGGCACCGCCCACAATGGGGCATGCCTTTTTACCGCTGCCGGTATTGACAACGTTTACCATCAGCTGGCGGATAGCATCGGCGTTTGCCTGCGACAGCATGCGGTAGGAGGGTGCCGCCTCGTACGGTGTTTCTATTACACTGCCTGTTTCGTCTAAAATCCCCTCCGTCAGTGTGGGCGTGACGAGGGTGCCGCCGTTTGCAAACACGGCAACCATGCGCGCAATCTGTATCGGCGTTGCGGTAAGCTCCCCCTGCCCAAACGAGAAGTTTGCAAGCACCGCATTGTTCTTTAAGCTTGCCATGGATGGAAGCGTACCGGCCGCACTGCGGGTAGCGTCTGTAAGGGTGTTTGCCTTGCCAAATCCAAACCGCACCGCCATCTCGTACAGCTTATCGTATCCCGTCGCCATTGCAAGGCTGACAAAATAGGGGTTGCAGGAATGCTGCATCGCCTGGTCGAGATCCAGCGTGCCATGCCCTGCCCTGTTGTGGCAGTAAAACGAAAGGCCGTTTACCTCTATGCTGCCGGTACAGCTCTCCGAATAATCGAGTGAGAGTCCGCCCTCAAGCGCCGCCGTGGCGCCTACGAGCTTAAAGATTGAGCCGACGTTGTAAGCGGAAAAGCATCGGTTGACAAGCGGTGCGTCGGGGTCATTGAGGCTTGCGGCAACGTTTGCCGGGTCAAAGGCAGGGAACGAGGCTGCCGCGCGCAGCTTGCCCGTGGCAGCCTCCATCACCACCACCGCGCCCTTTTCAATCAGCGCGCTGCCTTCCTCCTCCGCAATCCGCTGAATTTCCGCGTCAATTGTCAGCACTACGCCCTCGCGGTTTTCGTAATTTTCACGCGTTACCTCGGGGGAGATGTTTGTAAGGGGACGGCGCAGGGCATCCACCGCGTAGGTAACTGTAAGCTTGCCGCTGTTTGCCGCAAGCAGCGCATCGTACGCGCGCTCAATACCGTATGCGCCCGCACCCTCACCATCCAAGTGCCCGATGACATGCGCCGCAAGCTGCTCTTGCGCATACCGCTGTTTTACGGTAAACACGCTGATGCCCTGCGCGTAGATATAAGGGGAGTCGTACCGGTATAAAAACGGCTTGCCGCTCTCAAATAAAGAAAGTAGCTTTTCGCGTTCCCGATATGGTACCGACTGCACCAGTGCAGATGCCGCCTCATCGCAGGGCAACACGCTCAGCACATAATCCTCTGTATTGTTCACAAGTGGTGTAAGGTTACAGTCATAGATGGTACCGCGGCTTTGGTCGAGTGTTAATGTGTACGAGCTTTGATTCTTTGCCACCGCTTGCAGGTCTTCACCCGTCGCAACCATAAAGATACGTAAAAACAGCACCGAAAATCCGAGTATCATCGCTGAAAACAGCGTAACCCCGCGTTTTTGCGCCCTCGTCATAATAAATTCGTTCATAAAAAGTACCCCATCATACGATTATTCTGCCGAAAAACCCTCGAATAATAATCATATTATGGGGTGAAATAACCGCTGCCATACAGTGGCAGCGGTTGCATTACTTTTTGCCGATGTCGGTGCGGTAGTGTGCACCCTCAAAACGGATTAGTCCCACCGCCTCGTATGCCTTTGCAAGCGCGAGCGGCAGGTTCTTTGCCTTTGCGGTAACACCCAGCACCCGGCCGCCGGCGGTATAGTACCGGCCGTCATCGTAGCGCGTGCCCGCGTGGTATACCGTAACGCCGCGCAGCGCCGCAGCCTCCTCTATGCCGGTAATCTCCTTACCGGTCTCATACTGCTGCGGGTAGCCGCCCGATGCCATCACAACACAGGCCGCGGCGCCCTGCTCCCATTCAATCTCAAGCTCATCAAGCCGCCCGTCCGCTACCGCCTCAAACACGGTGAGCAGGTCGGTTTTCAGCAATGGCAGCACCACCTGCGCCTCGGGGTCGCCAAAACGGCAGTTATACTCAATGACATACGGCCCCTTTTGAGTAAGCATCAGCCCGAAATACAGGCATCCCTTAAACGGCGCACCCTCGCTTTGCAGCGCACGGATGGTAGGCAAAAAGATCGTATCCATGCACACATCGGCCAGTTCCCGCGTATAATGGGGGTTGGGCGCAATCGTACCCATTCCGCCGGTGTTCGGGCCATTGTCGCCGTCATACACCCGTTTATGATCCATGGAGGATACCATCGGCTTAATGGTCTTGCCGTCGGTAAACGCAAGCACCGTTACCTCCGGCCCGTGTAAGAATTCTTCAATTACCACGCGGCTGCCGCTTTGCCCAAACCGCCCGCCGTCAATCATCTCGCGTATGGCAGACTCGGCCTCTGCAAAATCCTGCGCGATGATAACGCCTTTGCCAAGCGCAAGGCCGTCTGCCTTGATGACAACAGGGTAGCTGTCCTGCGCCTTAACATACGCGGCCGCATCCTCCGAGCGGTCAAACACCGCGTACGCCGCGGTTGGAATTCCGTATTTCTTCATCAGGTTTTTCGAAAAGATTTTGCTGCCCTCAATCTTCGCCGCCTTTTTGCTCGGGCCAAAGCATCTGATGCCCTGTGCTTCAAGTACATCGGTCATGCCCAGCACCAGCGGGTCGTCGGGGGTAACCACCGCAAAATCAATCTCGTGCTGCTGCGCAAACGCGCTGATCATGGTGCTATCCGTCGCCTTAAGGTTGATGCAGTCGGCATGTGCACAGATGCCGCCGTTACCCGGGGTGCAGTATAGCCGCTTGATGCGATCACTTTTCATCAGCTGCCCGATGACGGCGTGCTCTCTGCCGCCGCCGCCAATCACGAGTACGTTCATATATAAAGTCATGTCCTTTCTTCGGTTTTGCCGCCGTAAAAACCCGCTGCTACGGTTAATGGTGGAACAGGCGCATACCGGTAAACGCCATTACCATACCATAACGGTTGCACACCTCAATCACGTTATCGTCGCGGATGGAGCCGCCGGGCTGCGCGATGTAACGTACGCCGCTTTTGTGCGCGCGTTCGATATTATCTCCAAACGGGAAGAATGCGTCGCTGCCAAGCGCGACATCCGTCATGTTCTTAAGCCAAGCGCGCTTTTCGTCCATGGTAAGGCGCTCGGGTCGTTGCGAAAACAAGGCCTGCCATCTGCCGTCCGCCAGTACATCGTCACATTCCTCCGAGATGTAAACGTCGATGGTGTTGTCGCGGTCGGCACGCCCGAGCCCTTGCTTAAACGCAAGCGCGAGCACCTTGGGATGCTGACGCAAAAACCAGTTATCCGCCTTTGTACCCGCAAGACGGGTGCAGTGAATACGCGACTGCTGCCCCGCCCCGATACCGATGGCCTGACCCCCATATGCGTAGCACACCGAGTTTGACTGCGTGTATTTGAGTGTAATAAGCGCAATGATAAGATCACGTTTTGCGCTGTCGGGCAGGGCTTTGTTGTCGGTGACAATAGTTTGAAGCATCTCATTGTCGATTACAAGCTCGTTTCTGCCCTGCTCAAACGTAATGCCGAACACCTGCTTTTGCTCGAGTGCGTCGGGTGTGTAGGCAGGGTCGATCTGTATAACGTTGTAGCTGCCCTTGCGTTTACCCTTTAAAATCTCAAGCGCCTCGGGCTCGTACCCCGGCGCAATCACACCGTCCGATACCTCTTTGGCAATCAGGCGGGCGGTGGGAACATCACATATATCCGAAAGGGCGATGAAATCGCCAAACGACGACATACGGTCGGCACCCCTTGCGCGCGCATAGGCACAGGCAAGCGGTGAAAGCGCGGTATCATCCACAAAATAGATCTTGCGCAGCAGATTATCCAGCGGCACGCCCACTGCAGCGCCCGCGGGGCTGACATGCTTAAAGCTGGTGGCTGCCGCAAGGCCGGTTGCCGCCTTAAGCTCTGAAACCAGCTGCCAGCCGTTAAAGGCATCGAGCAGGTTGATGTATCCCGGTCTGCCGCACAGCACCTTGATGGGAAGCGGCCGCACATCGTCAATAAAGATACGCGCGGGCTTCTGGTTTGGGTTGCAGCCGTATTTGAGTTCAATCTGGGTACCTGACATTCGGTGTTCCCCGCCTTTCGGTTTAGTTATTTTTGTTGATGATGCGTGTTTGCACCGCGCTCCCGTCAAGCGGAATATAGCGCACAAACAGCGATACCTTGTTGTCGTTATCAAGGCTTGTCCACAAAAGCTTTGTCAGCTCATCAATCGTGCCCGAAATCGCCACGCGCACCGGCTCCCCTTCAAACGATGGGATGGGATCGCCGTCGCAGCGATACGTATGAAGAAAGCGCCCTTCTCCCGCAACCGGTTGGGGGTAATCGAAGAAAAACCGCTCGACGCAATCCCCGCTTACGTTGCCGCTTTTGAGAATAGACAGCTTATACGAAAAATCCCCTCCCGCAAGCGTTGCAACTCCCGAAATGCGCGGGGTAAAGTTCGGCGCGTCCGGCTCAAAGGTACGGGTACGCAGGGCATCCTCAAACCCAGCGCCCTTAGCCATGTAATCGTAAACGGTGTCGGTCTGGTCACCGTTGGTAACGATGGTCGCATCCCCCAGCACGCGCACCGGCGCATAGATGATGAGGGAAGGGTCGCTCAGCTTGCTTTCATCAAAGGCCTGTGTGCGGATACCGCCGTCACACTCGACAAATACACGGTTGCGGCTGTTCTCGCTGCGCCCCATAATAAAGTAGACGATAACCGCGTTTTTGCCGTCATCGCTTTTTCCGAGGATAATGCCCCTGCCCGGGTAAGGGTTTGCGCTAAGCTTCTGCGCAATATCAAGGATTTGCATGGTGTTCTCCTTTGCATTGGTTTTACGGCTGCACGCCGTTTATTAAGTCAAGCCTCATGCCGGTATAACGAGACCGGTACTCGGTAAATCCAAGCGTTTCATACAGAGGCTTACCGTCTTGCGTGGCGGAAAGTTCAATATAAGACACGCCTTTGTGCCGCGCTGTTTCGAGCAGCAACTTTAGTACGCGGGTGGAATAACCCCTGCGCCGGTAGTTTGGCAGGGTATATACATTTAGCAGCTGCGCAGTTTTGCCGGTCGGAAAAGATGGATTTGCGGGCTTTTCGCAAAACAGTAACACCGCCGCTGAAACCACCTGTCCGTCAAGCTCCAGCAATGCCGCAAGGCAGTCATCGCCCAGATGCGCCGCGAAATATTCCTGTAATTGCCCTGCAAGCACCGTTTCCCATTCCGGCGTAAGCCCGCCGAGATCCTCCCGCAGGTACGCAATGCGCAAGTCAGTGAGCATTGTTGCATCCTCACGCCCCGCAAACCGCAGCGTATCGTCCGGCTGTGCGGTCAAACCGCGTTGTCCGGCCTGCTCGCGTACCTGCCGGCAGAGCATCGTAACCGCCCTTGGCAGCAGTTCCCACTCCGCCTGCTCCATCACACGCTTTTGCAGTGCTTCGGGGGTATCGTCCTCCAACACCGCCACCGCCTTTTGCAAAAGGATTCTGCCGCCGTCGGTAATTTCGCTGACGAGATGCACGGTAGCACCCGTCACCTTTACACCGCAGCCCAGCACCGCCTTATGCACACGCAGGCCATAAAAGCCGTCGCCGCAAAAAGCGGGGATAAGCGACGGGTGCACGTTGAGGATACGGTCGCGGTAGCAATCAATAATTTCGTTGCCCAGAATGCACAAAAAGCCCGCGAGCACCACCACCGAGATATTGTGCCGGCGCAGCACCGCAAGCAGCGCCGCGTCAAACTCCTGCGGCGTTGCGTACGCCTTGCGCGCAACAACCGCCGTGGGAATCCCACTATTTTCGGCACGCTTAAGCGCAAAGACATCCGCCTTGCTCGACACCACAAGCGCAAGCTTACCGTAAGGGTTTTCACCCTGCCGGTCAATCAGCGCCTGAAGGTTGGTGCCGCCGCCCGA
The DNA here is from genome assembly GCA_023421245.1 of Bacillota bacterium. Taxonomy (GTDB): domain Bacteria; phylum Bacillota; class Clostridia; order Oscillospirales; family Ruminococcaceae; genus Acetanaerobacterium. The sequence continues at coordinate 6,157 of JAEZTV010000027.1, read as the reverse complement.
TACCAGTACCGCTATGTTGACCATATCCGTTTCACCGCCGTTTTTCTATTGGATGAGCACACCCTCGCCACCCGCGATAACCTCACCGATGATGCGCGGCGCTTCGCCCGCCTCGCTCAGCACACGCACCGCAGTATCGGCCTGTACTTTATCTACAATGATGCACATGCCGCTGCCCATATTGAAGGTATTGAACATCTCGCGCTCTGCTATGCCGCCCGTCTGCGCAATCAGTGTAAAGATAGGCGGAACAGCAAGGCTCTGCCGATCAATGCGGGCGGTTAAGCCCTCGGGCAGTGCGCGCGGGATATTTTCATAAAATCCGCCGCCGGTAATATGACTTATACTTTTAATCTGCACGCGCTGAGCCAGTGCCAACACTGCCTTTACATAGATACGCGTAGGGGTCAGCAGCACTTCACCCAGCGTTGCGCCAAGCGCGGGATAATGCCTGGCAAGGTCGGCGTTTTCTACATCGAACACCTTTCGCACCAGCGAGAAGCCGTTGGAATGCACCCCCGACGATGCAAGTGATAGGATGACGTCACCGGCGCGGACGCTTTGGTTGTCGATAATGCGGGACTTGTCCACTACGCCAACCGAAAACCCCGCAAGGTCGTATTCGTCCGGCGCATAAAAGCCGGGCATCTCGGCGGTTTCGCCGCCTATCAGGGCACAGCCCGCCTGCCGGCATCCCTCGGCAACGCCCGAAACCACGGTAGCAACCCGCTCGGGCACATTTTTACCCACAGCGATATAGTCAAGAAACACCAGCGGCTTTGCACCCGCGCACACGATATCGTTAACGCACATCGCCACGCAATCAATGCCGATGGTATCATGCTGATCCATCAAAAACGCAAGTTTGAGCTTTGTACCCACGCCATCGGTACCCGAAACGAGCACCGGCCGCTCTATACCGGTAAGATCAAGCTCAAACAGGCCGCCAAAGCCGCCCAACCCGCTCAGTACCCCTTTTGTAAAGGTAGAGGATACCGCATTCTTCATCAGTTCAACGGCACGGTAGCCCGCGGTAACGTCTACCCCTGCCTCCTTGTAGCTTTCACTATAGCTTTTCATTGCCATCGCCCTTACCTTTCTGCCAATTTGCAGCATCGGTCTGCTGTGCCGCCTCTATTTCTTCTGCTCCGCTGTTCCACGCGCATTAACAGGGTGTTCAAACTTATCCTTGCGCATGACCTTTGGCGGGTCGATGGGGTAGTTGCCGGTAAAACAGCCGGTGCAAAACCCACAGCGCGCGCCCTCGGCTATCTTTTGCGCGTTATCCACACTGATAAAGCCCAGCGAGTCGACCTCGATGTCCTTTGCAATCTCAGGGATACTCATTTTGCTTGCAATCAGGTTCTCCTTGCTGTCGATGTCAGTACCAAAATAGCACGGGCTGATAAACGGCGGCGAGGAGACGCGCATATGAATCTCGGTGGCACCCGCTTCACGCATCAGATGCACAATCCGCGCGCTCGTTGTTCCGCGCACAATCGAATCATCCACCAGCACCACGCGTTTGCCGCTCACCGTCTCTTTAAGCGCGTTAAGCTTAATGCGCACCGCGTCCTCGCGCTGTTCCTGCGTAGGCTGTATGAACGTTCTGCCCACATAACGGTTTTTAATCAGCCCTATGCCGTAGGGAATGCCCGATTGACGGGAATACCCAATCGCGGCGTCCAGCCCTGAATCGGGCACACCCACCACAACATCCGCCTGCACGGGGTGCTCCAGCGCAAGGTATGCCCCCGCACGCAGGCGCGCGCCGTGCACCGATGCCCCCTCGATGACCGAGTCGGGGCGCGCAAAATAGATAAACTCAAACACACACAGACTGCTCTTTGTTGCACTGTCACAATGCGTGCGGATGCTGCGCACGCCGTTTTTCTTATCCACCACCACAATTTCGCCCGGGTCAAGATCGCGAATAAACTCGGCACCCAGACTGTCAAACGCACAGCTTTCCGACGCAAATACAACATCCGAGCCGCGCTTACCCATGCAAAGCGGGCGGAAGCCGTTGGGGTCACGCGCCGCAATCAGCTTTTGGGGAGACATCACAATCAACGAATAGGCACCCTTTATTTTATCCATCGCCTTCTCAAGCGCCGTTTCGATGCTGGGGCTTTGGATGCGTGCCTGTGTAATCAGGTAGGCAATCACCTCGGTGTCGTTGGTGCTGTGAAAGATTGCGCCGTCAAGCTCCAACTGCTCGCGCAATTCTCCCGCGTTCACCAGATTGCCGTTGTGGGCAATCGCCATCTTGCCCTTAACGTGTGAAATCACAAGCGGCTGCGTATTGATACGGTTTTGCATGCCGGTTGTGGAATAACGCACATGACCCACCGCCATGTTACCCTCGCCCAGCTTTTCAAGCGCGTCCGCCGTAAATACCTCCGGCACAAGCCCGATATCGCGGTGCATCTTAATGACACCGTCATCATTGACCACAATGCCGCAGCTTTCCTGCCCGCGGTGTTGCAACGCATACAGGGCGAAGTATGCGCTTGCCGCAACCGATCCACGCTTTTCGGTAAAGATGCCGAATACGCCGCATTCTTCTTTTATGCTATCAAACATACCATCTAACCGCCATTTCTCCGGCACAATGATTGCGCACTGCTCCACCTTATCTGCCGGACTGTGGGCAGTGTGTTACCCGTTCTATTCCCCGAGCAGACGCTTCATAATCTCGTGATACGCGTCCTCTACCCCGCCAAGATCCCGGCGGAAGCGGTCCTTGTCCAGCTTTTCGCCTGTCTTGCTGTCCCAAAAGCGGCAGGTGTCGGGGCTTATCTCGTCTGCCAGCACAATGGTTCCGTCCGCCAGCCGGCCGAATTCAAGCTTGAAGTCGATAAGCTCGATGCCAAGGTCTTTGAGGTGTTCTGTGAGGAATTCATTCACCTGAAACGAGTAGTCCGAGATGATGGCAAGCTCCTGCTTGGTGGCAAGGTTCATTGCAAAGATGTGGTAATCATTAATCATCGGGTCGCCCAGCTCATCGTCCTTATAGCAGTATTCCAACACAGTTGTGGCAAGCTTTGTTCCCTCGGGGATGCCTAAGCGCTTTGAAAGAGAGCCCGCCGCGATGTTGCGCACAATGACCTCGATGGGTACAATCGAAACCTTCTTCACCAGTGTTTCGCGCTCGGAAAGCTCACTGACAAGATGGGTTGGAATCCCCTTGCCCTCAAGCATCTTCATCAGATGATTGGTTACACGGTTGTTGATAACTCCTTTGCCTGCAATAGTACCCTTCTTCAGGCCGTTGAACGCCGTTGCGTCATCCTTGTAATCCACAATACAAAGCTGCGCATCGTCGGTCGCATAAACCTTTTTTGCTTTTCCCTCATAAAGCTGATGTAACTTCTGCATGTTCTCATCCGTTCCTTTCTTTTACAAGCCCTATTCTTTCATCCCAAGCTTTTCTGCTACCGCAGCCTCCGCCGCAAGCACGCCCTTTTCCATCTCTGCCTTTTCGTGCGCCAGTTTATCCGCAAGATCAGGGTCGCAGATACCAAGCATCTGCACCGCAAGGATCGCCGCATTTGCCGCACCATCGATGGCAACGGTTGCCACCGGTACGCCCTTTGGCATCTGCACGGTGGAAAGCAGGGCGTCCAAACCGTCGAGCGACGCCTTGATGGGAACACCGATGACCGGCAGTGTTGTGTGTGCCGCCAATACCCCCGCAAGGTGCGCCGCTTTTCCCGCAGCGGCAATGATAACACCATAGCCGTCCGTACGTGCATTCCGTGCGAATCCGCATGCCCGTTCAGGCGTGCGGTGCGCGCTCATAACCTTTACCGTGTATTCCACACCAAAATACCGCAGGGTATCGAGTGCGCCCCGCATTGTAGCAAGATCGCTGTCGCTGCCCATGATTACGGCAACCTTCTTCGCTTTGCTTCCCATCGTGTACGACCGTCCTCTCAGTTTTTAACTTAATAAACTAAAATAGGCTATGGCGCATTACGCCATAGCCTATGGTTTTACTGATTTGCACGCAGCATCACCGTTGCTGCGTGAGTTTATAGGTGCGCCGATGTACCTACAGCCGCACCGCGCACTGTATCCCGCAGACCGGATTTGATTGTAAGCAAACACGCCCATATGGTTCATTTTGCGCAAGCCTCCGAAACATATGTAATGCGGTCATCGCCGTTTTGTACCCGAAAAAGTAATCTTAGAATTTAATTTTAATATATTCGGGAGCCGAATTCAAGCGACAACCGCAAAATCGTTTCGTTGCACCAAAACAAGGGGGATGTTTACCCGCCGATTGTGCAGTTAGCTATTCGCACTATCACTCATCAGTTCTTTTACCGAGGCTGCAAGGCCAGCCAGCGACTGCAGCTCAGACGGAATAATAATCTTTGTTGCCTTACCGTCACACGCCTGAATAAACGCTTCAAAGCTTTTGAGTGTGAGGATGCGGTCGGTGGGGGCTGCCTCGTTAAGCAGCTTAATGCTGTCGGCAAGCGCTGTCTGTACCGTCATAATCGACTTTGCTTCACCCTCGGCCTCGCGAATCTTCTGCTCGCGCACGGCGTCGGCACGCAGGATAGCGGATTCCTTCTCGGCCTGAGCCCGCAGAATCGCCGACTCACGCTCACCCTCGGCTACAAGAATCTGGCTGCGCTTTTCGCCTTCGGCGCGCAGAATAGATTCACGGCGCTCACGCTCTGCCTTCATCTGCTTCTCCATCGCGTCCTGAATCTCGCGCGGGGGAAGGATGTTCTTAAGCTCTACACGGGTTACCTTAATGCCCCACTTATCAGTGGCAATGTCAAGGATTGTGGTAATTTTAGTGTTGATTGCATCGCGGGAGGAGAGTGTAGCGTCAAGCTCCATATCACCGATAATGTTACGCAGCGTAGTTGCCGATAACAGCTCAATGGCCGCAAGCGGTCTGTCCACGCCGTATGCATACAGCTTGGGGTCTGTGATGTAAAAGAAAACGACGGTATCAATCTGCATGGTAACGTTGTCTTTCGTAATCACCGGCTGGGGTTTGAAATCCGCCACCTGTTCCTTAAGCGTAACGCGCTTTGCCACGCGGTCAATAAACGGCACCTTAAAGTGCAGTCCGGTCTCCCATGTACATTTGTATGTGCCCAAGCGCTCCACAACATATGCGGTAGCCTGCGGTACAATCTTGATGTTTGCCACCGCAATAATAAACACTAAAATCAACAATGCGGCAATAATAAAACCTTCCATAATACGCACTCCGTTTCCGCCGGTTTACGGCATTTAATATAAATAAGCAGGTGTATCTTTTTAATTTTAACGGCTAATCTTCCGCCGGCTGAACAAATACCTTTACACCCTCAATGCGCACAACAACAACCTTCTGCCCTTCGTCGAGCTCGCTGTCATCCACACTGCGCGCAGCCCAGGAAAGGCCGTTTACATATACGCGTCCGGTTTGCCTAAGGTTGCTGACAGACTCCTGCACAAGCCCTGTGCTTCCAACCACCATATCGGCATTGGTTGCGGTCTTGCGCAGATTAAGCACCTTCTTCGCAAGCGGGCGTGTTACAATCAGCAGGATTGCGCTGCTCACAAAGAAGATAACAAGCTGCAGCCAAACGGAAGCCCCCAGCATTGCGGCTATCAGCGCAAGCAGAGCGCCTGCGCCAAACCATATGAAGAAAAGCTGTACCGTAGCTGCCTCTCCCACACAGAACAAGATAATGGCAATAAGCCACCAAAGCGGAGCATACTCAAGCATACACCAAACCCCTTTCCAACCGTCATAACGTTCTACGGAAATCTCTAAGTTTATCGCTGTTAAAAGCATTTTAAAGTCCTCGAAAAAGCCGCTTTGTAAATATAATACCACGAACACAATGTGTAAGTGGTCAATGCCCACCAAAAGGCAGTTACCGCACAAGAGATGAGCCGCCAGGCATAACGAATCGAAGGTCTTCAAATGCCGGCTGAAGGGTGGCGATGCTGATCGAAGATTCGTTATATGTATCGCGGTGGGCGAGGGCTGTTTTGCAGCCCTTGTAAGCTTATTATACCATAAACACAACGTGTGAGTGGTATAATTGCCCGTCGCCGTAGGCGGGGCATAAAATAAACGTATAATATCCGCCTTACGGATATTATACCATAAACAGACTGCAAAACGACTAATGTC
>JAEZTV010000022.1 GCA_023421245.1 Bacillota bacterium | reverse complement strand
TACACTCTTCATGAAAGATGTGGCCTCCTTGTCGGTGTTGTTAGGTGTTGTAACTCAACTTTAACCGATTTGGCCTCATCTTTCACTTCTTTTTTTAAAATGTCCAATATCTATTGTAGCTCTACACTTTCCATGTTGCTGACGGCAGCTCTGCTATTGACTGCCCCGATAGGGATCACACAGGTGTATGCGCTGGAGGACGAACAGGTTACAGTGACCGGCATTCAAGGTGAACTACTGCTTGGTGCGAGTGAGGGAGCAGAAGCAAACCAGGTATTGGACAGCGGTATACCGTCGGAGGTATTAGATTCACCAACGGACATGTCATCCTTTGGATTTAGCTCTTTTGCGGAAGACATCACGCTGCCTGCATTTGCCGAGGATTACCCGAAACTCGGCACGAATCAAACCGAAGGCAGCAAGAAAATTGAGGTGTTGGTCAAGGGAATCTTGCCGGAAGGCGAGACGTCAATGGGTCTTGGGTATGTCCTCTTGGCTGACAATGATACGGCACCTGCCGCCGAGCAGATCAAATCTGCCGGCGGCAAGATACCGGGTGTAACGGTCATCACCTGGGCTCAGCAAAGCCTTGGTGATGCCGAAACAACTATTACACTAACAGGCGTGCAGGACGATACCGACTATGAATTCTATGCTGTTTTCTGGAAGGATGACGCATTTAGCGACGTCAAGCACCTGGCTGTAAAAACCCCTGCCGGCTCAGGTGAGCCTGGCACCTCCACGCTCGCTCCGCCGACTGGGCTCCAGTGGGATACCGCGGGTGGCATCAAAGCGAAATGGGACACGGTACCGAACGCGGTGTCGTATGATGTGACCCTTTACAAAGAGGGTTCTTCCACCATGCTGCTGCAATACCCCGGGCTCACGGGCACGGAAGTGAGTTTTCAATCTAATATTGTCGGCAAAACGGGTAACTATCATTTCACCGTGCAGGCTAAAGCGGAAGGCTACACTTCCAGTCTAAAGCCGGCAAGTCCAAGCTATTCCTATATCGCCCCCCTTTACGGCAATGTGACGATTAGCAATATGAGTCCCCAGGTCGGAGATACGCTGACCGGCTCCCTTGTTGGCGGCAACAACACCGGTACGCTGCACTATGTATGGAAGGCAGGCGGCTCCCAGGTGGGGGCGGATGCGGCAAGCTACATCGTGACAGCGGATGATCTGGGCAAGGCAATCACTCTTGAAATCACCTCCGGCGTGGAAACGGGAACACGGACAAGTACGGCCACGGCGGCAGTTCTTGCTGCATCTTCCACTTCCACAACGAGAGATGTATCAACGCCAAATGAACTAATCAATCAGCTTAATTTGGCGCAAAGCGGCGATACCATTCGATTGACCACAGATATTATGCGCGCCGAAAACAACAGCGGTGGCAATTCTCCAGCCCTCATAATCAAAGGCAAGAATATTACTCTGGATTTGAACGGCAATAACCTCAGCATCTACAATGCCGGCTATGGTCCGGGGCTTCGGCTGGAACCGCCCAGCACAAACGAGCGGAACGCCACGCAGCTGTATGTCACTGGCGGCGGGAGGCTGACGATAAGCGCCAAGCATGTGGGACTGTCGGTTGACAGATCGAAGTTTTCCTCCGATGCTTCAGTGGCGGCCGACATCAATGGCAGTTCTGTAGCCGGGATTGGCGGAACCCTTGCGAATGTGGACATCCAAAACGGCTCGGTAACGGGCGGTGATGGGATATCTATTGCCTATAACAGCAACGTAACCGTGAAGGGGCCTGTCAAAGCCACCGTGAACGTTGGTATTAATTTATCAAACTCAAAGCTGTATCCCAAGGATACGGGCTGTATCGTCCGCGTAGACAGCATTGAGGCGAATGGCTGCGGGATTTCTATGGACGGCGGCGAGGTTACCGTGGACGGCACCATCACAGCCCCGACGTATATCAAGTTCAAAGATGCCGAACCCACTACAATCAACGATTATTTGCCAGAAACTACCTTACCCGGCTATCGCACCTATCAGCATGCGACAGCGGGAACCGTCTGGGCCAAGAGCAGTGATGCCGTCTGTACCGTCGGCAAAACTCCATATACCACGTTGGACGCGGCGTTGGCGGCGGTTCCAAGCGGCGGCACCGTCAAGCTGCTTGAGGATATTACCCATACAGAACACATCCGTGTGGAAACAAAGACAGTCAGCCTCGATTTAGGGGATTATAACCTTCTACTTGACACAAGTGCCGATGGTTCCTCCTCTCCCGCGCTCATGGTAATAGATGGCGGCAAGGTAAAGCTCACCGGCAAGGGAACGGGACAGTTCCATGTGAAGGGGCGGTCCACCGCGGTATCCGCAGTCGGCGTGAACGCGGAAGTCACTGTCCACAATGTGGTGGCTGGTGACGGCAACGGTGTGAATATGGTCGGTAGCGGCGATTATTTGGACAGCAACAGCACCGTCACCGTACTCGGCAGCATCACAGTAGGCAATGGCAATGGTGTGAGCATAAACGCAAAGGATGGCAAGGTCATTGTCCACGGCAACATAGAGGCGGGCAGAATCGGTGTGGAAACAGCTTCAAACCCCGGCACCCAGGTTACCGTAAACGGCAATATCACCGTAATTGCCGATTCTCCGGAGAATCTATACAATTTTACAGGCATTCGAGCATACGGGCAAACTGCCGTTACAGTGACTGGAGATGTGACCGTTCGGGGAACCGACTGTCTTGGCGTTCACGCGTCCGGCAGCACGATAAAGGTCGGCGGCAACGTGGTGTCATCCGGCAAGGGGGCGCGGAGCGATGCAAATGGCAAGGTAGAAATTGCCGGCAGCCTCACGGCAGGAACCCCATTCATCGTTGTAGGAATTACCGCAATGACTGCCAACCAAGGAACCGAAACAGGCGGGGGATCCCTCCTATACACCGATGGCTTAAACACCGTCCAAATCGGGAGAGTAGGCGTTTCTGTGCCTACTTATACCATTACCGTACAAAATGACGGCCACGGCACAGCAAATGCAAACCCATCCTCCGCCGAAGCAGGCACCGAAATCATCCTGACCGCCCGCCCGAATGGCGGGTATGTGTTCAAGGAGTGGCAGGTCATCAGCGGCGGCGTGACAGTGTCCGACAATAAGTTCACCATGCCCGCCGGGAATGTCACCGTTAAAGCGATATTCGAGGCAATCTCTGCTCCAACCTATTCCGTTACTATCAGCGGCGGCGGCACGGGCGCCACCGGCACGGGTAGCTATGCCAAGAATGATACCGTCAGCATCTACGCAGGAAACCGCAGCAGCTGCACCTTTACCGGTTGGACTTCCTCAGATGTGACAATCACCAACGCGGCCAATAGAAACGCCAGCTTCACTATGCCCAATAAGCCTGTAACCGTAACCGCCAACTGGCGCTCCAGCGGCGGCGGTGGCGACGGCGGTGGCGGCGGAGACAGGGACGACAGTACTTCCACAGAGCCCTCTGCAACTATAACGAGCTCCAACGTGGATTCCACGGGTGCTGTCAATCAGGCAACTATCACCGGTGAAGCCATTGCAGCGCTTGGCACAACGGCAGCGGGCGATACAGCGGTTGTACGTACTCAAAATGCCTCCCGCATCACCCCGGCGGCACTCAGCGCACTTGCCAATGCGGCAGCGGGCAAAAAGATTGTACTTCACGCAGATACCATGAGCGGAAATGCGGTTCAGGGCAGGATTTATGTAGACCCAGCCAAACTTGCAGATGTAAAAGAACCTATCAAGCTGGGCGTCTATACCGAAAGTGCAAAAACCGCCGCGACGAAATCGTTGTTTGAGGAGTTCTTCAACAATAAAGTTGCAATCGTCAGCTTCGAGCAGCAGGGTAGCTTGGGCGCAAGGCTTGAGATTGCCGCCAAGGTCAATCTGGCCGGCATGAATATCACCAAGTTGTACTTCTACAGCTACGACAAGGCTACGAACACCTATCGCCGCATCGAAAAGCCCACCTATTGGGTTGACACGAATGGATATCTGCATTTTACCACTGCGCTGGCTGGCGATATTATCATCAGCGAGGGACCATTGACTCTTAGAGAAAACGGAGGTGCTAAATGAAAGCAAACTTTTTGGAAAAGGAATCGCTTTGATAGCGGCTCCGGCCCTCATGGCCGGTTTATCCTTTACCGCTTTTGCCGCTGCTCCGCAGGAAACTGCCACAGGCTCGGCATGACAGAATCACTTTAAGGATGTAGTCGATGGCGCCTATTACGCAAAATATACCGAGTGAGCGCGGGAAAAGGGCATCGTATCGGGTGTCGGAGGCAACAGCTTTGTGCCCGGCGCAATCATAGCCCGGCAGGATATGGCCGTGATGCTGGCGAGGTACGCGGCAGCCTTTTGCCGATGCCGAAAGTATCGCCGCCTACGCCAAAGATGCGGTGACGGCCATACAGAAGGCTGGGATTATCAGCGGCAAACCTGGCGCGATGGTCTACGCCAAGGCCGGTGCAACGCAAGCTAAGGTTTCTGCTATGCTGCACAGGTTTGCGGTTCTGTTCCCAGTCACCGAGGATGCAGCAGCGGATTGACGGCTGAGAAGCAATCAGAATCAATAAAGCGCGACAAACTCAGCGAAAGTTAAGGAGGCAAAGCCATAGGATCTACGGCGCTATATAGAAGTGCTAAGATAGTCTGGTTGCAGCAATGAATGCGTAAAAGCCTGCCCATAAATTTCTGAGGGGCAGGCTTTTTTCGTGCTTGACAGATCCATCGCTGATTCCCTTCCTATCTATGTGCACCGCAGGCATCGCACAGATTTCAAGCAGCATCCAGATGAACCAGCCTTCGTCTCTGTTCTGACACATCAAACCGCTGCCGGAATATGCATCTCCACTTGTAGTACGGACGGATATGCCTAAACGTACCCGTGAGCCTCCGACCTGTACACAGCAACCCCAACAGGCAAGCCCTCTCTTCTATGAAAGAATGCACTATGTAAATCGGCAAATGTTGCAACGACATACGCGGATATCCGCATAGAAGATTTATAAGCCCATTTCAGAAAGCCCGCTTCCCGTAATAGCTGTATATATGGGGAAAATTGAGAATCTTTTATTTCTAAAATTATGGTATAATATGTTCACAATTACATTCAAAGCATAGCTTTGAATGTGCTCGGCAAAGCCGAGTATGAGTATTTTGCTATGCAAAATACGAATGCGGCCATGTTACACCATGAACTGCAAATGCTGATTTCATCAGCATTTGCAAGGACTGCGTCCTCTGCAAAACGACATTAGCCGTTTTGCAGCCTGTTTATGGTATAATAGGCTTGAAGTTTTATAGAGTTTCGTAGAGAAATTCCTGTTTTATAGATGAATACTTCATCAAGGAGGACGCCGAAGAATGAACGAGAAGAACAAAACTTATATCGCAATCGACCTGAAATCGTTCTATGCTTCGGTAGAGTGCATGGAGAGGCAGCTTGATCCGCTGACTACCAACCTTGTGGTCGCTGATGCAAGCCGCACCGAAAAAACCATTTGCCTCGCTGTTTCTCCCTCCCTCAAAGCATACGGTATTTCCGGCAGGGCGAGATTGTTTGAAGTCGTACAGAAAGTCAAGGAAGTAAACGCGGCTCGGTTGCGTAAAGCGCCGGGGCGAGCCTTTTCCGGCTCGTCCTTCAACGATCCTGACCTGAGATCATCAGCGGATCTCGAGCTTGACTATATTGTTGCCCCGCCGAGAATGGCACATTATATAGCGTACAGCACACGGATTTATAATGTTTACTTGAAGTACATCGCGCCCGAAGATATCCATGTCTACTCCATTGACGAGGTGTTCATCGACGCCACCGATTATCTTTGCACTTACAATCTTACCGCCCGCGAGCTTGCAACGAAAATGATTCTTGATATACTTGAAACGACCGGTGTTACCGCATCGGCGGGAATCGGAACGAATCTGTATCTTGCAAAAATCGCTATGGACATTCGGGCAAAGCACATTTCGATAGACGAAAACGGCGTCCAGATTGCGGAGCTTGATGAAATGAGCTATCGCCGTCTGCTTTGGTCGCACCGGCCTTTGACGGATTTTTGGCGTGTTGGCAAAGGATATGCCAAAAGGCTGGAGGAACAAGGTCTTTTCACAATGGGGGATATTGCAAGATGTTCTCTCGGAAAACCCTCAGATCATTACAATGAGGATTTGCTGTATAAACTATTTGGAATCAATGCGGAGTTGTTGATTGACCACGCATGGGGATGGGAACCCTGCACCATTGCTGATATTAAAGCATATAAGCCAAGCACCAACAGTATTGGATCAGGGCAGGTTCTACAGCATGCCTATACCTTTGACAAAGCGAAGCTGATTCTGCGAGAAATGACTGCTCTGCTAGTACTTGATCTGGTGGATAAAAGGCTTGTAACTGACCAGATTGTTCTAACGGTCGGATATGATATTAAAAATCTGACAGACCCTAAGATAAAGAGTTTATACCATGGGGCGGTCACCACCGACCACTACGGACGGTCTGTTCCAAAATCTGCTCATGGCTCAGCAAACCTTGGCAGGCAGACCTCTTCCACAAGATTGATTCTGAATGCAGCAATGGAACTATTCGAGCGTATCGTTGATAAAAATCTTCTGGTGCGTAGAATCAACATTACAGCGAATCATGTTGCGGATGAACAGGCCGCTCAAAAGGCAGACAGATTTGAACAGCTTGACCTTTTTACAGATTACACGGTTGCTCAAGCGAAAAAAGAGGCCGAAGAAGCCGCACTTATACGAGAAAAACGAATGCAGAAGGCAGTGCTGGAGATAAAAAAGAAATACGGCAAAAATGCCATCTTAATGGGTATGAATTTGGAGGAAGGTGCTACCACCATAGACCGGAACAAGCAAATTGGAGGTCATAAGGCATGACAAATTCCTATGACGACATCATCCACCGTCCCCGCCATGTCTCCGCAACACGTCCTCATATGTCGGTAATTGACCGGGCGGCGCAGTTTTCCCCCTTCGCAGCATTGACGGGCTACGATGCAGCCATCAAAGAAACTGCAAGGCTGACTGACGAAAGAATGGATTTGGACGAATATATGAAGGATGCTTTAAGCGATAAGCTGCAAGTCATAGCGGATCGGATGAAAGAGCATCCTGAAATCGCAATCACCTACTTTCAACCAGACAGAAAAAAGAGTGGTGGCGCCTATATCACTGTTATTGGTGCGGTTAAAAAGATTGACGAGTATGGGAAGATTTTGCTTTTAACCAACGGTGCAGTAATCTCCATTGACGAAATACTCAGCATAGACGGTGAGATATTTGAGCCCATGTATGATGGATGAATAACAGAAACTTTCAGTTTTATATTCGCATAGTTGCTATAATTAGGCCTGAACTCAATTTTTCTCATGGTGTTGACAAGAAAATACATTGTATCAGGGAACAAAGTATGGTATACACGCCCTGCTCCCGATACAAAACATGTTTTGCACCCGAGCATAACAAACCGCCTACATTATTCTTTTTTTTCTAATTAGGCTACTAATATTCTTTATAAAATAATCATACAGCCAAGAGTATTGATATGTTTTAAGACCATTTTTATATTGTGTTTCTGGCTGACTGTCAAAAACTTTATTCTCTTTATTATTTAGATAAATACTGCTAGATTGTTGTGAGTTATTTATATAATGGACCTGTGTCAATATAGTAGACACAGGTCCAGATATTATCAGGAAACTTTATTTCAAGGTCTAATTCTTCTAGTGAATAACCAGAATAAAAAACGTCATCAAAAGTAGCGAGTGCTGTAATGACCGCTGCGGTAACTTTGACGCTCCTCGCTGCGCTCGTACTTGGCAGCCTGCGTCAGCTTCTCTGCTTCGGCCTCCAGCAGGCCATTGAGCGTTTCTTCCACGTTGCCGCGTACCAGCTCTTTGATTTTCCCCTTGATTGCTTCATCATTAAGCTGTACAATTTTCTCGGACATGGTTTGCTGTCTCCTTTCAGAATGGTGTGTCGTAACTTCATTCTATCAGAGATCTGCAAACCATGTCTCTTTTTTAGGCTTTTTTGAATTTGCGCAACTTATTGTACCTTATCGTAATCTCGGATTTTTTTGGTTGTATAAAAATTAAATATTGATAAGAACAAATAACCTAACAATGTACCAAGAAAGGATGCAATTATATTATCAATCCTGAAACTTCTCCCATATGCAAGACCTAAAAAAGATATAATTATTTTTAATACCTCTTTAGCAAATGACACGATCATACCTGTTACAATTATTTTTTTTAGCGTATGATACTTCTCATAGACAAGAGGAACGAGGATACCAAAGGGAATAAACAGTAATACGTTATAAATAAAACCATGTATGTTATCCCAAATTATAGTTGGAATATAATCGTTGATATTATAACCGCTTTGAAGAACACCGTTACTAACACTAATTATTGTCCATATGAAGTCAAACGGTATTATGTTAATATATACATTATTGAAATCTATTTTTGGTTCAATGGTAATTCCAAGCAGTAATGACACATACAAAAAAAGAAAGAGATAAGCATATAATGAAAACTTCAAAAAACGCTTCATAGCAATCCTTCCCATCATAAACAATACAAATACCGGCGCGTATCGGTGATATTTTTCGTCGGTATTTGTATTTACCATAATATGCGACTCGCATAATTGGGCAATAGCCCTTCTTTTCAGATAGAGGGGCGGCACAACCTACAGGGGAATTTCTACATACAGACTAGAACCACAGATCCGAACCTACGACTTTCAGCCGTAGTAATTCACTTGTAGACGGTGAAATCTCCACCAACCCAATTGCCAGTGCTGGTTCGAAAATGTACATAATATTGCGTATTGGCTTTAACGGTAAATGTCGTAGAGCATTACTGCTGGCTGAGACAATTTTTGCTATTTTTGTTCCGTCGCTGGCTATTAAATTTACTTCCATGGTTTGTGGTATTGTTAACGGATTTGTCCTGTTCTCACAACCAACTTGGGAGCCATATGATCTAAACTCTGAGTCTATTTTAATTGTGGTAGTGCTCGATCTTACCCATTTATTACTATACAAGCTGCCCTTGCATAGATATGCAATTTCCCCATCATATGTTCCCAAATCGACATATCCATTAGATGAACTAGGAGGGCTTGCACCAAATATTACAACAGGAATGTCTGGCGGTACATCACTAACCCCTTGTCCATAACCTACATTAGAACTTGCAAACACAACCGTTCCCAGAGAATACACCATTGCGACCAATAATAATAGAGACAGCAACTTTTTCATAAAGAACAAAATCTTTCCACTTTAATTTGGGATCAATTTTTATACAGTAATAAGAGAATACAGGACACACTCTATGTTTAGCTAATATTTTTCTGATATCGGCTAAACAGTTTAGAGCGTTTGTGACCCATAGAAACCATAATGTTAAAAATCTGTTCTCATAACATTATTATACACTAAATCAACAATATGTAAATGCAATAAATATTTTATAGTATGATAAATATATGTAAATAGTGTTAAAATGTCGTAATTAATCAAACATCCCTCGCGTTAATGCATTCTTTTTAAGGCGTGCCTTCCTTCGTATGCTCTCCGAGGTCAGACACTGAATCGACCGCAGCTCATAACGCACATCGTTATTCGCCTCCGGATACTGCTTTAGATAATTCCAATATAGTTCTAAGTGTGATCGAGAACTGACAGAACCGGCTTTACGCAGGATGAATTTCCCCTGAGGGATCTGCATGATTTCGTCCGGCGTAATTAACCGGCGTTTGATCATCTGTACACTTTTCGATGAGGAGTCCGTCCATAAACCGTCCCGTGTGCTGCGGGACACACTGCCAGACTGTACCGTCATGTCACCCAATGCCTCACTTAGTGCCTTTGCTTCCTCCTCATCTGCTCCCTTGGCATACCCGCAAGTGTGAAGTGCTTTTTCTAGGCCGCCTTGAATAATTATGGTACCGAGGGATAATTTTTTGAGGGAGGTAAAATCATGGACATATTGAGGCGAAACAAGTATTATGCAACTATTGCCGCAATCATAGTTTGGGGCGCATTGTGGGGTATCTTTGAAATAACCCTCGGATATCTGCTGCACGCAATATCCTTTGGCTTCAGTTGGCTTGTTTGGTATCCGGCCTCCTGCTTTTTTATGATCAATGTATACCGCGCAACCCATTCAACATGGTCTGTGTTGTTTGTTGGCATTTTGTCCGGCTCCATGAAACTGCTTAACCTTCTGCTTCCGGGAAGGATAGATAGGGTTATCAATCCCGCTATTTCTATTGTGTTTGAAGCCATGACGTTGGCCTTGGGAATTTATATTGTTAATAAGTATTTGAGCAAACAGCAAAACAAAGTGTATTGGAAGGCGCTGGTTGTGCTATCCGTTAATACCGGCTGGCGTATTATGTTTTGCCTGTATCTGCTGCTTCTTGTTCCTGAGTGGATGCGTGAAATTTCTGTAATAAGCAGTGTCGAAAAAATTATACCTTTTTTGGTAACGCAAAATCTGATGACCAGTCTTATTGTTTTCGCAGGGTTTTTATTAAAACGGCA
Source organism: Bacillota bacterium (assembly GCA_023421245.1). Taxonomy (GTDB): domain Bacteria; phylum Bacillota; class Clostridia; order Oscillospirales; family Ruminococcaceae; genus Acetanaerobacterium. The sequence continues at coordinate 154,084 of JAEZTV010000022.1, read as the reverse complement.
GGTCTTTAAACCGTTACGATTTATCGAAAATTGCCTTTCGGGTTCGCCTGTACCGCTGAAATGGAAGCCGGTTGTAACGATAACGCTCTTAATCTTTTTACTCGCTGTCAATGTAGTCCTGCAACTGACGTTGTCATAGGATAACAACAAGTAAGCGCCGTCCGAACCGCCGGACGGCGCTTACTTGTTTTGCCGTTCGCGCAATATACGCATAATTACGCGTGCTGGTTGCAAGCTTCGGGCAGCGTTTTCTAACGCTGTTACGTGGTCGCCATCTGCCTTACAGCAGCCCTTTGTACTTCATGCTTTCTCTTTGCTAGTATATATGTTTCACACCTAATTATTGTCTACCGAGTTGATAGAAATGGCACAAACAAACCTAAAAATTCGATTTGTTCAGCAGGCATCAATTATACCGATAGACTCCATATACCAGTTGATATTGAATATTGCCAGCTGAAAAGATAATACTTAAGTCGAATAGATTAAAAAGGTGTGTGGCATCGCCATGTATACTGCAATCGGAAAAAACATACAGCGCAAGGAGGCTTGGGACAAGGTTACGGGACAAGCCTTGTACACCGATGATATCCCTAAAATCGGTATGCTTTGCGCGCGTTTGCTGACAAGCGTTTGCGCCCATGCTCGTATCCTGCGCATTGACACCTCCAAAGCCTTATCACTCCGCGGGGTGAAGGCTGTCTTAACGGGGGCGGATTGTCCGTTGCTCTTTGGCCCGCTGACGCTGGATCGCCCCGCTCTCGCGCGCGACGTTGTCCGCTATGCGGGGGAAGCGATTGCCATGGTAGTCGCACAAGATGAACCCACCGCCGAGCAGGCGGTACGAATGATTGATGTGACTTACGAGCCGCTGACCGTAAGCCTGACTCCATTCCAGTCACTCGTTAAGGGAGCTCCTTTGATTCATTGCCAAACAAACGGGTACAAGAAGGTCATGACCGATATTTATCCCGAGGCGGGAACCAATATTGCGAGCCGGTACCGTATCCGCAAAGGCAATGCGGCGCAGGTACTGCGCCGCTGCGATATTGTGGTGCAGCGGCGGTTTTCACTTCCTCCCTCAGGTCATCTTGCAATTGAGGTGCGGACCGCGCGGGCGGAGGTTCTGTCGGATGGTACGGTTTCAATTACTACATCTTCTCAATCACCTTATGCGGTCCGCAAGCAGCTTTCAGAAGCCTTTTTAATCCCTATGGGTCAGATTCAGGTCCGGGTTCCTTTTGTCGGAGGCGGTTTCGGGGGGAAATCGCCGGTGATGCTCGAAATCCTTGCGTTGATTGCATCCCGAAGTGTGGGCGGTAAAGCCGTACGGCTGACCATTCCAAGGGAGCAAGACATGGCTTCTGCTCCCTGCCGCATTGGACTGGAAGCCGAGATTAAGATTGGGGCTGACAAGGACGGCTTTATTCAGGCAGCCGAACTGATGTATTGGTTGGACTGCGGCGCGTATACAGATATCTCGCCCTATATGGCCAAGGCAATCGCAACCGACTGCACCGGCCCTTATCATATTGAAAATCTTTCCTGCGACTCCCTTTGCGTTTATACCAACCACACCTATGCAACCTCATACCGCAGTTTTGCCCATGAGTCTTACACCTTTTGCATCGAAAGAACGCTTGACATATTGGCGCAACAGCTCGGCATCGATCCAATTCAGCTGCGCATCAAAAACGCGATTCGGCAAGGCAGCACGACCCCTTCTCAAACACCCTATTCCCCAAGCCTGATTGGCGATCTTGTAAAATGCCTGCACGAAGTAAAGACGCTTTCGGAATGGGATAAACCCCATCACGACCAATGTGCTCCTCACACGGTGCGCGCAAAAGGCATCTCCTGCTTTTGGAAAACAGAGAACCCGCCAACCGACGCAATATCCGGCGCGATGATTACGTTTAATCCGGATGGCAGCTTAAATCTGATAACCGGCGTGGTGGAGATGGGTTCAAACTGTCAAACCCATCTGGCGCAGATTCTTGCGGAAAAGCTGTGCATCGACGCGGGCCAGGTGCATGTCGTCATGTCGGTAGATACCCGTACGGCTCCCGAACATTGGAAAACCGTCGCAAGCCTCACCGAATACATGGCGGGAAATGCCGTCCTGCGTGCAGCGGAGGATTTGCTATGTCAGCTTCGCGAAAACGGCGCAGCGGCCTTTGGGTGCCCGGCTGAGGAGATTGCGATTGCGCACGGCCGAGTGTATTCCATCAAAAACCCCGAGCATTTTATTGCCTTTAAGGATATTGTCCATGGGTACAAATCCGCCGACGGTGAGTCGATTGGTGAGCCGGTATTAGGGCGCGGCGGTTTTATGCTCAAAGGGCTGAGTAAGCTGGACCCGCAAACCGGCAAGGGGCAAACCGGCCCGGCTTGGACACTGGGCGCGCAGGTGGTAGAAGTAGAGGCGAACCCCAAAACATGTACCTATCGCATTATCAGTGCTTCCACCGTCATCGATGTAGGGAAAGTAATCAATCCTGAGTCGATGCGATCGATGGTTGCCGGAGGAATGGCGATGGGAATCAGCATGGCAAGCAGAGAGGCGTTTACCTATCACGCGGATGGCGCCCCGCAAACACCTAATCTTCGGACCTATAAGATGATGCACATCGGACAGGAGCCGGATTACCGTGTTGGGTTTGTAGAAACACCCGAAACCGACTCTCCTTATGGGGTGCGAAGCTATGCAGAGCATGGAATCATCGGTATTCCCGCGGCGCTTGGCAACGCGCTTGCGACAGCCTTCGGCAAGGAGATCATGACGCTTCCCATTACACCTGAAACGATATGGCAGCTGCCATCGGAGGACAGAGGATGATACCGTTTGATTTTATCTATTGCCGCGCGGACACCGTGCGGGAGGCCGCCGACCTATTTGTTCAGCTGCACTCGGAAGGCAAAACCCCGCTCTACTATTCGGGGGGAAGTGAGATTATTACGATGTCCCGCGCCGGCAGCATCCGGCCGGAAGCCGTTATCGATATCAAGCGCATCCCGGAGTGTACGGAGATTTATGTGAAAGGACAATCCCTGCATATCGGGGCCGCATGTACCCTGAACCGGATTAAAGAAACGAAGCTGTTTCCCTTGCTGGGCCTTGCCTGCGGACGTATTGCCGACCATACGAACCAATGCCGCATTACACTGGGAGGGAATCTGTGCGGAACAATTATTTACCGAGAAACCAGCTTGCCGCTTCTCATTTGTGATGCCACGGTAACGCTTTACGGGCGGGAAGGACAAAGGACGGTACCCTTTTCGAGTGTGTTCGACGGCAGGGTGCAGTTACAGGCAGGCGAGCTAATAGTACAACTGCATATTCCCGAATGGGCAATGCACGCCCGCTGTGCGCATATTAAGAAAACGACAAATGAAAAGATTGATTACCCCTTGGTGAATGTTACCGCAATCTGGCAGAATGATTATTTACGGACTGCGTTTTCGGGTATCTGTTCACGCCCGTTTCGAAGCCAGCAGATGGAACTTGTTTTGAATGACCGAACCTTATCTGCCAAAGAGAGAGCGAAAAAAGCTGTGAACTTGCTTCCCGAGCCCGCCTACGGTGATGTGGAAAGCTCCGGCTCGTACAGGATATTTGTATTGGAATATACACTTTGCACTCTTTTGGAGGAATGGGAAAATGGTAAGATATGAAGGTAAAACCGTTGTAACACTCAACATAAACGGTGAGGTTCATCAGGTAGCGGTTCGGCCCGCGGATCTGCTGCTGGACACACTGCGGGAGCAATTAGGACTGACCGGCGCAAAGCCCGGGTGTAAAAACGGGGATTGCGGTGCGTGTTCCATAATGGTAGACGGGTGGCCGGCAAAATCTTGCCTGATGCTTACGGTGGAGGCGGAAAATCATATCATTACGACGGTAGAAGGACTCGGCGGTGCGGCACCCTCCCAAAAGGCATTTGTCGAATCCAACGCCTTTCAGTGCGGCTATTGCACCTCGGGCTTTTTAATGGTTTGCGAGGCACTAAGAACACAACACCCCGTCTTGCCGGAAGAATATGTAATAGAAGAATGGCTGCAATCCAATCTATGCCGCTGCACCAGTTACCAAGAGATTCGAGATGCGGTACACAGGATGTACAACGTAAAATAACGTCTGCGGAACAAACCGATTTTCAGTTTGTCCGCGCGCCGCCCCGCGGCGGCTAGAAAACTTCATATTTCAAGCCGTACAGCTGTTACCAGATGTCTCACTGAACATTAAAATAGAAATTAAACGGACCTAATACGCTTTGGGGCGGAGAACACATTGATTTCGGAACGTGTTCTCCACCCTCTTTTATGTCAAATTGCCGAAAATGCGTACGTGCCGGGGCTCCACCTGAAGCTGCACTGCAACTTTATGCCGGCTTTGTTATGGTTTAAGCGCCGCTTGCTCTTGCCGGTAACGATAAAGCTGCCATATAAGATCTGCGGCGGCGGCACGGGTAAGCGGCTCATTTGGACGCGCGTTGCCATCGTACAGGTTAAGCATATTCAGCGCTGCAAGGTTAAGATAGCTTTGCAGGCTTGTGGGCGGAATCTGCTCCAAATCGCGGATGTGCATCGCCTGCGCCTCAACATCCTCCATACCGCTTGCGCGGCTAATCAGTTCCACCGCTTCGCTGCGGGTAATAATGCGGTTTGCATGAAACTCACCCGCTCCGATAAGGCCTTTTTGTTTTGCCGACTGCAGATAAGGCTTGAGCCACAGCGCAATCTCCTTGTCGTTGGCAAGACTTGTGCTCACGCAAGGGGCAAGCTCTTCCTGCGTACCTACCGCGGCAAGTACCATAATCATAAAATCCGCCTGTGACAGCTGCTGCTCCGGTCGAAACAGCAGTGTTTCACCGACCATTTCGCCGCTTACAACACCGCTTTGCGCAAGCATCAATGCACTGTAATGCGAGGGGTGCAGGCGCATATCGCTAAACCCCGCTCCCATCTTGTTTGGTTGAATCTGCACGGTAATTGCCGCCTGCCGCGAAAAGTTTCCCGCAGTATCGGCGGCAACAATCGTAAACACATCATCACCCATCTCGTCGGCATACGGACGGTACACAAAAGTCGTGTCGTAGAGTGTTACCATGCCCTTTTTCGATTCCTGAACAATACTAAGCTTTACGGGGTCGCCATCGGGATCATATTGCTCAACGCAGCCCCAAACCGGAACATTTTGCACCGTATAAAGCTGTTTGTCGCCGAGGATTGGCGCAAGGTTATCAGATAATGCATACGAGCCGATGGACAGCATGGATGCCGCCAGTATAAGGGCAGCGGTTCTTACTAATACACGCATATGTCATAGATTCCTTTCGTTTTTTGTAAAACTGTTTTACATAAAAAGCATAGGCATAGCTTAGCCGACAAGCATTGCTTGTCGATTGCGCTTTCGCCAAAGAAAGATAGGCCTTGTTAATCTTTTAAAGCAAAAACCGCATAAATGCTATCTGTATTTTTGACAGTTTGGCGGCGGATATGTCTATTTGTTTACTGCAAAACGCAAAAATTCTGAAAACTATAGTTGTTTGCTTGCATTTCAGCTATAAAAATGGCACAATGATAAACAGAAATAGTAACCGGAACAATTAAACCGGCAGTTGCCATTAAATTACTCAACTGCCGGTTTATTGTTGACTTTGTACAGCCGCACTACCGGCAAGCAGGCAAACGTATCGCGCAACCGGATTTCACACGCGGCACCCAATCTGATGAAAAAGGGATGGAACAAATGGCACATCAGCTTGTCTTGATTCTTGATTTCGGCGGTCAATACAACCAGCTTATCGCCCGCCGTGTACGCGATTGCGGCGTGTACTGTGAGGTGCGCTCCTGCAAAATATCCATCCGGGAAATTCGCGCGCTTAACCCCGCAGGCATCATCTTTACCGGCGGGCCCAACAGCGCGTATTTGGAGGATTCCCCCCGCTGTGATTCCGAGATTTATAGCCTGGGCATACCGATTTTGGGCATCTGCTACGGCATTCACCTCATGACCCACCAGCTTGGTGGTGTAGTGAAAACGGGTGACAAACGCGAGTATGGGCGTACCAAAACGTGGTACGACACCACAAGTGCGCTGTTTGCCGGTCTGCCCGAACACGCATCTGCGTGGATGAGCCATACCGACCTTGTGGACAAGCTGCCGGAGAGCTTTACCGCAATCGCCAAAACCGCGGATTGCCCGATTGCGGCCATCGAAAACCGCGAAAAACGCTTTTATGGCATTCAGCTTCATCCGGAAGTCAACCATTCCGAGCATGGCAATACTATTTTGCGCAACTTCCTGTATACCATCTGCGGCTGCAAGGGCGACTGGTCGATGGAAAACTATGCGCGCAGCGTGGTAGAGTCTCTCAAGCAACAGATAGACGGCGGCAAGGTGCTACTTGCCCTTTCGGGTGGTGTGGACAGTTCCGTAGTGGCGGCACTGCTCGAAAAGGCGGCGGGAGAAAACCTCACCTGCATCTTCGTGGATCATGGTCTGATGCGTAAAAATGAAGGTGATGAGGTTGAGGCGGTATTCGGCAACGGCAGCATCAAATTCATCCGTGTTAATGCACAACAGCGTTTCCTTGCTCGCCTTGCCGGGATAGAGGACCCTGAAACCAAGCGCAAGATTATCGGCGAGGAGTTTATTCGCGTATTCGAGGAAGAGGCTAAGAAGATCGGCCGCGTGGATTTCCTTGCACAGGGCACCATCTATCCCGATGTAATTGAGTCGGGGCACGGCGATGCAGCCGTCATCAAAAGCCATCACAACGTTGGCGGTCTGCCCGCTCACGTTGATTTTAAAGAGATTGTAGAGCCGCTGCGCATGCTGTTTAAGGATGAGGTTCGCGCGCTTGGCACCGAGCTTGGGCTTCCCGATACACTGGTATGGCGTCAGCCTTTCCCAGGCCCCGGGCTTGCGATCCGCGTGATCGGCGAGGTAACGAAAGAGAAACTTGATATCCTGCGCGATGCAGACTTTATCTTCCGCGATGAGATTGCAAAGGCGGGCCTTGACCGCAGCATCCATCAATATTTTGCGGTGCTGACCTCTATGCGCTCGGTGGGCGTGATGGGTGACGGCCGCACCTACGATTATACCCTTGCCCTGCGCGGTGTTACCACCACCGACTTTATGACCGCCGATTGGGCCCGCATCCCATACGATGTACTCGAGAGTGCCTCTAACCGCATTGTCAACGAGATACGCAGCATTAACCGCATTGTGTATGATATCACATCAAAACCTCCCGCAACGATTGAGTGGGAGTAGAATTTTAGACGAAAATATAGACCACAAACCCAGTTTTTATGCGGGTTTGTGGTCTTTTGCTTTGTGCGCAGCTTTGCTGCGAAAGCGCCGGATACCGGCGCATGAGCGGTTTTTCAATGAAATAAACCCTCTGTGTCGTTATACGCCACAGACCGCGCAAAACGCACCCCTACGGTTGGGCGTGTGACTCACATAATGAAGCAATCGAAAACCGAAGGTCTTCCAAATACCAACCGAAGAACGGATATGCTATTGATCTATATTCACGTGTATAATAAAAGCGTACAAATCATAAATACTAGATTGATGATATAGCGTACTGTGCGCCTTTGCAAAGGGCCGAAAGCCATCGCAAGCACCGTTTGCCGCGGTATCATAGTTGCAGGAATGCGTCATGCATACCTGTATTGGGATGGGAGATGAATCTGTGAGAGTAATTGTAGTGGGTGGCGGCTGGGCCGGATGTGCAGCGGCTGTGGCGGCGCGGCAGTGCGGTACGCACGTTACCATATGCGAACGCACCGATATGCTGCTGGGCACCGGACTTGTTGGCGGCATTATGCGCAACAACGGACGGTTTACCGCGACCGAGGAGATGATTGCGCTTGGCGGCGGTGCATTGTTTCATATCGTGGATGACAACGCGCGGCATACAAATGTTTCGTTTCCTGGGCACCGGCACGCAAGCCTGTATGACATTGCCAAAACGCCTGCCGCGGTACACCGGTATCTGGAGCAAATCGGTGTAGATATTCGCCTGCAAACACGGATTACCGGCCTCAAAAATACAAACGGCACGATTGAAGCGGTGCACGCGGGTAAGGGCGCGTGGTTGGAGGGCGATGTCTTTGTGGATTGCACCGGCACGGCAGGGCCGATGAACAATTGCACAAGATACGGCAACGGCTGTGTGATGTGTGTGCTGCGATGCCCCAGCTTCGGCGGACGGGTTAGCCTTTCCGCCATGGCGGGTGCGGAAGAACTACAAGCCAAGCAGCCAAGTGGGGCGCTTGGTGCGATGAGCGGAGCATGTAAGCTGCACAAGGATTCGCTCTCCCCTGCCATCATCCAGCAGCTTGATGCGTCGGGCGTTGTCGTGGTGCCTGTGCCAAAACAGCTGCAGGAGGATCATCTTGACATCAAGGCGTGTCAGCAATATGCGCTCAGCGACTATGTAGAAAATCTGGTGCTGCTTGACACCGGACACGCAAAGCTTATGACACCATATTGCAATCTTGCGCGCCTGCGGAAGATTGCAGGGTTTGAAAACGCACGCTTTGAAGATCCATATGCAGGCGGACACGGTAACTCGGTACGCCTGCTTGCGATGGCTGTGCGGGACGATGCGCTCAAGGTTCAGGGCACTCGAAACCTGTTTTGCGCAGGTGAAAAGGCGGGCCCGCTGGTCGGGCATACTGAGGCGATTGTAACGGGCACGCTTGCGGGCTATAACGCGGTGCGGTATTTAAGGCAGTCGCCCCCTCTCGTCCTGCCCCGCTCTCTTGCTGTGGGGGAAGCGGTTGCGTTTGCACGCGAGCTGCTTACACCGGACAATCAATTCACCGGAAAATGCACTTTTTCCGGTTCTGTATTGTTTGAGCGAATGCAGAAGCTTGGCTTGTACACCACCGATATCGGCGCGATACAACAGCGTGTTGAAAAGGCGGGGCTTACAGATGTGTTTTTGCCGCAGCAAGGGTATAGTCGTGCCGACACCTGCGCCAACTGACCTGCCGTACTCTCTCCGAAAGAAAAGGATCAGCCTTATCATCGAATAGAATCACTCATTCGTCGATTCTCCCTGTTACATTTAGACAACCTGTGTTAATATAGTTGTATTATCGGTAACTACAACAGGGAGGTAACCCGCAGATGAACGATACGTTGCAAGGCATGACCAACGAAGCGTTATGGCAGCTGTTTCCCATCCTCCTCGCTGAGTATGACCCCGCGTGGGCTGACCGCTACCGGCAGGAGCGCACACAGCTTTTGCAGGCAGTAGGCGGCGGTGTTAAACGGATAAGCCATATCGGCAGTACCGCCGTACCGGGGCTCTTATCAAAACCTACCATCGACATCCTACTGGAACTAGCGGACAGTGCGGATGTCGAACAAACGAAGCGGGACCTGCTATCCCTCGGTTATCTGTTTTCGCCACAGCCGGATAATCCGCCGCCTCATATGATGTTTATGAAGGGCTATACCCCCCAAGGCTTTGAGGGGCAGGCATTTCATCTGCATCTGCGGTATTACGGGGATTGGGACGAGCCGTATTTTCGCGATTATCTCATCGCGCACCCCGACACCGCTGCCGCCTATGCACAGCTCAAGCGGCGGCTTGTGCCTGAGTACCGCAACAACCGCGATGGCTATACCGAGGCAAAAACCGTCTTTATCAAACCCATTACCGCGCTCGCCAGAGCGGAGTATAACGGCAGGCACACGCCGGTGTGAATCTGCATAGTATACAGTGACATACCCCAGCATGGGGATAGTTCGGTCGGGGAACAAGAAGAAAAATCGCCCCCGCATCCAATACGGTGCGGGGGCGTCGCTGCAAATACACGGTAGTTTATTACATGTTATTTCTCAAGCATATCCAGAATATATTCTTTGCTTCTTGCACCAACGGCGGTAGTTGCTACCTTGCCATCCTTCATCACAACAAGCGTGGGAATGCTCATTACGCCGAACTGCTGTGCAAGCTCGGGCTGGTCGTCAACGTTAATTTTGCCTACGGTAGCCTTTACGCCAACCTCCTCACTGATCTCCTCCACAATCGGGCCGACCATGCGGCAGGGCCCGCACCAAGGCGCCCAGAAATCGATGAGGACCGGTCCTTTGGCCTCAAGTACCTCTTTTTTAAAATTGTCCTTTGTAATTGTCAATGCCGGCATCTTTTGTCCTCTCCTTTGTTTTTAAGCATTTATTACATTATGAACACAGATATAATCGCCCGTTAAAGGGTGGCCAACGCGCAAACGACAGACACCTGAGCATTATAAACCAAGGAAAACCAAAGGTTTTAAACGAGAGAAATCCGAAGGCTTTCCAAATGCGAATCGCAGATTCGCTATGTGTTGCACGTATTACATATAGTATATACAAAGTCGCTGCGATTATCGGTGACTTTGTCACACGCGTGGAATCTCGCAGATTTAGCGGATGTTCGCTCGCATAATATACAATTTTACTCGACAATCATCCGCGTGTCAAGATGCTGTCTTCCCCGTTGACTTTAACATAAAAATATGACATAGTTTATCTTATATTATACAATCATAGTACAAAACGGCATACCGTTTTGTATGCAGCGTTCGCTGCAAAAGTGCTGGAAGCCGACGCTTGAATGGTTTTCCGATAAAATAAATCCTCTGTGCCGCAATACGGCACAGAGCGCGCATCGCGCGACCATGGCTGTAAAACAGCCATGGTGGATTTATTATAACATATTTCTATTCTTTTATAATCTTAACCCCGCGCTGCCGGTGCTTCTCGCAAAAGGACAGTTATGCGGGTGAAAGGACATGCTGCTATGTTTGATATGATGAGTCATCTTCATCCGGTCGCTCTTGCGGCGATTGGCACGGGGTTTACGTTCTTGGCCACCGTGCTGGGTGCCTCGGTGGTATTCTTCTTTCGGGGGGATATGGGCGCACAGATTCAAAAGGTTTTCCTCGGCTTTGCCGCAGGCGTAATGATCGCGGCTTCGGTGTGGTCACTGCTTATACCCGCGATTGAAATGGCGGAAAAGCAAGGGCGCATCGGCTGGATTCCCGCCGCGGGCGGTTTTGTGCTGGGTGCATTGTTCCTGCTTTTGCTTGACGGTCTGCTGCCGCATCTACATCCGGAAAGCAACACAAGGGAGGGCGTGAAATCATCCCTTAGCCGCACCACACTTTTGGTGTTTGCGGTAACACTGCACAACATACCCGAAGGTATGGCAGTCGGGCTTGCCTTCTCGCTCGCCGCACAAAAAGGCGGAACCGGTGAAGGCTCCGCGGTGCTTGCCTCTGCCTTTGCGCTTGCACTTGGCATGGCATTGCAAAATTTTCCAGAGGGCGCCGCAATCTCACTGCCGCTCAAACGCGAGGGGCTTTCGAGCACCAAAGCATTCTTGTACGGCGGTCTTTCCGGTATTGTGGAGCCGATTTTCGGAATACTTACCGTTATCATCGCCGGAACCATTACCCCGCTGCTGCCCTGGCTGCTTGCGTTTGCCGCCGGTGCTATGATTTATGTGGTTGTTGAGGAGCTTATTCCCGAAGCGCATCTCGGTGAGCACGGGGGTGCCGGTACCATGGGGGTAATGCTGGGCTTTTTAATTATGATGATACTCGATGTCGCGCTTGGATAGAACCTACCCAACATAAAGGTTTGAGGGTGCCGCAAAAATACTGCGGCACCCTTTTTGTATGGGGCGTTTATACATATTCCACGCGGGTTGCCTGCGTTTGCAATAAAAGCTGCTGCGCGGCTGCATCAATCGACACATCGGCTCGGCGGATTTCAAGTACATTGTACCCCTCGCACAGCTCAAACGCACGTTGTGTCACGCATAACCTGTATTGCTTTTCAAACGGTGACAGGGCCTGCACAGCCTTTTCTATCGTCTGCAGCCGGCCCACGGCGCACAGACACACCGCGTCGAGAGCGGGGTCGTTTGGCATGGGTAACAGGTTAATGCACGGTCGCAGTAACGCTGCCTGAAGCAATGCTTCCTCGGCGACATTTGTAGGCGGCATATGGCAGATGTTGAGGATGTTGTTTAGTAAGGTGTACAGAAAGCTGTTTAGCCCTTGCTTAGACAACGCCGCTGTGAGCACCTTCACTGTCTCGGGCGGGATGCAGTGCAGGTCGCTCCAACGGTTTTCTGCGGGATGGTACATTGCCGCGCCGCCCATGACAATCGCGGGCAGCCCAAGATTTAGCTCATCAATCAGCTTTGGGAAAAACGGCGGCATATGCAGGCTGTAAACGGATACTGCGCGGCGCAGGTCGGTCAGGCGATGAATGGCCACCTTTTTATGCTCGCTCACAGCAGCGTCAATGTCGTATAGATACAGCGTATCCTTGCGCTTGCGAATGGGCAACTGCACTGCATTGACCGCAAGCGATACGAAGATACCAATCAGGGTATCAATCACCCTGTTGAGCGCGAACAAATAAACGTTTGCATCCGAAGCATGTGTGACGGTTGTGCTTAAAAACACCACACAGGTAATGGATGCCGCCGCGGGCATTTTTACAAGGATTGAAAGATAGATCAGCGGAATAATGCATACCGCGATAATGAGATATTTAATAAGCTGGGGTGCATCATAATACAGGCCGCGTTCCGCCATAAGCAGCAGCATGCCCGCAAGACCGCCAAACAAGGTTGCAACGGTTCGGTCAAACGAAAGCTTAACACTGCCCGATACCGATGGCTGCATACAGATAATCGCGGCAACCGCCGAATAAAAGGGTCCCCCTTCTCCGCCCCGCAGCGGATAAACGAGAAAGCACAGAAAGACTGCAACCGCGGATTTGATCATTCTCATGCCGATTTTTGGCATTGCAAAACGCTCCCATTCCGATTGTTTTATTTGGTGGCGCCGTTATAATTTCATTTTACCACGGAACAGTAAAAATACAAATATTTATTTCAGGTTGCCCAAACACAACATCTTGTGTTTCTTACGTTTCGATATTGACTTTTCCATCAAGATGCAGTATCATCATAATACGCAAATAAGTGCCGGACACCGAGAGCCACGAGCAGACGCAAAAAACGTATCGTCAAGCATTTACTGTATGTCTTTTTCGTGTAATACCCCGTGTGTTCTCCGCGCCAAAGCAACAGATTATTAGGGAAAGAAGTGACGCAAAAGATGATTACAACAATCTCAACCATCAAAAAACGCAACGGAGAGCTGGTACCGTTTGACAGCGATAAGATTCGTGTTGCGATTGGCAAGGCAAATGAAAGCGTTGAGGGAGAGCGCATGACCGCAGCGCAGCTCGATGAGCTGACCGCGAAGGTGGTAGACACTGCCTCTGCCTCTGCACAAGCCCCCAGCGTAGAACAGGTGCAGGATATTGTGGAGGAAATGCTGATTGCCTTTGGCTACGCAAAGACCGCCAAGGCCTACATCCTCTACCGCGCGGAGCATGCGAAAATCCGTCAGAGCGAAGGCGACCTGATGGATATCTATAAAGAGCTTACCTTTGCCTACTCTAAGGATGTTGACCTTAAGCGCGAGAACGCAAACATCGATGCCGATACCGCTATGGGCACCATGCTCAAGTACGGCTCGGAGGGCGCAAAGTACTTTATCGACAACTATATTCTTCCCAAAGAGATTGCCGCCGCACACATTAACGGTGAAATCCATATACATGATAAGGATTTTTATATGCTCACCGAAACCTGCTGTCAGATTGATCTGATTAAGCTGTTCTCGGGCGGGTTCTCTACCGGTCACGGCAACCTGCGTGAGCCTAACGATATTCAAAGCTACTCCGCGCTTGCATGCATCGCCATTCAGGCAAACCAGAACGAGATGCACGGCGGGCAAAGCGTCCCGAACTTTGATTATGCTATGGCACTCGGTGTAGCAAAGACATTTGCTCGCAATTACTACAAGGCGCTGGGGCAGTATCTGCGCGTTCGTTTTTTGATGAGCAGTGAGGATGCGGCTGCCGTAGTAGCGGCGGCCAAACGTGAGATTTCCGTTCCCCTGAAAATCAGCACTGCCGATGAATTTGCGGCGGCACTTATCCCCTGCATTCTTGCTTCCGGCTTTGTGTCCGGCGATGAAGAGGATGCTGCCGTTCGCGGCATTCACGCGTACGCATACGAAACCGCACTCGCCGACACGGAACGTTCCACCTACCAGGCAATGGAGGCGTTTGTGCATAACCTTAACACCATGAACTCCCGTGCGGGCGCACAGGTGCCATTTTCTTCGGTCAACTACGGCACCGATATCTCCCCCGAGGGCCGTATTGTAATAGAAAAGCTGCTGCTTGCCACCGAGGCGGGGCTTGGCGGCGGCGAGACGCCCATCTTCCCTGTACAGATTTTTAAGGTCAAGGAGGGCATCAACTACAACGAAGGCGACCCCAACTACGACCTGTTTAAGCTTGCAATGCGCTGTTCTGCCAAGCGCCTGTTCCCAAACTTCAGCTTTTTGGATGCACCCTTTAATCTTGCATATTACAAAGAGGGCGACTATAACAGCGAGGTTGCATATATGGGCTGCCGTACCCGTGTGCTGGGCAACAGTCACGACAAGAGCCGTGAGGTCACCTGCGGCAGAGGAAACCTCAGCTTTACCTCCATCAATCTGCCGCGTATCGGCATTGAGGCAAAGGGCGATATCGGCCATTTTTATGAGATTCTCGACAAACGCATTGATCTTGTCTTCCAGCAGCTTTTGCATCGGTTTAAGATACAGTGCACCAAAAAGGGCCGTAACTATCCCTTCTTGATGGGACAGGGTGTGTGGATCGATTCTGAGCACCTTGGCCCCGATGACAGTGTAGCAGAGGTGCTAAAGCATGGCACACTGAGCGTTGGCTTTATCGGCCTTGCTGAAACGCTCAAGGCGCTTACCGGCAAGCATCACGCCGAAAGCGCAGAAAGCCAGCGTCTTGGCGTTGAGGTTTTAACCCATATGAGAAAACGCATGGATGATGAGTCGGAGAAAACAGGGCTTAACTTTACGCTGCTTGCAACCCCTGCCGAAGGCTTGAGCGGACGGTTTGTGCGTATCGATCGCAAGCAATACGGCAAGCTGCCCGGCGTTACCGACCGCGATTACTATACAAACTCCTTCCATGTTCCCGTCTATTACCCCATAAAGGCATACCAAAAAATTGCCATAGAGGCTCCTTATCACGCGCTGACCAATGCAGGGCATATCAGCTACATTGAGATGGATGGCGATACCTCAAAGAACCTTGAGGCGTTTGAGTCGGTTATCCGCGCGATGAAGGAGGCCGGTATGGGTTATGGCTCGGTGAACCACCCCGTAGACCGTGACCCCGTATGCGGCTACAACGGAATTATTGACAACGCCTGCCCCCACTGCCACCGCGCCGAGGATGACGGCGGCCCGAAATTTGACCGCATCCGCCGCATTACCGGATACCTTGTTGGCACCATCGACCGCTGGAACAACGCCAAGCGCTCCGAGGAAAAGGATAGGATAAAACATGGGATATAAGCTCCGGCTTTCGGGAATAGTAGAGGAATCGTCGGTGGATGGCCCCGGCTTTCGGTATGCGCTGTTTACGCAGGGCTGCCCGCACGCCTGTCCCGGCTGCCACAATCCGCACACCCACCCCTTTGACGGCGGCAGTGAAAGGGATACGGATGACCTCTTAGCGGATATTCTGTCCAATCCCATGCTGCGCGGGGTAACCTTCAGCGGCGGCGAGCCGTTTTGCCAGCCACAACCGCTTGCGGCGCTGG
Source organism: Bacillota bacterium (assembly GCA_023421245.1). Taxonomy (GTDB): domain Bacteria; phylum Bacillota; class Clostridia; order Oscillospirales; family Ruminococcaceae; genus Acetanaerobacterium. The sequence continues at coordinate 138,338 of JAEZTV010000022.1, read as the reverse complement.
CAAAGGACATCCACGCGCACAGCAAGCTGGATATCATCAGCTTTACCGGCTACACGTTCGAAGAGCTTGTAAAGCACCATGACCCCGCCGTATACAAGCTGCTTGCACAGACCGACATCTTAATTGACGGCCGCTACATCGCGTCACAGCGCGATTTGACCCTTCGCTTTCGCGGCAGTGCAAACCAACGGGTGCTGGATGCAAAAAAGAGCCTTGCCGCGGGCAGGGCGGTAAGTGCCGCAGGCAAGTGGTAAAATCAATTAAACCCACAGGGGAGTGTTGTAACAGACACTCCCCTTATTTATTCTAATGCACCGGTAGTTTCAACATGCCACACCTCTGCGCTTGATGATTAGAGCGTTCCCAATCATTGCGTTTTAGATACGAGATGAAGAATACCATTACGGATGAGCTTTGGAATGTATTCGTCACAGGACGGTTTGAAAAGGGGGATAAGGTGTCCGACCGGCTACGCAAACGCCTGATTACACGAGGGGTGCCGATGGCTGCGTCGGAGGGGATGTAAGCTGGGAAAATTAAAACTGCTAAGTTTTACAAACCACTATTTATAAACAAAGTAATATATGGTAAAATAATAGAATCATGCTACGGAGAATTTTGGTTGGAGGTCTTTTCAGTGCAAAAACTTAGCTTATTGGTTTTATCAGTACTCATTATTTCGTTGTTGGCAGCTTGCTCTGCAACTGCGACCGAACCCGAAGCCCACGCAGCACTCGGCGGCGAAGGGATTACAGATGCTACAGCCAAAGAACTGTTTGAAAAAGCAACCGCAGAAATAAGGTTGTTATCGTCGGAATCCCCACTAGATCTTGTAAATATGATTTTAGGCAATGATATTGAAATTGTTTATGAAGAAAAAACTATAGATGGTGTAATGTATTATGAAACTACAGCAGCATTTCAAGATTTAAAAGATTATTATGCCAAACTATTTACCGGAGAAGCTTTGACGTGGATTCTATCGACGAAGTTCGCGGATGTTGACGGAACACTGTACTGTTCGCCCACGGGCGGCGCAACAGGTTGGAGCATTGCAGATCTTGAAGTTGCAAGAACAGGTCAAAGTAGCGGTAGCTATCTATACGAAGCTACATTTAATGAATTTGATGAACCAACGACAAGTCAGTTTACAATCGAAAATACAGATGATGGGTACAGAATATCGAGCATAGATTATATACCTGATTTATTGAGGCAGCAATAATGGAATTGTAAAGGTTTCTTTACAATTCCAAAAACCTAAAGACCACCGCTCGGTGGTCTTTAGGTTTACTGGGGAATTTAATCATGTAGAACTTCATGTTGTTAGTCTTTAGGACAATGCTTTGGGAGATGATCTCAAGTAAACAAATGAGTTTTTTAGTGTTGTTTTGCTAATGGTTACACCCCACCGAATTTCACACCGCTTAGTCGCATCATTGCAATCACCATATGTAACAGTACGTATTCGTAACAGGACGTTTTGCAAAGAGGGATAAGGTATCCAACAGCCTGCGGTAACGGCTGATTACATGGGGTATGCCGAGGGCTGTGGCGAAAAAATGTAAGGTTGATGTGGTTAAGTCTACATAATTATAAAGTAGTTGACATTAATATAAATTAATGTTATTTCTAATTTAAAGGAGGTGTATTTTAATGCTTCTTAAATTTTGTTATATTATTGTTTTTTTATTTTTATTTGGTTGTTCAAAACCCAATGTATTAATATTACTCCCTGATGCTGAAGAAATTAGTTCGTCTTTTGATAATCAAGAGGCTAGTTCTGATATTTTATCTAGTAGTGTTAATCAGGATATAAATTCTACCACGTATTCTTTGCATGTTGAAGTCGATTCAAATTTTATCATTGAAGTTGATGATCAGATACAATTGAATTGTTCATATACTGGGTATTCAGATCCTGTTATTTCTTATTTATCAGAAGATGAAGATGTTTTAATAGTTGATGAGACAGGACTAATAACTGCAAAACATGCTGGAATTGGTAGCGTTATTGTTTTCATTAAAGATTTTGATAATTCTAATCCCCATTTTGAAAGATTAAACTTTGATGTAACATTAAAAGGGAGGAGGGTAGGAAATTAACTTTATTGACAGTAATTTATTACGAATCGGTGTGAAGTTTCATCTTAATGATGTTAACTGAGGTGAATCTTTATAATATATTATTTACTATAATAGGAGGTTTGACACTAATGAGATTGAAAAGAATAACCTTAATTCTCTTTGCATTAGTTGTTACATTATTGATTCCGATTTCGACTAATGCTAAAGAAATTCCACAGTCTGTTGACGCAGGTGAAACTATTATTAAGCCATGTTTATTACTTCAAATAGAAGCACAAAGAGAACATGTTTTTTATATGAATGAGACTCATCCCTCATACATTTTTGTACAGCATTTCGACGGAGAATATGATACAAATGGAAATCCAATAATTTATAAAGGAACTTTATATGTAGAAGGATTATTACTAAATTATCCAGTCAAAGGACAGAAAGAAGTAATATACAAGGGAATCCTTACTGCATGGGTTTAAACTGGGGCTGAATAAAAAGGGGGGATTAGTTATTATGAAAAAAATAATAGTATGTCTTGTAGTTGCAATGATTCTAATGATGTGCGTGTCTTCAATCTATGCTAACGAAGTTGAAAAATATGAAGATAACCCAACAATATTTATATCCGGAAAAGATGATATATTACTTATTACGGAAGATAATGTAATAAGTAATATAGAGGAAGACTATAACAATATATTTAACAACACGATACAACCTATGTCATATGTAGTTACATATAAAAAAACTATAACAATCTTTGCAATACATGAATTATCGAATCCTGGTTTTTCAGATTGGCCGCAAACTGTATGGTATATTGAGGAATCTCCTATTGGTACTACTGCCAGTGGAGATCTCTTTCTAAAAAAAATTGAAAAAATACCTGGTCAAGGTAGCCAATGGTATTTGACATACTCGGGAACATTATCATACTTGCATCCATAAGTAACATTATGTAGTTTTGATTTGTTCCTAGGTTATAGTTCATTAAGACTTTTTAGAAGTTGTTTAGAAAATACTGAAAAACAAATCTTGTCAGACTGGCAAGATTTGTTTTTATTCTAAACCTTTCTCTCTAAAGGATTCATATGAATTATTAGCTTAAGCGAGCTAAGACACCTCAGCCTCAGTTGGGGATTATGACTTTATAATTTTTAGAAAGGAATATTGTTATGTTGTTTTTTGGGGCTATTTATTACTCTTCCTCATCGCCGCCCTCTGTTTCCTTAACGTCAGCCCCATGGCGTGCTAATCAAGCGCATGAACGATGCGCAGAAAGATGCACGCGGCTGGCTGGAACTGTTTCTGGAGCGGCAGAAGGAGGGCAGGCAAAACAACCTTAAAGCAGCGCATTGACCTGATACAAGACTGACAGCAGGTAACCTTTTGGAGCAAAAACTTTGAACAGGCACACAAGGTACTCATGACCACAAACCAACAGAGCAAGGTTAATCCGCTTGGTACGCTGTGCGTGGTTTTTTTCGCCGGTGCGATGCCGCCAACCCTGTAGGCGCCACCCCCAATGTAGTACGGGTAGTATAAACCAGTCTTTCGATAACAAAAAAAGCAGTATGGCGAAACGCCATACTGCTTCGCATTATCTCTGCCTGTTTAGAAATTTGGGGGTTACATTGTAGTAGAGGAGGACTGCTTTTCATCCGTTTTCTCTATAAAGCAGCCGCCCGAACAGTCCCGGGATGCAGAACAGCCCGCACATTTTCCCTGTTTCGCCTTTTTGATGCTGTACACAGCCGCAAGCACAAAACAGGCGAGAACAAGACCCCCAATAATATAAGTTGCCATAATGTTTAATCCTTTCTCCGCGCGAGGGATTTTGCTTGTGCATAAAAAGCATGTCTCTGCTTTTTATGCACAATGGTCGGGCAGATGCGGCCACGCGGGGCCGTAAATCACTTTTATGCGTGAACCTTTTCCTTTGTGGCCAGCACGGTATCTTTAGGCTTATAGGAACGAACCGCCAGCCAGATAATAGCGGCAATCAGCAGAATGGCAATCGCGGTAGCAACATTAAAGCCGGTGCCAAGAAACAGCACACTGCCAAGCTGATTGATAATAAACGCAACCGCATAAGCAAGCAGCGTCTGGTAGGCAAGCGCGATTCCCGTCCATTTCCAGCCGCCAATCTCGCGTTTCATCGCACCTATGGCCGCAAAGCAGGGTGGGTTGAACAGGTTAAATGCAAGAAACGCATAACCGCTTACCGAGGTGAACATTGTTGCAATACCGGCAAGCAGGGTGGGGTCGTCCTCGGCCGCCTCGGCTATTCCAAACAATACGCCAAACGCAGCAACCGCATTCTCTTTAGCAACGAGTGCGCTGATGGTAGCCACCGCACCTTGCCATGTGCCAAAGCCAAGCGGCACAAGCAGCGGAGCAACAATACCGCCCAATGTCGCGAGCATGCTGTCGGCGGAATCTTCCACCATCTGCAGGTTCCAGCCAAAGCTTGAAAGGAACCAGATAACACCGCACGCAACAAAGATAACGGTGAATGCCTTAACAACAAACGCCTTGCAGCGCTCCCACATATGCAGTATCACACCCTTGAAGCTGGGGAGATGGTACTGAGGCAGCTCCATAACAAAGGGGGCGGGATCACCCGCAAATAGCTTGGACTTTTTAAGGATAATGCCGGAAAGGATGATCATCGAAATACCAAGGAAATAAGCACTGGGGGCAACCCACCACTCACCCGGGAAGAACGCACCCGCAATCAGTGCGATAATGGGCAGCTTTGCACCACAGGGCACAAAGGTTGTCAGCATAATGGTCATGCGGCGGTCTTTCTCATTTTCAATCGTCCGCGAAGCCATAATACCGGGAACGCCGCAGCCGGAACTGATGAGCATTGGGATAAATGATTTGCCCGAAAGCCCAAAACGACGGAAAATGCGGTCCATAATAAAGGCGACACGCGCCATATATCCGCAGTCCTCCAAGAAGGAGAGAAAGAAGAACAAAATAAACATCTGCGGTACAAAGCCGAGCACCGCGCCAACGCCGCCGATAATACCATCCACAATAAGGCCAGTCAGCCAGTCGGCAGCACCAACGTTTTCAAGCCATACCGATACGTTGCCCGCGATAATATCACCAAACAGGGTATCGTTTGCCCAGTCGGTCACAACAGTGCCAAGGCTTGTAACCGAAACATAATAGACGATAAACATCACCAGCGCAAAGATGGGCAGTGCAAGCCAACGGTTGGTAACAACGCGGTCAATCTTATCCGAGGGGCTCATGGCACGCTGCATTTTGCGGCAGCTTTCTTTTACCACCCGGGTTATGTACTCATACCGTCCGTTGGTGATGATGCTTTCAGAGTCATCATCGAGCGCTGCTTCGCTTGCTACAATAATCTCCTCAATCTTTGCAAGCACATCCTGAGAAAGGGCCGCCTGTTCCAGCACCTTTTCGTCACGCTCGTACAGCCTTATTGCAAACCAACGCGGATTACTTTTAAACTGTACGGGCATAAGCTGTGTAATCGCGGTGAGCGCATCCTCTACCGCTTCCCCGAACGCCTTGATTGGGTCCGGCACCTTTTTACTGTTCGCGGCGGCAATCGCCCGCTGGCTTATCTCTTTAAGGCCCGTGCCTTTGAGTGCAGAGGTCTCAACAATCTCGCAACCTATTGCGGCGGAAAGTTTTTTGATATCAATAACATCGCCTGTCTTGGCCACGATATCCATCATGTTAAGCGCGATTACTACCGGCACTCCGGCTTCCATCAGCTGTGTAGTCAAATAAAGGTTGCGTTCAATGTTAGAGCCGTCCACCAGATTGATGACGGCATCGGGCTTTTCATTGATAAGAAAATCCCGCGCAACAACCTCCTCTAATGTATAGGGGGAAAGGGAATAAATCCCCGGCAGGTCAACAATGGTTACATCCTTATGTCCCTTAAGCTTGCCTTCCTTCTTTTCAACCGTAACGCCCGGCCAGTTACCCACGTATTGAGAGCTGCCCGTAAGGTGATTGTACATTGTTGTCTTGCCGCTGTTCGGGTTGCCCGCAAGAGCGATTCTAATAGCCATTTACCGTTCATCCTTTCCTTGCTGTACCACACGGATTAGCCTATGCTAACCCACCAGTTTTAATTAAAGGAGGTTGCTGCGCTATATACAGCGGTACTCCCATCGGTTGCGTATAGATTCTGCAAAGCTTTTCACTCAGCTTCTGCCGGTTCGGCGCTTACAAGAATTTTTTCCGCCTCGCTTTTACGGATGGATAACTCGTATCCCCTTACCGTAATCTCAATTGGGTCACCCAGCGGTGCCACCTTACGCACATACACATCAATCCCTTTCGTAATGCCCATGTCCATAATGCGGCGTTTTACAGCCCCTTCTCCCTCCAGCTTCACGACGGTAACGGTCTGACCGCAAGCAATTTCCTTAAGTGTCTTCATAAAAAACGACCTCCTCCCCTATTCAGCGTTGTTCTATAAGCCTAACGGAATGCCATTGCCGAATTCCGCGTTACGCACAAGAAACCTAATGTGCTGTGCAGCGGCTTCCCATACGCATAAGAAATGGTATAAGCAGCCCTCGTGTGTGGGTAGTTATACCATTATCCTTATTGCCATGCCCTTATCAAGTGCTACGCGCGAGCCCTTTACATTCACAATCATACTGCCGTTAAGCTCAGACACTACAGTAATACATTCACCCTCTACAAAGCCCAGACTATTCAGAAAGCGCTTAGTGTCGTCACGACCAGTAATTCGCTTAATCTGGTTCTCGGTTCCTATACCAGCCATCGTAAGCGGCATGTCAACTTCCTCCTTAATCCTCTCCAGATACTGTACCAAGTTAGCTCAGTCTAACCTTCTAGCATTAGTTTACTACCGCTAACCCAATTTGTCAATAGCGTATTGACTTATTTTTAACATAAATATATTGGTTTTTTTCTTGCTTCGGATTGTTTTTCTGGCGGCTCTACCCACTATGATACCATAAAGTTTAAAACGCTGATTTCCGGCGCTGCGCAGCAAAGCTTGTACAAATACTGTCGTGTGAATTTAATACACAAATGCCTGATAGTTCCCGCCAACATGAAGATGATATTACTATTTGCTGTGCCGGAGAGTGTGTTCTGCGGTGAATGAATACAATCCAGTCAACACGAAAGGGAAAGCCGCCAGACAGACGGCTTTCCCTAATTGCATGTTTTATGGCCGCCATGGCGGTCCCGGCGGATGGGGTGGCCCTGGTGGACGGGGTGGTCCCGGCGGGCGGGGCGGTCCCGGTGGACGGGGGGGTCCCGGTGGACGGGGGGGACGCGGCACTCCGCAAGCAGGAAACCACGGAATAATTCGACAAAGCAAATTACGTCTGGGCATTATGTTCTCCTCCTTTTTGTACATCATATGCGCATTGCTGATGATGTGGTCATATTCTAGATGGCAATGCAGTAATTTATCGAATGCAAGGAGAGATGCCCATGCTTACGGCTGCTATGTTTTTGTTGGTAAGTATTTACGAAATAGTAGAATAAGCCATCCGTTAACATTTACGGATGGCTTATTCATAGGCTTTGTTTAAGGCAAAATTAAAAAAGATACTATAGGATACAGGGGTGTTTCCTGTCTCTTGGCCTACAAGTTAGAATTTATATACTTCACAGTATAACTGATACCTTAATTATTAATTTTTATTTTAAGGTAGACTTACGGCCACTATCTGACTTTCTTTCGGCAATAGCTTTTACTGCTGAACCAATCGCCATTCCAATCGCAGCACATATAATGCCTGACAAGAATCCTGCGGCATCCGGCATGTTAAATTTATTGAAAGTTATCATGTTGTTCAGACTGAATGTAAAATACGGAGCCAACATGTTCATTAACCCAAAGAAGAGCAACATGAGCCACTTAACATTAGTCCAGCCATCGCCCTTTCCAATAAAGACGGAAATAATTAGGGTGCTGATTGGTAAAACGAAAAAGAATACAACAAGGGAATATCCCATTGCGTCTTGATGGCCTCCAAGCCAAAAAACAACTATTGATAGTACCCATATCACAAGATAAGCGATGACTACGATCAGTTTTGAGAGTTTCTGTCTGCTTTTGACCACATCGGTGCTTTTCTGTAAATATTCAACCATCTTCGAATCCTCCTTCAACAATTCATCGAGGCTGATGGAATATAGGTTGCTTAACGCTATAACATTGAGTATATCGGGATAAAACTTGCCATTCTCCCAATTTGATATTGTTTGACGGCTTACCCCTATTTTTTCTGCAACACTCTCTTGCGTTAATCCCTCAGTCAAGCGCGTGTTTTTAAGTTTTTTTCCTATATTCATTTGGTCCTCCTTTAGCTTTATCATGCAACAGAGAACTGAAGTTGTCGATCAAATTACCTTTCCATTAAAAAAATGGACTGTCAAAATTCTTTTACATCAGTAATTCTTGCTACTAACACCTAAATTGATCAACATTAATTCTTCCGATGTACATAACCCTCAAACTCATAATACCATACTTATTATATGTAATAAAAGGCAAGCCCCTTTCCTTGATGTGTGTTGCAGCACAGCAAACGGGCACTGAAATAAAAAGCCTCCAGTCGTACGATAAAACTACAATTGGGGGCTTTCGAATCACGAAAGATATTTACCAAGGTCTTACATCCTAGTAGAGATTCTGCTCATTTGTCGGAAAACTCTAAAGTAACGACCTGCACCAAATCCATCCCTTCAAACTTTGAGGGTTCAAAGTAATCTTGCAGAGAGTAACTCCTCATACTTGTTCCACTATCATACACCATAAGAGCAACAGGTGTTTCCGTATTAGTTGCAACGGTTTGAAATTCCTGTAAAAATACTTTTACAGCTCCCAATGTTTCACTTTCAAGTAAGATTTCATCCGTTTTGTATGAAGCTCTTCCACTGGCATTTATATTAAAATCAATCGCGTGGTTTTCTTTTAGCTGCATTGTAAAGGTTCCTGTTAATTGGTCGGTTGGCTTTCTATCTGCGCCAATAGAGATGGCACCTCCACCAATATTACCCCATCCTTCATCTGCTTCAAGGCGATAAACATTTACATTCAAGCTGATTGCCTCTTTAGGTGCATGAAAAGAAATGATTTGTGAAGTGCCTTCCATACCGAAGGACTGCAATATATAGTTCTCACTTTCCGATAATTCATATGGGGCGATGCCCTCTTTGGTTATAAGCTTGGGCGAATCATCTTTGCCCGCACACGCAGTCAACGTTACTATCATAATAAATAGTAACCCTACCGAAATCAATCTTTTCATCGAATATGTCCTCCCAACAAAGTATAAACAACCTGCAGAAAAGTATACCATACTTTTCTACATAGAAAAAGACATAGCTCCCCCAGGGGGAAGCTATGTCTTCCTGGAGCAGATGATGGGAATCGAACCCACAACCTCAGCTTGGGAAGCTGATGTTTTGCCACTAAACTACATCTGCGCATCTTCGCGGCCGACGCCGCGAGTATGTTGTTTGCATCAAGTATTATCGCGCATTCAGCCCAGTTTGTCAAGCCCAAAATAGCGGCTAAGAGCATGCAGCACACTATTTTTGCAGATAATTATAATGGTATCGCCCGAATACAGTGTAGTATTACCGCGCGGAATAATAATCTGCTCACCGCGCGTAATCGATACGACCACCGATTCCTCGGGCATTTTAATCTCGGCAAGTTTTTTACCATTGTGTTTGAAGTCAGGCGGCAGATCAATCTCGGAAAGCGTGGTCTCACCGTGATTTAGCGACATCAGCTGCTTAATCGGCGAGGCGTCTACCTCCCGCTCAAGCAGACGGGCAATATTATCGGTGCTGCTGATGGGGTTATCTACACCAAGCGCCTTCATAAGCTTTACGTTCTTGGGATTGTTGACGCGCGCGACAGTGCGTTTAATACCAAATGAGCGTTTTGCAACCTGACATGCAACCAGATTATTTTCATCCTGCCCCGTTACTCCAATCAACGCGTCCGCCGCGCGTGCACCTGCTTCTTCAAGTACCTGAATGGTAGTGCCGTCACCGCAAATCACAGGGATGTCCAGATCATTTGCTACCCGATGGCACAGGTCGCGGTCAATCTCAATCATCCTGGGCTCATGCCCATGCTCCAGCAACGTTTTAACAAGATAATAACCCACTTTGCCACCGCCAACTACTATAACTATCAATGGTAAGACCCGGCCTTTCCAATATCTTTTTTCTTCTTACCTCCAACAAGGCATCCTTAATCAACACGCTGCACGTATACCAGCTTATCCTTGTCTGTAAGCAGATAATCGACATTGCTTGCAAGGGTAAGAGACATGTTTTCATGCAGTACGCCAAACAGCATCTCATTGCTGCCGGTTTTAAGATCTGCAATACGCCTGCCCGCATGGTCCTTGGGTACGGGCAGCATCGAATAGGACAGTGTTGATGACCCTATGCTCTGATGGCGGGTCGCAACCCCTTCTACAATGGCAGATTTTACAGCGCTTACCGTCAAATTTGTCGGGCACACGGTACTGATACCAAAATCAGAAAAGACCTCCTCGCGTGCAGGGTCATACATTCTGGTAATAACCCTTGGAACATGAAACATCTCCTTGGCAATCTGGCACGCCATGATGTTGACGTTATCGTCCGGCGTTACCGCCGCTACCGCGTCGCACAGTTCAATACCCGCGCTGCGCAGCACATCCTCATCAATCGGAACGCCCGATACGGTGTACCCGTTAAAATTATCATCAAGCGCTTCAAAGCTGCGTTCGTCCCTGTCAACCACCGAGACCGTGTGCCCTTCCGCTGACAAAATGCTCGCAAGACGGGAGCCTACCTTTCTGCACCCGATTATTAGAATATTCATGTATGCTTCATGCCCTTTCTTTTACCTTCACTGCAGATGCTATTATTATATACCGTTGTATGAAAATATCAACTACCAATGTGCTGGATATACTCCTCCAAACAGAGATTGTTTTCGGTCATGTAGCGTGCGTGCTCCACTCCAACGTAACGATAGTGCCACGGCTCGTAGGTAATGCCCGTAATCTCCTGCTTATCCTTTGCATATCGCAGTACAAAGCCATACTCCACACAGTGAGCAACCAGCCATTCAAACTCACTGGTATTCTCAAACGTGTCATATAGGTCATCGTTATAGGAATACCAATCAGCCGAAACAACATCTACAGCAAGTCCCGTCTGATGCTCGCTCGTTCCTGGAACAGCAACCCAGCGAGCGGCTTCATTCTTTGCATCGGCGCTGCTATAGCCTGCGTTAACATATTCCGCCACCTTGCTTGCGTACAACCTCTCCTGTGTGGATTGCTTACGGTAGGTGGATATAACCGCCAGCGAAACCCCGTCCTTTTTGGCCGCATTCATAAAGTTGCGCAGGGCGTCTGCCGCGCGTGCATCAAATCTGTAGTTGAAATCAGCTGTTGTAATTGCCGCCTCAAGCTCAACATGAAAGTCCTCCGGCAGAGGGCTCTGCCGGTTGACCAGCAGCAGTCTCCAATCGTCTGTATTGTTCGGCACGGCAACCTCCCCTTTGCTTGATATATCCGGCACTGTGTATGAGTCCGGTTCGGGCTGCTGTGGCTGGGGTACGGAGATTATCTCGGATGATTGCGGCTGGGATGATTGATCCTGCGAAGTTACGGAAGGGACATCCTCCCCCATACCATAACTACACGCAGTTAAAAGCAACACTCCCGCTATGGCAATGCCCAGCAGTTTGAAATACTTCATCTAAATTCGCTTCCTTTTCTGATACTCTACATCAAAATATGTGGATACGAGCGCACTAATTACTGCCCGCCAAAGAAATAACCCAGCAAAATTAAACCGATTATCACTGCGATCGTCATCACGATAATTTTCCAGAGTGGTTGGTTGTTCCGATTGTTCCACCTCGAATTAAAATCCATGCCGTATCCTCCTGTGTTTTTATTCCCCACTTATATTATTATGTATTCATAATATCGTTGCAATCATCTATGGAAAAGCTATTTTATACTTGACAACGCTGTAGTTTTCATGTATTATTTTAAATAAGTGATAACAGTTATTACTACTATACATTTTATTGCTGGGGCGGGTGAACATGAAACATACAAAGCAAAAAGAGCTTATTTACAACGCCGTTGTGCACAGCCACAGTCATCTAAGCGCGGATGATGTGTATAACATGTTGAAGCCCGAGAACCCCGGACTAAGCCTTGCTACCGTATACCGCAACCTCAATACTTTTGCCGATAAGGGCTTGCTGATAAGAATTGCTATGCCGAGTGGCGGCGCACGGTTTGACGGCACGCTGGAACCGCATTACCATATGGTATGTGAAAAATGCGGACTGATCTCCGACATTGTTCTGGAGCGGCTCGACAATCTTGAAAATGACGTACTGGAAAAGAGCGGATTTGTGGTCAGCTCTTATACTCTGTTGATATATGGCATCTGCGCAGACTGCCATACTGCCATATAATCTATAACGAAGCCCAATTTCGGGCAGGACCTTATTAAGGTCTTAAACATTACTCTTCGAAAGTGAGTGGCTGGAAATGAAAGATCTCAAGGGAACTAAAACAGAAAAAAACCTAATGGCGGCTTTCGCCGGTGAGTCGCAGGCCAGAACTAAGTACACCTTTTATGCCTCTAAGGCTAAAAAAGAAGGCTACGAGCAGATAGCTGCCTTGTTTACCGAAACCGCGAACAACGAGAAAGAGCATGCAAAGATCTGGTTTAAGCTTCTGCATGACGGCGCTGTGCCGGATACTGTCACTAACCTTGCCGACGCTGCTGCCGGCGAGAACTACGAATGGACTGACATGTATGCCACCTTTGCAAAAGAGGCACGCGAGGAAGGCTTTGAGCGCATTGCATACCTGTTTGACGGTGTAGGCAAGATTGAAAAGGAGCATGAGGAAAGATATCTTGCGCTTAAAAAGAACATTGAAGACGGCAAGGTGTTTGCCCGCGAAGAGAAGGTCTACTGGATCTGCCTCAACTGCGGCCACATCTATTACGGAGATAAATCCCCCGAAAAATGCCCTATCTGTGACCATCCCAAGGCATACTTCCAGATGAGAAGCCAGGATTACTAAAAATAAGCTACCGCTCTTATCAGGGTACTCTATAGTATTGTTTCGAATGGGTCTGCAAATTGCAGACCCATTTTCATTTATATCCCATCAAGCCAAGCCCAATGATTATAGGTGGGTTTAAAAGTGGGTTGTACGAAAAAGAGAAAACCCCTTGAAGTGCCAACGCTTCAAGGGGTTTTGTGGTGAAGATGAATGGATTTGAACCATCGACCTCCTGCATGTCAAGCAGGCGCTCTAACCAACTGAGCTACACCTTCCCATGGACAGCTATAATATTATAGCATAATTTAAGCCCCATTGCACTATGTGCAGATGATAAAATAGAGCAATTAAAGTTTGTTTATCTTGTACAGAAATGCTGAACAAGTCCATATGAGGTTTGCGGGAAGCCGACAGGACAAAAAACGGGGGCCCCTCTGTTAAAACTCATGCCGATGTGCTATAATATATACAATGAATTATACAGTCGGCTAATCTGCCGCATTGCAAAGGATACTGTTATGGCACACAAAATCACCGTTCTCGCAGATCATGCCCCGCACGGTGTTCCGCCAAGGTGGGACATCCTTCCCGTTGCAAAGCTCACCTGCACCGGAGAGGGTATTACGCAGCCCATCTTCACACAGGCAGTGCTGTGTTACCGCCCCGGCGACGGGCTGCATATTCGCATGTGGGCGTTTGAGACGGCCCATGCGCTGTCTCCGAACAGCAGTGTGCTGACTGCCGCGTTTGCTCCGAATCCCGACCGTACCAAGGATTTTATTGTTGTGCGGTTTTCACAGGATGGCATTACCGATGCGTATACTGTTACCAGAGGGGCTGCACCGGCCGCGGTGGACTGGGATGGGTTGACTTTTTCGCTTTTTTCCGGTGAGGACCTGCAAGGTGAATACTGGGGCGGAACGTTTATTCTACCGCAGGGGCTGTTAAAGGCCCGGTTTGGAATAACAAATTATCTGGGCGGCGAGTGCGTTGGCGGCAACCTGCATCATGCAAGTAAATCAAGCGGTAATGCTGAGTTTTCTACGCTATACCCCATCACAGGCACCGACATTAACACGCCGAGCTGTTTTGGCGGGTTTGAACTGATTGCTTATTAGCATATCATTTACCATGTTATGGGAGGGAAAATACAATGAGGGTGTTTGCAAGGATTTTAGTTTTTGTGGCTGCAGCGGCTGCACTGATATACGGTATTTACCATCTGCTTGATGCCTGCTACCCCAGCACCATCAAGCGGTATTACAGCCCTATTCCAATGGATGGCGATGACTACTAAATTACATATCTCCGCTCAATGAATCGGCCATATCCGTTTCATTTTATCATTTTACCCATTTTATTGCTTTTTGAACAACATCAAACAGGGCGGTGCGTTTTGTGTGCACTGCCCTGTTGATTTTTGCACTATTTCTCCAAAGGGATTTGATCTTCCGGCCGACCGGCCGCCTGCTGCGCATCAAGCTGCGCAAACACCTTGCGGGAATGCAGGATATACGCTAGCGCCGCCAGCGCACACAGCAGAATAAACAACTCGGTGCCAAAAACCCCAAACCGCTGGTGGAGCAGCGCAAGCGGTGCATCCACCACGAGGTGACAAAATACTGCAAGCAATACATAAGTAAACCGGCGCCTGCGTATGCCTTCCAGCACCAGAATCGAGAACGCAACCTGCAGTGTCATGGCAAATATCCGTTCTATTCCTGCAACCAAAAACATATGGGGAGCGGTAGTTACCAGTGCGTCAAACACCTGATTCGCTGCTTGTTCCGGCATCATCGACGCTATAATTCCCCAGTTGCCGCCGTTGATGAGCGCGGCATAGATAAGATTGTTAATGTAGCTAACGCCCGCAATTAAAATTGATTCAATTCCGCCGTGACCAAGGCCAAATGCAAAGCCATCCTTCCATGCAGTACGGCGTTTGAGCAACGTTTTATAGCCAATGTACCGGCCAAACTCCTCAAAGATACCGGCAGTCAGCCCCAAAAACAAGCCGCCGAGAATAGGGCTCGATACAAACTCGGCAAACTCAGGGGAAAGCGACGTCCCAATCTGAAGTGCGGGAATACGCAGAATAAGCTGGAACAAGAAAAACACACCCGCGCCCACCAGTACCGGGATGATGTGGATCTTACGTTTCAAGCATAAAACCAGAATGGCGGCAAGGGGCATAATCAGTGTAATTATAAGCGTAATTACCATAAACAGAACGGATAAGGTACTAACCTGCATCGATACAGCTCCTTTTACACAGTGCGCGAATTGACAATGAGAAAAGCGAGTGGGAAGTTTTGCCCACACTGCTTACCATTATTATATCATCTGCCAAAGTGCAGGTCAATCTATGGTTTTGCGTGTTTTATCCTTGCGTACAAGTACTCGTGTAGGTATAATGGAGACAGAGCCGCACGGGTGGCTTGCCCCTAAACTTAGTAGATTGAATAAAACAAAATGATATAAAGGAGCCAAAACATGATACTTGACGACTACATAAACTTTACCATAGGGCGGCAAAAACGCATTGCCCTGATTGCCCATGACGCCAAAAAGGCTGAGCTTGTAGAGTGGGCACTGAAGAATGAGGAGATTCTTAAAGGGCACTTTCTATGCGGTACCGGCACCACGGCCCGACTGCTCGCCGACAAAACAGGGTTACCCGTCAAAGGCTACAACAGCGGCCCGCTTGGCGGTGATCAGCAGATTGGTGCGCGTATTGTCGAGGGAACGATCGATTTTGTCGTTTTCTTCTCCGATCCCTTGGAAGCGCAGCCACATGACCCCGATGTAAAGGCCTTGCTGCGCATTGCAACGGTGTACGATATTCCCATTGCTAACAACCGTGCTACGGCTGATTTTCTACTTGCATCGCGCTACATGAACGAGGAGTACGAACGTCGTGTAATCAACTATAACAAACGCATCCTAAACCGTCTGGATGAGCTGAAATAACCGCTGCGATAATATAATATAAACAAAAGGAACGGAGACCCAGTCTCCGTTCCTTTTGTTTACGAGTGCGGGTTATATAATGCCTACTAACCAAACCAAATTTTTCGGTTTGTTCGTGTGCTGAAGCACACAAATGATAAACACGGCTCAAACAAGCCCTTTTTATCATTCAGGCATTCCTTGATGTCTATGAATATAGGAAGCGCATTTAGAGCCGCACAGCGGCTGCATTTTTAATTATTCAACAGGCATTATATACTACCTTGGACGCATCTGCTCAAGCGCCGCTGTAAAGGCCTGTTCGGTCAACCTTCCTGCTACACAGTCGTTACGCAGCTGCTTTGCCTCGTTTTTCCAAACGACAAAGTCTTCGACACTTAAGCTGCCGGTGCGTGTACGTGCATGCAGACGCTTGTACTCCCTGTTATACAAGGCAAGTGGCGGACAGCTATCCAGCTTGCGGGCATAGTTGTTGGTTGCCGCTATCAGCTGGCAAGGCTTCTTTTGCCCGGAAAGGACTTTGTCGCAATAGTCGGTGGGGTAGTTGCCTTTAAGGACAAAATACCGCCCGCAATGCTTGCATTTTTTAACCCGCAGGTCAAGCGTGAGCATCTGCTCAAACTCGAGCGCCAACATCTCGTCTAATCGGCTAAGCTCGTATTGTGCCTGTACCATCGCCGGCATTATTTCGTTGAGATCGGTAAAGGTCGCAGGCAAATCGTACGCGCGTTCAAACTCGTTTTGCTCGGTTCTTGCCTGCTTTTGCATCTCGGCACACACCTCCAGGTACCGGCGGTAACGCGCAGGAGGAAGGCCCTCGCTCACATCCTCCGTAAACACACCGCCCTTGGTATCTCCCATGCATTTAATCACCCTGCGGCAGGTCATGCGCCGCTTTAGCGTGTGCTCAAACTGAATCTCATTAATCATGCAGTAAAAATAAAACCGAGTGGCCGCAGTGAGGTTTTTTATATCCTCTTCATATGGCGATTGTTCTAGCGCAGCCGCTACAAATGTGCGGTACTCCTTCTGCAGTTGTGTGACATATGTAAAGTAGTCGGTATATGCGTCGACAGATGTGTTGATCAGATCGGGCAAAAATGCCCTTGTGTAGTGGCTTTGCTCCGCTACGCGTGTGATGGCAGCACTCACAACATCGGGCTGATTGTGCACCCCGTTTCCTTGCAGCAGAAGCGCGGTATCTTTTATCGCTTGCTCAAACGGCGCCTGAATAAACTCAAGTAATCCGTCCCCAATGGTGCAGGCAATTGTTTTGCCAAGCAACGAATCGCTGCCCGAGAACGGACAATCTTCATCGGTACCGACCGTTAAAAACAATGCACGCGTATCAGGGTCGACCGAAACCGTATGGTGTAATCCGCCAAAGAGGATGTTTTGCGTTCCTTTTTGTGTGTTTTTACAAATACTGTGCGGCACAATTGTGGCCATCTGCGATTGCAACATTTTTCCTCCCCTACAGGAGAACTGGCAGCGTTGCCCCGGCTTTCCTGCAATATACCGTATAAAGATAAACTCAATAGAGTAACTTGCCTTGTAATACTGTTGTGCATAAAAAAATAAATCACATTTTATCGGCAATCAAAAAGCCACTGCGGCTTTTGCCGCAGGCAAAACAGCAGCTTTGAAATAGTATAAAACGACAGCGCTCACTAAAATACAACATGACTATTGTACCGCAATTTCAGCTTAAGCGTCAACCACACAGACGCGCCGTACATGAGGTTTTCCCATGTACGGCGCGTGAAATATTTCGGTTTTATTATTATTGTATCAGTTTTGTAAGCATTTCTTCCGCAGCGAGTGCATCTGCGCGCCCTTTTGTTTCACGCATAACATTGCCCAGCAGCGCCCCCAGCGCCTTTTTCTTGCCGCCCAGATAATCCTGTACGGCGGTGGGGTTTGCATCGATGGCCGCCATACAGATTGTGCGCAGGGTCTCTTCATCAATACCTGCCATATCTTCGGGTGACAGCAGCTCGCTTACCGGCTTTCCGCTTTCAAGCATATCATCCAGCGTCTTCTTGGCAATAACCATATTAATCTTGCCGGCCTCAAGCAGAAGCACAAGGTCAGCCAGCATTTCGGCGGTAATCTTAAGGGCAAGCTCTTCCTTGGCAGCCTCGGTGGAAAGTTCTTTAAAAATCTGCCCGACAATAAAGTTCGATATCGTTTTAGGGTTTTTCACCTTTGCCGCCGCTTCGTCAAAGAACTGTGCCACCTTGCGGTACCGCACAATCAGCTGTGCATCCGCTTCGGGGATGGCGTAGTCCTGCAGATAACGCGCAAGCTTTCGGTCGGGCAGCTCAGGCAACATCATACGCAGGCGCTTAATCTCATCCGGCGGGGTCTGTATCGTCACAAGGTCAGGCTCGCGAAAATAGCGGTAGTCGTGCGCGTCCTCTTTACCGCGCATCGCTTCGGTATCGCCCGTATCGGTGTTATAACGGCGGGTCTCCTGCACTACCTCTTCCCCGCTTTCGAGCAGGTCGACCTGTCGGTCAAACTCATACTGCATTGCCTTTGCAATAAAGGCAAACGAGTTCATGTTCTTAATTTCGGCGCGAATACCCAGAGCCTCGGCGCCCTTTTTGCGAACCGAAACGTTTACATCGCAGCGCAGCGAGCCTTCCTGCATCTTGACATCGGATACGCCGATATATTTCATAATGAGCTGAAGCTTTTCGAGATACTCTACCGCCTCGTCGATGCTGCGGATATCAGGTTCGGTGACAACCTCAATCAGCGGTACGGCACCGCGATTGTAATCGACATAGGTGTTACCGCGCTCATGTACCAGCTTGCCTGCATCCTCCTCGATGTGGATGCGGGTGATGTTGATACGCTTGCCGGATGATAGCGTAATATAACCATTTCGGCAAAGCGGCTTGTCAAACTGCGATACCTGATACGCTTTTGGAAGATCAGGATAGACGTAGTTCTTGCGGTCCATCTTCGAAATCTCGCTTATCTCACAGTTTGTTGCAAGCCCCGCAAGAATAGCATACTCCACCGCACGGCGGTTAAGCTTTGGCAGCGTGCCGGGCAACCCGATGCAGATAGGGCAGCAGTTTGTATTGGGCTCCGCACCAAATTTAGTGGTGCAGCCGCAGAATATCTTGGTATTGGTGGAAAGCTCGATATGGGTTTCTAAACCGGCAACCAACTCATAGTTCATGTTTCCTATCATTCCTTTCGAGGAGAGAATTGTGCAAATCCGGCATTGGTCGAGCATTCGACCGGCCCCGTCGAAAAGCACAAAGCATGGATACGTTATCACTTAGATGCTGGGTTCACCTTACCAGCCTGGAGCATTACACCCGAACACCCATGTTTGGCCGTTTGTATATCTCGGAACATTTTGCATTCTCATACTGCCACGCAGTGCTCAGCAAGGTGCTTTCGCTAAAGGTGTTGCCGATGAGCTGCATACCAATCGGCAGCCCCTTTGCATCAAACCCGCAGGGTACGCTCACAGCGGGCAACCCCGCAATATTAACGGGCACAGTGCAGATATCGGTCAGGTAGGTTTCTATCTGATCAATGGCGGAAAAGCCCAGTTCAAATGCGGTCATCGGCACAGTGGGTGCCAATATAACATCGCAGGTCTCAAACGCTGCGCGAAACGCCCGAACCAATGTACCGCGTAAATTCTGCGCCTTTTTATAGTATGCGTCGTAGTATCCGGAGCTTAGCACATAGGTGCCAAGCAAGATGCGGCGTTTAACCTCTGCGCCAAAGCCTTCGCTGCGGGTTTTGCAGATCATCTCGTGCACGCTGCTGTAGTCATCCGCGCAATAGCCGTAACGGATGCCGTCAAAGCGCCCTAAATTTGAGGATGCCTCCGCACACGAAAGGATGTAGTAAACAGGCACCGCATATTTGATTTCCGGCATATCAAAGCAAACAATCTCAGCGCCAAGCTGCTCGTAAGTTTTTATGACGTCCTCAACCGCTGCCTTTACATCGGCGCGCACACCGTCAAAGTACTCGCGCGCGATGCCGATCTTGCGCCCTTTCATCTCCTGTGTAAGCTTATCCGCCGTCGTTTCCCGCGCACCGCTAGAGGTGGAATCCATCTCATCCTTGCCCGAGATTGCATCGAACACCACGGCCGCATCCTCTACGGTAGCGGCAACAGGCCCAACCTGGTCAAAACTTGAGGCATAGGCAATCACACCATAGCGTGATACCGCACCATAGGTGGGCTTTAAGCCAACAAGCCCGCAAAAACTCGCGGGCTGGCGGATTGAGCCGCCGGTATCCGAGCCTAGGCCATATACTGCAAGTCCGCCCGCCACAGCAGCCGCCACGCCGCCTGAGCTTCCGCCCGCAACGTGCGCAGTGTTGTATGGGTTAAGGGCACCGCCAAAGCAGGAAGTTTCGCAGGACGAGCCCATCGCAAACTCATCCATGTTGGTTTTCCCCAGCAGTACGGCGTTTTGATCTTTGAGTGTCTTCCACACCGTTGCGTCATAAATAGGCGTGTAGCCCTTAAGGATATTGGAACAGCAGGTGGTTTCAATTCCATCGGTAGAAATATTATCCTTGAGTGTCATAGGGATACCCTCAAGTATGGAAATATTATCGCCCGATGCAATTTTATCATCCACACACCCTGCCGCAGCAAGCGCAGCCTCGGCGGTTACACTCACATAGGCATTTATTTTTTCATTTTCCTGTGCGATTGCATCAATGTACTGCTGTGTAAGCTCAGTTGCCGAAAGTTCCTTGCTCACCAGAAGCTGATGCAGCTTTTTAATTTTTCCCATATTGCTCTGCACTGTGTTTGCCACCTCGTCCTTAGACATAGATTATACCCGATTTCTGACGGGGAAGTAGCCGTTTTCGCCGCCCTGAACGTTCTTTAAGATTAGTTCACGCGCATAAGACGGCACCACTTCGTCCTCGCGAAAAACGTTTTGCAGATTATTAATGTTATCAAACTCCTCTGCCGCGTCGCCTGCCGCATTGATGGTATCGGCAAATGCGATAATGTCGGCCATATCCCGAGTGAGCTGATCCAGTTCCTCTCCATCGAGCGACAGCTTGGAAAGCAGTGCAATCTCCAGAATCTCGTCTTTTGTAACTGCCATACCTTGTACTCCTATCTCAGCTTGATGTGTACCTCACGCAACTGGCGTTCGGCTACCTCACAGGGTGAACCCATCATCAAATCCTGCGCATTGCTGTTCATGGGGAACGCAATAACCTCACGGATGTTATCCTCACCCGTAAGCAGCATTAACATACGGTCAATGCCGGGCGCCATACCCGCATGCGGCGGCGCGCCGTACTGAAATGCAGTGTATAGGGAGGAGAACCTCTCCCGAATGGTTTCTTCAGTATAACCCGCAATCTCAAAAGCACGAATCATGGTGGCGACATCGTGGTTGCGCACCGCACCGGACGAGAGCTCCACGCCGTTGCATACGATATCGTACTGGCAGGCAAGGATGTCAAGCGGGTCTTTCGTATTAAGCGCCTCAAGGCCGCCTTGCGGCATCGAGAAGGGGTTGTGCGTAAAGGCGGGTGCGCCGGTGTTCTCGTCAATCTCATACATGGGGAAATCGACGATATAGCACAGCTCAAACGCATCCTCGCGCGTCAGTTTTAAGCGATTGCCAAGCTCGGCGCGAATCTGTCCCGCAAGCTTTGGCGCCTCGGTTTTACTATCCGCAATAAAGTAGAGCACGCAGCCGGGCTTAAGTCCCGCGCGGTTCTTAAGCTCCGCACGCTGCTCGGGAGTCAAGAACTTATCGATGGGGCCGAGATAGTTCATCTCGTCATCCACCTTAATGTATCCAAGCCCCTTCATACCGATCGAAAGGGCAAAATTCAGCATATTTTCAAAAAAGCTTTTCGGCTGTGCCGCACAGTCCGCAACATTAATGGCGCGTACCGTCTTGCCGCGAAACGGAGCAAAATCCGTCTTAACAAACATATCGCTGATGTCAATAATCTCAAGCGGATTGCGCAGGTCGGGCTTGTCGGTGCCGTATTTAAGCATAGCATCGGCATAGGTGATGCGCGCAAACGGCGGCTCGCTTACCGATTTGTCCGAAAACCTTGTAAATGCTTCGTACAAAACCTCCTCTGCAACCGCAAACACATCTTCCTGAGTAGCAAACGCCATCTCAAAATCGAGCTGATAGAACTCACCCGGCGAACGATCAGCCCTTGCGTCCTCGTCGCGGAAGCAGGGCGCTATCTGAAAGTACCGGTCAAAGCCTGATACCATCAAAAGCTGTTTAAAAATCTGCGGGGCCTGCGGCAGGGCGTAGAATTTACCCTGATGCTTACGGCTGGGGATAAGATAATCGCGCGCGCCCTCTGGGGAGCTTGCGGTAAGGATCGGCGTTTGAATCTCTAAAAAGCCAAGCGCCGTCATCTTTTCCCGTAAAAACGAGATTACCTCGCTGCGCAGTACGATGTTTTGATGTACCTTTTTGTTGCGCAGGTCAAGGTAGCGGTATTTCAAGCGCAGCTCCTCTTTGGTTTCGGGGGAGGACTCAATCTCAAACGGCATTGGCTGCGCCTTGCCGAGTACTTCAAGCGTCTGCGCCTCCACCTCAATCGTTCCGGTTAAGATTTTGGAGTTTATGGTATCCTTATCACGCAAGATAACCTCACCTGCCACGGCAACGGTGCTTTCACGCGTTACCCCGTCTAGCAACATGTGGTTGCGCACTACAACCTGCACCACACCGTAATGGTCGCGCAGATCAAAAAACAGGATGCCTCCATGGTCGCGGATATTTTCCACCCATCCTGCAACGCGCACAGCGGCGCCAATATCCATTTCTCTTAGCGCACCACACGAATGCGTGCGATACCTGTTTACCGAAATCATCTCTCACGTTCCTCTCGCAGAGTAAATCCAATTCGCGATACCTATATGCCCGGCGAGCCTAGGGATATTACGCCCACGTTTTACAAAGCTGCCACGTTAAAGCAATAATGCAAAAGGCATCTAAAAAAGGCGGCGCCCTTGCCACCCTCCTAATGTTACTACACTCTTTTTTTGTTGTCAAGGAGTTCTTGGAAAGGGCTTTTCCACCTTTATTCTGCTACAAAAACCGTGTTTTAAATGATACCTGCAAAAAAGACCTCATCATGGTAAAAATAGTTGAAAACCCAGTAAATATGGTGTAAGATATTTGTATAGATAGTATCCTTTACATGTACATACTCAATGAAGCACACAAAATAGGTGATATATAGATTGGATGATGAAAATGAAGCTTTCAGACATTAAGGTGCTTGTTTGCGATGATTCTATTCTGGTGAGAAAAAGGTTGCGTGAGCTGTTGGCAACGATTGGATGCACTACCGTTTGGGAGGCGTCGAACGGCGAGCAAGCGGTATCCATGTACAAGGAACATCTGCCCGATATTGTTTTTATGGATATTATTATGCCCGGAAAAACAGGGCTTGAAGCATTGCGGGAGATTCGCGCGCACAACAGCGAGGCTAAGGTTGTAATGGCATCGTCGGTCGGCACGCAAACGCACCTCAAGGAGGCGGTCAGCGTTGGGGTGTTTGATTTTCTGCAAAAGCCCATTGCCAACGAACAGGTACTTAAAATTATCCGCAACATACAAAACGGCTGATATAGCCAGAGGGGCGACGATACGGTATGTTTACACAGTTCTTTGGCAGCTATCTCCTTAACAATAGGCTGGTGACCGGCGAGCAGCTAAACAAGGCACTTGAGCTGCAAAGCAAGGTGCACGTTAAGCTTGGTGTGCTCGCTATTAACGCGGGGTATCTGACCGCGCAGCAGGTAGACGAGCTGCATTGTCTGCAGGCGATACGCGACATGCGCATCGGCGATCTTGCGGTTGCGTCCGGATACATGACCATACAGCAGGTAGAAGAGCTGCTCTCCGCTCAAAAATCCGGCTACCTTACGCTTGGGCAAGCACTGGTAGACAGCGGCGCTATGACCAACGAACAGTTCGGGGCGGCGCTTGAGTCGTACAAGGCTTCCTCCAGAATGACCGAAACAGAGTTCTCGGATGAAAAGCTTGCCGCTGCCAGACAGGTCATCTCGGATTTCTATCAACTTGACCGGGCACAGATGACCGATCTGTTCGCCGACTATATTTCGCTGTTGTTTAAAAATATTATACGTTTTATCGGGGATGACTTTACCCTTTTGCCTGCCGAAGAGCCACAGGCTTGTTTTGCGGCACGGCAGCTTGCGGCCCAGCTTGTACGCGGCGATGTAACCCTGTTCACCGCACTTGAGGCGCAGGAAAACACCTTTGTCGCCTTTGCATCGCGGTATGCGCAGGAGGAATTGTGTGAAAACAATGAATACACACAAGCCTCTGCGGGAGAATTCTTAAACCTGCACAACGGTCTGTTCGCGGTAAACGTCTCGAATACCACGACACTTGAGCTTGACCTGAACCCCCAGCAGATGCTAAGCGGCAAAACACTGCATGGCTTTGAAAGCGGCTTTATTATACCCATTGGATTCCCGTTCGGCACCGTTCGCTTCCTGCTATCCCCATGCGACCCAAACGTTGATTCCGACTCTGTGTAAATTCTACAGCCAAAAGACCATGCGGCAACATTTATACTGCCGCATGGTCTTTTTAAATTGGATAAAACCCTTATCATAGTCTCCCGCTGAACCGGTGCTTCCTTCTGGAAGCGCCGGTTCAGCACAAGGATTTACGGTTATCCTCGAAAATCCTTACTCTCCCGAAAAAATCAAAAATAACGCATATTACAAGAACGCTTGCGAATTTCCGGTCCCTCTCAGTTTTTGATTTGGTTGGTGGGCATTTATACAGGCTCAGGTGCAATAAGCGACTGAAGTACCGGTTGGCCCTGTTCTATTTTAAAAATGAAGATTCGCTTGTTCTCTGGGTCACCCAGACAATTAAAATAGATTGGGCCTGTAACTCCTTCCGTCTCAGAGCAGGTAATCTGCTGAATGACCTTTTCTGAATTAGGCTTACCCACCGCTTCAATTGCACCGTACAACAGCATTGCGGCGTCATATCCCAGCGCCGCAAACGAATCAGGGCGCCGGCCGTATTGCTGCTCGTAGGCAGCTGCAAACAATCGGCTTTTCTCATCGTCATGCTGCGCATAATATCCGGCACAAAAGTATACACCCTCCAGTGCCCCAATCTCCTCCTGTGAGGCATCGCTAAAAACCATTTCACATCCATCGTTTCCAAGCAGGACCGCATCAATGCCAAGCTGCTTTGCCTGCACCGCAATCTGACGAAACGATTTGTATTGCGTTGGAATGAAAATTACCTCCGGATTATCCTTTTTTATTTTACTCAACTGTCGGGTATAGTCACTGTCATCTTTGGAGAAGGTGTAATAGATGACTTCCTGAGCGCCCAATTGTGTTGCTCTCTCACCAAACTCATGTGCACTGCCTGAAGAATATGCATCGGAAAACTCATAAAAAATCGCCATCCGTTTTGCCGCCATCGTCTCGCTCGCAAACGACGCCATTGTTCTGCTTTGGTAAGGGTCTGTATAGCAAACACTAAACATATTGTCCCCATACGAGGTTATCTCTGCTGCTGTCGCACTGGGCGATATAATAGCTATGCCGTCTTTTCTGGATACCTGCGCGAGCACAAGTGAGGCTTCGGTGGTTACCGCGCCGATTATGCCTGCCACCTTTTGTTTTTTAAGCTCTTTATAAACCTTTTTTGCCTCTTTACCTTCACCCTTATCATCCTCTTCGATATACTCTATCTGTTTTCCCAGCAACCCTCCTGCCTGGTTAACCTGTTGCGTCGCAAGCTGTATGCCATTGCTGATCGAACTGCCATACACCGAAACCGGACCGCTCAGTGACAAGACACCTCCCACGATAATGGTTTCATTTTGGGGCTGTGCACATCCCAAAAGAGAACTGCACAGAACGCTACAGGCCACAACGAGTGCAGCAATCTTTTTTCTCCTCACAATCAATCACCTCACCCTGTAAAAGCAATGGCGCCGTCCATCACTCTCGCTTAAGATAATAATATTATGTACTGATTTGCACGTTTCAACCAAACAAACGCGCCGATACTGCAACTGTATCGGCGCGCCGTTAAATTTTGCGTGAAAGCCGGCAAAAATTAAGCATTTTTAGCGCTTGCCGCAGCTTCGTTGTTTATAACCCGGGAAAACGCCAGCAGCTCAAACTGCGTAACAGGCATGGGCTTTGCATAATAGTAGCCCTGCACCATATCGCACTCAATGTCTTTGAGAAAATCAATCTGTTCCTGCGTTTCGATGCCCTCCGCAACAGCCGTCATCTCAAGGTCGCGGACGATGTGGATGGCATTGGTTACAATCTTTTTGCTCCGGTCATGTTTATCAAGCTCGTGGAACATCATGCGGTCGAGTTTAATAACATCCACCGGAAGTATGTTAAGCAGGTTGAGCGAGGAATACCCCGAGCCAAAGTCATCCATTGCAAGGCGAAAGCCTTTATCCTTCAAGCGCTGCATTACATCAATAATCTGCTGGGTATCGTCATGAAAAGCGGTTTCGGTCAGCTCTATCTCAATATACTCGGACGGCACCTCGTACCGGCGCACCGTCTCTTCAATGCGCTCGACAAAGGCCGATTGTTTTGCGTGCAGTCTGGACATGTTCACGGAAATCGGCACGGGCTGTTCTCCCGCATCAATCCACGCGCGTATAATACGGCAAACCTCCTCGTGCACATAGCAATCCAGCTGCAGCAGAAAACCGTTTTGCTCCAAAATGGAAATGAATCGTGCCGGGACCAAAAAGCCCATAGTGGGATGATGCCAGCGAACAAGCGCTTCGGCACCTGCGATGCGGTCGGTCTTCAGATCATATTTTGGTTGCAGATAGACTTCGTACTCCCGATTCTTCAGCGCACTGTACATCGACATTTCAATCTCTTGGGTTTCAATCACGCGCTGCCGGAGCGATTCGTCAAAAAACGAGATGGCCGTATCATATAAATCCTTTACGCTGCGCTTTGCCATCTGGGCATTTTCGTAGCAGTACTGCAGTCCGATAGACCTGTCGGAAACAACATAGATGCCGCACGCGTAATTGATCTGGTATTCCAATTTGTTTCGCGCAGAATAAAAATATTTCATCCGCCCAAACAGTGCAGTCAGCCGCTGAGTTAGCTCTTCCTGCGAGCTGTAGTGCAAAAGAAGGGTGAAATTATCATCCGTCGAACGGGCAAACGCCTCTGATTCCCGAGTAAACTCCTTTAGCTGCTGCGCAACAAGCACCAGCAGGCAGTTCCCTTCTTGGAATCCGTAGGTATTATTAATGGCCTTAAAACGGTTGATGTCAAACAGCACATAGGCATACCGTCCGCCCCTTGCGAGCAAGGCGGTTGCCTTTTGCGTAAACGCCGCATAATTATCACAGCCGGTTGTCTGGTCGATATAGGCGATGCCCGCCGTCTTGTGTCCGGCGCGAAGACGGAAGATCAAGACCGATATCAGTGCCGCCAAAACAAATGCGCATATGATACTTATTAATAGTATCATCAACGCATTCCTGTTTGAGAGGACGATGCGCCAAATCTCCAGCAGATCCTCCCACAAGCTGCGGAGTTCTGCGACAGCAAACATCTCCGTGCGAAGAAGGGAATGCCGTGCCGGCGGCTGCATACCCGATGACGACTTGATTGCTGCCGCCACATAAGCAAGCAGCAACTGTCCAAAACGAGATGCCTCAACAGCAAGTCGCTCTGCAGAGCCGGGTATCAGAAGATGGCTTAGCGTGTAAATATAGGCCATGATGTCATCATCCTTTTACTGCACAGATGAATATGCAGGCAATCATCAGCTTAATATGTAATACAAATGCAAGAACAAGATGGTTCCGTATGAAAAGCATAGATGTAGTTTAAATCGGCAAGCTTTACTTGCCACCGCAGCATTTGAACGAGGTAGTTTTGTAAATTAGTGCCTATGCTGAAGCATACAATTGATAAAAACAGCTTGTTTGAACCATTCTTATCAATTTAAGCGTTCCTTGGTGTCTATGAATATAGGAGGTGCTTTTAAAGCCGCATAGCGGCTGCATTTTTAACTATTCAGCAAAAATTAAAATAGACTTTGATAGTAATATAACACAAATAATGGCACGATACAACAGAAAAGCGGAAAACGTTATAAAAACGAAGTTCCCGCTTTCTGTTATTTGTGAACAGTAATGATTTGTATTCAGCGGCCGTCCTGCGAAATATTCTGCATAAACTGCCAGCTATCAGCGCACATCTCATCAATACCCCTTGTCGCCTGCCAACCGAGCAGCTCCTTCGCCTTACCGGTATGCGCGTAGTATTCTGCAAGGTCACCTGCGCGACGGGGGGCAACATTTATGGGAATCTCTTTGCCGCTCGCTTTACGGTATGCCTTTACAATCTCCATCACGCTCGTACCTTTACCCGTACCGAGATTAACCGCCTCTGCTCCCTTGTGCTGTGCGGCGTAATCAAGCGCCTTCAGGTGCCCGATGGCAAGATCGACCACATGGATATAGTCGCGCACACCGGTGCCGTCGCAGGTATCATAATCATTGCCGAATACATTGAGATACGACAGCTTACCCACCGCGACCTGTGCCACATAAGGCAGAAGATTGTTGGGAATACCGTTGGGGTTCTCACCAATCAGTCCGCTTTTATGTGCGCCGATGGGATTGAAGTACCGCAGCAGCATCGCACTCCAATCGGAATCTGAGCCGCAAACGTCAAGAAGCATCTGCTCTACTGTCGCCTTGGTGCTGCCATATGGATTGACGGCACTTGTAGGATATTCCTCTTTGTACGGGATGGGATTATTCATGCCGTACACAGTGGCAGAGGAGGAGAATACAATCGTTTTGCAGCCGGCCTCTTCCATCACCTGACAGAGCATCATGGTGCCATATACGTTGTTATCGTAATAGGCAAGCGGCTGTTTCACCGATTCGCCAACCGCTTTCAGCCCCGCGAAATGAATCACCGCATCAACATCATGCCGGGAAAACACAGCGCGCAGGCCGTCCCTGTCGCGGATATCCGCAGGGTAAAATATGACCTCCCTGCCCGAAATCTCACAAATTCGGTCGATGGTCTCCTGCTTTGAATTACACAGGTTATCCACCACAATCACCTCGTGACCTGCATTAAGCAGCTCCACGCAGGTATGGCTGCCGATAAATCCTGCGCCGCCCGTTACCAGTACCTTCATATCGTTCTCCTCACCTTTCCTAAATAATGTCTGATGAACAAACCGATTTTCGATTTGTTTGCGCTGCAGCTTGAAAACATGAGGTTTTCAAGCTGCGCAACCATTACTTGATGTCTCAATGAACCGGTGCTTCCAGAAGGAAACCCTTGCATTTGGGAAAAATAACAACACCATAAACAGCAAGAATGCTTGCGCATTCTCCAATTTCCGGTTTATTTAGCGGACATAAAATAGTGGCTGTATACTATATCATTATACCCTTAGCTTACATAAGCTGCATAGAGCAATTTTAATTCATCTTGTTTGTTCTTGCTTTTGGTATTTTGCGTATGCATCACGCAGTTCCTGCGCGGTTTCCTCCGGGCAGGTAGGATTGCAGTGCGCCCAAACACCCGTCTCGCTTGCGGCGTTAAATTTCTGCTTGTCCGCCGAACGCATTGGGGGAAAGAACTCGATGTGAAAATGATAGTCCTTCCGATAGTCGCGCCCGTTGACCGGCGCATTGTGCATGCACATCATATATGGGAAGGGATACCCGAACAGGCAGTCCAGCATTCCGATCGTTTGTTTAAATGTACGGGCAAGTGCGCGTTTTTCCCCGCCGGTAAGCTCGGTGATAACCTGCCTGTGCTCCTTTGAGATGATGTACACGCCATAAGGATACTCGGTAAAAAAGGGCAAAAACACAGTAAACTGCTCGTTTTCAAATATGATGCGCTTCTTTACCTCCAACTCCTGGCTGTGCATATCGCAGAACAGGCAGCGTCCGGTGTTTGCAAAGTGCTGCTCCGCCGACTGGCTTTCAAGCGCAATTTTCTTCGGGATAAAAGGAAATCCATAGATCTGCCCGTGCGGATGAGGCATGGTGACACCTACAACATCCCCGCGGTTTTCAAAAATATAGCAATACTTAATCTTATCATCCGCGGTAATGGCCGCAAATCGCTCACACCATAAATCAACCAACTTCTCCACATGGGCATCCGGAAGCTCGGGCACGGTGGTCGTATGACCGGAGGCGTAGAGAATCACCTCGCATTTGCCGTATGCGGGCGCTGTATGATAAAAATCGGTGGCAACGTCGTCCGGAACCGGCGGGGTAAGCGACAGCGCTGGAAAATCGTTGTCGTATTTATAAACCTCAAACTGTTCGGGCACCTTGCCCGAACCGGGACAAAAAGGGCACCAATCCTTTGGCATCTGGGGGCGCGCCTGCCGGTGTGAGGCGATCATCACCCAGTCCTGTGTTAAGGGATGCCAGCGTAGCTCCGCCATGTGTATCTTCCTCCTATCACTGTGTGGGGCACCTGCTGTGCCGCGTTACGGCAATACCCGAATGCCCCCCATCGGGCGCACCGAAAGGATATGGCAGGTATCCTCGCCAAATACGCGTTCCATCTCCCGCCTATAACCGTCCAGCAGCGCATTGGGAACAAACGCCTGTATGGTGCCGGCAAATCCGCCGCCGTGCACACGCCATGCGCCCTGCTGCGAAAGGATTTGTGCGGTAAGTGCAAGCGCAAGCGATAACCCTTGTTCACGCGGAACACTAGGAGCGTACACATTTTGCAGATACTGCCACGAGGAGCGGCCGGATGCCTGCACAAGCTCTAAAAATTCAGCAAAGTTACCACCTTGCAACGCTTTTGCCTGTTGCAGGGCACGCTTATTATCGGCAAAGAAATGGAGTGCCCGCAGGATGGCACGATCGCTTACCGCGCCGCGCAGCGAAGCGATTTTCTCATAAAACTCTTGTTGCGGCACATCACGAAGGTACTGCTTGCCGAACTGCGCGGCAACCTCCAGCATCTCGGCAGGGATAGCCGCGTAATCGGGGGTAAGGCTTGCGTGGTTGCCCCCGGTATTAACGATGCAAAGTGCATAGCCGGAGGATGCAAGGTCATATGGAATTTGCTCAATGACCGGAGAATCGGGGTTTGCAAAGTCAATTGCGACAAATCCGCCCACCGCGGATGCAGTTTGATCCATCAGTCCGCAGGGTTTGCCGAAGTATTCGTTTTCGGCGTACTGGCCGATCTGGGCAATTACAGGGGCTGAAATCTCCCCACCATTATACAAATGGTTTAATATCGTTCCCACCAGCACCTCAAAGGCCGCGGAGGAGGAAAGACCCGAGCCGGAAAGTACATCCGAGGTGGTGTATGCATCAAAGCCGCCGATGCGGTACCCAAGGGCCGCAAACCGCGCGGCAATTCCGCGAATGAGCGCAGCAGATTTACCCTGTTCGGCGGCTTGCGGCGCAAGGTGAGCAAGGTCTGCCACATCCATCTCATAGCCTTCACTTTTGATGCGGATAACGTTATCCCTATTTGCGGACGCAACCGCAATAACATCGAGGTTGACAGCCGCTGCAAGTACCCGGCCGCGTTGATGGTCGGTGTGATTCCCGCCGATTTCTGTCCGCCCCGGTGCGCTGAACAAGGCAATCTCTCGTCTTTCTCCAAACAGCGTGTCAAACCGGTCGGCGGCGGCTGTGTAGCGTGCGGCCTGCCCCTGCACACCCGCGGCATCACAGCCATAGAGTGCCGCAAAGGCTGTTTGGTATACGCCCTGTTTTAGTTGTTCTTTAAGTTGTGCGGTTTGCATTGCGTTTTCCTCCTTGCAGATTGTATGTCTAGCGAGCTATACTGTATATCCATACCTATACGTTACCTCATAGTACCGTTGTTTTGCAACCCATAAACCGTGCAGCGACATGGAACTTTGTTGCAATCTAATAAATATAAATTCAAAAATGAACCTTAAAACAGTAGTTTAACGACGCATAACGACGTTCACCAATACTTCCGGTATTGCCTATGTAGATTGGGTATTTACAGCATATAATCCAACGCAAGAGGACGAGCTATCAAACCGCGCTGATAGTTACCGCTTATAGAAACATGGCTTTATTCCAGAAAGAGTACATTACAACTGTAGTTTACCCTCTCTTTTTTTCTTTACACTATAATGTCCCCCGACAGGTATAGTACGGCGGTGCCGCCGATGATGACCCGTTCTCCCGTATCCCTGCATAACATTGTACCGCCCCGTTTAGACAATTGCGCGGCGGTCATATCGGTTTTGCCGAGTCGCTCGCTCCAAAACGGAATCAGCGTGCTGTGGGAGGAACCTGTAACAGGGTCTTCATTAATCCCCGCATTAGGAGCAAAAAACCTTGACACAAAGTCGTACCGTTCCCCCTTTGCGGTGACGATAACCGCAAACACATCCTCTATTCGGCGCAGCAGTGCAAGGTCTGGGGCAAGCATGCGCACCGTTTCCTCTGTCTCAAGCACCACAACCAAATCTCTTGATTTATATGTTTCCAGCACAGCGGTGCCGAGCGCTTTGGGCAGCAATTCCGGCATTGCGCAGGGAACCGGCATTCTGCGCGGGAAATCCATCATAAAGGTATTCCACTCACGCATGACACGCAAAATCCCGCTTTGTGTATGAAACTCCACCTCGTTCATAGCGGAATCGACATAATTCATCAGCACAAAGGCAGTTGCAAGGGTTGCGTGCCCGCACAGGTCAATCTCTACCTTAGGGGTAAACCAGCGCAGAGTGTAGCGGTCACCCTTCCACAGCAAAAATGCGGTTTCTGCGAGATTGTTTTCAGCGGCGATACGCTGCATTACAGCAGCGTCAAGTGGCTGTTCCATCAGGCATACCCCCGCTGGGTTTCCATGAAAACGTTCGTTGGTAAAAACATCCACGACATAGTACTTCATGCATCATCCTCCTTTTTTTGCCGAGAATTTCGAGATAAACGCAACGTCTATTTGCATTGTATTATAACCGCCGCGGTTGTAATTTACAAGATGAACATGAAAAAGGCCGCCCGTTTCGGGCAGCCTTTCTCTGTGAGCAGCGTGAAATTATTTGATTTCAACCTTTGCGCCGGTCTCTTCAAGCTTCTTCGCAAGCTCGTCTGCGTCAGCCTTGGAGATACCCTCTTTGACTGCCTTCGGAGCGGACTCAACAAATTCCTTCGCTTCTTTCAGGCCAAGACCCGCAACTTCCTTAACAAGCTTGATGACTGCCATCTTGTTGGGGCCCATCTCAGCCAGAATAACGTCAAACTCGGTCTTCTCCTCTGCAGCAGCAGCGCCACCGGCAACGGGGCCGGCAATCATGGTGGGAGCAGCAGCAGATACGCCGAACTCCTCCTCAATTGCCTTTACAAGCTCGTTTAATTCAAGAACGGTAAGTGTCTTGATTTCTTCTACAAATTTAGTAATTTTCTCAGAAGCCATTAAATGTTACCTCCCAATAATTTTAGTTTCCGGCATAGAGCCGTGTATTGGTTTACAATTACTCCGCTGTGGGAGCAGGCTCACCCTGCTTTTCGGCAATAGCGTTAAGCGCAACGGCAAGCCCACGGAGATTGCCGTTGAGTACGGAAAGCAGCTGGCCGAGCAACTGTTCCCTTGAGGGCAGGTTTCCAAGCT
This sequence comes from Bacillota bacterium, assembly GCA_023421245.1. Classification (GTDB taxonomy): domain Bacteria; phylum Bacillota; class Clostridia; order Oscillospirales; family Ruminococcaceae; genus Acetanaerobacterium. The sequence goes on along the minus strand of JAEZTV010000022.1, from coordinate 104,504 downwards.
CGGCGGTCTTTTCGGCGTCGAGAATCTCGCCGTCTACAAAACCAGCCTTGACTGTAAACTTGCCTTTGGAAGCCGCAGCGTATTTGCACAGGATCTTTGCAGCGGCAACCGGATCTTCCTTGCTGATGGCAAGGGCGGTCGTTCCCTCCAGTACGGAGTCAAGACCGTCAAGCTTAGCATTCTTAGCGGCAAAACGAAGCAGTGTGTTCTTTACTACAGAATACTCAACGCCTGCCTCACGCAGCTCGCGGCGCAGTTTCGTGTCGTCGGCAACGGTAATGCCTTTATAATCGACCAAAACGCCGGCGCAGGCTTGCGAAAGCTGTGTGCTAAGTTCTTCGACAAACTGCTGTTTGGATTTTAATGCTTTCTCACTTGGCAACTTGAAGTTCACCTCCCAGATATTTCAAAGACATCATTGCAAAACAAAAATGCCCTTTCCCCCGAAAGCCGGAAGAAAGGGCAATGACTTATCCTACTACAAGCGTACAGCTTATATCAAGATTTCACTGCTGTTCCTCGGCAGGCGGGAGCGTTTGACCCTTTACACCCAAGGCCATTGATATAAATGGAACTCGGGCACCTGCTGTCTTTGGAAAAGACAACGTGATTATTATACTGCCGTTACCGGCATTGTGTCAAGACATTTTTAAATGTAATCAGACAAACCTTGCAGGATTAATGCGCACACCCGGGCCCATGGTCGTGGCAATTACACAGGACTTGATATACTGGCCCTTTGCAGCGCTGGGCTTTGCCTTAACAATCGCGCTCATAAGGGTATCAAAGTTTTGCGCAAGCTTCTCGGCGCCAAACGATGCCTTGCCGATGGGGCAGTGGATGATGTTAGTTTTATCAAGGCGGTACTCGATTTTACCGGCCTTTGCATCAAGCACAGCACGTGCAACATCGGGGGTTACCGTACCCGCTTTGGGGTTGGGCATCAGTCCGCGCGGACCAAGCACCTTACCCAGACGTCCAACAAGGCCCATCATGTCGGGGCTTGCGATAACAACGTCAAAGTCGGTCCAGCCTTCGTTTTGAATCTTGGCAACCATATCGTCGGCTCCAACATACTCGGCACCAGCCTTAGCTGCTTCGTCAGCCTTGTCACCCTTTGCAAATACCAATACGCGCACCTTTTTTCCGGTACCGTTGGGCAGTACAACCGCGCCGCGAACCTGCTGGTCGGCATGACGGGAATCAACACCCAAGCGTACATGAATCTCTACAGTTTCGTCAAACTTTGCCTTTGCGGTCTTAACACATAAATCCAGCGCTTCCTGGGCATCGTACAGCTTGGTACGGTCTACGAGCTTTGCGCTGTCTTGATAATTCTTGCCGTGTTTCATCTAAAGTTCCTCCTAAATGAGTGGTTAATAGCGGAAATTTCCTCCCACCCGGAAGCAATCAGTCTACGACTTCAACGCCCATGCTTCTGGCTGTTCCCGCTACCATGCTCATAGCGGAATCAACATTCGCGGCATTGAGATCGGGCATTTTCTGCTCGGCGATCTTTCTGACTTGCTCCCTGGTAATCTTTGCAACCTTGGTTTTGTTGGGCACACCCGAAGCGGTATCAATGCCACAGGCCTTTTTAATCAGCACTGCCGCCGGCGGTGTTTTGGTTACAAAGCTGAAAGAACGGTCGGCATAAACAGAAATGACGACGGGGATAACAAGACCCGCATCGCTTTTTGTACGCTCGTTGAATTCCTTTGTAAATGCCATAATGTTGACGCCGTGCTGACCCAGCGCAGGGCCAACGGGCGGGGCCGGAGTGGCCTTGCCGGCCGGTATCTGGAGCTTAATAAAGCCCACAACCTTTTGAGCCATTTTTTGCACCTCCAAAATAACGTGGTAACTTACGGAATAAAGATGATTTTTATTCCTCCCACCGGACGCATCGCCCGCCTTTGCAGGCTGCGCCCATGTGCGGCAAAAAACCGCAAAAGCGGAGCAACTTCTGTTGTATCGGGCGCTGCCCCAAAACCCGAGAAAAAAGCAAACGACAACTGCCCTTACTCCACCGGCTCCGCCTGACCAAGCTCAAGCTCTACCGGAGTTTCACGACCGAACATTGAGACAACGACACGCAGTTTGTTCTTGTCGGCGTCTATCATCTCAACGGTACCGATGAAGCCCTCAAGCGGCCCGCTCATAACACGAACGGAATCGCCCTCGGCAAACCGAACCTCGATCTGCTTTTTGTCCACACCCAGTGCCGCAACCTCTTCTTCGGTGAGGGGGATGGGCTTGGATGCGGGACCCACAAAGCCGGTGACACCGCGAATATTGCGCACAACGTACCAAGAATCGTCATCCATTATCATCTTCACCAGAACATAGCCCGGAAAGATCTTGCGCTCTACCTCGCGCTTTTTGTCGTCCTTGTACTCGGTCACCTTTTCGGTAGGAACCTTAATCTCCTGAATCAGTTCCTGAAGTCTGCGGTTTTCAACCATTTTTTCAAGATTGCCCGCAACCTTGTTCTCATAACCCGAATAGGTGTGAACAACATACCACTTTGCGGTATCAGACATAGTGTTTCCTCCCGCCTACGCTAAAATCAGGCACCAAGGACTAGTTTCACCAAACTGCCGAAGATGACATCGAGCAGCCAGATGATTACGCCCGCGCTCAGCATGATGGAAAGCACCACCAGAGTGTTGTTCCAAAGCTGTTTCCATGTGGGCCAAACGATCTTTTTCGTTTCGCCGCGTATGTCTTTGAAAAAGCGGACTATCCTTTGGAAGAAGCGTGCAGGACTGAATTTGCGCTCTTTCTTTTCTGAACTCGCGGTCATTATGGTCCCTCCTGTTCTTCCGTTACTTGGTTTCCTTGTGGGATGTGTGTTTCCTGCAGAACCGGCAATATTTGTTCATTTCCAGTCTGTCAGGGTCGTTCTTCTTGTTCTTCATGGTGTTGTAATTGCGCTGCTTGCATTCGGCGCAAGCCATGGTTACCCGAACTCTCATATCGGCACCTCCAGATTAAACGGATTTTTTTGCCTCCCTCGAAAAAACAGGAGCTGCAAAGCCCCTTGATGCGGCGGATTACCGCAGGCTGTTTTTATAGCACGAAAAATCGCGCAAAAAAATAACCCTTTTAGAGGTATAACAAATATAACATACCATCAAACAGAAGTCAACAGCATTTTAACGTATTTCAGGAACAGCTTGAATGGCTTTTTTATGAAACCGTGAATACATATTGCTTTTGCCCTTGTAGTTTGATAAAATAAGCTGTACTGTTTGTATCTGATGTCTAGGGTTTTATTGCGGGCGCTGTACTACTTTAGGGCACGAATAAATATGCTGATATTAATATGAGTATATTGCTTGCTTTTTTATTTTACGGGAGAGTGACACGACTTGTCAAGACTTAAAATCGGCATTCTATTCGGCGGTGCCTCCAGCGAATACGAGGTTTCGCTGCTAAGTGCATCTTCAGTATTAACCCACATCAACCGAGAAAAATATGATATAGTGATGCTTGGTATTACAAAGGACGGGCGCTGGCTGCGCTACCGCGGCGACATCGACGATATCCGGTTTGACCGTTGGGCGGAATCGGGAAACACTGCCCCTGCGGTTGTCAGCCCTGACCGTGCAGTGCACGGTGTTATGGAGATTCTGCCCGACGGCAGGACTGTTTCTATCCGTCTCGATGCGGTGTTCCCCGTTATGCACGGCAAGAACAGCGAAGACGGCACGCTGCAGGGATTGTTTACCGTCGCAGGCATTCCGTTTGTCGGCTGCGATACGCTTTCGTGTGCGCTGTGCATGGATAAGGCGCTTGCCCGTACTATTACCGATAATGCCGGTATTCCCAGTACCGCATGGGATTGGTTTTATGCCGATGCTCTGTCTGACTTTGCTGCGCTTGAGACGCGGCTTGTACAAAAGCTTGGATACCCGATGTTTATAAAACCCGCCAATGCCGGCTCGTCTGTTGGTGTAAGCCGTGCCACGGACACACAGAGCCTAAGGACCGCCATCGAGCTTGCGCTTGAGCATGACAAAAAGGTCGTAGCGGAGCAAGCGGTAATCGGTCAGGAGGTCGAATGCGCGGTACTTGGCAATGATTCACCCATTACTTCAATGGTGGGTGAGATTGCGCCTGTGGCAGAGTTTTATGATTACAACGCAAAATATATTGATAACACAACCAATCTGTATATCCCCGCCCGCATCTCAGACGAGATTGCGCAGACGGTGCGCGACATGGCGGCAAGGTCCTACCGTGCACTTTGCTGCACCGGCCTTTCGCGCGTGGATTTTTTCGTAAAAAAGGACGGGACGGTGCTGCTCAATGAGATCAACACCATCCCCGGCTTTACCCATATTAGTATGTACCCAAAGCTGTTTGAGGCAACCGGCATCCCGTACCCCGAACTGATTGACCGGCTGATTACCCTTGCGCTTGAACGCAAGTTTTTAATCTAGCCGTTAGTTTGGGAAAACGGCGCGGATCTGGGAGGTTATGATGGATAGTCGAAGCATTGGCGTATTCGATTCCGGCTTGGGCGGTCTTACCACCGTCAAAGAGCTTAAGGAACTTCTGCCCCACGAAAACATTGTGTATTTCGGCGATACGTCGCGTGTGCCTTACGGCGGGCGCAGCCGGGATACCATCCTCAAATACGCAAAACAGGATATCCGTTTCCTGCTTACTCACGATGTTAAGCTTATTATTATTGCGTGCGGTACGGTAAGCTCGATATTAACCGACCAGCTTTCCGACCAGTACGAGGTTCCCATCATCCGCGTACTTGGCCCTGCCGCACAGGCGGCGTGCGCCGCCAACCGCGATGGCGGCATCGGTGTAATCGGCACCACTGCAACCGTACGCAGCGGCGCTTACGGTAAGGCAATCCGCTCCATTAAGCCGGGTGCACGTGTGGTTGGCAAGGCGTGCCCATTGTTTGTGCCGCTGGTGGAAAACGGCTTTATCGACCGCAATAATGTCGTAACCCGTTTGGTTGCCGAAGGGTATCTTGCCGAGCTGAAAGAGGAGTCGATTGACACCGTTATTTTAGGGTGTACGCACTATCCGCTTTTGTTCCCCATCATCTCAGATATTCTGGGGGATGACATCACGCTGATTGACTCAGGCAAGGAGACCGCCCGCTTTGCCGCTGCTGCGCTCAAATCGATGGGGCTTGTGAGCGACCGGACACAGCAGGGTATCACAAGCTTTTATGTCAGCGATCAAGCAGATGATTTTGCTTCGATTGCGGAGCGCTTTCTTTCCAGTCATATCAAGGAGGATGTTGGGGTAATCGACATCGAAAATTATTAGCCAATGTGCTTTCAATGTGAAGCCGCAAAATATATACTACAATACATAATGGTTTGTGCGCCTTGGCATAAAACCGGAAAGGCATGGGTATGGCAGTAAAAAAGGATGTATTGATCTCGATTAAGGGAGTCTCGAACATAGATGGGGAGTCGGACACAATGGAGCTTACCACGCTCGGTAATCTGTTTACCAAAAACGGCAAGCAGATTATCTCCTACAAGGAGTCGGAGGCGACAGGTTTTGCCGGTACAACGACCATGCTGGAGGTGCAGGGAGACAGCAGTGTCGTACTCAAGCGCAGTGGCGCAAACCGTTCGGAGCTGATTATTGAAAAAGGGAAACGCCATCTGTGTCATTACGATACCGGAGAGGGCGAGATTATGATTGGCGTGTTTTCAGACAGCATTATCAACAGCCTTGGCGAAACCGGGGGTGACATCAGCTTTAAGTATTCGCTTGATATTAACTCCAGCCTTGCAAGCGAAAACGAGGTATATATCAACGTTAAGGAATGTCAAAAGCTTGAAAGGTAATGCTTTTAAGCTGAGGATTTGTGCTTTTCGACGAGTGGTCGAGCTTTCGGTTAACGCCGAAACCGCGCAATTCCCGGAAAGGAATGGTTGTATCAATGGCTGATTTGATTAAATCCGCTCAGGGGGAGCTTAAGGATATCCTGCTGCAATCGCTTGCACATGCGGTTGCCGCGGGGGAACTGCCCGCCGAAAGCATGCCCGCGTTTACCATCGAGATTCCCGCCGACACCACGCACGGTGACTTTGCAACCAACGCGGCCATGGTAAGCGCACGCGCTTTCCGTATGCCGCCAAAGCGCATTGCCGAGATTATTTGCAGCAACTGCGTACTGGACGGTACTTCGTTTTCCCGCTGTGAGATTGCAGGCCCCGGCTTTATTAATTTCTTCTTGGATGCGTCTTGGTTTGCAAACAGCGTGTTGGCCGTGCTTACAGAAAACGAGCGCTACGGCCACACAAGCTATGGACGCGGCAAAAAGACAATGGTAGAGTTTGTTTCCGCCAACCCCACCGGCCCCATGCATATGGGCAACGCGCGCGGCGGCGCATTGGGCGACTGCCTTGCGTCGGTGCTGGAGTTTGCGGGCTTTGATGTAACACGTGAGTTTTACGTAAACGATGCCGGCAATCAGATTGAGAAATTTGCAACCTCTCTGAGTGTGCGTTATCTGCAAATCTACAAGGACGGCATCGAGTTCCCCGAGGATGGGTATCAGGGCGATGATATCAAGGAGCACGCAAAGGCCTTTGCCGCTTTGCATGGCGATGCGTTTGTAGCCGTCAGCGAGGATGTGCGCAAGCAGGCACTCGTTGAATTTGCTCTGCCAAAGAATATTGAAAAGCTTAAAAACGACCTTGCGCAATACCGTGTAAACTACGATGTTTGGTTCTTTGAAAGTGTGCTGCACAGCGGCACGCCGAGCAGAATCGGTGAAACGCTCGCCCTTTTAGCCAAGAACGGCTACTCCTACGAAAAGGACGGCGCGCTGTGGTATAAAGCGACCGCCTTTGGCGCGGAAAAGGACGATGTTCTGGTGCGCGCTAACGGCATTCCCACCTATTTCGCGGCAGACATTGCGTACCACTATAACAAGTTTGTGGAGCGCGGGTTTGACCAGGTTATCAACATCTGGGGAGCCGATCATCACGGACACGTGGGCAGGCTTAAGGGTGCGATGACCGCGGTGGGCATTGACAGCGACCGTTTGGATATTGTTTTGATGCAGCTTGTGCGTCTGGTACGCGGCGGCAGCGTTGTGCGCATGAGCAAGCGTACCGGTAAGGCGATTACCCTAAACGACCTGCTTGATGAGGTTCCGGTAGACGCGGCGCGTTTCTATTTTAACCTGCGCGAGCCGAACAGCCACTTTGATTTCGACCTTGACCTTGCGGTGGAGCAGAGTTCACAGAATCCTGTATACTATGTGCAGTACGCACATGCGCGCATCTGCAGCATCTTTAAAAACCTTGCGGCGGAGGGAATCAACCTGCGCGATTGCACCCCCGCGGAGCTTTGTGCACTTAGCTCGCGCGAGGAGATGGAACTCATCCGTCATCTGGCGAAGCTGCCCGGCGAGGTAGATGAGGCCGCCAAAAACTACGACCCCGCCCGCATGACCCGCTATTGCGTGGAACTTGCGACGCTGTTTCATAAGTTTTATAACGCGCATCGTGTTAAGAGTGACGATGAGCCGTTGTTGCAGGCGCGTTTGAACCTTTGTGCCGCGGTGCGCATCACGCTCAAAAACGTGCTTGCGCTGCTGAAGATAACTGCGCCCGAGACGATGTAACTCTGATCGTATCCGTTTATAACTGGACAATCGCGGTAATCCGGCCATGAGCCGGAGCTGCTGACGGAGGTAATGGTAAGCGAGATGGAGATACCCGATAAACGACCCTTTTTACTTGATGGCGACCCCTTCCCCGCCCTGGATGCCGCGGGTATTCCAGACCCTGTGTGCCTTACACAGCTTGCGGATGAGTTCATTAACGCAGGCTCGATGGCGGTGCTGCTTCCTGCTGCGGACAAGGCTTGCACGCGCGCGGTATCGGAATCGGTGCGCGGCAGAGCACCGATTGGCGGCAGGGTACAGCCTTGTGACATCGACATTGTCCCGTTTGATTCCACAACCTTTGAACGCCTGATTGAATATTACCGCGCACAGATTCAGATATATGCCGGCTCGAGAGTCGCCTTTGTGTTCCTTGACGGCTTTACAGGTATCCCGGACCTTCGTGCCGCTATTCTTGCGGCGCGGGAGTATGATGTCCCAGTGTTTGCTGTCATGGAGATTAGCGATGAGTGCCGCACGGCTGTGCGCGATGCAGACGTGCTTGCCGCACTTGTGGTCGCTCAGAGCTTGGGGGCTTCCGCCTTCGGTGTAACCGGTACCGGTGGAGCACGGCCGCTTATACAAGCACTCGAGCGCTTGTACCCTTACGCGACAATCCCATTGATTGCACGGGCTGATGCGGGATGCCCTAACCCCGTTTTGCCGCATGTTTATGACCTGTCGCCCCAAAGTATGGCATATGAAGTCCTATCGCTTGTGCAAGCGGGTGCGCAGATTGTGGGCGGACGCAATGGCGTAACCCCTGCGCATATCCGCGCGATCGCAGACAAACTGGACCACTCGGTCTTTGCCGATACGCTCCCGCAAAAGGCCGACACGCGCGGCGAGCTGATTGCCGCAAACCATAAGGAGATTTTCTTTATTCCGCAGGCGCCGGAAATCAGCGAGCCGCTGCCCTGCACGCTGGATATGAGTGAAGCACTGATGGAAACAGCGGGTATTACCGGCATTGATGTCATCGCCGTTACAATCACCGGCATCGACGACGCACACCTGATGGCAGAGAACGCGCATATGGCAACCCTGCCGATTCTGATTCATTGTGATGATGAATCGGTGCTGGAAGAGGCGCTTGTGCATTATCAAGGACGCGCACTGGTAGATTCGCAAAGTTTCATCCCGCCCGAGCAGCTAATCGAGATCGCCGCACACTACGGCGCTATTGTCTACTAAGCATTCACAATGGTAAAAAAACCACCCGCGTAGCGGGTGGTTTTTCTTGTGCGGGCAAAGCCCTATGGTACTGGCAGCGTCTCAAGGCGCATACACGGTCTGTCATGTGCGAAAAAATTCTTACTTTCTACCCGTAAACGGGTCTTTATATTCTTTGAGCGTTACCTAGTATGTACTCAGCAATTCTCTTTGCATTCTTTCCCGCTGTATCAACATAATACCCCGTACACCAAAAACTTCGATTTCCATGTTTGTATTTTAGATTTCCATTCCTTTCATGTATGATAAGGCTGCTCTTCCCCTTGAGAAATCCCACGAAACTTGAAACACTCATCTTCGGCGGTATTTCTACGAGCATAGGAATGTGGTCAGCGCGCACCTCCGCCTCTATGATATTGACCTGCTTTCATGTGCACAGCTCTCTTAGTATTTTCCCTATTTCCGCTTTCTTCTGTCCATAGAAAAGCTTCCTCCGGTACTTCGGGGCAAACACTATGTGGAATTTGCAGTTCCATTTTGTATGTACTAAACTGTTTATGTCATTCATTTTTGAATGTCCTCCTTTTGACTTTTTAATGCAGTTGGCAGACCGTATCTTTACTATATCAAAAGGAGTTTTTTGTCCTATTCATAGCCATAGGTTTTTCTACAAAAAAGGCTGTCCGTGCGTCTTCACACGAACAGCCTTTTTAGATTGTAAGGATGTATTATGCCGGCGTGGGAATCGGTATTGCCTCGAAGGGGTAACGCCCCTCACTGTGTGCGAGAAAGCGTGCCGAACTTAGCAGATAAGCACACGCGTCAATGGTATACGAGATATCCTGCTCCGCATCAGGCGCAAGAAGAGCATATTCCTTGTGTTTTCTCCAGATATGCTCAATGATATCCTGCACATCATCGGCAGGGATGGGTATACTGTATTTGCCGTAAGAGGATGCTTTTAGGTTGCGGTTTAGCCGAACCTCATACATAAAATGCTCGCTGCTTGAAAGGTTTGCCCAGTCGTTATGCGCATAGCAGAAGAAGTCAGCAAGAAAATGACAGATAACACCCAGACGGTAGTTGGTATAAATACCGCCGCGATGACCGCTTTGCATATCAATCATGCACTGCTCAATCTTTCGATTGACGGCTTGCGCACGGGCTGCGGGGCTGTGGGGAAGAACAAGAAAGCCGCCCAAGATGTCCGGGCGAATATTACCAAATAAAAAGGCAAGTGATCTGACACTCCGCCGCCCTCCCCCGTAGGGTGTGAGCAACCGGCGCGCCATGCGAAGATGTGAGATGAGATTCATTCCTATTCCCTTTCCATAAGAGTGTGTCTGAAAGGTACCAGCCGGGGTATTGCCGCTTTTATGGTACAGGCCGGACCATATCGGCCGGCACGTGCTTTCAAGACAGTTCCCTTGTACTCAAGAACAATTATACTTTATTGCCCTCAATTGTACAGTATTCTATTCGTAAAGTTTTTGCTTGTTCTTTATTAACATACTGTGTACTTTGCCTTTAGAATGGAATGTATCCCCACGCCAGTAAATATTACCCCATAATTCGCCCCTATTCTACCCTGCGGCATAATACAGACTTGCAAGATGTTTAAAATTGGGCCGTCCGGCAGACTCGAGCAGGTAAGCCGACCGTGTGGCGTCCGGCTTGCGTCTTCGGTTGAGCGCCGCAATAATCTGCTCTGCGTTTCGTATGCCCATGCCGTGCCCGTAAAACAGCCCGCCGCTCAGATCAATGACGTTCTCACCCTGCCATTCGGGGTTAATTGGGTCAACGTCAGGGTTTGCAAAGTATAAACGGTCACCCGGCAGGTGCTCGGCAACCGCGCGCATCTGCCCAATCTCGCGCAGGTTTCGGTGTGCGGTATGCCAATTCATCAGGTAGATGCCGTTAAAGTTTTGGTTGAATTTCTCCTCACCAAACAGGTTCAGCAGTGCGCCGAGATATACAATCACCATACCGGTAGCACATTCGGTCGCATATTTTCGCCCATTCGTAAAGATGTCTCGAATGGCATCGGATGCCTTGACGTCTTGGCGCTGCCGAAAGCCCCCTTCGGGGGTTACCTCCCAATACTCGGGGTTTGCCTCCGCCTTTCTGAATATCGCAAACCTCAGCCCACTTCTGTAGAGTGCATGAGAGGCGCTGATAATCTCTTTGCGCAGCGTAAGTTCAAACCACAGCTCCTTGGCACTGGCAAAACGGTACTCGGTGTCACTTGCCGCCATCTGTTCGATGATAAGACGCTCGATGCTGTTTGGCGGAAATTCGTCAATTAATGACTCGGGAGCTGCGGGGCTGCCTGCTATGATAATCATCGCGTACCCTCCGTTTGCACATTCTCTTTTGCCGTGATAACCTGCTGGGTGACAGAAAGCGCGATAAATTTGTTCCAACTCTGGCGATCCCTGCGGTACAGGCGGTTCGAGTAGTTTGCAAGCATCTTCTGTTCACCCGCGCTAAGCGCCAAAAACTCGCGCGGCAGCTCGTTGTATAGCGGCGCGGCCATTACCTGCACCGCCTCCCCCCTGCGCAGTGTGGGGCGCGCAAGGTACTTGGCACTCACATCCACTGCAAAAGCCTCGGGGTCGCTCTTTAGTTGAAAGCTCTCCTCCGTGGGGTAAAGATAATCGTAGTTCTCGTTAAGCCAAGCGAGATACCGGTCGTACTGCTTTTGTCTGTCCTGCGGGCGCACTGTATCTGCAAGCGGCTCCAGATGTAAAACCAAGCAGGCAAGTTCGTAGTCCTGCGCACGGTTGCTGCGCAGGTACCCCGCCGCAAGCCGCAGAGTGTGCGGATCACCTCCGTGGAAAAGCGCCCACGCAAGATCATGAATGTTAAAGCCCGCGCGCGCGCGCCGAAACAGCATATCCACAAGCAGCGGCAGTACCGTCGCGTCATGATACCGGTCGGCAATCAGTGCAGCGGCATTATCCATTATTTTAGCGTAGGAGTTATCGTCGCCGTCGTCCTGCACACCAGTACGGATTATCCATTTTAGCACATTGTGTACCTGCTCATGGTCGGCGGCAGGTGTATTTTGTGTGTTTGCCTTTAGTTCCTCATCCCCCAGCATGTCGGCGCAAAGCCTGAGCGCCGTGTGCCCGCGCAGGTTAAGCTCGGCGTACATTCCATTTGCCTTGATATGCGGAATCAACACAAAGAAGGTTCGAAAGCGCAGTGTCTGATCGTTTAACATTACCGCCGCCTGCGCTTTGCTTTTTTGTGCGGTCTGCGCAAACACCTCTGCGGCACGTTTCTCTCCAAACCTTGTGCGAACCGCCTCCAGTCCCGTATTGTTCCTGTAACCTCTGCCCGTGTTCATACCATTCCTCCCGGCTTCAATTTAGATATGGCGAAAAAAGCCGCGAACACGGCTCTGATATATCATATTAAGCGGTTGGACAAAATGTGCATTGTGCCGTAACTTTTACCGAAAACGCAAGCACTCCTCCGGCATTTAGCCGGAGGAGTGCTTGCGGGGTGCCGATGCATTAACTGCGGGCTTCACTGCGCAGCAACGAGGTTTTCGGGTAATAGGCTGGTACCGTCCCATCGGGCAAAAGCACCTTGCCGGCCGTGTGCGGGGTCGGGTACTCCTGCTTTTCACACGCGGTGCGCAAGGGGCGGTTAAACTCGGTGAGATGCTTCCAATAGCGTTTTGGCATATGCCCCATGCGACATTTTGGATTGTGCCTCCCCTCAACCTCTACGGTATCGTAGAACAGCTGCCAAAGCGCGCGCATGGCAAGCTCCTCCTGATTAGGGTCGGGCAGCTCCAGCGATTCAATGGGAAAGATCGCGGGGCGGTACGGCTCGTACGCAAGCGCCATACCGTGGGTGATGTCGCGGATTAAAAAGCGCTCCTCGGGCAGCCGTTCACAGAAATGCTGTAGGATAAGCGGCAGCACGATGTTGTTTGGCTCTATCTCGCTAATAAGCACACCGCCATGCTCCGAGAAGCGGACAAATTCGCGGAACATATGCGCCTCACGCTCAAGATACCGCACCGCCTTGGTCAGAACATCCACCGTATCGTCGGTGAGCATACTCATCACCTGTGCGCCAACCCGAAAGCCGGTGCGAAGAAACAGCAGGATATAATGCTCCTTGTCATTGAGGCAGGTCAAAAACGCAAGCCGGATAAAGGGCAGCACGGCGCTACCCATACGCTGCGGGATGGCCGCCACCACGCGCTGGGTACGTGCGGGGTCAGTGATAATCTCCTTGGCGGGGAACAGTGTCTCCTGCACGCAGACAGGCGAAAGAATGGCGGCGGGCAGCTCTTTGCACGCGTAGCTCTCAAACACGCAGCACATCAGCCCCTCAAAGCTGCCGTCGTAGCGGTACACTATATCTGTCCGGTCAGGCATTTTTGCAGCTCCTCCTTAAACAAAACCGGAAACGCAGCATCGCGCTCCGCTGCCATGCCAAATGAGGCACGCTTGGGCGGCGCGTACAGCGAAAGCTGCTCGGTTTCGTACTCCAGCGGCTCATTGTTACGGTACATAGCAAGCGCGCGGTCGCTCATCATCGCGCGCATTACCGCTTCCTGCGTAATTTTAAGTCCTTCGGCGACACGCCCCCTGCACAGGATAAAATACTGCGCACGTTTGAGCACTACGCCAAGCTTCTTCAGCGCAGGAAAATCAAGTGTGCTTACCCTGCGCGCGGTAAGAATACGGCGGGCACTGTTTACCCCAATACCCGGCACACGCAAAAGCATCTCGTACGGCGCGTGGTTGACCTCAACAGGGAACTGCTCCATGTGGTTGAGCGCCCAGTTGCATTTTGGGTCGAGGTAGGGATTAAAGTGCTGGTGTCCCTCATCGAGCAGCTCGCGTGCCTCAAAGCCGTAAAAGCGAAGCAGCCAGTCCGCCTGATACAGGCGATGCTCGCGCAGCAGCGGCGGCTTTGTGGTGAGTGCAGGCAGCAGCGGGTTATCCGACACCGGCATGTAGGCCGAGTAAAACACGCGCTTGAGCCCGTAGCGCTTGTACAGCCCTTCAGAGAGGTTTAATATCTGGTAATCGGTATCGGGGGTAGCGCCAATAATCATCTGCGTGCTCTGCCCCGCGGGCACAAATTGCGGGGCAGCGTGGTAGGGTACCATCTTGTTTTCGCGAATACGCCCCGTTAAATACCCCATAGGCGCAAGAATGGAATGCTTTGATTTATCGGGCGCAAGCAATGCAAGGCTTTGCTGCGAGGGCAGCTCTATGTTCACACTCATGCGGTCCGCCAAAAGTCCTAACTGTGCAAGCTGCGCATGGTCCGCGCCCGGAATGGCCTTTGCGTGGATGTAGCCGCTAAAGCGGTATTCTTTGCGCAGGATACGCAGTACCTCGGTCATCTGTTCGCAGGTGTAGTCCGGATTTTTGATAACACCCGAGCTTAGAAACAACCCTTCGATATAGTTGCGGCGATAAAAGGCAATGACAAGGTCGGCAAGCTCGCGCGGGGTAAACGTTGCACGCGGCACATCGTTTGAGCGGCGGTTAACACAGTATTTGCAGTCAAAAACACAGGCGTTGCTCATCAGCACCTTGAGCAGCGAGATGCAGCGCCCGTCGCCCGCAAAGCTGTGACAGATGCCGCACGCCATCGAGTTGCCGATGCCGCCGGGCTGCGCCTTGCGGTCTACACCGCTTGAGGTGCATGCAACGTCGTACTTTGCGCCGTCAGTTAAAATCTTGAGCTTGTCAAAGACATCCATTCCGCAGCCCGCCTTTCTCTGGCATCATCATACCATAGAACATATGTTCTTGTAAAGAGAGGATTCCTAGTTATCGGGCATTTTTGGGGTTTGATGCATCACTGGGGCTATTTATACTTATTTCTTAAAAGAGCTTGACACGCAAAATGATTTGCGGTATTATCCCTATAAAGCATATATGATATATATGTATTCAGGGAGGTGCCTTATATGAGACACATCATCAAAAGCATCCGACAGGTAACTGCCGCAACCGAGATAATGTGCAGCAACCGGTGCCAAGATAAAACGAACAATCGATGTATGCGGCTATTTTTCAAGTAATTGTGCCGTGCCCCCGCGGTGCCCTATCAATATATGACTGAAAGGCGGTTACCCTAACTATGAGTGAGAAAAAATTGCGTTTTGATACCCTGCAGGTTCATGCAGGCCAGACCCCCGACCCTGTAACCGGCGCGCGCGCCGTACCCATCTACCAGACCACATCGTACGTGTTTAAGGATACGGATGAAGCAGAGGGACGCTTTGCCCTAACCGTACCCGGCAACATCTATTCGCGTCTGACCAACCCCACCGTGGATGCCTTTGAGCAGCGCGTTGCGGCACTGGAAGGCGGCTCGGCAGGGCTTGCCACCGCATCCGGTTCGGCTGCTATTACCTATGCTATTTTAAACATCGCGAGTGCCGGGGATGAGATTGTTGCGGCGAGCACGCTGTATGGCGGCACCTACCATCTGCTTGCCGACACCCTTCCCAAGTTTGGTATAAAAACCGTGTTTGTCGACCCCGAAAACCCCGAAAACTTTGCCGCAGCAATCACCGGAAAGACCAAGGCGCTGTTTATCGAGACGCTGGGCAACCCCGGCATCAATATCATTGATTTTGATGCGGTAGCAAAGATTGCGGCAGATAACGGTATCCCCCTGATTGTGGACAATACCTTTGCCACCCCTTACCTTTTCCGCCCCATTGAGCATGGTGCAAACGTCGTGGTGCACTCGGCGACAAAATTCATCGGCGGTCATGGCAGCTCAATCGGCGGTATTATCGTGGACGGCGGCAACTTTAACTGGGCCGGCGGCAAGTTCCCCGGTTTTACCACTCCCGACATGAGCTACCACGGCATCAAGTATGCAGAGCTTGGCAACATCGGCTACGCGGTAAAAATCCGTGCACAGCTGCTGCGTGATATCGGCGCGTCGCTCTCCCCTTTTAATGCGTTCCTGTTCCTGCAGGGTCTGGAATCACTCTCGTTGCGCGTGCAGCGCCATGTAGAGAACACGCAGAAGATTGCCGAGTTCCTCGAAAGCCACCCCAAGGTTAAATCGGTTAGCTACCCGGGGCTTGCCTCCAACCAGTATTACACACTAGCGCAAAAATATCTGCCCAAGGGTGCCGGCTCGATCTTTACCTTTAAGATTAATGGCGATGTGAGACAGGCAAGAAAGCTGATTGACAGCCTTGATTTGTTCTCGCTGCTGGCAAACGTAGCAGATGCAAAGTCGCTTGTTATCCATCCGTCCTCAACCACCCATCAGCAGCTATCCCCCGCCGAGCAAGCGGCTGCCGGAATCTCGCCCGAGGATATTCGGCTTTCCATTGGTGTAGAGGATGCGCAGGACCTGATCGACGACCTAAGCCAGGCACTTGACAAGATTTAGTTTTCAGCCGCAGATACAGCACCCCACGAACAACCGCCCCGCCGCGCATCAATCTGCGCCGCGGGGCGGTTGCGGTTTATCCTGCATCCCCGCTGTTACGGGAAGCCCGGTATAACAACAAGGTCATCACGCGCCGCGCCACATACACAGGCTTACCAAGGCGCTGTACAAGCTGTCGTTCTATCTCCCCGTGAAGCTTCTCCGCATGGCGTACGGCTGTTGTATCGGGCTGCTTTAGGCCGTACAGGTAATCCATATAGACCTGTGTCACCGCCTCAAACCTGCCCTTCATCATGATAAGTCTGCGGTCGATACGCGGCGCAAACTCACATAAGGTCTCGCCGGTATAGGGAGAAAGCTCAAAGAAATCGAGTTGGAGCAGCATGTCGCAATAATACGCCGCAAGGCTTGTTCCGGTATCCTTACAGCGTGCGGTAACACGCGCATAGCGAAAGTAACGCTCGGCAAAGCCAAAAAGCCACCGCAGCATCCACCATACACCTACCGCAAGCGCAAGCGGAAGGATCAGCCACAGCCATCGGGCAAAGGATTTCTCCTTTGTATCTATTGCGCCGTCCACCCCCTCAAACACCGGAACGCTTGGCGTGTACATCTCGGGCATGGGTATGGCGGATTGCGTGTCTTGCGTCTCCTCCGGCACCGGAGTAAGCCCGCCCGAAAACCCAAGCGGATCAAACGCCACCCAGCCGATATTGTACAGATAGATCTCAGCCCACGCGTGTGCCGTACGTTCGGTAGCAAGAAACACATGGTCGGACGGCGTGCTCTCAAGTGCAAACCCTGTAACATAGCGTGACGGCAGGCCCGTGCAGCGCGCCAGCACCGCCATAGCACTTGCGTAGTAGACGCAGTAGCCCTCTCTTGTATCAAGAAAATGCGCGACAAAATCTTCCCCAAGCGGAGGAATACCGGGGCTTAGCGTATAGGTACAGTTTTGCGCCAGCCACTGTTCGACGGCGCACGCCTTTTGGTAGGGTGTCTGCGCCGTTTCTGTGATATCAAGTGCCGCAGCACGCACCGAGTCCGGCAGCGTTTCGGGCAGAACGAGGTATGCCGCGCAGATATTCTGCCAATTTGGGTCGCCGGATGCCGCTGCTGCCGGCTCAAGCTGCGCCATATTATCCTCAAATCCCGGCAAGGAGCGGTCGAGCAGCTCGGCAGTAACGGTGTAGATTGCAAGCTTTGGTATTGCATTGTCGGTAAACAGCTCCGCCTGCAGATTAAAATACGGCTCAAACTGCTTACCCGTATCAAGCTGTGTTATCATGCCGGATGCAAATACGCCGGTATTGCGTCCAGTAAGATATTGAACCTCCGCACTGCCCGTGCGCGTCATGCTCCGCGACAGGCTGCGCAGCTCTTGGTTTTGAAGCAGCGGAAGCTCCGCCGAAAGCACGCGGCTGCGCGTGGGCAAAAACAGGAGGCTGTCATACCGAAAGCGTCCTGTTGTGCCGCTGTCGTACCAGCCCTTTCCGGAATATGTATCTTCCACCGCACCGCGCAGCAAGAGCGCACGGTCAGTCTCTACCCGAAGCAGTCTTTTGTCTGTCGGTGAGATCGGTCCACCCAATCGGTCGGAGAGCGGCTGGTAACCTAAACCAGCAAGCTCAAAAGCGCGGCTCGGGGCAGAGCCGCCAAACCAATATCCGATGAGATCGTTGATGTCATAAACAGCGTTTACCAGCGTACGTGACCGCCATGCAGCCGCGTTCTCCGGTACAATCAGCAGCGCGGCCGAGGCGGCCAGCAAAACCATCGGCAATGCGGTAAGCTGCAGTGCGGTTCGGCTGACGCCGCGTTCTCCCCCCAAATCCTTTGTTCTTTGCCGGCTGACACCGGGTAACAGGATAAGAAAACCCACCGCAAGCAAAATGAGCACAACAGTACGGTTTGGCAGTGCTGCGGCATGCATCCACACACAGACCGCGCCGCATATCACACCAAGTACCGCTAACGCAAAAGGCAACTGCGCAAGCCTTCTTGCAAACCAGAAGAATACACCGGCAAGCATAACGCCGGCAATGGCCAGATAAAACAGATTGCTTCGGGCCGAAAAGGCAGCAAAATGCTCACCCCATACGGTAAGCATTTTATTTGCCGCGGGGTTTAGCATCACAAGCCGCAGCGCACCCAAACCGACCGTGGCGCCGCCAAGGACGGCAAAAATCACCCATGCGCGGCGGGTAATCAGCCACACCATAAAAACGGAAAACAGTGAAATCAGCATGGCAAGGGGCGGCGAGCATTGCCACCGCAATGAAGAAAACAGGGCAATTACTCCGCCTGCCGTAAGCGTGACAACAGCAAGCTGCTCTGCGAAACGGATTGTAGCAAGCGCGCGAAGGCCGTTTGTAAAACGCAGGGAGGCTGCCACGTCTGGTTTACTCATAGCATTTCCTCCAATACCGCGA
Organism: Bacillota bacterium; assembly: GCA_023421245.1. Taxonomy (GTDB): domain Bacteria; phylum Bacillota; class Clostridia; order Oscillospirales; family Ruminococcaceae; genus Acetanaerobacterium. Next base: position 85,826 of record JAEZTV010000022.1, on the reverse strand, counting down.
CAAGGTTATCGCCCGGCCTTGCCGTAACAGAGCGGATGCTGCCCGCGTTTGATACGCCCCGCCGTCCGTTCTCATTGACCGCAAAGACGGTAGCTCCGCCCGGCGGCAGCGCGGCACTTTGCAGGAAATCACTCAGCAAGCGCGCATTGCCCAGTGTGAGCAGATAAGCAGCGCCCGCTCCATGGTCGTAAGAGAGTGCATCCGCACAGGCTCTGCAGGCATTTTGCTGCCCTTGGCCGCTTTCGTGTTCAAAAAGTGCAAGAAACCGGTGAATACGGACAAACTCCTTCATGCTGCCTGCATGCAACCCTCCGGCTGGATCATCGGTCCGGCACAATCGCACCGTGCGGCCGCCGGCAAGTACATGATAGGCAATGGTGGCGGCCGCCTCACACAGCACATCCGCATATACCCGTGCAGGTTCGCCCTCCGCTCCGTAGAGAAAAGGGTCAAGCCATACGATACAGTGGCTTTTTGTTGCAGCCTCGTATGTGCGCGTATGCAGTGTTTGCGTACGAAACGAGATCTTCCAGTGAATACGTTTTAGCGCATCACCCTGCCGATACTCACGTACGCCGGCATAGTGGTCACCATCCCCAGATTGGTTGAAGCTTGTTCCGCTAAAATTCTTTTCGTCAAGCGCGTAAGCATTAAGCCGTGAAAGCTCGTGCACCCGCGGATAGATTAACACTGGACGCTTACGGTAGTACGGCAAGCGCAGCATATTAAAGGTAAGATGAGTCAGGCCAAACACGTCCTCAATTTCCACCCTGCTCATGCCAACCTCACTGCGGCCGGAAAAGACACACGAAAAATGTGGGTTGAACTCAATCTGCCCGTGCGCCGGTAGCGCAAAGCAATAGCTCACATCCTCCTGTACCGTGATGGCCGAGATGTGCACCCGCATCATGGTAAAGGGATAAGGCATGTCATTGTGAATACGCAGATGCAGCTTTAGGGTTTCGCCCTTAACAAGTTCCTCGCGATCCACCGTCTGCACATACGAGAAATTATATACCGTCCATACACTAAGCGCGATGCACAACAGCAAGATACCGAGTTGGATGAACAGCACCAGAAAGAACGCCCGCTCACCGGTTAACAGCCCGCCAAGCAAACAGACGCAAAGCAGCGAGAAAAACACGATACGCTCCGCTTTCATACTGTCACCGGTACCGATGCGGTGCGTACAATCTCCGCAAGTATCATCTCGGCGCTGTTTTTTTGTATGCCGGTACCAAGCTGCACAATCAGTCGGTGCGCCAGCACCCGGACGGCCATTGCCTTAACATCATCGGGAAGAACGTAACCGCGCCCGTCAAACAGCGCGTGTGCCATCGATGCCTGCATCAGTGCAATCGCAGCACGGGGGCTTGCGCCAAGAGTGAGCTTATCGTTCTTCCTCGTACTGTTTACAATATCAACGATATACTGCATTACAGGGCGTGAGCAGATAATTTTCTTTACCTCATCCTGCAAAAACAACACATCATCGGCACACGCCACCGCGCTTACCTCGGTGCGCAGACTCGTCTGCCGGCTTTGCAAAATTGCAATCTCGTCATTGCGGCTGGGGTACCCTAACGAAATGCGGATAAAAAAGCGGTCAAGCTGTGCCTCGGGCAGCGGGTAGGTACCGGTAGATTCCACAGGGTTTTGGGTGGCAATAACCATAAAGGGCTTTGGCAGCGGGTAGGTTACACCGTCAATGGTTACCTGACCCTCCTGCATTGCTTCCAGCAGACTGGATTGTGTTTTGGGGCTGGTGCGGTTGATCTCGTCGGCAAGTACCATCTGGCTCATAATCGCGCCATGCTGCACCTGTCTTTCGCCTGTTTTGATATCGAACACGGTATAACCGGAAACATCGGCAGGCAGTACGTCCGGGGTAAACTGGATGCGGCTGAAGGAGCAGTCGACCGACCGTGCAAGCGCCGTCGCAAGGGTGGTTTTGCCAAGGCCGGGCGCATCCTCTATAAGCAGATGCCCGCCGCACGCAAGGGTAATAAGCGCAAGATCCACCGCCTCTCTTTTTCCGATAAGCACCTTCTCGATATTGCTGCGTATCGCCTGAATAATGTCTTGTGCAGTACGAGTTGCCATCGCTGCTACCACACCTCTCTCAATTGCTGATTTAAGCAAATAGCTTTGACTTTTATATACAATATCATAACATTATTACCAGAGAAAATAAACGTATTATTTTGTTGTTATTTATATAATTATCATCTTTTGCGTATACAATCTTGCATTTTAATGCCCTTGTTTGCAGCTGGATTGTGTAGTAAAATGTTTAGTAAGCAAAAAAGGAGATTCAAAACTGATATGCTATACATTTTTAAACGATTTGCGTCGTACTACAAACCATACCGTCTATTGTTTTTTACCGATCTGTTCTGCGCCTTAGTGGTATCGGCGGTAGACCTTGCTTTCCCGCAGCTGCTAAATTTTTTAAACCGCGGGCTGTTTACCAGGGATTCGGACGAGATATTAAGAGCGCTGGCCTTAATTGCCGCAGGGATGCTTGTAATGTATATCGTCCGGTACTACTGCCATTACTTTATCACCTCGTGGGGGCACATTATGGGCTCGCGCATGGAAAGCAATATGCGCGACGACCTGTTCACCCACCTGCAGCGGCTGAGCTTTTCGTTTTATGATAAGAATAACACCGGTGAGCTGATGAGCCGCATTATCTCCGACCTGTTTGACATCTCGGAACTCGCGCACCACGGCCCCGAAAATCTGTTTATGTCGGCGATTAAGCTGATCGGTTCGTTTACACTGCTGATGATGCTCAACTGGAAGATGACGTTGCTTTTGCTGGCTGTTACCGTCATGATGCTGTTGTTCTCGCTTGCGCGCAACAAACGAATGCTTGCCGTGTTTATGGATAACCGCAGAAAGATTGCACATGTTAATTCACGTGTGCAGGATAGTCTTGCGGGCATTCGCGTGGTAAAGTCATTTGCCAACGAGGCGCACGAGCACCAGCGGTTTCGGCAGAGCAATGAAGAGTTTTTGGATTCCAAGAACTCAAGCTATCGCGCCATGGGCTCGTTTGCGGCAGGCAACTCATTGTTTCAGGGGCTGCTTTATACCGTAATCATTGTGATGGGCGGATGGTTCATTGCGCGCGGCGAACTGGAACCTGCCTCGCTTGCGATGTATGTGCTGTACGTAAACATTTACATGAGTCCGATTGATATGCTTGTAAACTTTACCGAGCCGTTCCAGAAGGGGTATGCCGGCTTTAAGCGGTTTGTGGAGATTTTGGACACCGCCCCTGATGTGAGCAATGCGGCAGATGCCGTACCCCTTACCGATGTGCGCGGCGAAATTGAATACCGTGGCGTGTCGTTTGCCTATGAGGATAACACCCCGGTACTGCAGGGTGTAGACCTGTATATCGCGGCGGGTAAAACAGTGGCGCTGGTCGGGCCCTCCGGCGGCGGAAAGACAACGTTTTGCTCACTGCTTCCCCGTTTTTATGATGTAACATCGGGCAGCATTACCATTGACGGCAAGGATGTGCGCAGTTTGACGCTTGAGTCTTTGCGCGGCGCCATCGGAATTGTGCAGCAGGATGTCTATATGTTTGCCGGCAGCATTCGCGATAACATTGCCTACGGCAAGCTCGGTGCAACCGATGAAGAGATTATTGCCGCCGCTAAAAGTGCAAATATCCACGAATTTATCGAAACGCTTGAGGATGGCTACGACACCTACGCCGGAGAACGCGGCACCAGGCTTTCGGGCGGACAGAAGCAGCGGATTGCCATTGCGCGTCTGTTTTTGAAAAACCCGCAGATTCTGATTTTAGATGAAGCGACCTCGGCGCTGGACAACGAGAGTGAACGCCACATTCAGCAGGCGCTTGAGGCATTGGCTAAGGGGCGTACCACCATCGTGATTGCGCATCGTCTTTCCACCATTCGAAACGCGGACGAGATTATAGTCATTACAGACGAAGGTATTATGGAGCGCGGCCAGCATAGCCGGCTGCTTGCGCAAAACGGGCTGTACGCCCGCTATTACAACATGCAGTTTGAAGGGGTTAATGACTAAGCGCACCCTGTGATATGCCAATGAGTTGCCCAGTTTGGCCATCTATTGTGCACCCCTCCTTTCTCTGCATATCCGCCTTAAAACTTATGATGGAATTACGCACACAGAATATGGTATAATATGTCCACAACCACATTCCAAGCTTTGCTTTGAATGAACTCGGCAAAGCCGAGTATGAGAATTTTGCATAGCAAAATACGAATGTGGCCATGTTACACCATAAACTGCAAATGCTGATGAAATCAGCATCTGCAAGGACTATGTCCTAGGCAAGACGACTATTATACATTTTATGTGCAATGGCACCACCGGAATAACCGGTTATCAGGAGGAATGATTGTTGTGGTCAAAATTACCGCAGACAGCACCTGCGACCTTTCGTCCGAAATTTTGGAGAAGCTGGAAGTATCCATTTCACCGCTTGGCATCGTCGTAGATGATATAACCTACCATGATGGTGTGGATATCTTCCCTGCCGATGTGTTTCGTTTTGTGGAGACCGAGGAGAAAACCTGCAAGACCTCTGCCGTAAATGTGTATGAATACGATGCCATGTTCCGAGAGTATGCCTCTAAGTACGACGCCGTTATACATATCTGCATTGGTTCGGGTTTTTCTGCCTGCTACCAGAATGCACGGGTCGCGGCGGAGGAGTATGACAACGTATATGTAATCGATTCGCAAAACCTGTCCTCCGGCAGCGGGCATATTGTGTACGAGGCTGCCAAGATGGCCAAAGAAGGTTGCGGTGTCGAGGAAATCTGTGAACGTCTCGAATATCTCATTCCGCGCGTGGAGGCAAGTTTTGTCATCGACCGGCTCGATTATCTTTACAAGGGCGGGCGATGCTCAGCGCTTGCGATGCTGGGTGCAAACTTGTTGCAATTAAAGCCCTGTATTGAGGTAATCGATGGCAAGATGATGGTGGGCAAAAAATACCGCGGACGATTTGACGCCTGTCTGGAATCGTATGTCAACGACCGGCTGAGCGGACGCGGCGATATTGTATACGAACGCGTATTCATCACCCATCCCATGTGTACATCTGAGACGGTAGCAAAGGTGCGGGAAACGATCGGACGCCTTGCACCGTTTCAACATATTATTGAAACCAACGCGGGGTGCACGGTATCCAACCATTGCGGACCGAACACACTGGGCATTTTGTTTATTCGCAAATAAATGGTGCGCGCATATTATAGTTTAAAAGCCTTACGTGATGCTTATTGACACCGTAAGGCTTTTTTGTTACTATTTCGCTATATCATTATATTGCAATTAAATTCAAGCGGCATGGGAGAGCAGATGAAACATAAAACAAACAACTGGCAGGCAAAGGCCGCTATTTTTTTAACCAGCCAGATGGTGTCCATGTTTGGTTCCTCGGTGGTAGGCTACGCTGTCATATGGTATATCACACTCGAAACCTCGTCCTCGTGGCTGATGACCGTTTCAATCCTATGCTCCTTTTTACCGCAGATTGTCATCTCTCTGTTTGCGGGGGTATGGGCAGACCGGTACAACCGCAAGCTCATTATTATGCTAAGCGATCTGTTTATCGCAGGCTCCACCCTTGTGCTCGCATTGTTGTTCCTTGCGGGAGTACGCTCACTGCCCATAATCTTTGTAGTTACCGCGCTGCGCTCGCTCGGCAGCGGTATGCAGGCACCCGCCGTATCCGCAATCCTGCCGCAGATTATACCCACAGATAAGCTGACCCGGGTAAACGGGCTTAACAATGCGCTTTCCTCGGCGCTGCAGCTGCTTTCCCCCGCCGTCGGCGGTGTGCTGCTAGGCACGATGGGCTTGGGTGCGGCGATGTTTGTCGATGTTATTTCTGCGCTGCTTGCAGTTTGCATCCTGCTGTTTTTGAAGGTGGAGCATCAGCCGCGCGAGCAAGCCCAACAGTCTGCCCTGAATCAGCTAAGGCAGGGACTGCGATACACCAAAAGCCACCCCCTGCTGAGCCGCTTGCTGATTCTGTTCGCGGTGTATTTCTTTTTTGTGACCCCGGCCGCCTTTCTTACCCCGGTAATGATCGCGCGCAGCTTCGGCGAGGAGGTTTGGCGGCTGACCGCAAACGAGATGCTGTGGACAGCCGGCTCACTGCTGGGCGGGTTGATTATTTCGGCGTGGGGTGGATTTAAAAACCGGCTTGCAACCTTTACGCTCTCTTGCGCGGGCTTTGGTGTTACCTTCGCCCTGCTGGGCCTTGCGACCAATTTCTATGTTTACCTTGCCGTCATGTTTGTCTCGGGCATCTTTATGCCGATTGCCACCACTGTCGAAACAGTACTAATACAAGAGACGGTGGAGGAGGATATGCTGGGCCGTGTATTTTCGATTGTACAGATTATCATCACCGCGTCAATGCCGCTTGGAATGCTTTTATTCGGCCCACTGGGTGATATGGTCCCTATTGAGTGGCTGTTGATTGCCTCGGGCAGTATACTGGTGCTTATCAGCCCCTTCGCACTGCTGTGTGACCGCTCTAAAGCGTAACGCACCGCCGCTAAGTTAAGCTTTTGTGCAGAGTATATACCTTTGCAGCATATATTAAGCAACCGTACCCGTATGCGGGCGCGGACGCGACAAAAATGCGGCGGGTAGATACCCGCCGCATTCCCAACATTTCTGCTTCTTACAGGCGAACAATCTCGCCTTCGACCATGCCGGCACAACCTGCGGCATTGGATTCGTCGGTGTCGATGTGCATTGCAAGCGCAAACTTATCGGATACGCGAACCACAACATCCTCAAACACAAGGGTTCTGTCAGCGGTTTTTACGCGTACCGCAACTACCTCTTTATCGGAAACACCCAGCGCCTCGGCATCGGCAGGGGTAGCGTGGATGTGACGCTTCGCAACAATAACGCCCTCGCCGAGCTCCACCTCGCCTTTGGGGCCGACAATCTTACAGCCGGCACTGCCCTTAGTATCCCCCGATTCACGGATGGGTGCTGTAATACCAAGCGTGCGTGCATCAGTAGCCGAAACCTCAACCTGTGTAGACGGCCTTTCAGGGCCTAGGATGGACACGCCTGTAAGGCTGCTCTTAGGGCCGACTATGGTAACACGCTCCTCACAGGCAAACTGCCCGGGCTGTGAAAGATCCTTCTTTTTGGTAAGCGACGCGCCCTCGCCAAACAACGTCTTTAAATCCTCTTTGCTGACATGTACGTGGCGTGCGGATGTTTCAACAATAAACTTCATTTCAATACCCTTTCCTTCCCAATAAAAATCAATACTATAGTGATGAATTGCTCTGTATACAAAACCACACTTATCACATCTTACATCTTTATTGTACGCCCTATAGCATTCTTTTTCAACCCTTATGCGGCAAATTGATGAGTAATCCGGATTCTTTCTCATGGTAGTTGCCGCGGTAAAGTTGTGCTATAATTATTGCATGATGGCAGTATGTACCCCGCCGCAGAGGCAGCGATACCATAACGAAGATGCCTGTTCCCATGCCCAGCGCTTGCGGCTTGTTGATGTGAATGAAAAGGGAGGAACCCTATTATGGCAAACGACCTGAACGAACTCAAACAGATGATAACACAATGCACATCCTGTGCCTTGTGCCAAACACGAACGAATGTGGTGTTTGGTGCAGGAGTGCCCGATGCCGAGGTGCTGTTTATCGGCGAGGCACCCGGCGCGCAGGAGGATGCGCAGGGTATTCCGTTTGTGGGGCGTTCGGGCAAGCTGCTTGATACGCTGCTTGCATCGATTGGATTATACCGAGACAAAAATATCTACATTGCTAACATCATCAAGTGCCGCCCCCCCGATAACCGCGACCCCTTGCCCGAAGAACAGGCGGCTTGTTCCTTACATCTCTTGCGTCAGATCGATATCATTAACCCGAAGATTATTGTATGTATCGGACGAATTGCCGCAAAGTATTTTATTGATGAGAATTTTAAAGTGACCGCGCAGCACGGGCAATGGATAGAAAAGGACGGTCGGCTTATGATGGGTACGCTGCATCCCGCAGCATTGCTTCGCAACCCGTCGCTAAAATCCGCCGCATTTGAAGATGCGCTAATTCTACGCAATAAAATTGAGGAGTTGTGCACACATACATATCGGGAGCATAATCCTGCCTGACGATTTACAAAGTTATTTATCGTGCTATATTGTTTATATAAGATCGCAGTATTGTTCTGAATATATTCCGCGATTCATCTCGTTATATTAATGTTACCGCTCCCACAGCAGCAAAATTATTCATTATCTATAAGGAGCATTTGCATGTGTAAAGTTAATGTTGTGGCGGTTATTCCCGCTTACAACCCGGATGAAAAATTACTAAAAACCCTTTCCGATCTGCTTGAGGTTGGATTTAGCAAGATTATTGTGGTAAATGACGGTAGCGCCACACGATGTAACGAGATATTTTCAGAGGCACAAAATAAATACGGCTGTCATATCCTGGCTCACGCTGTGAATCAGGGATACGGGCGTGCCCTAAAAACCGCGTTTAACTATTTTTTGCTGAATTATCCCGACTATACAGGAGTAGTAACGCTTGACGCAGACGGACAGCACGCTGCCGCCGATGCCCTTCGCTGCGCACAGGCACTCACAGAGAATCCCGACCGCCTGGTTCTTGGCAGCCGTGATTTTAACGGTGCACATGTGCCGTGGAAAAGCCGCGCGGGCAATGTGATTACCCGCAACGTGTTCCGCTTTCTATGCGGCATTAAGGTGCGCGATACGCAGACCGGTCTGCGTGCATTTTCGCGGGAACTTGTCAGACGGCTGATTGGTGCAAGCGGCGAGCGGTATGAGTTTTGTACAAGCGTTCTGCTTGAGGCAAAAAAACTCGAGATTCCCGTCTATGAGGTAAACATACATACCATCTACATTGATGGCAACAGCTCGTCACATTTTCGTGCGCTGCGTGATTCGGCACGCATCTATGCGCTTATCTTTCTTTTTTTACTGTCTTCCATCGCTTCGTTTGCAGTGGATATCGTATTGTTCAGCATTGTTTTGTATTTAACCAAGGAATTCTCACTTGCGTACAACACGCTTGCCGCAACATACACTGCACGCATCGGGTCAGCCATCTTCAACTATCAGGTCAACCGCAACATTGTGTTTCGCAAAGGGCAAAACAGGTCGCTTATCCGGTACGCCGTGGTCTGCGCAATTCAAACCACAGCATCGTATCTTGCGGTTTTCTGGCTGACAAAGCTGCTTGGCATCAGTGCCATTGCGGTTAAGGTGGTTGTGGACATGCTTCTTTTTATCATCAGCTTTCAGATACAACGCGAATGGGTGTTCCGACGCCGCCCCCGGACAAACTAATACCATACCGACACAAAGCCCAGTTTCGCAATTCGAACTTGGGCTTTGCGCTATAAAGAGGTGAAAACGTGCAGAGTAATAAACCGGAGACCAGTCAGCGTATGACATATCTGGATATCCTCCGCATTGCTGCAATTTTCGCGGTGATTGTTGTGCACATCACCGCGTGTGATTGGGACAGCATACCGGTAACATCGATTCGTTGGCAGGTACTAAACCTGTACAATGCTGCCAGCCGTTGGTGTATTGCGGGGTTTGTACTGATGAGCGGACGCACCTTTCTTGCTCCGGAAAGGTCACTGCCTTTTGCCGTGCTGCTGAAAAAGAATATCCTGCGCATGCTGCTTTCCCTCCTTTTCTGGTCTACCGCCTATCACCTGTACGAGACGGCGCTCGGCACAGGCAGTATCCATGCAGCAGACCTTTTGTGCGGCATTATCAAGGTGTTCACGCTGGGCGCAAGGCGGCATCTGTGGTTTTTGTACCTGATGATTGGTCTTTATCTGCTCACGCCATTGCTGCGGCGCGTTGTGGTACGATTTTCGACATGCCAGCTGGTGCAGGGTTGCATCATCCTGCTGCTGATTTCGGGCACTGTACCGTTTGTGTTAAGCGGTACGCCGCTTTATGCTGTCATGCAGTATGTCATGCAGGTGCCCGGCCTTATTGGCTTGTTTGTGCTCGGCTTTTGTCTTGATCGGGTAACTATCTCTGCACGCACGATGCGCTTGTTGTGCACGGCGGGAATCTTTGGTGCGGTATTTACAATCGTTGGTACCTCGTTGCTCTCGATATACACCGGTACCGCTACACCGCTTTTGTATAACAATACTGCCCCTAATGTAGTAGTTCCCGCGATTGCATTGCTGGCGTTTGGCAAGAAGCGCCTTTACGCACTAAGCTTTGGAGAGAAGTGGGACGCACGCATTACGCGCTTTGCTTCGCTTACCTTTGCCATCTACCTTATCCACGATTTTTTTGTCATTCCGCTCGAGCTTGGGCTTTGCGGACTATCGGTAGGGCTGCTGCAGCCTATGCTGTCGGTCGTGACGTTTTCAGCTTGGGTTCTGCTGCTTTGTACGCCAGTTGCCTACCTATTGCGTAAAATTCCGATTATAAACCAATATATTGCGTAGTCTTTCTATGCTTTGGTATTTGAAAAAGCAGTTACGATATGGTAAAATGAATCAGAATAATTACTACAAAATGCGACATAATATCTGCTTGCACAACCATCTGCGCCATAGGTAATACACAACATACAACAGGCAGAGCAGTTAGGATTGGACGATTATGATCTTTTTACCGACAAGTCAGCTTGTTCCCGGTATGGTAATCGCACGCGATCTTCGACTATACAACTATGAGGATTTTACCACCATCCTGCTTAAACGAGGAGAAGCATTAAGCGAGGGATATATCAAACGTCTGCTAAGCTGCGGCTTTGCGGGCGCCTATATCAAGGACGGTGTAAACGACGATGTCGAGATTGAGGGCAGCATCAATGAAGAACTGAAAATTAAGGCTGTTGCAAGCATCAAACAGTTGTACATAAACTTTAAAGGCCAAAGCGATGCCGTGGTGCGCAAGCAGATAGATTCCGTCGGTGCCATAACTGAAAACCTGATTGAAGACATTTCGCAAAACAGCCAATTCATGACGAATATCATCGACCTTAAGATGTACGATGATTATACCTATCACCATTCTTTAAGCGTCGCAGTACTTGCTATTGCCATGGGTATTACGCTGGACTTTTCCGCCACTAAGCTATACGAGCTTGGCTTGTGCGCTATGCTCCACGATATCGGCAAACTGGATGTATCGCTTGAAATTCTCAACAAGCCCGCTCGGTTAACACAGCAGGAATATGCCCTCGTTAAACTGCATCCCTTATATGCCGCAAACTATTTTAAGGAAAAAAAGATGATTCCCAAATCAACCTATGACGGCATTCTGAGCCATCATGAAAAATATGACGGCACGGGGTACCCTTTTGGCATTTCGGGGGACGATATCCCGGAATTTGCACGCATTCTTTCCATTGCGGATGTATACGACGCATTAACATCCAACCGTCCATACCGCCGGCCGAACCTGCCCAGCGAAGCGATTGAATATATTATGGGCGGTGTCGGCACCTTTTTTGAGGAAAAGTATGTTCGGGTGTTCCTGCGCAAGGTTGCGCCATATCCGGTGGGTACCTGTGTGCGGCTAAGCAATGGGATTATAGGGGTGGTAACGAAAAACCACGAATCGCAGCCTCTGCGCCCGATGGTACGCAACGCCGAGGATGAAGCGATTGTGTATAATCTACTGGATGATCCGCACCTGCGTAGTGTGGTTGTTACCGGCCTTGGCTATCAATAATGGTTGCGCGTGCCAAGCGCCGCACCGAATACCGGGTTGCTTTGTATGTTCTTTTTATTATAAAATAAGGTGGATGGCTGACTATGAAAAAAATTATAGCGATAACCAACCAAAAGGGCGGCGTAGGCAAAACCACGACCAGCTCTGCTTTAGCCGGCGGGCTGAAGCTGTTGGGTTATAAGGTGCTTGCCATCGATCTTGACCCGCAGGGGAACCTAAGCTTTAGTGTCGGCGCCGAAACAGAGGAGAGCCCTACCATCTACGATGTATTTAAGGGGCTGGTTTCGTTTCAGGATGCAATACAGGAAACCAAAACCTGCGATATCCTGCCCTCCAACATCCTGCTAAGCGGTGCGGAGCTTGAGTTTAACCGCCCCGGGCGCGAACATATTCTTAAAGAAGCCATGGGAGATATTGCACAAGAATACGATTACATCATCATTGATACCCCGCCCGCACTTAGCATTCTTACGGTAAACGCCTATACTGTTGCAACAAGCATCATCATTCCCATGGTGCCGGAGATTCTCAGCTTGCAGGGCATTTCACAGCTGAAAGAAACAATTGATACCGTGCGGAAATACTACAACAACAACCTGACCATTGACGGTATTCTGCTAACCAAATACAACAATCGCACAAACCTTACACGCGATGTAGAGGATTTGGCCAAGGTGGTGGCGCGGCAGCTGAACACCATTGTGTTTAAAGCTAAAATCCGCACAAGTGTTGCGGTGGCAGAGGCACCGGCGCACTGCGAAAGCGTGATGACCTATGCGCCCAGAGCGACCGCATCCCGCGATTACAGTGTGTTGATTAATGAACTGTTGAAGCGGGGTGAAACAAATGGCTAGAAAAAGCAGCAAAACTGCTCATGTACTAAATCTGCTCACGTCCGGAAGTAACGTTGATGAGCTTTTACCGGAAAACGAGCAGCAGGAAGATGAGCTTTCGGTGGCAAAGCTGATACAAAAGCAGCCCCCTGTAAACAAAAAGGCACGGCCTAAAAAGTCTGCCGCACCAAAACCGTCCCCTGCCGCCGAGCCGGAACCGGTGCAGGAATCCCCCGCACCCGAGCCGCCTGCCCCGACGGAGCAAACGGCAAACGCGCCGCCTGCTGAAAGCCCCGAGCCTGCAAAGGCGCAAGAGACTGCTCCAACATCTCCACCTGCTGCAATACCTGCGGCACCCGAGCCAGCGGCCGCACAAGAAAACAGAGAAGATCTGTACGAGCTTGTAAACCTTGCCGAGCTTGCCATCAAAGAAAAGGCTGCATCGGTCATTGAGCGCATGAACCTTTGCAGCTGCCCAAAATGCAAACAAGATGTTATTGCATTTGCGCTGAATCATAGCCCCTCCCGCTATCTACCGCAAAGCCGCGTGGGGAATACCGAGATTGACCGTTACCTTGCCGATCATGGGCGCGAGGTAACCGCAGCACTTGTAAAGTCCTGCATCAAGGTCAAAGCAACGCCAAGACATTAAATAAAAAGCTAAAGGCTGTATGCACAAGCCGCATGTGCGGTTTGTGCATACAGCCTTTTTTCGTTGCAGCAATAAGCGGCGTTCGCCCGCTTATTCCTTATGGCGGGGATGGCCGTAACAGTCAACGCCGGTACAGGACATCGTTTCTGCAGCCGGAACATCGGCACTTCCGTATACGCTGTGGTACAGGCGGTATCCTCCCGAAAGGTTGTAGCAATTAAACCCGTGCTGGGTAAGAATGCGGCATGCGTAGTAGCCGCGCAAGCCCACTTGACAGGTTGCGTAAACCGGCTTTGAGCGGTCAAGCTCATCCAGACGCGCGCGCAGCTCGTCGAGCGGAATATTAATAAACCCCTCGGGGTGGCCGTATTGATACTCCTCTTTGCTGCGTACATCAAGCAGGGTAACGAATTTTTCCTGCATCAGACGTTTTAAATCGTGCCAGTGAAACAGCTTTACCCTGCCCTCCATTGCATTTTGCGCAACAAAGCCCGCCATGTTTACAGGGTCTTTGGCGGAGGAAAAGGGCGGTGCATAGGCAAGCTCAAGCTCGGTTAGGTCGTGTACCGTAATCCCTGCGCGAAGGGCGGTTGCAAGGACGTCAATCCGCTTATCAACCCCATCAAAGCCCACTGCCTGCGCACCAAGGATGCGTCCTGTTCCGTTTTCATAAATTAGCTTAATCGACATGCTGCCCGAACCCGGGTAATAGGTGGCGTGCGAAGCCGAGTAGGTGTAGGATTTTGCGTAGTCGAGCCCAAGCTGTTGTGCACGACGCTCGGTAATACCGGTGGTACCCACGGTAAGATCAAAGCACTTTAAAATCCCCGTACCCTGTGTGCCGCGGTAAACGCTTGGAATGCCTGCAATATTATCCGCCGCAATTCGCCCCTGCTTGTTGGCAGGCCCCGCAAGCGGGATATACGCCCCCTCGCCGGTGGTAAGGTCGGCAACCTCCACCGCATCACCGACGGCAAAGATGTCGGGGTTTGAAGTTTGCATGTGCTCGTTTACAACAATTGCACCGCGTGGGTTAACCGCAAGCTCTGCTGTGCGCGCGACGGCACTTTCAGGGCGTACCCCGATCGAGAGCATTACCATGTCCGCGCAAATCGCACCTTCATCCATCGTAACCGTAAGGCTCTTGCCGGTATCGGTTATGGCTTTTACCTCTCTGCCCAGCAGCAGTGTTACGCCCTTTTGGCGCAGATGCTCGTGCACCTCACACGCCATCTCGTAATCAAGCGGTGCAATCACATGGTCGGCAAGCTCTACTACCGTCACCTTGAGTCCGGCATTGGTCAGGTTTTCCGCCATCTCTACTCCAATGTATCCCCCACCCACCACCACGGCGGTATGGGGTGCCTCGGCATCGATAAAACCCTTGATGCGATCGGTATCGGGGATGTTACGCAGGGTGAACACGCGCTTGCTGTCCACCCCCGCAATCGCGGGAGTAATCGGCTCTGCTCCGGGTGAGAGAATCAGCCTATCGTATCGCTCGGTATACGATGTGCCAGTTTTGTGATTTTTGACCGTTACGATTTTCTTCTGCGCATCGATTGCGGTAACCTCGTTTTGAACACGCACATCTACGCGAAAGCGCGCGGCAAAGCTTTCGGGCGTTTGCAGGGTTAATGCGGCCCGCTCGGTAATCTCGCCGCCAATATAGTACGGCAAACCGCAGTTTGCAAATGAGATATAGCCGCCCCGCTCAAACAGAATAATCTCGGCATGCTCGTCCAGCCGGCGCAGGCGCGCCGCCGCCGACGCACCGCCTGCCACACCACCAACAATCAAAACCTTGCTCATAAGCATCTATCGCTCCTTCATTATATTATCGCTATGATAAGCATAAACATATAAGTATATATTATCGCAAGATGCCTGTAATGAACAGTGATATTGTCACAGTTGCGGACTATCTGCGTTGCGCCGTGAAACAGGCAGTGTTTTTCTTGTAAATGAATACGTAGGATGCATAAAACAAGCTGATGGCAACCGCAAAGCCTTCGGCTGCCATCAGCTTTAATGAAAGGTACCGCCGCCTGTAAGAATGCGCTGCATAAGACTCAATTATTGAATATTAATGCGGCGGCTCGGCAATGTGCTCTCAGCGTCCTTTGGCAGGGTAAGCACAAGAACGCCGTCCTTATATGCGGCGCTGATATCCTGCGCACGGATGCCCGCAAGATCAAAGCTGCGGCTGAATGAACCGTAGCTGCGCTCGCGGCGAACAAAGCTATCTTTCTCTGCACTGTGCTCCTCGCTGCGCTGCGCACGAATGATCAGGTGATCGCCGTTGATCTCCACGGCGATATCCTCCTTAGAAAAGCCGGGCAGATCGGCTTTCAGCAGATAGTGCTCGCCTTCATCGACAATATCGGTGCTGAAATCTGCAAAATTAGAAGACAGCCCAAAGAAATTCTTTTCAAAATTATCGAACATACGCCTTAGCTCGTTATGCTGCCTGCGCTCAAACGGAATGAGATGAAACATAAAAAATCCTCCTTTGAATAATCGATTGATAGTGGATGTAGGAACGGCTTGACGGTAAATTCCCCAAAAACGTCTTTGACCTTTTGACTTTCAGGGAACAGGACCGCCTTTTGCTTTCCCTTTTCAACTATATTTTACTCTTGAAATATTACAAAACAAGGAACTATTTATGAAACGAATATTAATTTAGCACTCTGCACCATAGAGTGCTAAAACCCTCTCTTGCAGAGCCAAGCATTCGTATAAATATGAGAATATTATATATATTCACCCAATTTATTGTTTTATGTGCAATTTTTGATATAATAGTGTTGTAGGAGAAATATTTCCTGTTTAGTCAAAATGAAAGGGGTAAAGAAATGCAAAGGGTACTTACTGCAAAGGATTCCTTGTTCGATGAGCGCGGCAGGCTGCGTGCTGCCGGCTATAGCAAAACACCAATGCTCGAATATTGCCGCGATCAAGTCAAATCCAGCAAGCTCCTGCTTAAAGAGTGGGACTATTATCTCGTTTGCAACGACCACTATGGCGTAGCCTTTACCGTTTCTGACAATGGCTATCTGGGTTTTGTCAGCGCAAGTCTGCTTGATTTTGACGAGGGTTCTCAGTACACGGCAAGTGTTATGACCCCTATGCCACTTGGTAAATACCACATGCCCGCAAGTTCTATGCGGGGTGATGTTGTATTTCAGCACGACAAGTGCACCCTCTCTTTTAAAATTACCGAGAAGGGGCGCCACCTGCAATGCATGTTCAAAGACTTTAAGGATAGTAAGCCGTTTACGGCCGATATTCTTTTGACCGACGAGCCGGAGGAGTCAATGAACATTGTAGTCCCTTTCCCCGGGGCGGTAAAGGCATTTTACTACAACCGTAAGATAAACTGTATGCGCGCAAGCGGTGAAGCGCAGTTTGGTGGGAAACGATACGAATTTACCGCCGACAGCTCGTTTGGTACGTTTGACTGGGGACGCGGGGTATGGACATACAAAAACACCTGGTATTGGAGCAGTCTGTCCTGCCTGATTAAGGGCGTTCCGTTTGGCTTTAACCTTGGATACGGCTTTGGCGATACCTCTGCCGCCACCGAAAATATGCTGTTTTACAACGGGCGTGCGCACAAACTGGGCGGCGTAGTATTCAACATCCCCAAGGATTCGAAGCTTCGTCCCGATGTAAATAAGGATTGGATTATCGGCTCGGATGACGGACGGCTGCACTTGACATTCTTCCCCGTTTTGGATCGTTCTGCTAAGCTGAACGCGCTTATCGTGTGCTCCGACCAGCAGCAGGTATTCGGGCGGTTTTCCGGTACCGCGAGACTGGACGACGGCACCGAGCTGAAATTTAAAGATGTCATGGGCTTTGCCGAACGCGTAACGAATCGCTGGTAAGATTCTAATTCAAAATTAACTGATATACATAAGCCGCCCCCTTCTGCCATAATAAGCGGAAGGGGGTGGTGCCGTGTCTGCCCGCTTCGTGCGGCTTCAAACCCTCACAAAAGAAAACAGGCGGAAGAATTTGTGTCTTCCGCCTTGGGGTATCGCATAAATTGGTTTACTTAACGTGCGGCAGCTTAGCTGATAAAAGCATCGTGAATGGCACTGACCGCCTTCTCAGAATCCTTTTTGTCGATAAGCACCGATATCTTAATCTCGCTGGTGGAGATCATCTGGATGTTGATATTGGCGTCCATGAGCGCCTCGAACATCTTTGCGGCAACGCCTGCGTGGGTCTGCATTCCGGCACCGACAATTGATACCTTGGAGATGTTATCGTCACACAGGATATCCTTTGCGCCCACCGAGTGAATAAAATCGCTCAGCAGCTCCATCGAGCGCTCCTTGTGCGCACGCGACACCGTGAAGCTGATATCCTTGGAGTTATCGCGGCCGATGGACTGCAGGATAATGTCTACATTAATCTTGTTTTTCCCAAGCAGCGAGAATAGCTTAAACGCAATACCCGGCTGGTCGGGCAGCCCCACCACCGAAATTCTTGCAACATTATCGTCATTGGTAACACCCTTGATCAGCATTTTTTCCACTTTAATAGCCTCCTTCACCTGTGTACCGGGTACCCGCTCCAAACTGGAGAGCACCTCAAGTTTAACCGCATATTTTTTTGCCATTTCAACAGAACGGTTGTGCAGCACCTGCGCACCGAGCGTTGCAAGTTCGAGCATCTCATCGTAGGTGATCTCATCAAGCTTTTTTGCATTCTTAATATGACGCGGATCGGCGGTGTAAACGCCGTCTACATCGGTGTGAATCTGACATACCGACGCGTGCATGGCAGCCGCAATGGCCACAGCCGAGGTATCGGAGCCGCCGCGTCCGAGCGTTGTAATATCATCATAACGGTTAAGGCCCTGGAATCCTGCAACGATAACAATGTTCTTCTTGTTGATTTCGTTGGTCAGGCGCTCGGTATCGACACGTTTAATGCGCGAATCGCCGTGGGTGGAGTCGGTTAAAAAGCCCGCCTGCCATCCGGTAAGCGATTTCACAGGGTACCCAAGTTTTTCAATCGCCATGGCAAGCAGCGACATAGAGATTTGTTCACCGCTTGAAAGCAGAACATCCATCTCACGCCTTGACGGCTTATCGTTGATCTGCGCTGCCTTTTCAATTAAATCATCGGTGGTATCGCCCTGCGCGGAAACAACCACAATTACGTCGTTGCCCTTGGCGTAGGTGTCGGTGATTATGCGTGCAACGTTGAAGATGCGCTCGGTATCCCGAACCGAGGATCCTCCGAATTTTTGTACAATTAGGCTCATCTGCCTGTTTCCTCCCTGCATATTAGCTTATGGTTCCTGTATGTCAATGCCTGTTATGGGCAGTTTACGCATGCTGTGTATCTAAAGTTTATGCGCGCGATGAAAAAAATGATACCGTCTATGACCCACAGCTGATCCGCGCACCGCGGTTGTCAATTGCAAGGGGCAAAAGCTGCCACGATGCCTTGCCTAAGCCATCAAGCCGCGTACGGGCATTGTGTTCAAACGCGGTGTCCTTGCCGTCTGTAATGGTAAGCAGGGTGGGGCCTGCTCCGCTGATAAACACGCAGTACGCGCCCAATTCATAGCACAGGTCAAACACCGCATCGGCACCGTCAATGTACGGCAAACGGTAGGGCTGGTGCAGGCGGTCACCCACCGCGACACGCAGATTATCGTATTTGCCCGCAAGCAGCGAAGCCGACATAAGCGCTGCACGTGATAGGTTGTGTACCGCATCGCGGCGTGACACGACATCCGGCAATACGCCGCGGGCAAACTCGGTGGAAAGCTCAAAATCAGGGATGATGGCATACAGCTTAAGCGCCCCTGCAATCTCCTGCTTAATGTAGTACACCCGTCCGTTATCCATCACCGCGGTGACAAGGCCGCCCAGCAACGCAGGCGTTGTGTTGTCGGGGTGCCCCTCGATGGTGGCAGCAAGGTTTACAAGCGCAGCCTCGTCCAGGGGGTCCCGCAAAAGCGCATTTGCACCGATCAGCCCCGCGATGATACACGCCGATGAACTGCCAAGGCCGCGTGTCATCGGGATGTTATTGCGCTGGCGGATTTTTAGTCCGCCAAGGCGTTTGCCGCACACATCGAACACGCTTTTCGCGGCAAAATAGATAAGATTGTCGGCACCCGCCGGCACCATAATGTTATCAAGCGAAGCGATATCAAGCCGGTCACAAGGCTCAAGAATCACCTCATTATACAGGTTAACGGCAAGCCCCAGTGAATCAAAGCCCGAGCCGAGATTGGCACTGGTTGCCGGAACGGTTATCTTCATGTGCACGCTTCTTTCGCAAAACAGTTAGTAGTCGAGCAGACGAATACTTCCCAGCACCTCGTAGCCCGCGGCGGCAAGCTTTGCCCTGTGCGCTGCGTGCTCTTGTTCGGTGCCTTCAGGGGTAAGCACGGCACACTCGTTTTGTGCGCCGCTGCGCGCAAGGGGTACGGTCTCGCCGTATAAACTGCGCAGCATCTCCCCTGCCTCCGGCGGGTTATCTGCGGCGATGCGCAGGTACAGCCTGCTGCGGTAGTTTGCGCTGTCCTCAACATAGTCTTGCTCGCCATCCGTCCAATATAAGGTACGGATCGTATCACTGTGTTTAATCTCGTCAATAATATCGGCGACAACCGCGCTTGCAGTGGGTAGTTTACCCGCGCCCTTTCCATAAAACACAACATCGCCGGTTGCATCGCCGCGTACAAGGATGCCGTTGAACACATCATCAACACCCGCAAGCTGACTTTCGCGCGGCAGCAGCGCCGGGCTTACCATAATCTCAAGTTTGTCGTTTGCGAGCTTTTTGCAGCGTCCAATCAGCTTTATCACACAGCCTGCGCTTTCGGCATAAGCAACGTCTGCAAGGGTAAGCTTTGTAATGCCTTCGGTCTTAACCTGTTCGGGGTATACATGCTTGCCGTAAGCGAGCGAGGCAAGGATGCAGATTTTACGGCAGGCGTCGTGCCCCTCTACATCCGCCGTGGGGTCACGCTCCGCGTAACCGAGCGACTGTGCAAGCGCAAGCGCGTCGGTAAACGGGGTTTGCTCGCGGATCATCTTAGTCAGAATAAAGTTTGTGGTACCGTTAAGGATACCCGCAACCTCCCGAATCTCGTTGGCAGCGAGGCATTGGTGCATGGGCCGGATAATGGGAATGCCGCCGCCCACGCTTGCCTCGAACAAGAAGTTTACGTTGTTTTCCCGCGCAAGCTGTAAAAGCTCCGCGCCCTTCGCCGCAACAAGCTCTTTGTTGGAGGTTACCACACTTTTGCCATTCTTCAGGCAGGACTTTACAAAATCATACGCAGGGGTAAGCCCGCCCATCACCTCTACAACAATATTTACGGTTTTATCGTTTAAAATGACGTCAAAATCCTTGGTAAATCGTTGTTTGTATGAGACATCAAACTCACGCAGATCAAGGATGTGCACAAGACTAACCTCTTCCCCCAACTTTGCCTCAAGTGACTGTTTGTTTTTTAGTAAAAGTTCGGCAACGCCTGAACCTACCACACCGTGGCCGAGCAATGCAATGTTAGCCATATCTATCTTATTCCTTTCATTAAAATGATGATGGATCAAAAAAGGCGCTCTGCTGCTGTGGGCTATCCTCCCGCAATCAGCCTTACATCCACAATGCCCTGTACCGATTTAAGATGTATTAATAGCTCGCCAAGCTCCATACGCAGTGCGTCACCACGTGCGGAAACCGACACCAGCGCAACGCCATCCACCGGGATATTCTGGTTGATGGTGAGGATGTTTACCCCCGCCTCATACAGCTCCCCAATCAGCCGAGAAAGCACACCCGGCTCGTCACTCAGGGTTGCGGTAAGGGTAAGCATGCTATTCGATGAGGCGGCTCCTTGTGCATAAACACTATCCTTATACTTATAAAAGGCGCTGCGTGAAATTCCTGCCATCTGCGCCGCCTGCGATGATGTTTTGGCCTTACCGGTTGCAAGCAGTGCCTTTGCGGCTACCACTTTTGCAAATACTTCGGGCAGTACATTGCTGTCTACCAACAGATAGTTTGACATTGTACCTGCAGCATCCCCTTTCCTTGCATTATGTGCCGTTGCGCGGGTATTCCCTCGCCGTGCAAACACGCATTAGTACTCGCTCCAAAAACGAATGTGTGTGTATGAAGTACACTATACCACGCGAAATTTGATTCATCAATTGACAAAGACGGCTTTATCTGCCCGAAAGCGCTAATAATCCGGCATTTATAAAGATTACCGTTGTCTTGCTTTTATTTTCTCGGGTTTACTTCTTAAAATAGTGAATATAGTGCTATATTTGTGCAGTTTGCTATTCATTTCTGTACGACATGTCAAAATGCCGTAGGATGCCGCGCATTTTATCTCGGAAAATTGTGCGCCGATGTACCATCGAGCGTGATTACGTAAAATTTATATAATTCGCCTTGATATATTCAGGTTGACACGGTAGTATGATAAGTAAGTAATTTATGTGATTGATTTTCCCTTGCAGATTTGAGATAACGATTAATGCCCCCCCATGCCAGACATCTGTGATAAAATCGGATATTGTTCCCTTCTAAGGGGATGATGCCACAAAAGAAAGGATTTGATTGTGCAGTGAATATCGACAAGGTTCAGCGGCGCCGGGCTTTTATCATCAATACTGTCTATTGGGCAATCATCATTGTTCTTATTTACCTGTGCTTAAAATACGTTGCCGTTTGGGTGATGCCGTTTCTAATCGGTTTTCTGATCGCGTATATCCTCAAACCGTTGGTGGAGCTTTTGCACCGTCGTTTTAAGGGAAACCGCAAGCTTTGGGCGGTTATCGTCATCATACTTGCATATGGCGCGCTGGGCGTGCTGCTGTGGCTGACCGGTTCACGGATTGCCATGGAAGTTGTGAAGCTGTTTGAGAAACTGCCGAGTGCCTATACCAACAGCTTTGAACCTGCGCTTGTGAAGATTAACGATATGACTGCGGAGTTTTTTTCCGGCCTTTCCCCCAGTATCTCGGAAACGCTGGACAGCGTGATGACTGCACTCAAGGACTTTATCATCAATACCTCAAAGAGCGCGATGTCATGGCTTGCGCAGGCATCTGCAAGGCTGCCATCCTTTCTGCTTGCTCTTTTATTTACCATTATGTCGTCGGTGTTCATCAGCTTAGATTTCGGCCGCATTCGTGCATTTGTCGTCAAACAGCTTCCGGCCAAATACATCGGCTGGCTGTATGATGCCAAAAGCTATCTTGTCGATACCGTGTTAAAGTATCTGCGTGCATACCTGATTATTATCTCCATCACCTTCGTTGAACTTTCGATTGGCCTTACCATCCTGCGGATTGAATCCGCAATACTGGTTGCCTTGTTGATTGCGTTTGTGGATATCTTTCCCATACTGGGGACCGGCGGAATTGTTATACCATGGATTATTATTGAGCTGGTAAAAGGCAATTATCAGTTGGCCCTTGGGCTTTTAATAATGTATGTGATTATTACCGTCATCCGCAACATCATTGAACCGCGCATTGTCGGGCAGAGCATTGGGCTGCATCCGCTGCTTACCTTGATGAGCATGTACGTTGGACTTGTCAACTTCGGCGTAGCGGGAATGATTCTTCTGCCGGTGCTGCTGATGGTCGCCATCAATTTTCAAAAGAGCGGCAAAATCCGCTTCTGGAAGACCTAGGGCAGACTTTACCTGAATATAGATGCATATAGGGCTACGTGCCAGAATGGGTTACTGAGCAGCCCGATATACAAAGCGATAATCACAAACGACTGTGATTATCGCTTTGTCTGCTATGGGCGCCCCAAATACTTTCCGTGCAACACTTCTGTCTTTTCAAATCTCTCCCCGCCCTTTGTGGGGTCCAGCCTGTATTCTTGCTATAAACAAAGGCAGGAATCCATGTGAGGATTCCTGCCTTTTGAGCAATCATACCAAAGGTGCAAGCCCTTTGGTTCTTATTGCTTTGCCGTTTTCGCCTTTTGCTCAGACAGGGTGCGCCTAAGCCAAATGCTGCCGATATCCAGTGCATCGAACACGCCTGTTCTTTCTCCGTGCTTAACGATGCGTTGGTTTCCGTTGTCAAACTGAACAAGGTTTACCGCTACACGGCTTGCAAGTTCCATATCGTTTACCTCGTTCGTTTCTAAAACTTCAAGCTTTACCATATACCTTTCCTCGGCGTTACCGTAGTAAATGATGTTTCCGCTGCGCACAAGCGGTTTGCCATGATATGTGAGGGTCTTTCCCTTCTGGGGTGTATTTTCCGACATTATATAGTCCTCCTTTTCAGCATAAATCAATATAATAATGAAAGAATCATCAAGCCGGCGGTCCGGGAGAACGAACGGCTTCATTATTCACACAAAGCAGTTACTACATCCTCCCAAATAATGCATTTTGTACGGGTGGATGATGATAAAATAAAAAAGCGGCCCGCAAGAACAATCTCTTTCACAGACCGCTTTACTAAGAATACAACAAAAGCGCAATCAATCGTCCAGATACGCCTTGACCAGAGCCTGCAGAAGCTCGTCACGGTCAATGCGGCGAATCAGGCTGCGCGCATTGTTATGTGTGGTGATATAGGTAGGGTCCTCGGAAAGGATGTACCCGACGATCTGGTTGATGGGGTTGTAGCCCTTTTGACGCAGAGCATCGTAAATGGTGGTAAGGATTTTTTTCATCTCGACCTGTTTGTCGTCGTGAATGGAAAAGGAAATGGTCGGTTCGTTCATGTAAAAACCTCCTTTGCAAAGACGCATACATGACCGCAGTGTGAATAAGAATCGTCCGCCAAATGAATGGTTGCTCGCTCTTCTATTATCCATATAATAGTCAATCACCCAGAAACAAGTTCTTGTTTTCGGGGCGGCAGGCAAATCCTACTGCACGTCCGACGGCGTGGCGACTGGCTATAATGGCAACAAACCCGCCCGTGGTGAGGGCGCCACACGGAAATGCGTGCGGCTAAAAATGTTTTTATTTTGAAGTTTGTTAAGTATAGCATACACCAATTAGCAGAATATATCAATATTCCTTCCGCGTAAAATTATTAATAAACTATGAAATCGATTACCGCACATGGGCGGCTGAACCTGCGGCCACCCATGTGCGCAACTATGAGATAATACCGCTTTCTATACGCGCAGCTGCACGCCAAGTGCCCCAAGTGCCTTGAGGATACGTTTGATGGCAGCGTCTGCCTGTTCATCGGTCAGCGTGCCTTCAGCAGAACGCATCACAAGGCTAAAAGCGATGCTTTTTTTGGTCTCCTCAATCTGCTTGCCCCGGTATACGTCAAATAACTCTACGCGCTCAAGAATTTTGCCCGCGGCACCTATGATTGCCTTTTCCAGTGTAAGCACCGGAGTATCCGCCTCGCAGATCAGGGCAATATCGCGGGTGACTGCAGGGTATTTGGGCAGCGGCAGATAGCGCTTATCCGCACAGCGTGCCGCAAACAACGCCGGTACATCAATCGATGCCACATAGCAGCGTGTACCGATACCATAGTTCTGTGCAACCAGCGGATGAACCTCGCCCATCACGCCCGCCCTTTGCCCGTCAAGCACAATCTCGGCACAACGGCCCGGATGAAAGGTCGGATCATCGCTGACTGCGGCATAATCCGCCTCGGCACCCACTGCGCCCATAAGCGCCTCAATGATTCCCTTGATGGTGAAGTAATCGGTATCTTTTCCACCGTACAGGCCGATGCACAGCACACCGCTTTCGTGCGGCAGCTTTTCGGGGTCACCGTTTTTAATGTAGATGGTGCCGCTCTCAAACAGCATTGCCTGCGGATTGCGGTTGTTATAGTTGCGCGCAAGCACCTCAAGCATCGAGGGCAACATGGTAGTGCGCATTACGCTCGTATCCTCCCCCAGCGGATTGCGAATAGTCACGCTGTCGCGCAGAATACTGTCGGGCGCAAGGCGGATTTTATCGTAGTATTTGGGGCTGATGAACGAATAGGTCTGTACTTGATCGCACCCGCATGCACGCATAATCTCGCTGATGCTGCGGCCGAACTGCTGCTCGGGGGTCAATGCACCGTCCGCTATACCGCGCAGGGCGGAAACGGGGATGTTATTGTAACCATAGATGCGCGCAATCTCCTCCGCAACATCTGCCTTATGCGCAATATCACTGCGGAAGCTTGGTACCGTTACGGTTTTGCCGTCACAGCCAAAACCAAGTGAAGTAAGAATTCGCACCATCTCGGACACCGCAAGATCAATACCAATAAAACGGTTGATCCACTCCGGCTCAAGCGGCACGGTGCGGAGTGCTTTCTCCGAGTTGTCCACATCAATAAAACCGTTCACCACTTCGCCTGCACCCAGCCGCTCTACCAGCTCGCAGGCGCGTTCGAGCGCAGGCATGGTGTTGGCGGCGTCAAGCCCTTTTTCAAAGCGGCCGGATGCCTCGGTGCGCATACCAAGCTTCTTTGCGGTAGTGCGTACCGAAACGCCGTCGAACACTGCCGACTCAAACACAACGGTGGTGGTATCTTCCATAATGCCGCTAAACTCGCCGCCCATAACACCCGCAACCGCCACCGGTTTTTCGCCGTCCGCAATCACCAGCATTTCCGGGGAAAGCGCCCGCTGTACGCCGTCGAGCGTGGTGATACTCTCACCCTTTACCGCATTTCGCACCACAATCTTTCCTCCAGCAACGTAGCGGTGGTCAAACGCGTGCATGGGTTGGCCGTATTCCAGCATCACATAGTTTGTAATATCCACAAGGTTGTTGATGGGGCGCACGCCGCAGGCGCGCAGACGCTCGCGCATCCAGCGGGGCGAGGGTGCAATGCGGACGTTTTTAACCACACGCGCACTGTAGCGCGGGCAGAGGGTTTTGTTCTCAACCGCAACCGAAAGCAATGAATTCACATCGCCGCCCGACTGTTTTACAATAGGTGTATACAGCTTTAATTCTTTGCCAAACGTCACTGCCGTTTCACGTGCAAGGCCAATGACCGATAAGCAGTCGGGGCGGTTGGAGGTAATCTCAAACTCTACCTTAACATCGTCAAGCCCGATTGCCTCGCGGATATCCTGCCCGACCGCACATTCCTCTTCAAGCAGAAAGATGCCGTCCTCGGCCGCGTATGGGAAATCGTGCACGGTAAGACCAAGCTCTTCCAGTGAGCACAGCATCCCGCAAGACTCCACGCCGCGCAGCTTGCCCTTTTTTATCTTTACGCCGCCCGGCAGGGTTGAACCGTCCAGCGCCGCGGGCACCAGCACACCCTCCACTACGTTGGCAGCACCCGTTACAATCTGCACGGGCTCGCTCTTGCCGACATCCACGCTGCAAACCACCAGCTTGTCGGCATCAGAGTGCTGCGTAACCGAAAGCACCCTTCCCACCACAACGTTTGTAATCTCCTCGCCCTCTGTCTCGTAGCCCTCCACCTTGGAACCGGACATAGTCATTCCCTCGGCAAAGGCGCGCGGAGGGATTTGTATATCAACATAATCTTTAAGCCATCTCATCGATAGATTCATCGAACCATCCTATCCTTTCCTTCGTTAATAAGGTCAACTGCGGTAATAGCTAAACCGTTATGTGTGTTGCTCAAGCATCCAGTCTTAAAACTGTGCCAAAAAGCGCACATCGTTTTCGTACAGGTGGCGCAGATCGTCGATGTTATAGCGGCGCATAACAATACGCTCAAGCCCTACGCCAAACGCAAAACCGCTGTACTGTTCGGGGTCGATGCCGCACATCGAAAGCACCCTAGGGTGCACCATACCGCAGCCTAAAATCTCAATCCAACCCTCACCCTTGCACAGCGAACAGCCCTTGCCCTGACAGGAGAAGCACATCATATCAACCTCGGCACTTGGCTCGGTAAACGGAAAATGGTGCGGACGAAAACGGGTCCGAACATCCTTGCCGTACAGCGCCTTCACAAACGCGTCAAGTGTTCCCTTCAGGTCGGACATCGTAATGCCCGTATCCACTACAAGGCCCTCAATCTGGTGAAAGAGCGGTGAGTGAGTCGCGTCCACCGCGTCCGAACGGTACACGCGCCCCGGCGCGATGATGCGGATGGGCGGTTTTTGGTTTTCCATCGTGCGTACCTGCACAGGAGAGGTCTGTGTGCGCAGCAAAACATGATCCGAGATATAAAACGTATCCTGTTCATCGCGCGCAGGATGCCCCTCCGGCGTGTTGAGCGCATCGAAGTTGTAGTAGGCAGCCTCCACCTCCGGCCCCTCCGCAACCGAAAAACCCATGCCGAGGAATATCTCGGTAACCTCATCGAGCACGGCGTCGAGCGGATGCTTTTTACCAATCTTATACTTTTTGCCGGGCATGGTGACATCCAGCCGTTCGGCATCCAGTGCCTTTTCGCGTTCGGCATCCTTGATGGCGGATACCTGCCGTTCAATCATTTCCTCCAGTTGTGCGCGAATCTCGTTTGCAAGCTGCCCGATGACGGGACGCTCCTCGGCGCTGAGCGCACCCATCTGCTTGAGAATCGCCGTAAGCTCGCCCTTTTTACCAAGATACTTAACGCGCAGCGCGTCGAGTGCGGGAAGTGATTGTACGCGCTCAAGCTCTGAGAGCGCGCTGTCTTTAATCTGCAAAATAGCCTGTTTCATGTAACCCTATACCAGTCCTTTCCTTGACAATTGCTTTGTAGTTTATGCCGGCAAACGGCAACAAAAAAGCCCCCGCCCGCCGGATAATGAAGATTACCCATGGGGCGAAAGCCGATAAGACCTCCGTGGTACCACCCAAATTTCCGCCAAAACGGCGAACACTCTCGCTGCCGGTAACGGGGCATGCCGTCGGCGCTTACTTGGCATAAGCTGTTTTTCGCCGCCGCTCGTGAGTGAACTTCGCAGCAAGGATGCATCAGCGCGCTTTCAGCCGATGGCGCACATTCTCTGCGGATGCCCGTTTTGCCGTTACTCTCTCAGTCATCGCGTTATTACTGTATTTAACATTAGCACAACAGCTAACTTTTTTCAAGTCCCGGGCTGGTTTTGATAACAGGTTTTGACCGCCGCGGAGTTTGTTTTCACTTTATCCATAATATCAGCACACCGGTTTGTTGAATAACTGTGCGGGGTATGCTATAATTTACAGGAATTATGCACATATTTTTATTGCAGCGATAGGGTTGCCATTGCCGCAAAAAAATATTGTTTTATATTAAAACAAGAGGGTTGGGTTAGACGAATGGATGTTTTTGTTGAATATCTGGTAAAAAGAAGATCTACTCCTGCAACGGCGCTGCTTAAGGTTGCGATTGCACTGGTTGCCGTGGTTTTGATTTTGGTTTTGATTGTGCTCTCGCTCGGGCTTGGCAACTTCGCTGTCTTTGCAGTAGCGGCTGCGTTTGGCGCGGGCTACGGCGCCTGGTATCTGCTTACAGGCTTTAATGTGGAGTTTGAATACTCCTTTACCAACGGCGAGATTGATATTGACAAGATTATCGCGCAGCGCAAGCGCAAACGCTTGATTACGGTAGTATGCCGTGAGGTTGAGGCGGTTGGCAAGTATAACCCCGCCGCACATACCAACGCAAACTACCAGACAAAGATCTTTGCGTGTGAGGACGAGAAGGATACCGAGAATACCTGGTATCTGATTTACAAGAGTGTGAACTTTGGCAAAACGCTTGTGGTGTTTAACCCGCCCCAGAAGATGCTTACCGCCATGAAACCGTTTTTGCCCAGATTACTGCAAAATGATTTACAGCGGAACGGACTTATGTAGTATACCTCGAATTGAAAAGAGCATGAAAAACCCTCGTTTTTTGGCGAGGGTATTTTCGCGTGAAGAGATTGCGTTGTTTGAAAAACGCGGAATGAGCCCGCAAACCGTTGCCGCAAACTGGGCCGCCAAAGAAGCGTTCAGCAAGGCGCTTGGCACGGGAATCCGCGGCTTTTCGCTGCGTGAGGTAGCGGTGCTGCGCGACAGCCTTGGCGCACCCTTCTTGCAGCTTTCGGGCATGGCGCTTGCGGTAGCCAGACAGCGGAATCTGCATTTTTCGGTTAGCCTAAGTCATACCGCAGAGCTTGCGCTCGCGTTTGTGATTGCGTATGATGCCGCGCCCTGCCATAACCACGCGTTGCCTATACTGCATCCCCCGCAGCCGAATGCGGGCGAGAAAGGCACCCTGAACTAAACGCCGGAACGGAGGCTTGCTGATGAGAATACTGTCTACCGAGCAGATGCGCGCCGCAGAGCATGCATCGCTTTCGCAGGGACTTACCTTCCTGCGGCTGATGGAAAATGCCGGAACCGGAGCATATAAAATCATTTCCGAACGTGAGGGCGATTTAACGGGCAAGCGCTGCGTGGTGCTGTGCGGCGCCGGCAACAACGGTGGCGACGGTTTTGTTACTGCGCGGCAGCTTGCACGGGACGGTGCGGCGGTGTCGTGCGTGCTGGCGGCGGGTCCGCCGCGTTCGGATGAAGCGCGTGAGATGCTGCGCCTTTTGCAGGGCGAGCCAATCAGTATCCTGCGCTTGGAGGACAGCCGCCCCACCGTAAACCTTTTACTGGTGGAATCCGACATTATTGTGGATGCGTTATTCGGGACGGGTTTTCACGGTGCGTTGCCGGACGGATGCGGATTTGTTGCCGAGATGGCCAACCTTTCAAAAGGACGGGTTTATTCACTCGATATTCCCAGCGGCATGGACGCCGACAGCGGTACAGTCCGCGGCAAGTGCATTACCGCCGCCTGCACCATCGCGTTTGGCTGCCTAAAGCCCGCCCATGCACAGCCCTCTGCCGCATCGCTTTTAGGGGAATGCGTCGTATGTGACATCGGCATTTCGGATGAGATATATGCCGCGGTGGGCAGTAAAACGCATTTGATTGATCACGCGCTTGTAAAAGGCTTTCTTCACCCGCGCCGCGATGACTCCTACAAGGGGACGTTTGGCAGGATGCTTGTTGCCGCAGGCAGCATGGGCATGACGGGTGCGGCGGTGCTGTGCGCGCGCGCTGCCTCACGCAGCGGCGCGGGACTTGTGTATGTTGCTGCGCCAAAACAGATTGTACCCATCCTTTCTTCCCATCTCATCGAGCAGGTAATGCTTCCCATGCCATGTACCGAAGAAGGTGTGTTCAGTGCGGATGCCGTGGCACCGATTGCTGCAGCAGCCGCGGAAAAAGACGCATGCGTGGCCGGCTGCGGGATGAAAAGTACCACTGATACGCGCATGGTCATTACCTCACTTCTGATGCATGCAAACTGCCCCATCGTTTTGGATGCGGATGGTATAAATTCCATTGCGGGTGACATAGATATAGTAAGACAGGCAGCACACGGCGTGGTACTGACACCCCACTACGGAGAGTTTGCCCGCCTGACAAAGCTCGATACCGCTACCATTGAGCAAAACCGCGTACAGCTTGCGACGGAGTATGCCGAGCGCATGGGCGTTACGCTGGTGCTTAAGGGGGCATATACCGTGGTTGCGCAGCCCGACGGCAGTATCTACCTTGCGAACAACCCGAACTCCGGCCTTGCAAAAGGCGGAAGCGGTGACGTGTTGGCGGGACTGATCGCCGGGTTGCTTGCCCAAGGGTATTCTCCGCGAAGGGCCGCAGTGTGCGGCGTATACCTGCATGCGCGCACAGCTCAGCTTACCGCACATCGGCTGTGCAAGGCCACGATGCAGCCAAGTGATGTGCTTGACGACCTGCACCGCGTGTTTCAAGAGCTTATATAGTCACTTTTGTATCGTGCCGCCACACGTGCGGTCCACTGCATGATTGGCAAGGAGGGTGCTTACTATGAAAAGGATTCTTATAATTACCGCCGCGTTGTGTGTGGCGCTTTCTCTATTCGCGTGTGCAGCGCCCAAGCCTTCACCCGAGGCGGTGACCGAGAATCTGTCAAAGGCATACAACACCCGCGCGGTCGTGCGGTATCAGGATATCAAGGCCGACGTTGAGATGATAAAAGATGAACAACGCTGTGTGGTGACGTTTGCAAGCCCCGAAACGCTCAAAGATCTGTCGTTTGATTATTCGGGGGAGCTTGTAACGGTTCACTACGGTAAGCTGAATTTTTCGGTTAACCCCGATTCGGTACCGGGGCAGGCGCTTTCTTCCCTGCTCATCTCATCGCTCAACGCATCCCTTGCCGAGCGCGGCGTGAGCATTGAGGATACCGGCAACGCCATCAAAATTCTCGGGCAGACCGACGGTACGCAGTTTGAGCTGGTGCTCGACCGCGAAAACGGCAACGCGCTTTCGCTTGCAATCCCCGAGGATGAGCTTAGCCTTGAGTTTTATAACTTCAACTTTTTAGAATAACGCTTTCAATCTGCTGACCGCTTGCTGCTTTACGGCGAATACTACGCCGTAAAGCAGCTTTTTTGCGTGCAAGGCAGTCAACATAGCAAGCGGACAAACATATACTGTGGTATAGCCAATTAAGCGGCAGGCAAGCCCTGCCGCACGAAAATCCGCGCGGTTTAGTTTGAAGTTTGTTAAGTATAAAAGGAGGGGTAATAATATGAATGTATGCTATCCATATAAGCTAATCCCACTGCCGTACGAGTACGATGCTCTTGAGCCCTATATTGATCAGGAAACAATGCATCTGCACCACGACCGTCACCTGCGCACCTACGTGGATAATCTCAACAAGGCGTTGGAATCCTGTCCATCACTGCAATCGGTGCCGCTTACCACACTGCTTGCGCGGTGCGAGGCGCTGCCCGAGCATGTCCGCGAGTCGATACGCAATAATGGCGGCGGGGTGTATAACCACGACCTGTTTTTCAGCCTGATGTCACCCGCAAAAGGGCAAGGCCCCAAGGGGGCACTGCTTGAGTCGATCAACCGCAGCTTTGGATCGTATGACCGATGGAAGGAACGCTTTAAGGCGTGCGGGCTCGGGCGGTTTGGCTCAGGCTGGGCGTGGCTTGCAGTGTGCCACGGCGGATGGCTTACCATTGCAAGCACGGCAAACCAGGATGTGCCGTTTTCCCCGGGGGTATGCCCCATTCTGCTGCTGGACGTGTGGGAGCACGCCTACTACCTGCAATACCAAAACCGCCGCGCCGAGTACATAGACAATTGGTTTCATGTAATCAACTGGGATGCGGTCTCGGCAAGATTCGACGCCTGCTTGAATGGAACAAGCTGTTGACAACAGGCCCGTTGTGCGGTAGGCTTGGGCTACAAAAAGTCCGGTGAAGAAAGGGCATGGTAGTATAATGGAGCTTCAACACGAACAAGGCCGCATCTTTATGCTTGATGATGCCGGTGCACTTCTTGCAGAGGTTACCTTCCCCACGGTATCGGAGGGTGTTGTAAACATCAACCACACGTTTGTGCATGACAGACTGCGCGGCAGGGGCATTGCGGGTGTGCTGCTGAAGGCCGCTGCCGAACAACTCCGGCTCGATGGTCAAAAGGCGATACCCAGCTGCTCGTATGCAGTAAAGTGGTTTGAGAAAAACCCCGATTACGCGGATGTGTTGCATGTGTAAGTAAAGAAGCTCTCCGGTACAGACGGCGGACTTAATGCCAAAGAACAGGGATTCTCAAGTTTTATGAGAATCCCTGTTTTTTGCGCGGCTGACGGGTCAATCCCCCGCACCCATCGTGAGAGTGCGGGGGGTAAAACATTATTCGCGCCACTCCAGCTTTTCGAGCGCCCACGCGGTAAGCTCGCTGAGCGAGGGGTGGATTACCATAGAATCATGGATGGGGATATAGGTGCCGATATGCGGGCAGATAATGCGCAGCTCATCAATTCCAGCGGAATTGCGCGAGTTAATAAGTTGCTTGTCACAGCCGGCACCTGAGTTCATAAGGTAAACAAACGGCTGCAGCAAAACAGCGGCCTGCGGGCCGACAATGTGAACGCCTAATATCTTTTTGTTATCGTCCACAATCATCTTTACAAAGCCGTTATCGTCGTTATTTTTTGTGTATCCCATCGCTC
Source organism: Bacillota bacterium (assembly GCA_023421245.1). Lineage (GTDB taxonomy): Bacteria > Bacillota > Clostridia > Oscillospirales > Ruminococcaceae > Acetanaerobacterium. The sequence continues at coordinate 52,619 of JAEZTV010000022.1, read as the reverse complement.
TGCCGCCAACAACATCGGAGTAGTAGTTTTTCGCCACCGCATAGCGAATATCAAGGCTGCGCACCTGCTGCTCGGTCATACCCACACGGGCAATCTGCGGATGGGTAAAGATTGCCCACGGAACGGTGTTGTAGCTCGCCTTCTTCTTTTCGCCGCCGCCAAAAAGATTGTGTGTCAGTATCTGCGCTTCATAATTTGCTTTGTGGCGGAATTGGTATTTACCGTTGATATCCCCAAGCGCCCATATATTGTTTAGCGAGGTTTCAAGATAGCCGTTTGTAACAATCCACCCGTTTCCGTCCACTGCCACACCGGCCTTTTCCGGCATCAGCGTATCTGCGTTTGAGCGGATGCCGGAGGCAACAAATATCTCTTCGCATTCAATAGCTGTGATGGTTTGGGTTTGCTTGTTCTCAAGGATAAGCCGCTTCATTCCATCGTTTTTTTCTACCGAGATAACCGTGCGGTCTGTAAGCACATTAATGCCCTGCTTGAGAAATTGTCGCTTTACAAAGTCGCGGATTTCCTCTTCTTCTTTGCTTAATATCTGAGGGCCTCGTTCAATAACCGTAACCTTTGTTCCAAACGCGGAAAAGATATGTGCAAACTCGGCGCTGATGGTTCCGCCGCCGATAATTGCAAGGCTTTTGTATGGCTTTTGCGGGAACTTCTCGCCAAAAAAGGTCTCGGACGTCACATATCCCGCTTCATTCAGCCCGTTTATCTCCGGCACAAAGCTGCGCGCTCCCGCCGCAATCACAAACTTGTCAGATGTTATTTCTTCGACCGGCTGGCCGGCATCCGACTGAACAACCATACTGTTTGGGCCGGTGAATGCGGCAGTGCCCTTGTATACGGCCAGATTTGGTGCGTGCTGCAGGCTGTGCTCAATTTTATAGTGCAGGTCTATCTGCTCCCACATTCTGCGCGCGATGGTCTGCCAGTCAATCTGCGGCTGCGGAACGCTTACGCCAATGCGCGCGGACGATTGCATCTCTCTGATTAAGTCGGCGGGGTATACCAGCATCTTGGAGGGAATGCAGCCCTTGGTCAGACAGGTTCCGCCGAACTTTGAACGCTCAACAATTGCACAGCTTAGCCCCTGATGGAGCGCCTCCTCCAACACCATTAAGCCTGCCCCGCTGCCCACAACGACAAGATTAAACTTTCGCACAACAAACCCTCCGTTTTTTACAACCTCATTGGTATGTTTTATTAAAGAAGCTCTAAAGAATTATTTAACATTCTATTTACCATTATACCCAAATTTTCTGCAGCTACAAGGGGCAGCAGCAAACAGGGGCCTGTTGGTGCGTATCATTGATACGCAAATAAACGTGCCGCCCCTTCCCATAAACCAGAGAAGGGGCGGCACGTTGTATCATACACCAATGAGTATTAGCGGTTTCAAACGGCTTTCTATATAGTCCCGCCGGTGCCGTTTGCGGTCAGCACGACCGCCTGCAGCTGCGCTTTGACGCTAAGCTCGGCTGCCTTGAAGGCGTGCTCTTGCGTCATGGCGTTCTCTGTGCGGTTAAGGCAATCAAGAATCAGCGCGCCAAAGTACGGAAAGCCCACCTGCCCATGCACATGGTAGTGCTGTTCGCCCTTGCCGTTGGCAAGAAACAGATGTGCGGGGCTATCCGGCACGCCGATGTTCATGTACTTGCGCTGCTCAATAAAGCCCTCGGTACCAAGAATAAAACTGCGTCCGTCGCCCCACATCTGCAGGCCGTCGGGAGTAAACCAATCTACGCGAAAATAGCCGGTGGCGCCGTTGTCGGTAACAAGCGAGGCATCCCCAAAATCGTCAAGCTCGGGGTACTGCGGATGATTATAGTTTGCAATCTGGCTGCGCACGATGGCAGCGTCTTTTGCGCCGGTATAGTGCAGAATCTGCTCTATCTGGTGGCTGCCGATATCGCACAAAATTCCGCCGTACTTCTCTTTTGTGAAGAACCAGTCGGGCCGCTGAACGCCGCCCACACGGTGCGGCCCAAGCCCCAGCACCTGAATCACACGGCCAATGGCGCCCTCTTCAATTAGTTGACCCGCGAACACAGCGGTTTCGGAATGAAGGCGTTCCGAATAGTAAACCGCATATTTTTTGCCGGTTGCGGTACAGGCGTTTTTTGCCGCAGCCAGCTGCTCCAGTGTGGTAAGCGGTGCCTTGTCGGTAAAATAGTCCTTGTCTGCCGCCATCACACGCAGCCCAAGCGCACAGCGCTCACTGGTAATACACGCTCCCGCCACGAGAATGATTTCGGGGTCAAGCAGCACCTCATCCTCGCTGCGCGCAGCCATTACCTCGGGGAACTGCATGCGAAAGGCCTCCACCTTGCCGGAGTCGGGATCATACACCCATTTTAAACTGCCGCCGGCTTCAATCAGCCCGTGGCACATGCCATAGATATGCCCATGGTCAAGGCCTACCGCAGCAAACACAAATTCGCCCGGCTTTACAACAGGGCTGTATTTCCCGATGGGGGCATAGTTCATTCCGCTTACTGCGTTCACGCCATCCATCCTCCTTACAATTTCATCTTGTAGTCGCTGCCGACGGTGATATCCCCGTCCAGAGCCTCCAGCGATGTCGTCTTGTTGTAAAAACGCGGCACATGCGCAAGAATACCGTCCACGGTATAAAAGGCATCATCCTTGCCAAGCGGCAATGTTACACTGCACTGCAGGCTGCCGGATTTATAGATTGCCGTTATCATCTCGATGGTGGCTCGCCCGCTCACCCCATCAATGGCGGGGCGGGTATTTGTTTCTACTGCGGTAAGTACGTTTTCAATCTGTCCGGTATGGGCGGTGTATGCAAGCGTAGGCAAAGCCCCGACAAAGTCATTCAGCTCGTTTTCAAGCGCTCTGTTCTGCTCGGGAAAGCCGTTGGGCTGTGAGGTAGATGCCGATACCTTCCACGGCGCTGAAACCCTCGCTTTTTCGCCTTGAAAAACAATCTGCTGTTCCTCACCATGATGGATGACCGAGCTTGTTATCTGCGCCAATGCCCCGCGCGGATATTGCAGCACCGCCACCGAAATATCCTCTACCTCGGCGTTGTCGTGCGCGGCATTGGATACAACGGCGGTTACACGCTGGGGCAAGCCCATCATCCACATGAGCATATCGATATGGTGAACGGCGTGGTTTAAGGTACAGCCGCCGCCCTCTTTATCCCACCGGCCGCGCCACCAAAGATCGTAGTAGCTATGGCCGCGCCACCAAAAGGAATCTACCTGCGCGTGCAAAATGTTACCGATCATCTTGCTGTCCAATACCCGTTTGACTGCCTGAATCGGGTCGCGAAACCGATTCTGCGCAACGACAGAGAGTAGTTTGCCGCTCTCTTTTTCAGCGGCAAGCATCGCATCGCATTCTTCAAGGCTTGCCGCCATCGGCTTTTCCACCAATACGTTACAACCCGCCCGCAGACTGTCAATCGCAATCTCGGCATGGCAGTAGGGCGGTGTGCACACGCTTACAAGGTCGATCTCATCGGCCATTGTGGCGAGCATCTCGGTATGACTGGCAAACGCACGGGCATCGCTAAGGCCGAGCCGCTTAATGGCGCCATGGGCGCGGTCGGGCAGAATATCCGCAAGTGCTACAATCCTGCACCGGTCAGGGAAGGTGAGAAAACCTTCAAAATGCAATCTGGAGATATTACCTATCCCTACCATTGCTACTCGAATCATGCCATCACCTCTACTAACTTATTTGTTGTGACCGGCTCCTGCCAATCAATGGACGCTATGCGTAATAACGGCTATCCCCTCGTGCTTGGAGAATGACTTACTGCCCTTGCAGTTTCTATACTGTCGGCTTGGTTGCGGCGCAATGGCGAAACATTTTTCTATAACCGTCAAGCTTTATTTGATTATAACATCGCACAGCTGCCATTAACATGAAAAAAGCAACGATTGTTTGTAAATATTATGGGTGTTGTTTTAATCTTGTTTATGCACTAATCTTTCCCTTGTTTATGTTTTCACAAAGATGTTGTGCAAACATAACACTATTTCTCACCAATTAAATATATTTATATATATATTTAATTATAAGCTTGCTTTATCTCGGATTATTATGTATTATTAAGAAAAGAAGCAGATAGCCACGTTATTGTAAAATAGCAATATTTCAGCAGTAATCTAAAACTTGCCGGTTGTCCGAAATGGCAAATGTATATTGGGCATTTGGCACAGTCCGCAAAACTGCTACACATTAAAAGCACCGGCATGTTATTGTGGAGAGTACTACCTGCCGCAGGCAGACAACGCCTATCTTGCAAAGCGGAAATAGTGTAACAGCCCGATTGGAGGCACCTGCTATGGCCGAGAACTACGATGATATTGTAATGGACATTGGATACTACAACCATCGAAGATGCACCCCCACTTGGAAGGTAGAGGAAAGTGTCATCAATTTCGTTGATATTACCTATGTAATCAAAGGAATAGGAACGTACACCATCAATTCCACAAGCTATACAGTCACTTCCGGCGACCTTTTGTGTATTCCAAAAGGCAGCAAGCGCTCCGCCACAGTAATACCAGAGGATTTAATGGAATGCTTCTGCACAAACGGCAATGTGTTTAATTTAAATGGCGATGAGGTTACACTGCCGTTTCCGCTGCTCACCCACATCGGGATGCACCAGGACATCATCTCGCTGTACCGTGATCTGAATGCGGCATGGCTGCTGCGAGATCCCGGGTATCATATGAAGGTGCGCGCATTGCTGTTAATGATTTTGCAGCGGTATTTCCAGCTTATCATCTATCAAAGCGACACCAGTACGGTAGATAAGCGCATCAAGCGGGTGCTACGTTACATGATTGACCACTATGCCGAGCCGCTTACTGTGCAAAGCATGGCGGATTTCTCCGGTCTTAGCGCGGTTTACTTTGGCAGCTTTTTTCAAAACGAGACCGGCGTGCCGTTTCGGCAATATCTTACCTCCATCCGCCTAAACCACGCCGAAGATATGCTGCACAGCGGCGAGTACAATGTAAGTGAGGTTGCCGCCGCCTGTGGTTTTTCCGACATCTTTTATTTCAGTAAGGTGTTTAAGGAAAGCAGGGGGGTTCCACCATCGGCGGTAATGCGCTTGGGCAAAAAGCAGGGGGCAGATCGGTAATCGCTCATCCCAGTAGACTGTTACACCGGCCGGTATTACATAGCGGCGTAAAGCTAAATGCAATCCAACACATAATATAAGTGCGCAAAGCCGCCGCAGCCTGTTAGTTCGGCTGCGGCGGCTTTGCGCTGAAAATTCGATTGTGTCAGCGGACATTTTTGCGTCTCTATAGACACTGCTAATTGCTTCTCGCGCGTTGAAGTGCCTCCCAGATGCCTGCAATATAGGTAACGCCCATAGCGCGGTCATAAAGGCCATACCCCGCGCGCCCCTTTTCTCCCCATACCAACCGCCCATGATCGGGGCGGATGTAACCATCAAACCCAGCATCATGCAACGCACGAAGGATTGCATACATATCCAGCGAGCCGCAGTGGGTGGGATGTGCGGATTCGTAAAAATCGCCGTTTCCCAAATGCTTTAGGTTGCGGATATGTGCAAAATGGATGCGTGGCGCAAACGTCGCGGCAATGTCTGCCACATCGTTTACGGGGTCGGCACCCAGCGAGCCCGTGCATAGAGTGATGCCATGGTAACGGCTCGGGTTTAAATCTAGAAACCGCTTGATGTTTTCACTGCTGTTAATAAGGCGCGGCAGGCCAAACAGCGGCCACGGCGGGTCGTCGGGATGGATTGCCATCTGAATATCCAGCTTTTCCGCCCACGGGATGACCGCATCAATAAAATAGCGTACGTTGTGCCAATACTGCTCCTGCGTCACACCTTCATACCGCTTAATTGTATCTTCAACCTGCACCATTCGTTCCGGTTCCCAGCCGGGGAGCGCCATGCCGCCGCTCTGCCGCGCATACCGCTCAGCTAAGCCCTGCGGTGTGGCAGACAGGATGAACTCTCTGCTAAAGTACATTGTCTGCGAACCGTCCGGCAGGTCGTAATACAGGTGGCTTCGCGCCCAATCGAGCACCGGCATAAAGTTATAGCAGATTACCTTAATGCCGATAGCCGCAAGGTGCCGCATTGTTTGGATATACGCCGCTATTTTTTCATCACGTCCGGGTGCGCCAAGCTTGATATCCTCGTGAATGTTCACACTCTCGATTACTTCCGTCACAAGGCCTGCTTCGGTTACCCGGCGGTGCAGATTGCAAACCGCCTCAAGCGGCCAAACCTCGCCTGCCGGAATATCCATCAGCGTGGTTACCACACCGTCAATGCAGGGTATCTGACGAATGTGCGAAAGCGGGATGGGGTCGTGGTTTTCACCAAACCATCGAAATGTCATCTTCATATCAGGTGCTCCTTTAGTAACGCCCGCACGGCCCCTTTGCCTGCGAGCATGCGTATAAACATCGCCTCCACCCGCGACGCAAGGCCTGCTTCATACAAGTCCAAACCAAACAATGTACTGTTGTGCAGGATTGCATTAAGCTGCCCTTTCGCACTTTCGGGGTTGCACATCTCAACGTTTGCAAGGGCAGCTTGCATATGGCCAAGCATCGGGTCACCGCTAAGCGGCATAGGCCTTAAGTTGTCATCCACCCCAAGCAGATAGCGCAGCCAGGCCGCCAGCACAAGGGGAATTGCAATCAGGCTTTCGGTGTCATGGTCGGGGGATGCCAGATACGCCTTGATTGTTTCGCCAAAACGGATGGGTAACTTTTGGCTGGTATCGCAGGCAATGCGCTGCGGTGTATCGGGAACAAAGGGGTTTGGCAGACGCACGGTTAGTACTTCATCCAAAAAGGCGCGTGCATCGATGATGCCGGGACTTGTTACAACGGCAAGCCCTTCGGTATAGCCAAGGCGGCGCACCAAGGCCAGCAGCAGCGGATCATGCATCTCCTCGGATATTCTGTTGTAGCCCAGCAAACAGCCAAATATTGCAAGGGCGGTATGCAAGGGGTTTAAACAGGCGGTTACCTTCATACGCTCTGCCCTATTTACGGTGTCGCGGTCGGTAAAATATACCCCCGCCTTCTCTAGCGGCGGTCTGCCCGCGGGAAAGTTGTCCTCGATAACAAGGTATTGCGGTGCCTCGGCATTGACAAACGGGGCGATATGGCTCCCGTTACCCGTAACAAGCGGCCTCATATCCTTGATGCCCTCCCGCATGAGCCGTTTCCCTATCTCCGGTTCGGGGCGCGGAACAATTTTATCGATCATGCTCCACGGGAATGAAACGCGTGCGTTGTCGCATAGATAGTCGAGAAACCCCTGCTCGACAAGGCCGTTCTTATGCCACATAACGGCAACATCCCGCACAGCATTTCCGAGTCTTTCGCCGTTGCGGCTGCAGTTATCCATACTCACCATTGCTATGGGCGCGCCCTCGCTCCGGTAACGCGTATATAAAAGCGCTGTGATAACCGCCATCATATGCTGCGGATGCTCGGGGCCCGCCGCAGCATCGGCGATAACCGCAGGCAAAAGCTCTCCCGCCATATCGCGCAGAGCATATCCTTTCTCGGTTATGGTCAGGCTTACCATCTGCAGGCTTTGTTTGGAGAAGATATCCTGCAGAATTACAAAGTCATCCGCAGCGCTATAGGTAGCGGCAACACTTGCCACCACGCTTTTGGGGGCCGTTTTGTCTGCGCAAAGCGTTACAAGCAGTGTAAGGTTATCGTGCGCGCGGTATATCTTGTGCAGAACGTCATCCGTATGCGATCTCACTGCGATAATGCCCTGCCGTGCAAGCGAGTCCTCCAGCAGCGTATCCTGTAAGGCGGCAATATAGCCCCGAAAGATATTTCCCGGGCCAAAATGCAGCCAAACCGGCTGTTCCAGCGTGTTTTTGGCGATTGTCCGCGGGTCGTATCCGGGAAGCTTTACGCCCGCCTCCCGCCATAAATGTTCGTCACGCAGGCCGTCATAGGTCAGGTTCATGCTCGTTTTCCCCCTTTTGCTTGTGCGGTTGTTATGGGGGTGAACAGGTAGGTTTCAAGCTTAATTCTACTGTTCGCCCTTATGTATGATATTGTTGGTTTCATTATACACAATCCAACAAGCCGAGAAAAGGCATAGCCTGAATAGATACAAACATTCGTTGTTAATTATAAACGATGACATTGCAACTACAACAGAACATAATGACGGGCACGACACATACACTATTGCCACAGCAAAATGCCATGTGGTATGCTAAGGGTATTACCACCGGTCGGAAAAAGGAGGGACGCATATGCAGCGGGAGCAACCTTGCACACATTGCAGGCACGAGCTATGTATTCATAAGGTACCTATCTTCTCCGCACTTGACCACGAAAACCTGCTGCGAATTGTACCTTTGATTAAGCACCAAAGCTACAAAAAGGGCGAACGCTTGGTGTTGGAGGGTGACAGCATCGATTCGATTATTATCATCAACGAGGGCAGCGTCAAGGCGTTTAAATATTCCCCTGACGGGCGCGAGCAGATTTTATATGTATTCTCTCAGGGCGATTTTTTCGGCGAACAGTATCTGCTTACCGGTCAAGCCGCAACCTATTCGGTTGAGGCACTGGAGGCGGTAAAGACCTGTATGCTGACCAAGGCGCAATTTAATAAGCTGCTTTATTCCTACCCCGGCATCTCGGTCAAGATTATCGCAGAACTTGGGCGCAGAATTGCGCGGATGGAAAACTCGTTTCAGAGCATTGGTATACGCAATGTGGACGCAAGAATCGCCGGCATGTTACTCGAATACGGCGAGCGGTACACAGGTGCGGACAAAACGCTCATTCATCTGCCGCTTAGCCGTGAGGGCATGGCAAACTATCTGGGCATTGCCCGAGAGACAATGAGCCGAAAGCTAAGCCAACTTGAAAACGACGGTATAATTTCATCGGTAAACAACAAAACTATTATGATAACGGACCTTGCCGCGTTGCGTGCCCTCGCAGGGCTTACGCAATAGCACCGCATACACAAACACACTGATAGTTTGATTTAAATCACAGAAAACCCGCTCCCAACCTGTTATGATAAAGTCACAACAAACGATTGGGAGGATTACAATATGAACTTCAAAGTCAAAACATGGACGATTGGCGCGGTGGTGGCGGAACTGCCTGAGGCATCTGAAATCTTTGATGCATATGGCATAGATTTTTGCTGCGGCGGTAACCGCCTGCTTGCAGACGTTATTGCAGTGCAAGGCATTGACGGGCAGGCTTTGTATGAAAAACTAAACGAAGCACAACAGCGCCGAAGCCAAGCGTACAAGGGGATGGGAACACGCTTTACCGAGATGGAGGCAACCGTGCTTTCCACCTACATTGAGGATACCCACCACGTTTACCTTCGCACCGCACTGCCGCAGCTGGCAGATTTGCTGTACACCGTGCTTCGCGCACACGGTAAAAACCATCGTGAGCTGTATGATGTATACCGTGTTTTCGGGCAGCTCAAGGGCGACCTTGAACAGCATCTGCTCAAAGAGGAGTCGCTGCTCTTCCCCGCCTTTGCCGAAGAAGAATATCACACGCAGGAGATTGGGGAGCTGTCGCAGGAGATTATTACCGAGCATGAAGCCGCGGGCGATCTGCTGGCCGAGCTGCGCAAGCTCACCGGAGACTACCTCCTGCCCGAGGATGCGTGCACAACCTTTCACCGTGCATACGAGATGCTAAAAGAGCTGGAAAGCGACCTGCATCAGCACATTCATTTAGAAAACAACATCCTGCTGCGCAGCTACGACAAAAGAGCAACCGCATAACAGAAAGGCGGCAATCCCCATGACAAAAACCATTGATTTCAGCAAAACCGTTTATGAGCTTTCCGCCCAATATCCGGAGGTTGTCGAAATTTTTGCCGAGATTGGCTTTCGCGATATTCTAAAGCCCGGTATGCTGAAAACCGCCGGCAGATTTATGACCGTAGAAAAGGGCTCACAGGCAAAAAAGATAGATATCGAACTGATAAAACAGGCGTTTATTAACCGTGGATTTGAGATAAAATGACAAGGGAGGACACCGAAAATGAGTGAGCAGATTAACAACCGCCAGTACCGCAAAGAGGTTATCAAGCAGATTATCAAAGAGCTGCACGAGGGAAAAAGCGTTGACGAGGTAAAGCAGGCGTTTGCCGACGCCTTTGACAATGTGTCCGCCACCGAGATTTCTGAGGCGGAGCAGGCGCTCATTAACGAAGGGCTGCCCGTCGCCGAGGTGCAACAGCTGTGCGATGTGCACGCCGCGGTGTTCAAAGGCTCGATTTCCGAAATTCATCAACCCGCCGATGCCGGCGAAATTCCGGGGCATCCCGCAAACATTATTAAGCTTGAAAACCGACTGATTGAACGGATTATTGACACACAGCTTGAGCCTTATGCTGCGTCTCTTGCCGACCCCAATGCTGCCGACACCGTCAAGGAAGGGCTAAGACAGCTGCTGAAGATTGACCTGCACTACTCCAAAAAGGAGAACCTGCTGTTTCCCTACATGGAGAAATACGGCATCACCGGCCCTCCTAAGGTGATGTGGGGTGTAGATGACGAGATTCGCGCACAGCTCAAAGAGGTTGCCCGGCTGACAGAGGACTCCCCTGCCCCGCAGCTAAAAGAAAAGCTTGCGGCAGTAATTGAACGAATCCGCGAGATGATTTTTAAGGAAGAGAACATCCTGCTGCCGATGCTGCTTGAGACACTGACACAGGATGAATGGAAGAAGATTGCCGAAGACACCTATGAGATAGGCTTTATGCTCGACCGCGTACCGGTCTGGACCCCCGCCGCCGATGAGCCGGTTCCCGTAGCCAAAACGGAGCAGCCCGAGAATACGGTACCCGGCGTCATTACCCTGCCCACCGGCGTGCTCCATATAAACGAGCTTGTTCATATGCTCAACGCCATGCCCTTTGACATTACGTTTGTGGATAAAAATGATATTGTTAAGTATTTTTCACAGGGTAAGGAACGAATTTTTGCGCGTACCAAGACGGTTATCGGGCGCGATGTATCTAACTGCCATCCCCCTGCAAGCGTGCATATTGTTGAAGATATTGTCAAAGACTTTAAAGACGGCACGAAAGATCATGAGGATTTTTGGATTAATATGGGCGAACGATTTGTACTCATACGCTACTTCGCGGTGCGCGATGATGCGGGCGAGTATTTGGGCGTGCTTGAGGTAACCCAAAACATCAAGCCGATTCGTGAGATTACCGGCGAAAAACGACTGGTATCCGACTAACTGCAACAACGAAAGAAGGTGAACAAGGTTGAAGGCATCACTGGATAGGGATGGCTGTATCTCGTGCGGGCTATGCCCCGAAATCTGTCCCGAGGTATTTCGTATGGCAGACGACGGTATTGCCGAGGTGTACAACGAGGATGTTCCACCAGAGGTTGAGGACCAGGCAGTAGAAGCACAGGAAAGCTGTCCGGTGTCGGTCATTACAGTAGAATAGTTAGGTATGCTGCAACGCACAAACGCCGTCCCTGAGAATCAGGGACGGCGTTTGCACTATGAAAAAAGCTAGCAAGCCAAAAAGAAGATTTCTACAGTTTTGCAAGTGTGCCAAAGCCTTGTTTGAGCGCGGGATACAGCGAACAGTAAAGTTCATAATACGGCTCATACCGGCGGCTGTTTTCCGAAATGGGCTGCTGCGGCGGGTTGGTCTTAATAATGCGTTCGCAAGCCTGCTTAACACTGGGGTAGATGCCCGCACCAACACCCGCTAAGATTGCGGCACCCAGTGCCGGACCTTCCCGGTTTTGCACCGTAGTAACCGGCAACGAATAGATATCCGCCATCATCTGGCGCCATACCTTACTCGTTCCGCCGCCGCCGCTTGCAAGCATCTCGCTTGACGATACGCCCATACCCCTGAGAATATCAAGGCACTGGCGCTGTGAGTACATGACACCTTCCATCAACGCGCGCAGCAGGTCGCGCTTGGTGTGCATGGCGCTAAGCCCTATAAACGCGCCGCGTGCGTTCTCGTCGAGCAGCGGGCTGCGTTCACCCATCAGGTACGGCAGATAAAGAAGGCGGTTCGCCCCAATCGGTGCCTTATCGGCCTCTATATCCATCAAGTAGTACGGATCCACCTCCATGCGGGAGGCAACCGATACTTCTTCAGGGCAGAAGTTGTTTCGGAACCACTGCAGCGACAAGCCTGCCGCAAGCGTGCAGCTCATCACGGTCCATGCGCCGGGTACCGCCGAGCAGAAGGTATGTACCCTGCCGCCCGGATCGATGGTCACTTCATCGGAGTGCGCAAAAATCACACCGCTGGTGCCGATGGTTGTAAAGGCCTTTCCGTTTTGTACCACGCCGGTACCAACGGCCGCCGCAGCGTTGTCGCCGGCACCGCCCACTACAGGTGTTCCGGCATGAAGGCCTGTAAGGTCCGCCGCCTGCTGTGTAACGGTTCCGGTAACCTCGCAGCTTTCATACATCTTGCCAAGCAGCGCCTTGTCGATATCAAGGGCAGCCAGCACCTCATCCGACCATTTGCGTTTGGGTACATCAAGCAGCTGCATGCCGGACGCGTCGCTAACCTCGGTGGCAAATTCGCCCGTGAGCTTGTAGCGGATATAGTCCTTGGGCAGAAGGATGTGTGCACATTGCGCATACAGGTGCGGCTCGTTCTTTTTTACCCACATAATCTTGGATGCGGTAAAGCCGGTCAGCGCGGGATTTGCGGTAATTTCAATCAGACGCTGTGCGCCGATTGCTTGTGTAATCTCGCGGCATTCCTCGCCGGTGCGGCCGTCGCACCAGATGATGCTTTTACGCAGAACGTCGCCCTTTTCATCGAGCATCACAAGCCCGTGCATCTGGCCCGAAATACCGATGCCCGCAATACTGCGCGCATCCACCCCGCTCTGCGAGATTACGCTGCGCGTAGTCTGCACCGCGGCATTCCACCAGTCTTCCGGAGCTTGCTCCGCCCAGCCGTTTTGCGGCTGGTAGAGGGGGTACTCCACCACGGCGGAGGCAACCGCCTCGCCGTCGGTGGAGAATAGAACCGTTTTCGTACCGGAGGTGCCAAGATCAATGCCTAACAGATACTTCATATGACCCCTCACTCCCTTTATTTTTTGCCGCCGAACATCACGCTGTTAAGGATGCTCTCAAGGTATTCCTGTCTGCCGGAGCCGGGCAGCGCGGGTGCGCCCATCTGTTCCGCAATCTGTGCAAGCTCCTCAAGCGAGGTCTCGCCGTCGCGAATCTTTTTGCCCACACCTGTCTGGTAGCTTGCATAGCGCTCCTTGACAAACGCATCAATTCTTCCGTCCTCAATCAGCTCAGCTGCGCACAGCAGACCCAGCGCAAAGCAATCCATACCAAGGATAAAACCAAAGAACATATCCTCGTCGGTGTAGCTGGGGCGGCGGTTCTTAGCGTCAAAGTTCAATCCGCCGTTCTTCAGGCCGCCGGCCTTGAGAATCTCGTACATGCACAGGGTGGTATCGTATACGTTGGAGGGGAACTCGTCGGTGTCCCAACCAAGCAGAAGGTCGCCCTGGTTTGCGTCTACGCTGCCGAGCATACCGTTGATGGCGCTGACTCTGAGGTCATGCTGGAAGGTATGCCCCGCAAGCGTTGCATGGTTTGCCTCGATGTTCATCTTAAAGTCCTTATCAAGGCCGTACTGGCGCAAAAACGCGATTGCGGTTGCGGCATCGTAGTCGTACTGGTGCTTCATCGGCTCCTTGGGCTTGGGCTCAATAAAGAAATCGCCGGTAAAGCCAATCTTGCGGCCGTAGTCAACTGCCATATGCATCAGCTTTGCAATGTTCTCAAGCTCAAATTTCATATCGGTATTCAGCAGGGTTTCGTAGCCCTCGCGGCCGCCCCAGAATACATAGCCCTTACCGCCGAGCCTTACGGTCAGATCGAGCGCCTTTTTCACCTGTGCTGCCGCAAAACAGAATACATCGGCGGAATTCGAGCTGCCCGCACCGTTCATAAAGCGGGGATTGCCAAACATATTAGCGGTACCCCACAAAAGCTTAATGCCGGTTTCCTTCATCTTAATTTCAAGATAATCGGCAATCTCATCCAGGCGGCGATTCGTCTCGGCAATTGTGTCCGCCTCGGGAACAAGGTCGGTATCATGGAAGCAGAAATATTCGATACCAAGCTTTTGCATGAACTCAAAGCCGGCATCCACCTTGGCCTTCGCATGCTCCATGGTACGGGGTGCCGAAGCGCCAAACAGCTTATCGGCTGTGCCGGCGCCAAACATGTCGGCACCTGTTGCACACAGGTTGTGCCACCATGCCATGGCAAAGGGCAGGTGCTCACGCATCGGTTTGCCCATTATAATGCGGTCGGCATCATAGTACTTAAACGAGAGGGGATTTTTGCTCTTGGGGCCCTCATATTTTACTACAGGAAGGTCTTTGAATATTTTGCTCATTTGTAAATCTCTCCTTTATATCATTTGAATTTTAAGTTTATCAAAGCAGCTAGGATTGATAATCGTTTGAGTTTGCTGTTTTTTGCGCAAGATGCAGCGTCTGGCCGGGTGCAATCGTATATATCCCGCCCGCATCAATGCTGACCGTTTGTGCCGAAGGGTTGTAAACCGCAGTATTATCCGCAGTTGAGATGAGGGCACGAACCGCGCATAGATAACGTTTTATCTCAATATTTGTTGCATACCATACATCATCGCGAAACGCGAGTGTTTCGCACAGCCGCTCGAACTCCTGCCAGTTATTGTCGCGTTCAAACTCATAGCTGTGCCCCCAGATGTAGAACAGCCGCAGACGTTCAAACTCACGCGGGGCGATAAACTGCTTGGTGCAGTCCGCCGCATCGTGATGGTGACAGGTGGGTTTCCAGCGCATAAAATCATGCTCCGCCAAAAACGAGCCGGTGCTGTCTACGGTACGCGCATACTCAAAGCCCAGTGTCTGCGCGGTGCGGATAACCTCGTCCGAATATACGCCGAAGGCATAGGACAGCCCCGTTACGGGGTAATTACTAATACTCTCTAAGCTGCGGCGATCCTCCCACAGCTCATGTACAAGCTGCTCGGCGGTAAGGTGGGTAAGGTAATGGTGGTGTTTTCCGTGACATGCCACCTCGTGGCCCGCATACAGCGCGGAAACCTCACCGCTTGTTACAAAACCGTCATGACCAAGTGTTGCGGAATTTAGATGAAAGGTACCTTTAAGCGCATAGCGGTTAAGCAGCCCGACGAGCCTGCGGTCGTGAACCTGTCCGTCATCGTAGCTAAACGTAAGCGCCGCTCGCTTACCCTCTGGGTAACAGGCTTGCCAGCCCATTGCACTCACTACCCTTCTGTATGGTACTGCGCAGCATCAGTCAATAGAAACCGTAGCACATAACGGATGTTTGCCGGTAAGCTCCACACTTCGGGCATCGGGCTGACTGCCGCCCGCAAAAATCGAGTACATGCCGTAGAGTGTTGTTCTTGTGCCGTCGTCGAGCACCGTTTCAAAGCTGCGTGCGGGGATCTCAAAACGGATGGTCTTGCTTTCGCACGCGCGAAGGAATACCCGCTGCATCCCACACAGCGAATGGTGCGGCTGCTCTCCAATCAATCCACGGTGTGCCTTGTTGCGGTCATCCTGCGCATTTTGCTGCGCATGGTTACGAATATATAGCTCCACAATCTCCGCACCATCGCGGTCTCCTTCGTTGGTAACGGTAACTTCACCGCGCAGCGGCTGCCCTGCGGTGAATGCTTCGAGCTTTAGATTGCTGTAACCGAATGTAGTATACGAAAGACCGTAACCAAACGGGTAAAGCGGCTGGGTATCAATGTAGCGGTAGGTTCTGCCGCGCATGTTGTAATCCTCAAAATCGGGCAGTGTACCGTTTCTGTGGAAGGTAACCGGCAGCTTGCCTGAGGGGCTGCACCGGCCAAACAGCAGGTCGGCCAATGCACGGCCGCCTTGTGCCCCGCTATACCAGCACTGCAGTACTGCTGCGCAACGCTCAGCCGCATCGCCGATATCCATTGCGCTTCCGGTGTTAAGCACCAATACCACAGGCTTGCCAACCGAAAGAACCTCGTCCAGCAGAAGCCGCTGCGGTTCGGGCAGATACAGGTCGGGCTTGTCGCCCGAGGCATAGCTGTTGCCGGTATCGCCCTGTTCACCCTCGATGGTTGCATCCAAACCAAGGCAAAGGATGACAATATCACTAGCCGCCGCGCAGCCTTTGGCCTCGCTGATGCGGTCGTTTGCCTGTGCAAGCGGCTCTATGCGGTCCTTGAACAGATGGCAGCCCACAGAATGAAAGATGCGGACCTCGTCGCCTACCGCCTCACGAATGCCCTCGAGGTTTGTAATGTACTCCGACGCGGTGCCGCAGTAGTTGCCCTCAAGCACGGTGCGGGAGTTTGCGGTAGGTCCTATCACCGCAATTTTGTTGTATCTTGCACGCTCTATCGGCAAAACGCCATCGTTTTTGAGCAGCACCGTAGAAAGCCTTGCAGCCTCCGCAGCTATCTCACGGTTGGCCTCGGTATCGTTCTCTTCAAATTTTATGGAATCGTATTCACAGTCACGGTCAAACAACCCAAGCTTCATGCGGGTGGTAAACAGGCGTACGCAAGCACCGCGAATAGCTTCCTCCGTTACCATGCCCTCTTGGTATGCCATTAACATGTACAGGTATATGTTGCCGCAGTTGAGATCGCAGCCGTTGTTCAGCGCAAGGGCAGCCGATTCCAGTGCGGTGGTTGTGACGCCGTGGGTTTCATGAAAGTCCTTGATTGCCCAGCAGTCGGAGACTACATGCCCTTCAAAGCCCCATTGTTCGCGGAGGATGTCGTGCAGCAGTGTCTTGCTGCCGCAACAGGGCTCACCGTTTACACGGTTGTATGCACCCATTACCGATTCAACATCCGCCTCTTTTACCGCTGCCTCAAATGCGGGCAGATAGGTTTCTTCCATATCCTTTGCGCCGGCTATCGCGTCAAAGCTGTGACGAAGCGCTTCGGGGCCTGAATGCACCGCAAAGTGTTTGGCACATGCCGCAGTTTTGAGGTACTTGCCGTCACCCTGCAGGCCGCGGATGAACGCAAGACCGAGGGCTGTGGTCAAAAATGGGTCTTCACCGTAGGTTTCCTGCCCCCTGCCCCAGCGCGGGTCGCGGAAGATATTGATGTTGGGGGACCAAACGGTCAAGCCTTTATAAATGTCGCGATCACCTAGCGCCGACTGCATATTGTAGCGTGCCCTGGTCTCGGTTGCGATAACGTCCGCAATCTCTTTTAAGAATTCCGGATCAAACATCGCTGCAAGCCCAATCGCCTGCGGAAACACTGTAGCCGTTCCCGCACGCGCAACCCCATGCAATGCCTCGTTCCACCAGTTGTAAGCAGGGATTCCCAAACGGGGAATAGACGGCGCGTCATAACGAAGCTGAGACGCCGCCTCTTCCAGCGTCATCTGATTCACAAGCTCCTGCGCCCGCTTCGTAAAATCCTGTTTCAATTTCGCTCCCTCACTTTATGCTACTTATTTTTGACAGGGGATATGCGGATATAACAGCGTACTGTAACGCTGAACCTTACGTTTACCAAGATGCCGGACAGGGTTTCCAAAAACGGTCCAATAAAAGAGGATATGTAAACCCTCAGGCTGTTTGCACAATATACAAGGTCTTGCTGTACTTATATTATATCAGTGTGCACGAGCACTTTCTTGCTAATAATTGCGGTATAACTATCAATTGTTGCTCATTTTCAGTAACCCAAGGGCAATTATTGTATATCTGTTTATGAATTTCAAATACTTATTCACGTTTTAGCGGGTAATATCCCGTTATTTTTCTGTGTTCTCATTTCATTTCTTGCTAAACTATGATATGATAAAAATACCGTAGTATTATGTCTTTGCGTGCACGGTACCGCAGCATACACTCTATAGGGGGAAAGATCTTATGATAAAATCTCTGCAGGGCATTAAAGAGACGGTTGATTTTACCGACGGTTCCTCAATTTTACTGTATGATAACGATGAATATGAAGATTATCCCCCCCATTGGCATTCACCGATGGAGATTATTCTTCCGCTGAACGACAGCTATCGGGCAGTATGCGGCGGCATCAACTTCGAGCTTTGTGCCGGAGACATTTTAATTATTGCGCCCGGTACCGTACACAGTTTATATGCTCCGAAGAGCGGCCGTAGATTGATACTGCAGGTAGATTGCTCGTTTTTAAGCCAACTTAAAGAGTTTGACTCCGCTATGGCGTTTATATCTCCCGCTATCTGTATCACTCCCCAAAACGCACCCGATATCCACAGCGAGATTGAGCGGATTATGAGTGTGCTTCTTGATGAGTATTATGGCAGCGCAAAACTTAAGCAGGCCCTCATTTATTCTTACCTTATCGAGATGATTGTACTCATCACAAGGCGTCACACGAATTTAGCAAAAGATACGGCTGCCACGACCGTTAAGCAGCAGGATTATATTGAAAAGTTCCTATTTGTGTGCGACTATATCAATCGGCATTTTGATGAACCCCTAATGCTTGAGCAGGTTGCCGCGCTTGCGGGATTCAGCAAGTTTTATTTCACCAGACTTTTTAAACAGTTTGCAGGTGTATCCTTTTACCAATATCTCAACCGGCGGCGTATTATGCACGCGGAACAGCTGCTGATGGAGCCGGAGCTTTCGGTTACCGAGGTGGCAATCCGTTCGGGATTCGGCAGCCTGTCCGCCTTTATTCGGATGTTTAAGCTGCAAAAGAACTGTACGCCAACCGAGTTCCGCGCCCTATATCACGCAAGTGATCATCCGTTTTTGCAGCAGGCAACATAGCGAATCTTCGATTCGCATTTGGAAAACCTCCAGTTTTCCTTTTGGCCAAAATCTTCGATTCGCATTTGGAATCCTCAGGTTTTCCTCTGTTTCTCTCGGCTTTTTCCGCCCTTTATGATATAATAAATCTACTATGGCTGCAAAAAGCCATGGCCGCGCTTTGCGCGGTCTGTGCCGTTATAGGGCAAAGCGGATATTATACGTTTATTTTCGTGCCCCGCCTGCCGCGATGGGCAATTATATCATAAACGCCTTGCCTTTGCTTTCTTTTGCCCTTACAGCCTTGTAAGGCAACGCTGTATACTGTTGTGATTGCGGGATGATACTACTGATAAAGCTCCGGCTGACAGTAAATATTAAAACAAAGGGAATGAAGAAGAACAGTTTATGCTAAACTTTAAACCGATTGAACTAAAAGACAGAGAGATTATCGAACCAATTCTTATTGCACTCGATTCCAAAAGCTGTGACAATGTATTCGCAAACAATTTTATATGGGCAAAGCCTAATCATTTGGAGTATGCTATCTTTGATGGATTTTACTGCCGCAGAAGCCGCAGAAAGTCTGGTTTTATTTATACCTGCCCGGTTGGAACAGGGGATAAAAAGGCGGTGATTGAGGCGCTGGTCGCTGACGCAGAGGAAAATGGGGTTCCCTTTCATCTGCGCGGACTGCTAAAAGATGATGCAGTACAATTAGAGACACTCTTCCCCGACCGCTTTGAGATTATCGAAAACCGTGATGAATTTGATTATATCTACAGCGTTGAGGCGCTCACCAACCTTACGGGCAAAAAATACAGCGCAAAGCGCAACCATATCGCCCGTTTTCTTGATCGCCCCAACTGGGCTTATGAACACATTACACAGCAGAACATAGCAGAATGCGTGCAGATGAGCAAAGAATGGTGCAAGCTGCACGGTTGTGGAGACGATCCCAGCCTGGAAAAGGAGCTTTGTGCGGTAAGCACGGCGCTTACGCATTTCTTCGCCCTAAAACTGAAAGGCGGGCTGCTGCGGCTCGATGGCAAGGTGATTGCGTTTACGATTGCCGAACCGCTGTCATCAGATACCTATAACATCCACATCGAGAAGGCATTTTCAGAGATACAGGGTGCGTACCAGATGATTAACCGTCAGTTCTTAATCCACAACTGTCAGACGTTTCAGTACGTCAACCGTGAGGAGGATATGGGCGATGAAGGCTTGCGGAAAGTAAAGCTTTCGTACCGCCCAGAGATTTTACTCGAAAAGTACACTGCTACGCTTAAAAAGGGATAAGCTATGATTACATTTGCAGACAGCAACATGGTCCCGCAGCTCAAAACAATATGGCACGAGGCGTTTGGGGATGACCGCCGATATATCGATTTTTTCTATCAAAACCGTTTTACATCCGATAACACCCTCGTGTGGATGCACAACGGCACGCCCGCCGCGATGATGACCCTTCTACCCGCCACACTGCAGACCGATGATGGTCTTCGTCCGGTGCGGTATGTCTATGGTGTGGCCACAAAACAGGAGTACCGCGGCAGGGGAATGAGCAGCGCGCTGATTCGCCACGCAAACAACCTTGCCGACGAGAAGGATGAGGCACTTATTCTGGTGCCGTCGAGCGATGGACTGTTTGATTTTTATCAGCGCAACGGATACCGCACCGTATTTTTTCTTAAACACCTGATGCAAGCAAGTGAACTGAATGCAGTCTCACAAAGCCCTGAGTATGCGACCTTTAATCTTGATGCGCGGCAGTATAAGGCCTTGCGCGATCACCGCTTTGCGGGGGCCGGCTATCTTATCTGGGATGACGCGGCCATCGACTACTGTTTGCGGGAGCATATCCTGACCGGCGGCAGATGTACAAAGATTGTATACGACAATCAAGCATACGCGGCACTGTACCACACGATAGATAAAACCCTTTTTGTAAAGGAAACCACGCTGCGTGATCACTGTCTTGTGCCGATTCTATCCGACCTTGCACGGCGGCACGGCTGTAAACAGATTCACGTAAGGCTGCCGGAATCGTCTGGTATTGCGCTGCCCGGCAAGCCGTTTGGCATGCTGTATGCAAAAAAGCCGTATCAAGCTTTGCAGCCATATCTCAATCTGGTGCTGGATTAGCAGGCAAACCACAAAAACAAAGGCTGACGGGGACTTAAAATCCCTGTCAGCCTTTTTGATTCTCTGCTTTGGCAGCAAGTCCTGCCGCACTAAACCGGATGTGTGCCCCGTGCATTGCAGTGTGTACCGGATGAGTGCAGACGAAATATCATCGAATTGTTTACCGCAAATACTCTGATACCTGAATCGATTTATGAAAATCAAGGTGCGCATATCTCATGTTACTGGTCGGAAAACAGCGGGGTGGAAAGGTAACGTTCGCCGGTGTCGGGCAGAATAACCACAATGGTCTTACCTGCATTCTCCGGACGCTTTGCAATCTCGGCCGCAGCCCACAGTGCAGCACCGGATGAGATGCCCACCAACAGCCCTTCTGTTTTTGAGATGTCGCGTCCGGTCTGGAACGCGTCCTCGTTTTTCACCTTGATAATCTCATCATAGATTTCGGCGTTGAGCACATCGGGAATAAAACCCGCACCGATACCCTGAATCTTGTGTGGCCCCGCCTTTCCCTCGGAAAGAACCGGAGAATCAAACGGCTCTACCGCGATGACCTTGATATCTGGATTCTTGCTCTTAAGGTATTCGCCCGCCCCGGTGATGGTGCCGCCTGTACCGATACCGGAAACAAGGAAGTCGATCTTGCCATCGGTATCCTCCCAGATCTCAGGGCCGGTTGTCGCCTTGTGAATCGCCGCGTTTGCAGGGTTTGAGAACTGCCCCGGAATAAACGAACCCGGGGTCTGCTCGGCAAGCTCTTCCGCTTTAGCAATCGCGCCCTTCATTCCCTTCGCGCCCTCGGTAAGCACCAGCTCCGCACCGTACGCCTTCAACAGGTTGCGGCGCTCAACGCTCATCGTCTCGGGCATGGTAAGGATGATGCGATAGCCTCTGGCAGCCGCCACCGACGCAAGGCCGATACCGGTGTTGCCGCTGGTCGGTTCAATGATTACAGAGCCTGCTTTAAGCAAGCCGCGCGCCTCGGCATCTTCAACCATTGCTTTTGCAATTCTATCCTTTACACTGCCGGCGGGATTAAAATATTCAAGCTTTGCCACAACCGCTGCGCTAAGCTTACTCTTCTTTTCGTAGTTTGTAAGCTGTAGCAGTGGGGTTCTACCGATAAGCTCGGTAAGGCTTTTATAAATCTTTGACATAGGTGTAACCTCCATGCAATAAAATTATAAAGCATATATGTTTAATATGTTATTATAATACGCGATTGGTATAACTTTGTCAATAGTTTTTTAAAATTAAAAAAGTCATGTGAGATTGACCAAATTGCTGATTGCCGCTATAATAAAACTATTCATATATGATTACTATCACCGCTTATGGGCAGTATAATAATAGTATTGCTACTGTGTACGCTACCATTCCAACTGTTTGTTTTTTGAAAGGGTTGATAAAATAATGAAACTATCTTCTCGTGGACGATACGGCGTCGCCGCCTTGATTGTAATTGCACAGAATTCAAGCAGCAGCGAGGTTACCGCTGTTGTAAGCATCGCAGAAAAGCTGGGCATCTCAAAAATCTACCTTGAGCAGATATTCTCGCTGCTAAAGCGGTCCGAACTTGTTAATGCGGTTAAAGGGTCACAAGGAGGCTATCGCCTGACGCGTCCTGCATCTGATATCACAGCACTTGATATGCTTATGGCACTTGAACACGCATTATTTGAGCAAAATGAAGCATCGACGCTTGAGGGCGCGCCCGAGATTGAACAGGTGATGCACGAGCATGTGTTTTCGGCGCTCGACCACGCCATAAGTGACGTACTGCAAAAGGTAACGCTCGCCGAGCTTGCCGCGCAGGTGGATGCATTAACTAGTGACGGCTCCTATATGTTTTATATCTAATATCTTTTAACAGCTGTATCGATATGCGTTGCTTTGATACCGCTATGCCTCCCCGCCTTTTGGGTGGGGAGCTTTTTTAGGGCAGTATAACTGCGCAAAACATAATATATTCAATCACCCTGAAAATGTATTCATATTGAAGTTTGCTCAGTATAATACTTGTATTTATTTGTACTATTTGATATCTTTATGCCCAGTTTTCAGGCAGCTATTTCTTCAGCACTTCCAGTAAGGTATAATGATGTTATTAGCAAAGGGGGTTGCAATTTGATTCTTAAAAACGGTATCGTATTTGGCGAGGATGCGCAGTTCATCAAGGCCGATATCGAGATTAGCGGAAGCACCATCGTGCAGATTGCTCCATGCGGCTCGCTTGACGGCGAAAGGGTGCTGGAAGCCGACGGCCGCTACATTGTACCCGGCTATGTCGATATCCATATTCACGGTGCGCGCGGCGCGGACTTTTGCGATTTCTCTGCGCAGGCGATTGCAACTATCTCGCAGCACCTTGGTCAGGTTGGCGTTACCAGCTTTTGCGGTACCACCATGGCCTTTGACGAAGAAACGCTAACAAAAATTATGCTGACAGCCAAGGAGTGCTGTGGTGTAAAGCGCGGCGGAGCGGTATTGCGCGGCGTTAACATGGAGGGCCCTTTCTTTACACCGAGCAAAAAGGGCGCGCAGGATGATTGCTACTTTTCCGACCCCGACATCGAATTGTTTGACCGCCTATATACGCGCAGCGGCGGCAACATCCGATTTGTAGACCTCGCCCCCGAGCTTGCGGGAAGCGAGCAGTTTATCCGGTTTGCAAGCACGCGTTGTGCGGTATCCATCGCACATACTACGGCAACCTATGAGCAGGCAAAGTGTGCGTTTGATGCAGGGGCGACACATGTTACCCACCTGTTTAACGCAATGCCCGCCTTCCATCACCGCGACCCCGGCGTGATTGGTGCCGCGTTTGATGCGGCGGCTTATGTAGAGGTCATCAGCGATGGCGTTCATCTGCACCCTGCGGTAGTACGCAGCATATTCTCCTGGTTTGGCGCTGACCGCGTATGCCTAATCAGTGACGCGATGCGGGCATTGGGCATGGCGAACGGCGACTATACACTGGGCGGACAACGGGTGATTGTCAAAAACGGTACCGCTACACTCGCCGACGGTACGCTTGCAGGCAGCGCCACAAGTCTTGCCGAATGCGTGCGCCGCGCCGTGTCGTTTGGCATTGCCTTGGAGGATGCACTGCGTGCCGCCACCATCAATCCCGCCAAAGCGGCAGGACTGTTTGATACCGTGGGCAGCATCTCAGCCGGCAAGCAAGCGGACATCATTATACTTGACGACGCATTACACCCAACTGATATCCTTATTGCCGGGCAGAGGATCTTATAGCCAGTTAATACCTTCTTCGATAAACAAGAAAGAGCATGCCAGCTTTAAACCACTTAGGGTCAAAAGTCGGCATGCTCTTTTTTATGAAGCGCAGCAATAATATTTATAAACTTCGCATGGATTTCCGTCCGGCACCTGCACCACGGGCGGATTCGCTGCCGTTAATAGCTGGTTAACACGCCACCGGTGCTACACAATGGTTCCTCCGCCCAGAACGCGGTCATTGTCGTAAAACACGACGGCCTGGCCGCGTGTGATTGCGCGTTGCGGCGTATCAAATTTCACCCGCAAGCGGTTGTCTTGCTCCGGAAATACCGTAACCGGTGCTTCCTTATGCGAGTAACGGATTTTTGCGGTGCAGGCAAACGGCTGCGTTACAGGCGCGCCGTCAATCATGTTGATATCCCGCGCGGTGAGGGCCGCGGAAAACACCTCGTGCTCCTCCCCCAACACCACCGTTTGGGTTGCGGCATCAATGCTTACCACAAAGGCGGGACGTCCAAGGCTAATACCAAGCCCTTTACGCTGCCCAACAGTAAAGTTTGCTACCCCCTCGTGGCGGCCAAGCACATTGCCCTTGGTGTCCGCGAACACGCCGCCCTGCGTGGGTTTGCCGGTATAGCTTGCAATGAACGACGCATAGTTGCCGTTCGGTACAAAGCAGATATCCTGACTGTCGGGCTTATCGGCCACCAAAAGACCATTTTCCTGCGCAATGGCTCGAACCGTTTGCTTATCATACTCGCCAAGCGGCATGAGCATATGGGCAAGGGTATGCTGTGTGAGGTGATACAGCACATAGCTTTGATCCTTTGCTCCGGCGCGGTAAAGCGCGTAACGTGCGTTTTTCTCATTATACACAATACGGGCGTAGTGCCCGGTTGCGATAGCGTCAAATCCCATTGACTGCGCCTTTTGCAAAAAGGCCTCGAACTTGATGTAGCGGTTACACAAAATGCAAGGGTTGGGCGTTGCGCCGGTAAGATACGACTGCACAAACGCGTCAACAACCTTCTCGCGAAACAGCTCCTTGTAGTTGAGTACATAGTGCGGGATACCAATGCGGTCGCACACCATACGCGCATCGTTGACATCGTTTAGAGAGCAACAGGTAGATTCCCCACATACGCCAAGATCCGTTTCGTTAAACAATCGAAATGTCGCACCTACCACCTCGTAACCCTGCCCCTTAAGCACCAGTGCCGCGACAGAGCTGTCCACACCGCCGCTCATTCCTATCATCACGCGCTTTGCCATCGTGCGTTAGCCCCTTCCTGTTAAGAAAGCACTCTGCCGTGTGCCTGTAGAGAAAGACAGACCAAACGGCGCGCCGCTTGGTCTGTCGTAGCTACCTTAATTATCGTACCAATTGTACGCTTTCCTGCTACCGATTACTGCTCCTGATGGTTGCAGTCGCAATTCTCGTCATCGCAGCAGTCGTCGTCAAAGTCAAACTCCAGCTTTTCGCCGCAGCCGGGGCAATCGATAACACCCTCTTCGAGCATCGCTTCGTTGATGCAGATTGCATCCCCACAGCTTGGGCACACAACCTCATAAAGGAAGTCTTCATCATCGTCACATCCGCAGCAATCGTCATCCTCGTCATCCATCTCGTACAGGTCCTCTTCCAAAAGTCCAAGATCCTCATCAATGGCATCTACATGATCGTACAATTCACTCAGCTCGTCCTGTGTATCAGCAAGCTCGGATGTCAGCTCATCAAGCACCTCGATCATAGCCCCAAGCACCTTGCCCTCGTTGGTAGAGTCATCCATTCCAAGGCCTTCCATCAGGCCTTTAATATAAGCAACACGTTCTGCAACAGTCATCACGACAGCCTCCTTTTTCATTATGTTGAAAATTCAATTACAGTATTGACATTAAGCTCTTTCCATATACTCACCCACACGGGTATCGACGCGAATCATTTCACCTTCGTTGATAAACAGCGGCACGCGAATCTCGGCACCGGTCTCAAGCTTGGCAACCTTAAGGGTGTTGGTGGCCGTATCACCTTTGATACCCGGCTCGGTTTCAATAATCTTAAGGTCTACAAAGAAGGGAGGTTCTACGCCGAACACATTGTCCTTATAAGAAAGCACCATAACATCGGTGTTCTCTTTAACAAACCTGAAGTTATCGCCCAAAGTACCCGCGCCGATTGGGGTCTGCTCGTAGGTTTCGTTATCCATAAAATAATAAAGCTCACCCTCATTGTACAGGTATTGCATGCTGCGCCTGTCGATATGAGCGGTGGGGAACTTTTCGGTAGGGTTAAAGGTTTTTTCTACCACAGAACCGGTAATTACGTTTTTGATCTTTGTGCGCACAAAAGCGGCGCCCTTACCCGGCTTGACATGCTGAAACTCGATAACCTGTACAACGTTTCCATCCATGTCAAATGTAGCGCCGTTTCTAAACTCACCTGCTGAAATCATACAATTTAGCCCTCCATAAATTACAGTGTCACAAAGCGCATTGCAAGCACTGGGTAATTGGTCAAATCTATAACATTATAAGTTTATATTATTATACTAAACATTTCAAGTGTTATTTTTCAATTTTGCCATTTTATGCGGATGTTCAGTCGTCCGTGCCGGCCAATTAAGTAGACCGGCTGCTTTGGCATAAAGCCTATAGCACAATCAGTTCCTTTGGACTCCTGGTAAAGTTCTCAAAGCCTTGCTGCGTAACCACGCCAAAGTCCTCTATCCGCACACCAAAGCGTCCCTCCAAATAGATGCCGGGCTCGATGGTCATCACGGTGCCCGCGGGTGCAGGTTCATTACAGGTAGGTGCAAAACGCGGCCTTTCGTGAATCTCAATGCCGACACTGTGGCCAAGCCCGTGACCAAAGCAGCCTTCATAGCCCGCGTTGTATATAATATCCCTAGCTATTTTGTCCATCGCGGCACAATTTACGCCCGCCTTTACCTGCTTGAGCACTGCTTTTTGTGCGGTCAGCACCGTTTCATAAACCCGGCGCTGCTCGTCACTTGCCGCGCCCAAGGCAACCGTACGTGTCATATCGGAGTGATAACCGTCCACAACTGCGCCAAAGTCCATGGTGATAAAATCGCCGTGTTTTAGCATCGTATCGGTGGGTACACCGTGCGGCAGCGAGCTGTTCTTGCCCGAAACCACAATAAAATCAAATGACACCGACTGCGCGCCTTGCCCGCGCATGAAAAATTCCATATCAAGCGCAATCTCCCGCTCGGTTTTTCCGGCGGTAATACGCGGCAAAATGTACGAGAACGTTTCGTCTGTCAGGCGCTGTGCCTCTTTGAGCTTTGCAATCTCGTCCGCGTCCTTGACGGCACGCTGGTTAAGAATAAGTTCGTCAAGCGCATTATTCTTAACAAGACTTGCGTCAAACAGCATGCGTTTGATGCGTTCGGCCTCACGAAGGGTAAGGTAGCTTGTTTCAATCACCGCCGCTTTAATGCCATGCCGCTCGCACAGCTTGCGCACCTGCGCGTAGATATCGTCCTGCAATATCACATCCGCACCGCATACACTTTCCCGCGCGGTTTCGATATAGCGAAAATCAATAATGAAATACGCCGCATCCCGCGTGACAAACAACAGCCCCGCATCATGCGAATCAAATCCCAGATAGTAAAGTCGGTTCGGGCGCGATACAATCACGGCCGCGTCGGCTGTTTCAGGCAGTTGTTTCATCAGCGTGTGCAGCTTGTTGTTTGATACGGCCACTGTAGCATACCCCTTTGTTATAGTATTGCTGTGTATTCTGAGCATAGACACGCCTTAAAACGGCGAGGATACCTTGTCACCTGCGGTCTTGCTGCGGGTTTAAAGGATAGACTTTGGCAATCCTTCTAAAGCACTAATCGTATAAGCGCCTACCCTTTTTGGCGGGCAAGCGCATCCACCGCCAGCAGGTACGAGCCCGGCGCACCAAAGCCGCTAATCTGCCCCATGCAGACTTCGCTGAGCACAGAGCGGGCACGAAATGCATCACGCGCAAACACGTTGGAGATATGCACCTCCACCACCGCCAGTTCCGCCGCTTCAATGGCATCGCGGATGGCATAGCTGTAGTGTGTCAGCGCCCCCGCGTTGAGGATAACCCCGAGACACTCCCCTCGCGCCGCGTGGAGACGGTCAATAATCGCCCCTTCGTGGTTGCTCTGAAAAAAATCACAGCCAAGCCCCTTGCCTTGCGCATACCGCGCAATTTCGGCATTAATCTCATCCAGCGTTGTCCGGCCGTAAATCTCCGGCTTGCGTATACCCGTCAGGTTAAGGTTTGGGCCGTTGATTACCAGAATCTTCTCGCTCATAGCCATCATTTCGTCCTTTCGTTGTACGCGATCTCCGCTGTATTTGCCCAAGGTTCATCGTGCGGCGGCAGCCTCGTACATATCTCTCATTGCCTTTGCGTCCTCCGCCTGCGTGCCGTCCGACTCGCAGATAATGGTAGGTGAGCAGCCTTTTTTTACAATCAACTCCGCCACCGGTTCAAAATCGGGGCCAAATACGGTATCTTCAAACGTAAGATGCCGTTTTTCACCGCCGTTTTGGGTATATTCAATCTTTGAAAAATGCGCATGGAATTCCCGCAGACGCGAAAGCCCCAGCCCATTTTCAATCTTTGTAAAGATCTCCTCATAGTCGGCAAAGGTGCGAAGCCCGCCGAGTGTGCGCGCATTGAGATGACCAAAATCAATACAGGGGATAAACCTCTCATCCACACGGCATAGCTCAATTACCTCGTCCAGCGTACCGAGTTGGTTGATCTTCCCCATGGTTTCGGGGCATAGGCGGATGTGAGACAGGCCCTGTTCATCAAGCGCAGCCGCCGCGTTCGCAAGCGTCTGCTTTGCGTAAGCAAGTGCCTGTTCACGGGATATTTTTGAGGCCGAACCCGAATGTACAACCACGCGAACACCACCCATTGCATCGACCGCGCGTGCGCTCTCGAGGATGTAGCGGATTGATCCGGTGCGCTTTTCCTCCTCCACGCTGGAAAGGGAGATGTAGTAGGGTGAATGCAGCGACAGTTGTACGCCATGCGCCGCCGCCTCTTTTCCCAGCGCCTCGGCGGAAGAAGCGGATATCTTTACACCGCGGCCGCACTGGTATTCGTAGGCGTTAAGCCCCATTTTCACTACATAGGCAGGGATGTCGGTATTCTTTTTGTAGCCCATTGCGGCAAAGCTATTAGAATTGCCGGCGGGGCCGAAATGTACACGCATCGGGTTCACCTTGCCTTTCCAGCGCGGATACGCCTTGAAATGTGTTTTCAGGGTATAAATAAGTCTTTAAGTCGGTTCACGGCGGGATCTTGCACAGAATTTTTCAGCATAAAAGAGCGGCTTCCCTATCGTTCTTTTTGATTATAATAGAGCCTGATAAAGTGCTGTTCAAAGCGGCGTTTGAACCTTACCCACTTGTTGGTGTCCTCCTCAATGGGCAGTACAAGCACCGTTTTCATTCCTGCCGCATTACCTCCTACGACGTCCGTAAAAATCTGGTCACCTACTACCGCAATCTTCTCACGCGGATACGAAAGCAGGTTTGCGGCACGCCGAAAACCATGGCGCATCGGCTTGACCGCAAAGTGGACAAACGGCAGGCCCAGATCTCTGGCAAACGGTTGTACGCGCTGCTTTGTATTGTTTGAAAGAATCACCACCGGTACCCCCAGCCCCTTCATACGGGCAAGCCAAGGGATAACCTCTTTTTCAGGCAGCGGTGCACCATGGGCAGACAGCGTATTATCCACATCCACAATCAGTGCGTCTACGCCGAGCTGTACAAGCGTTTGGGCATCGATTTCCCATATTCTATTAATTATTAAATCGGGGAGTGTATGTCTTTTCATCAGGTGCCTTTCTTGTCTTGCGCAATATAGTCAATCGCCTGCTAACTTATACGGTCAATGGCACCGCACGGAAATTCGTGCCACTAAAAATGCAGTCATTTTGAAGCTTGTTCAGTATACCACTAAGTAGTATGTACCTAAGCCAAGTAATAAACAAATGAAAAAAGCGGGCTTTGCGCCCGCTTGTTTTTTAGGTATCAAACAACTCGCCACAAGCCTATTTAAACTTGCGTTTACGCGCAGCCTCTGACTTCTTCTTGCGCTTTACGGATGGTTTTTCGTAATGTTCTCTTTTACGAACCTCCTGCAAAACGCCGGCCTTGGCGCACTGCCTTTTAAAGCGCCGAAGAGCACTATCGAGAGTTTCGTTATCTTTAATACGAATTTCAGACATTTCAAATTCCCTCCCTCCGCCATGCGGCAGGGTAATCTAAACCGTACGCCATGTGTAATCTGAGGCTATACAACTTTAGTAACAACTGTAATTATACAATGCGCAAGACTATTCTGTCAATAGCTTAGAAAGGATTGCTCCTGCGATTTTACATCCGTGCTACAAATGCCGGCCGCAACGTTACCGTGCAGACACTACTTTTTCGCAACGGTGCAAAAACACACCTGTTCTGCATACCGGAGCGCTATCCCTCGGTTTGGTTTGCTTGCGGCAGATATCTCTACTTAACCACAAGGTTCACCAGCTTGCCGGGAACGTATAACTCCTTGACCAGCTGTTTGCCGTCGATACTCTCGCCAATTCGCGGCAGCACCCTTGCCTGCAAAAGCACTTCCTGCTGTGGCATATCCCGCTCAATTACCATACGTTCGCGCACCTTGCCGTTAATCTGCACCGCAATCTCCACGGTGTCTTCCTTGCATTTTTCGGGGATATACTCCGGCCACTTTGTATGCGCGATCATGCCCTTGTACCCTCCGATGCCCCACAGTTCCTCGGTAATATGGGGCGCAAAGGGGTTGAGCAGGATAAGAAAGGTTTCAAGCTCTGCACGGTTGATCGAACCCGTTTTGGCAATATCGTTCAGCAATGCCATCAGCGACGCAATCGCGGTGTTGAACTTGAGCGCCTCGATATCCTCACCGACCTTTTTGATTGTCTTGTGGAACAAAGTCTCAAGCTCCTGACGGTACTCTGTTCCGCCCACGAGATTCGCCTGCAGCTCCCATACACGGTCCAGAAAGCGCCGGCAGCCGCGGATTGACGCGGTATTCCACGGTGCGCTCTTTTCAAAGTCGCCGATGAACATCTCATACAGACGCATGGTGTCGGCGCCGTATTCCCTCACAATGTCGTCTGGGTTAACGACATTACCGCGCGATTTGCTCATCTTTTCGCCGTTCTCGCCCAAAATCATGCCGTGGCTGGTACGCTTTGCATACGGTTCCGCAGTGGGCACCACACCAATATCGTATAAAAACTTATGCCAGAAGCGGGAATACAAAAGGTGCAGAGTGGTATGCTCCATGCCGCCGTTGTACCAGTCGACCGGCATCCAGTAATCCAGCGCTTGTTTCGAGGCAATGCCTGTGCCAAACTGCGGATCGCAGTACCGCAGAAAATACCAGGAAGAGCCCGCCCACTGGGGCATTGTATCGGTTTCGCGT
Organism: Bacillota bacterium; assembly: GCA_023421245.1. Taxonomy (GTDB): domain Bacteria; phylum Bacillota; class Clostridia; order Oscillospirales; family Ruminococcaceae; genus Acetanaerobacterium. The sequence continues at coordinate 20,917 of JAEZTV010000022.1, read as the reverse complement.
TTTGCGGGCCCTTTGCAATGAGGGCAGGTGGTGTTCACCCAGTCGTCAATGTTTGCAAGGGGCGATTCACCCGTTTCGGTCTGCTCATACGAGTCAATCTGCGGCAGGCGCAGCGGCAGCTCGCTTTCGGGCAGCGGCACATAGCCGCATTGGTCGCAGATGACAATCGGTATCGGCTCACCCCAGTAGCGCTGGCGGGAAAACACCCAGTCCCGCAGCTTAAAGTTCACCTTGGGCTCACCCTTATGGTTATGTGCAAGCCAGTCAATTATCTTCTCTTTTGCATCTTCTACGGGCAATCCGTCAAGAATACCCGAGTTTACCATAATACCGGTGTCGCAATCGGTGAACGCTTCGGTTTGCACATCGCCGCCCGCAACAACCTCAATAATGGGCAGGTCGAACTTCTTGGCAAACTCCCAGTCGCGGGTGTCGTGGCCGGGCACCGCCATAATAGCACCAGTGCCGTAGCTGGTAAGCACATAATCCGCAATGAAGATGGGAATCTCCTGATCGTTTACGGGGTTGATTGCCATTACGCCCTCAAGGCGTACACCGGTCTTATTCTTTGCCACCTCGGTACGGTCGAAATCGGATTTCTTCGCAGCCTCCTGCTGATAGGCAGTCACCTCGTCAAGGTTCTTGATGCGCGATGCCCACTTTTCAATCAGCGTATGCTCCGGCGACATCACCATGTAGGTTGCGCCGAATAGGGTGTCGGGACGGGTGGTATACACACGCAGCACATCCCCTGCCGTGGTGGTAAAATCCACCTCGGCGCCGGTGGAGCGTCCAATCCAGTTGCGCTGAGAAACTTTAACGCGTTCCACGTAATCCACCGTATCAAGGTCATCGAGCAGGCGCTGGGCATACTCGGTAATCTTAAGCATCCACTGACTCTTTACGCGGCGAACCACCTCGCCGTGGCAGCGTTCGCAGGTGCCGCCCACCACCTCTTCGTTGGCAAGCACAACCTTACAGTCGGTGCACCAGTTTACCGCCATCTCCTTCTTGTAAGCAAGACCACGGTGAAAGAGCTGCAAAAATATCCACTGTGTCCATCGGTAATATTCAGGGTCGGTGGTATTAACCTCGCGCTTCCAATCAAACGACAGGCCCAGCAACTTTAGCTGTGCCTTAAAACGTGCGATATTGTCTTTGGTAACCACCTCGGGGTGGATATGATGCTGCATGGCATAGTTCTCGGTAGGCAGGCCAAACGCATCCCAGCCCATGGGATAGAGTACATTCAAGCCCTCCAGCCGCTTTTTACGCGCGACGATATCAAGCGCGGTGTAGGAGCGGGGATGCCCTACATGCAGGCCCGCACCCGACGGGTATGGAAACTCTACCAGTGCATAATATTTCGGCAAGGTGTAATCACATTTTGCGGCAAATACGTCCTTCTCATCCCAGATATGCTGCCATTTTGCCTCAACATCCTTAAAGCAATCGTATTTCATTATCCCGGTCATTCCTTTCAAAAAGTCCGCGCCAAAAGCATATGCACGGGCTGCCCTTCATACTGTTTCCGCTTTAAAAGATAGACAGCGTCTGTCTTTTAAGCCTACCGCAAAGCGGCGAGGCGGCGAATCCGCCGGAAAGGTTGTACAAGAACTATCTACCAGCGGCAAATGCCGCAGACGACAAGGCTTACCTGTCGATAAAAAGCATATCTATGCTTTTTATGCATAACAGTCCTGCTGGGAGACCCGCGCCCATATGTCAATCCCGCGCAAGCAGGGTTTGCGTGTCTATCTTTTCGCCGTCCGCCCACAGCCGTTCCAGCTCGTAAAACTTGCGCGCTTCGGGATAAAACACATGTACGATAACGCTGCCGTAATCAAGAGCAATCCACTGTGCGGAGCCGTAGCCCTCAATAAACGCAGGGGCTACACCCTGCTGCTTTAGCTTAAACTCAACCTCATCGGCAAGGCTCTTTACATGGGTAGAGTTAGTGCCGGACGCCACGATAAAGTAATCGGTTATCACCGTCAGGTCGTGCACCCGCAAAACACTGATGTCTTCGGCCTTTTTTTCATCCAGGACGGCGACAATCTGTCCCGCAATTTGTTGTGGTGTCATGTATCTGCCATTCCTCCTTTTGTTATGCAAGTTCTATAATATTAAGCTCCTCTACGGCAACGCTGTCGCCGTAGGGACGAAAATGTTCATTTAACAGATCTGCGGTTTTTTGTGCGTTAAGCGAATAAACCGAGTAGGTCTGGTGCGTTACGCCGCTACCCTCCGGGGTGAAAAACTCGATTGTGTCGGCATCAATCTCTTTTACACTACCATAATACTCTATCACCTGCGCTGCGGTGAGGTCGGTGGTGATGTTTGAGTAGTTCTGGGTAAGCAATGTGAGCATCTTCGCGCGCGACATCGAAAGTGCCTTTTGCGCGCACGCCTTTAAAAACAAACCCTGCGCACGCATACGGCCAATGTCACCGTCCACATACCCTGCGCGGTAACGCACAAACCATTCGGCCTTTTGGCCGTCGAGCACCTGCTCGCCTTTTTGCAGCACCTTGCTTTTGGAAAAATAAATGGTCTGCGGAATATCGACCGTTACACCGCCCATCGAATCGATAATCTGTCTGAGCCCCGGCAGATTCACGGTGGCATAATGGTCTATTTTAAGTGCAAAGGTGTATTCTATTTCATTTATTAAAGTAGATATGGGCGTTTGCCCGCTTTTGGCATGCCCGTACACGGCATTGATTTTTCCTGTGGGGTATCGTTTGATTCCCACGTACGTATCGCGCGGAATCTGAAAGACCTTGACCGTATCGGCCGATAGATCAAGGCTTGCAACCATGATAACATCGGTGAGCGTGCCGCTTTCATCCAACCCGCACAGCAGAAAATTCACGGTATCCTCCGTCGGCCGTGCGGCGGTGGAGGAATGTTCTTGCGGCAGCCGGTCGGTACCGCTGGCCGTTCCCTGCGGCTTTTGCTCCAGAAATCTTGTATTAAGCACAAAATATGCGCCCGCAAGCAACAAAATGGTCACTGTAAACGCGATGGAAAACGCGGTAATATTCTTAATTTTCAAAATCTAGCCTCCCGCTTGAACGGCTCGGCACATGGTCCATGCCGTCTATTGTTGCGCGGGGAGAAAACTGTTGTACGCCTTTACCGTATCGATGTGGATAGATGACTCTTTCTTCGCAAGACCCATGATAGAAAGTGAAAGAGCGCAGAGCATTGCGCTGTCAAGGCCTAAGGCAATCCGCTCACGAATCGCATCCGCTCCTGTGTACCGGCGGTCGAAGGAGATGCAGTCTGCGAGATAGATAACCTGTTCCAACAATGTGATACCCTCGCGTGCCGTGGTATGGTATCTTATAGCATTTATGATTTGCGTGTCATTTATACCAATGTCACGTACCAGCTGCGTGCCTATTATCGCATGCCAAAGCTTGGGTGCCACACGCTCAACATCGTCCAAAATTATACCAGACTTTTTAAGCATTTGCAACTGCTCTGCCTGCGGCAGATCCTTTGCAATATCGTGCAAAAGGCCTGCGGCATACGCGCGTTTCTCGTCTGCTCCAAACAGAATGGATAGCGTTACCGCCTCTTTTGCAACACAGAGCGAATGCTCATACCGTACAGGGCTTAGGCGTTTTGAAATCTCCGCTTTGTATGACAGCGCTTCTTTTTGCTCTTTGCCGTAGGGCCGCACGGTATCTATGTAGCGCAATACCGGCTGCGGCAGCGCAGCGGGTACAATATCCTGCGCAAGCTGCGTGCGGATGCGGGTAGACGAGGCTTCATATGGCTCCACGTCTAAAATATGGGTCTTTGCCCCTTTTTGCGCAAGGTATGCCGCGTGCCGAACCAGCTGCTCGTATTCCCCCTTGCTGCGCGCGCCCGCGCACATCGTAGCGAATCTAAATAAGGCGTTCGCTTCATGCCACTGCTCAAGCGTGATAAACATATCAAAGCCCATCAAGAAGTAGAACTCAGCGTCCGGGTACCGCTCTTTAAAATGCTGCAGGGTGTAAACTGTATAGCTCTTGGTTTCGCGCCGAATCTCAAAATCGCTGACACGCGCGCCGGGCAGTCCGCTAATCGCCACACGGCACATGTTATAGCGGTCGGCCCCGCTTGCAAGCCCTTGTGCATCCTTATGGGGAGGCGAATATGTGGGGATGAAGAACAATTCGTCAAGCATAAGCGCACGGCAAAATGCATCTGCAAGATGCAGATGCCCATTGTGTATAGGATTAAAGGTTCCTCCAAACAGACCAATCTTCTGCATAACGGCAGCATCTCCTCTCCGGCTGTGCGCAATACGGCCGCCATAATACAAAAACTGCGGTATCAGCTAATACGTAATCATCGGCTTTTTGTTATTCCTGCGAAAAAGAACAAAGCGGGTACCGATGACCTGAACAACCTCGCTGTTGGTGCGCCCAGCAAGCAGACTTGCGGCCTCGTGCGGCGTGTACGGTGCAGTTTCAAGCACACGCAGCTTGATGAGCTCACGTGCGGTAAGCGCATCGTCCACCTGTGTAACAAGGGTATCGGATATCTCATTTTTACCAATCTGCAGGATAGTATCGATAGGGTTGGCAAGCGCTTTAAGCGTTGCGCGCTGTTTGCTAGTAAGCATATGGTACCATGCCTTTCCATGCTTTATGAAAGAATCAAAAAGCCATTTGTTCCTTTAATTTTAGTTTGTAAATCACACGCTGCTTTTCGCGGTTAGCTGTTGTACAAAGGCCTTTACCGCTTTTGCACGGTGGCTGATGCGGTTTTTCTCCTCATCCGTAAGCTCCGCCATCGTTTTGCCGTCCACCAAAAAGATGGGGTCGTAGCCAAACCCATTCTGCCCTTTGGGTGCATAGGAAATCGCCCCTTCACAGATTCCGTGGGTGACAATCTCGCCACCGTCGGGAAACACGCAGCATACCGAGCATTCGTAGCGTGCGGTACGCCGATTGGCAGCGGTATCCTTAAGCTGTTCAAGAATAAGACGGTTTTTTACTTCATACGGGGTATCCTCGCCCAGATAACGCGCAGACAGTACACCGGGCGCGCCATCCAACGCATCGATACAGATGCCGCTGTCATCCGCCACACAGGGCAGCCCGCTAAAGGCGCACACTGCTGCCGCTTTAATGCGCGCGTTTTCCTCAAAGGTTGCACCGGTTTCCTCTATCTCCCCTGCATAGCCGATGTCCGCAAGCGAAAGCACCGTGATGCCGGTGGGTGAAAGCAACTGTCCAATCTCTTTAATCTTGCCCTTGTTTGTGGATGCAAATACAAGCTTATCCATCCGTTTTAAAGCCCCTTCCCTGCTACTGTGCGCGCCGGCCGAACAATGCCTTTGCAAATGCATCGGGGTCAAAGGCTTGCAGATCATCTATTTGTTCCCCCACGCCCACATATTTAACCGGAATATCAAGCTCGCCGCGGATGCCGATAATTACGCCCCCGCGAGCGGTTCCGTCAAGCTTTGTGAGCACAATGCCTGTAATACCGGCGGCATCCTTAAACTCACGCGCCTGATTGAGGGCGTTTTGTCCGGTGGTGGCATCGAGCACCAGCAGTACTTCGACATCGCTGTCCGGCACCTCGCGCCGGATGACGCGTGAAATCTTTGCAAGCTCGTCCATAAGGTTTTTCTTGTTGTGCAGGCGGCCTGCGGTATCGCAGATTACCACATCACAGCCTCGTGATTTTGCAGCCGTTACCGCATCAAACACGACTGCAGCGGGGTCGCTGCCCTCACTGTGGCGTATGAGCGGAACATCCGCACGCTCGGCCCACACGGCAAGCTGGTCAATGGCGGCGGCGCGAAAGGTATCGGCCGCGCCAAGCAGCACGCTCTTACCCTGCGCCTTGAGCAACGACGAAAGCTTGCCGATGGTGGTGGTTTTACCCACACCGTTTACCCCGATGACAAGGATGACCGACGGTTTCGTGGAAAGTCTTAGCCCTTCGCCGCCGCGCAGCATATCGGCAATCAGCTCCTGTATCTCGCCGGTAATAAGATTCGGGTCTGTAATGCCCTTATCCTTGATGCGCTGCCGCAGCTGTGTGCAGATATCCGATGCGGTTTTTGCCCCGACATCGGACATAATGAGAATCTCCTCAAGCTCTTCAAACAGTTCTTCATCTATTTTGGTAAACGACTTAAACATCGCTTCCATCGTTTTTGCCATTGAATCGCGGGTTTTCTTCAAGCCCCCCGATAGTTTTTCGAAAAATCCCATTGCATCATCCTGTGCCTTTCCCCATATTGCGCAAACCGCTTTGTTATGTATTCTTCAGGCCAAGCTTGCTTTCAAGCTCGGTTACCTTAAGCTGCAACAGCTTGGATACACCTTCCTCCTGCATGGTAACGCCGTACAGCACATCTGCTTCTTCCATGGTGCCGCGGCGGTGGGTGATGGCAATAAACTGCGTTTTATCGCATAAGCGGTGCAGATACTGCGCATATTTCGTGACGTTTACATCGTCAAGCGCCGCCTCAATCTCGTCGAGCAGGCAAAACGGTGCGGGACGAACCTTAAGGATGGCAAAGTAGATGGCAATCGCCACAAACGCCTGCTCGCCGCCCGAAAGCGCGGAGAGGTTTTTGATAATCTTACCCGGCGGCTCGACGTTAATCTCAATGCCGCTTTCCAGCACATCCCCCTCGTCGGACAGGCTAAGGTGTGCGCTGCCGCCGCCAAACAGTTCGACAAACACCTCACCGAAGTTTCTGTTAATCTCCACAAAGCTTTCGGTGAATATCTCGCGCATCTTGCTCGTTAGCTCACTGATTAAGCGCTGCAGTTCATCGCGCGATTTGGTTACGTCGTCAATCTGCTCTTTCAGGAAGGTATAGCGTTCTGAAACCTCTTTGTACTCATCAATTGCACCCACGTTCACCGAACCGAGCGCTTTAATTTTGCCCTTAATCTCTGCCAGTGTGCGCTGTGCGGTTGTAATATTGGGTATCTCCTGCGCGACCGCTGCCGCCTCGGTTTTAGTAAGCTCATATTCATCCCATAGCTTGGCGATTACCGAGTCGTACTCCCCTTGTGCCGAGAGCTTCCGTTCTTCTAGGCGCGCCATCTCCTTGCTGATTTCCTCGCGGCGCGAGAGAATCTCACGTTCGGAGGCGCGGCGGTCATTTGCCTGCCTTTCAAGCTCCATGCGCTGCTGTGCAAGTGCCGCGGTCTGCTGCTCAATGGCAACGGCCTGCTCTGAAATCTTTTGCTTTGAAAGAAGTATCTCCTGCGATTTCTCGTTTATGCCCGCAATCTCTGCTTCCAGCGCCGCAATCTCCGCAAGCAGCGTGTGACTTTTGCCGCTCTCACTGTCTCTGCGCTGCGTTAGCTCCTCGGCAGACTGTGAAAGACCTTCCGCTTCTTTGGTCAGCGCTATAATGCTCATCTTAAGCTGCGAGATTTCATCCGTGAGCGCGTGACGCTTTTGGCGCAGCTCGTCCTTCTTTTGTGCGGTTTCACCCACCTGTTCTTCAAGGGCTGTCATCTGCACGGTGCTGTCGGCAAGCTTACGGCGGGCCTCTTGCAGCTCGGCGGCAAGCTCCTGCTTGCGCTTCTCTGCGCGGGCAAGCTCGGCGGTCGCCTCCTCAATAGTGCGGCTAATCTCGGCAAGATTACGCTCACACAGCGTGTACTGCATCTCCGCCTTCTGGCGGTCTTCCTGCATTGTTTCCAGCACACTTTTTGAGGCGATATACTGCGCTTCTATGGCGGCAATCTCGTTCTTTAATGTGGTATGGGCGGTATTGGCTTCGGTAAGTTTAACCTCAAGCTTGCCCGCCTCATCGCGCAAGCGCGCGATATCGCCGCGGCGGCTGAGCAGGCCGGCGCTTTTCACCGCCGAGCCTCCCGTAAGTGAACCACCCGCGTTGACAACCTGCCCGTCCAGTGTGACCACGCGAAAGCGGTAGCCGGATGCCTTTGCCATTGCGGCGGCGTTATCGAGGTTGTCACACACCGCAATTCGGCCCAGCAGCGATGCAATTACGTCATCGTAGCGCTTATCACACGTTACAAGAGAACCGGCAATGCCGATATAGCCCGCCTGACCCTTCAGGGGGCGTTCGTCAAGCCGTGAGCCCTTGATGGTGGATACCGGCAGGAAGGTTGCGCGCCCCGCTTTTTCGCTTTTCAGCTGGGCAATCGCGTTTTTTGCGGCGGCTTCATCCTCCACCACGATGTTCTGCAACGCAAACGAAAGTGCGGTTTCAATCGCCGTTGTATACTGTCGCGGCACCTCGATTAAACTTGATACCGGCCCCAGTACACCGCGCAGTGTACCGCGCGACGCCATGTTCATTACCGTTTTAACGCTTTGGGCAAAGCCCTCCATACTGCGTTCTAGATTTTCAAGCAGCCGGGCGTTTTGGTGCTTTTCTTTGATGCGCAGATCAAGTGCGGATACCTCTTTTGCGCTTTGCTCGAGCTTTTCCCTGCGTTTTTCAAGCTTGAACGCGTACCCCTTGACGGTGTTAGCCTCTGCCTCTATCTTCTCGCTTAGCTCTGCTATAAATGCACTTGCCTCGGCGCGTTCCTTTTCACACTGCGACGCTTCCTGCTCTTTTGCGGCAAGCTGTTCACCGGTGCGTGTGCGGCGTTGTGCAAGCTCATCAAGCGCCGATTGGCCGGCAAGCTCGGCAACGCGGCTTTGTGAGATAGCTGCGCCAAGCTCCGCCATCCGTTTGTTGACCTCTTCAAGGCGTTCACTGTGGCGGGCGCTGTCGCTTAAAAAATCCTCAAGCGTCTGCTCCCGCTCGGCGCATTGCGCTTTTAGCTCTTCTATCTGTGCACATTTCTGTGCGTGCAGCTCCATGCGCTGCTCTATCTGCATAGCGATATCACTTACGGCAAGGCTGTTTGCCTCAATCTCGCGGCGAACACGTTCAATGCTCTCGGTTTTATGGTGAATGTCGTTGCGCAGCACCGCCACCTGCGCTTCAAACCTTGAAAGCTCTTCGTCAATACCCGCACGCTGTGTGCGCCGCTGCTCCATGAGCACCGCACACTGCTGGGACTTTGCAAAGATGGCGTTGATATCCGCCTCCATGGCGGCAAGCTCCTCGTCCACCCCGTCACACGCCGCCTTGCACACCATTACGCGGTTTTCCTGCTCGCGCAGCGCCTCGCGCGCCTTTTCAAGCGAACGGACATAAAGCGAAACCTCAAGCTGACGGCGTTGCTCGGCAAGCACCAAAAACTGCTGCGCCTTTTCCGACTGAATGCGCAGCGGCTCCACACGGTCTTCAAGCTCTGTCAGGATGTCAAACAGACGAACGAGGTTTTCCTGTGTTTGGTCGAGCTTGCGCTCCGCCTCGTTTTTGCGGTAGCGGTATTTGGAGATGCCCGAGGCCTCCTCAAAAATTTCGCGGCGTTCCGCGCTTTTTGCGCTGACAATCTCGGCAATACGGCCCTGCCCGATAATTGAGTATCCGTCCCGGCCAAGGCCGGTATCCATAAACAGCTCGTAAATATCCCGCAGGCGAACGGCATTGTTGTTAATGCGATATTCGCTTTCACCCGAGCGGTAGAGTTTACGGGTAATGGTAACCTCGTCTGTCTCAATATCGAGCATTTTGCTTGTGTTGTCTATGGTAAGCGATACCTGCGCAAACCCCACCGCTCCGCGCAGCTTGGTGCCGCCGAAGATGATATCTTCCATACGGCTGCCGCGCAGCGTTTTGGTGGATTGCTCGCCCATAACCCAGCGCACCGCATCGCTGATGTTGCTCTTTCCGCTGCCGTTTGGCCCCACTACGGCGGTAATGCCGCTGCCAAACGAAAGCCGCGTTTTGTCGGGGAATGATTTAAAGCCTTGTATGTCAAGGGATTTGAGTAACAATGCCACACATCCTTTTTTGCCAGTGGTAAGGCGGCCGTCACCGCCCTGCTGTAACCTTGAGTGCGTCCGGTTCAAGCGATATATCGGTATGCACAGTTAAATTATAGTGCATACCAGAAAGGATTTCCACATTTTTTTTACGCTGACCTACGAGCTTTGAACGGTTTTTAGGGTGAATTATCACCGAAACATTCCCCTGTGGTATGTTTTTCTCTTTTATCTGCGCGAGCACCCGTTCAAGCAGAATCCTCGATTCGCACAATTCGCGAAACGCGGGATGGAACGGCCCCGCTATCATGTTCTTCTCAAGCTCACCGGTTGCATGCAGACCCACCCGAATAACCTTTATGCCATGGCGCGCAAACAAAACAAGACACTGCGCGCACAGCTCTACCGCCTCGTCAAGTGAAAGAGGGCTATAGCTGCCCGCCCGGTACAGCGCCGCAAGGGCCGTGCCCGCCATAACGATGGCGGGGTATATGCGCACCGTGTCCGGCTCTATGCCGCAGATGGTCTGCGCAGTTTGCAGCGTCTTTTGCGGGGTATCACTGTACAAGCCTGCCATCATCTGCAGCCCAAGCGAAAAACCGTGGCCGCGGATGCGTGCGCAGGCGTTAACAACATCCTCCGCCGTATGGCCGCGGTTGTTTTGTTGCAGCACCCCGTCATCCATGCTCTGCGCACCAAGCTCAATGGCGGTAACCCCATACCGCTTAAGCAGTAAAAGCACCTCATCGTCCACCGCGTCGGGGCGGGTAGACAGGCGGATGCCCATAAAGCCCATCTCATTTACGCAGGCGTATGCCTCTTGCAGCAAGGACAGCATATACTGCCGGTCAATTGCCGTAAAGCTGCCACCGAAGAATGCAATCTCAGCGTCGTTTACCCGCTCACCTAAGCTATCCCGCGCGGCGGCACACGCGCGGCGCACGTCTTGCGGGGTGGGCAGCTTTGTATTGCCCGAAATTGCGCACTGGTCGCAAAACGCACAACGGTGCGGACAGCCGATGTGCGGCACAAACAGCGCAACGTTTGCGTGGCTCATCGTCCCATCAGCGCAAGCGCCTCTTTTGCCGCCCGCTGCTCCGCATCCTTTTTGCTGCGGCCGGTTCCCCTGCCGATGACGTTACTGTTAAGACGCACCTCAACGGTAAACCGCTTGTCATGGTCGGGCCCGCTCTCCTCCACCAGACAGTAGCTGACGCTCTCCTCTTTATTCTGCTGAACAATCTCCTGCAGGGCGGTTTTGTAGTCCTTAAACGGAACATCGCGCTTATCGTTAAGCTGCTTTGTAATAAAGCGCAGCACAAACGCACGCGCACTTTCGATACCGCTGTCCAGATAGATGGCGGCGATTAGCGCCTCAAACGCGTCGGACAGGATACTCGGGCGCTCTCTGCCACCCGAGGCATCCTCTCCCCTGCCCAGCAGAATATGCCGGCCCAGGTTGATATCGCGTGCAAACTCGCACAGCGTTCGCTCGCACACAAGCGCAGCGCGCAGCTTCGTTAGTTCCCCTTCAGGCAGATGCTTATAGTGTAAAAAAAGATAATCACTTACCACAATCGACAGCACCGAATCACCCAAAAATTCCAGCCGTTCGTTATACGGCGTGTTTTTCTTTACCTCGTTGGCATACGAAGAATGGGTAAGCGCGGTCTCAAGCAGCACGCTGTCGCGAAAGTGGTAGTTAATTGTATCCATCAATTCCTTCATCTGTGTCAAAACGCCTTTCCGGCCTGCGGTAACAGCAAGCTTTTGCCGCAAAGCCTTAGTAAAAACGACACCGGCAAGCCGGGTGTAGAAAACTAATGTTCCTGTGCCGCCGTTTCCCCCAGGTTCTTCTTCAGGGAAGCAAGCGCCGACTCAATCTCGGCTATGACGTTCTGCTTGCTGAACAGTTTTGCCTGCCGCACAGCATTTTTAAACGCCTTTGCATCCGAGCTGCCATGCGCCTTGATGACCGGATGCGCGATGCCCATAAGCGGTGCACCGCCGTATTCGGTGTAGTCCATCGATTTACGAAACTCCGCAATCCCGCCCTTGAGCATAAGCGCCGCAAGCTTGGTGCCGAGGTTTTTGAGCAGCATTCCCTTTAAGCTGTTTGAAAAGCCCTTCGCAAGCCCTTCGGTGAGCTTGAGAACGACATTGCCGGTAAAACCGTCGGTTACGGCAACATCGCAGCCGCCAAGCGGCAGCTCGCGCGCCTCAATGTTGCCGATGCAGTTCACGGGAGCGAGCGTAAACAGGCGGTTAGCCTCAATCTCAAGCTCGGTGCCCTTGGTTGCCTCGGTTCCAACGTTCACCACACCCACGCGCGGCGCAGCGATTCCAAGTACCTTGTTCATATACACCGAGCCCATAATGCCGAACTGCACCAGCATCTCGGGGCGGCAGTCAAGGTTTGCACCCGAATCCATAAGCATATACGGCCCTTTTGTGGTGGGCAGCAGCGGCGCGAGTGCCGCACGCTTAATGCCTTTAATACGTCCCGCAAGGGTAGAAGCTCCAACCACCAGCGCACCGGTATTGCCCGCGCTGACAAATGCATCTCCTTCGCCCTTGCGTAAAAGCTTTAACCCTACGGCCATCGAGCAATCCGATTTTGCCTTGATTACATCGGTGGGATCATCCTCCATCGTAATTACCTGCGAGGCATGAACAATTTCAATTCCTGCAAGCGGGATGTCATTGTGCGCTGCGGCTTCTCTTAGCTTCTGCTCATCACCGGTGATGAGGATGGCCACGCCGTATTCCACTACCGCCTGCGCACAGCCTTTCAGCACCTCTGCGGGTGCGTTGTCTCCGCCAAAGCCGTCTACGATAATCTTCATGTTGCACTCTCCTTCGCTTTTTGTTTCGTATAACAGGGCTTGGAAACCGACTGATAATACGCACGCCCCAACGCGTTGTTTCGTTCCCATGCCTCTAAATACACATCCGGCAGCTCTATAATCCAGTATTTTTGCGGGAACACCGGCATTTGTTTTGATCGACGCGGGGTGATAGCATGCAACACATAGCCTTCCCCCTCGGTAAACCCGCGCCTTGCAAGTACCGTTCCATCCCCACCGCAGATTTGTGCGGCACCAACCATCCTTCGCACCTGCAACCGGTCTGCCGCAGGAAAACGGCTGCTTATAGTGCTACAGCAATGTGCGGCATGCACAAGCGGAACGTGCAGCAGCCTCGCAAAGGTAGACGGGGTATCCATAGCAAGCACTTGGTTGTACCGGCGAAGCAAGTCGTGCTCTGGCGGTGCATCCTTGGGCAGATCCCACCAGCAAGAGCCCGCCACAACAAAGTCAACCTTATTTGCAAGACGCCTTGCCGTGTGGTACCGCAGCATCTCCCAGCATAGTGCAACCCCAATATCTCCGATTGGCGTATGGAGGATGTTCTGTTCGTCGCCGTCTGTATAGTAGCAGTTTTCAAACTGGGTGGGAATATCCTTGCAGTGGAAGAACTGCTCCCCGCTCGGGAATACGATTGCAAAGCGATTGTAAACATCCTCACCACAAAAGGACAAGAACGACCCGCATAGTATGACATTAAGCTTTTGTGCAAGTGCGGTAATCTCGTTTAATGTATACAAGTCATGCTGCGCAACCGTTAGCATACTATTGTCAAACCCCATACAGGAGTTAAAAAACTCAGGTAGTACAATCAGCTGCGCCCCCTGCTTTGCGGCATCAGACACAAGACGCCTTGCAGCTTGCAGGTTGTATTCCACATCCGCAAGAGCGGTATCCATGAGTAGTGCAGCCGCAATCATAAAAAACCTTCTTCCTCACTGTGAGCGAAACGCTATAGCGCTGCCACATATTCTGCCATGGAATCAAGCGCACGCTCTGCAAGCGCCTCGTAGCGCAGCTGTTTGCCGCGCACCGGCTCGGCAAGCGGCGGCAGAATACCCATGTTGCTGCCCATCGGCTGAAACTCGGTTACCGTTTCGTCGCTGATATAGCGCACAAGCGCACCCAACATGGTATCGGCGGGCGGTGTAACAAGCGGTTTGTCCGCTATCATACGCGCGGCGGTAAGACCTGCATAAATACCACACGCTGCGGACTCGGTATAGCCTTCCACCCCCGTTATCTGCCCCGCAAATAGCACACGGGGGTCAGATTTCAGGCGGCAGAAGGGGTCAAGCAAGCGGGGACTGTCCAAAAAGGTATTGCGGTGCATCACGCCATAGCGTGCAAACTCGGCGTGCTCAAGCCCCGGAATCATTGAGAATACGCGTTTTTGTTCACCGAACTTCAGGTTCGTTTGAAAGCCGACAAGGTTATACAAGCTGCCGCCCGAGTTCTCTTTGCGCAGTTGTACCACCGCCCACGGGCGGTGCCCTGTTTTGGGGTTGCGCAAGCCCACGGGACGCATCGGCCCAAAGCGGATAGTATCCTTGCCGCGCCGCGCCATAACCTCGATGGGCATACAGCCCTCGTACACACGGAAGAATTCCTGTTCAAACTCCTGCAACGGGACGCTTCGGGCGTCGCACAGCGCCTGCCAAAAGCGCTCGTACCCCTCTTTATCAAACGGACAGTTGATATAATCCGCCTCGCCGCGGTCGTAGCGCGCGGCAAGAAACACCTTATCCATATCAATGGAATCGGCCGTCACAATCGGCGCGGCAGCGTCGTAAAAGCTTAACGTTTCGTGCCCGCACCGTGCCTTAATATCAGCGGCAAGGGCGTGTGCGGTAAGCGGGCCGGCGGCGACAATTACAAGTCCTTCTTGCGGGATGCTCGCCATCTCTTCATATACAACCTCAATGCGCGGGTGCGCTAAAATGCGTTGTGTAATAAATGCGGAAAAGCGCTCGCGGTCAACCGCAAGCGCACCGCCCGCCTCTACGCGGCAGGAATCCGCCGCCTCCATCACAAGTGAGGAAAGCAGGCGCATCTCTTGTTTTAACAGCCCTGCCGCCGAAGCGGTGCGCTGCGCTTTGAGAGAGTTTGAACACACAAGCTCGGCAAAGGTATCAAGCTTGTGCGCGGGGGAACGCTTGTGCGGCTTCATCTCGTAAAGGCGGACAAATACCCCTTCGCTTGCAAGCCGATACGCGGCCTCGCAGCCCGCAAGACCTGCGCCGATTACGGTTGCGGTCATGCTGCGTTCCTCCCTTCTTTTATGGGTAAGCACGGTGTGCTACTCTTCATTCTTTCGCTCAAGCGGCTTTTCAAAGTCGCAGCTTTCACTGGAGCAATAGATTCTACCCGCCTTACCCGTCTTTTTCAGCAGGGATGATGAGCAGGTAGGGCAGGCCTCGCCGGTTGGCATATCCCATGTCATAAACGGGCATTTGGGGTTATGCTCACAGCCAAAGTACTGCTTGCCCTTTTTACTCTTTTTGCTGAGTATTCTGGCCTTGCATAATGGGCAGAAGCCGCCCGTCTCTTGTACAATACGCCTGGTGTTTTTACAGTCGGGGAAGCCCGGGCACGCAAGGAATTTGCCAAAGCGCCCGATTTTTATTACCATGTTACGCCCGCAAAGCTCACACACCTCGTCGGTCTCCTCATCCGGCACCTTAATCCGTGTACCGTCGAGTGATTTTTCCGCCTTTTCCAGTGTATCGGCAAAGTCTCCGTAAAACTCCTCAAGGATAGATATCCATTCCTTCTCGCCTGTTTCCACAAGGTCAAGACTTTTTTCCATTGAGGCAGTAAACTCCGCATCCACAATCTTCTTAAAATGATCCTTCATCAGATTGGTGGTGACCTCACCCAGTGCCGTAGGCTTAAGCGCCTTCGCGTCACGCTCAATATACCCGCGCTGCAGAATGGTGGTGATGGTGGGGGAATAGGTGCTGGGGCGGCCGATACCGTTTTCTTCAAGCGCTTTAATCAGCGATGCCTCGGTGTAGCGGGGCGGCGGCTGGGTAAAGTGTTGATTGGCATCAAGGGAGCGCTGCTTTAATACCTCGCCCTGTTCGAGCGGAGGCAGCATGGCGTTATCCTCCGTCTCTTCGTCCTTGCCCTCTTCGTATAATACGGTAAATCCGTCAAACTTTACAGAGAAGCCCGATGCCTTGAACACATACTCGCCTGCAAGGATATCGGCCGAGACAGTATCGAGCAGTGCGGTTGCCATCTGACTTGCGATAAAACGCTCCCAGATCAGGCGGTACAGTTTATACTGGTCGCTTGTCAGGCTATCCTTAACCTTGTCGGGCGAAAGCGAAGGCATCGTGGGACGCACTGCCTCGTGTGCGTCCTGTGAATTGTTTTTGGATTTATACGCGCGGGCGTTAGGGGGCAGGTACTGCTTGCCGTACCGCTCGGTGATATAGGCTGCCGCGTCCGCCTGCGCCTCTTGCGAGATACGCAGCGAGTCGGTTCTCATATAGGTGATAAGGCCCATTGCGCCATAACCCGCAACCTCTACGCCCTCGTACAGCTCCTGCGCCGCCTTCATGGTGCGCCGCGCCTGAAAGCCCAGCTTGCGCGAGGCCTCCTGCTGCATGGTCGAGGTAGTAAACGGCGGCGCGGGGTTCTTTTTGCGTACGCCCTTTTTGACGCTGCCCACCGTATAGGTGCAGCCCTCAAGCTCCGCTAAAATAGCGTCTGCCTGCTCCTTGTTCTTAATCTCAAGCTTTTTGCCTTTGCCATAGAACTTGGCAGGGAACACCTTACGCGAGCCCTTGCCGGTAAGCTTTGCATCGATGGTCCAGTATTCCTCACTGACAAACGCGCGGATGTCCTCTTCCCGATCCACAATCAGACGTACCGCGACCGATTGCACACGTCCCGCAGAAAGACCGCGGCGCACCTTGCGCCACAAAAAGGGGCTGAGCTTGTAGCCCACCACACGGTCGAGAATACGCCTTGCCTGCTGTGCGTTGACCAGATCAAGGTCTATACGGCGGGGGGAATTCATGCCCGCCTGAACACCGGTTTTGGTGATTTCATTAAAGGTTACGCGGTTTGTGCTTTCGACATCAAG
This sequence comes from Bacillota bacterium, assembly GCA_023421245.1. Classification (GTDB taxonomy): domain Bacteria; phylum Bacillota; class Clostridia; order Oscillospirales; family Ruminococcaceae; genus Acetanaerobacterium. Next base: position 4,117 of record JAEZTV010000022.1, on the reverse strand, counting down.
ATTCAGCAGATGCGCAAGATGCCACGAGATTGCTTCACCCTCGCGGTCGGGGTCGGTCGCAAGGAATACCGCATCGCTTTTTTTGGCATCCTTCCTCAGCGACTTGATAAGATCCTCCTTGCCCTTGATCTCTACATACTGAGGCTCAAAATGGTTTGTGACGTCCACGCCAAGCTTGCTTTTGGGCAGATCGCGGATATGCCCCATAGACGCGACGACCTCATAGCCGCTGCCCAGATACTTCTTTATCGTTTTTGCCTTTGCGGGCGACTCCACGATGATGAGATTTGATTTTGCCATTCATTGACCATGCCTTTCTGTTTTCATGCCCGCAGGGCACAAAACCAAAATAAAAAACGGGGTTGCCGATTACTATTATACTATAGCCCTATGTATTGATACCTGCAATAGGATTGTGATTACGGTAAGATAGAACTCTTTGCGGATACGCCTTAAATTGAATACTGCCTGCCGGGGTAGGCGTGCACAAGCTCTTCTAGTTCAAGCTCAGTAAGCGCCGCGAGCACCTCGGGCACACTCATCTGGGATAGCTGCGCAATCTCGTCGATATGCCGGCGGTTACGGTCAAGCGCACGGTAGATTGCCGCTGCCGATTCGCTCAGATGGGCGGGCGGTACGTCTTTATTCTGCGGCCGCTGTACGGGGATCTCTTTATCAGGTATGCCGGCGCTCGGTTTTACGGGTGCGGACGGTTTTCCCTTTGCCGCAGGTGCGTCATGATACCGCCGCGCAAGCTGTTTTAGCATTAACTTGTCCGCGTACATGCCTTCGTATTCAAGTAAAATATCATATGCGCTGCCAATGGGAATTGCACCGTCACGCAAAAGGCGCAGTGTGCCTTCGCCTGCCTCGCTAAAGATGCTGCCCGGCACGGCAAAAATATCCCTGCCCTGCTCAAGCGCAAGGGTCGCGGTAATGAGTGCACCGCTTTTTACCGGAGCCTCCACCACAACAACGCCGTGGCACAGGCCGGATATAATACGGTTGCGCGCGGGGAAGTGTTTGCCCACCGGCTTTTCGCCCGGCGGATATTCGCTGAGCACCACACCGGTTTGCTCTATGTCCCGCATCAAGGCTTCGTTTTCGGGTGGATAGGCGATGTCCACGCCACAGCCCAATACGGCTGCTGTTTTACCTTTGGCATCGAGCGCACCGCGGTGCGCATACGCGTCAATCCCCAATGCCATGCCGCTTACCACTACGGCACCCGTGGCGGCAAGATCGTACCCCAACCGATATGCCGCGGCTGCCCCGTATTCGCTCATGCGGCGGCTGCCCACTACGGCGATGGATATGGTATGATCAAAATCGGGCAGGGCGCCCCTGCGGTAAAGTACGAGCGGCGGTGCATAGATGTTTTGAAGCCTCTCGGGATATGATACGTTATCTATTGTTAAAATGTCAATGTCTTTTTTAGCGCACGACTCGATGACCCTGCGCGCATCGTCAATGGAAAACTCTCTAATTCGTTTGCGCTGCTCTGCAGAAAAACCCTCGGCAAGCGATGGGGTTTGGGCAAAGACATCATAAAACGCGCGCGGAGTCCCATATTCTTTTAGGATGCGATAGGCGGCCGCGCCCCCCCTGCCAAGACAGTACGAAAGCCAGACGTAGTATTCGGTCATCACTGCGCACCCCCTGTACAAAGCGCTTGCTGCCGCGCAATCTCCCACATGATAATGCCCGCCGCCATTGACGCGTTGAGTGACTCCGCGCGCCCCGTCATAGGGATTGTAATACGGGTGTTACAAGCGGCAATCAGTTCTCCCGTAAGCCCGCTGCCCTCGTTGCCGATAAAGACAACGCCGCGCTTTGTAAACCCTGCCTCGGTGACGGCAAGGGCATCACGGTCGGGAACAGCGGCATAGGTGTGCAGCCCCATACGTCCAAGCTCTATGCAGGCGTCTGCCGTATCCTCCGTCTGATAGATGGGCAGGCGGAACACCCCGCCCATCGTGGCGCGGATAACCTTAGGGCTAAAGATGTCACAGCAGTCACTGCCAAGCAGTATGCCCGAAAGCCCGATGGCCTCCGCGGTGCGGATAACGGCACCTAGGTTACCGGGATCCTGAATACGCTCAAGACCGATGTAAAACCCATCTTGCCGCATGGCAGAAAGCGGCCTGCGCCGGTCAAGCAGCTCGCAGACGCACAGTACGCCCTGCGGGGTCTTGGTATCGCTCATCTTGGCAAACACACTCTCGGAGACCTCGTATACCTTTACGCCCGACGCAAGCACAGGCTTTAGGCTGTTGTAGTGTTTGGATACCGCGTCGGTGGTGAGAAATACATACCTGCACCGCACACCGCTTTGCACCGCATCCAGACAAAGACGCAGCCCCTCAATAACAAACAGCCCCTGCTGCATGCGCTCCTTTTTGGAGGAGGATAGCTTTGCCGCAAGCTTGACGACGGGGTTTTCCACGCTGGTTATAATCATGCGAAACGGCCTCCTTTTTTGGATGCTCCGGGGTGGAAATGTTATCCTGACAGGACCCGCCCTAAAAAATACGCCCGGTCAAACAAGACACGGGCGCAGTTTGTTTTAATAGATTAAAGAGCAGCCTTTGCCTTTTCGGTAAGTGCTGTAAACGCAGCCGCGTCAGCAATAGCAAGCTCAGAAAGCATTTTGCGGTTAAGGGTGATGCCTGCCTTTTTCAGACCGTTCATAAACGTTGAGTAATTCATGCCGTTTGCTCTGGCAGCCGCAGAGATACGGGCAATCCAAAGCTGACGGAATGTGCGCTTTTTCTGTTTGCGGCCGATATAAGCATACTGGCCGGACTTCATCACGGCCTGTTTCGCGGTTTTAAACAGCTTGCTCTTGCCACCGAAGTAACCCTTTGCAAGCTTTAATACCTTCTTTCTTCTTTTGCGCGTCATCGTTGCGCCTTTAACACGAGCCATGTTCTATTTACCTCCGTTATGGTTGTTTTGAAACATAAAGTGCGCCATGATTCATATGGGCATCCTCTTACTTATACGGGATAAGCAGTTTAATCTGCTCCACATTGCTCTTGTGGGCGTAGGCGCCGGCACGCAGAGCTCTCTTGCGCTTGGTGCTCTTTTTAGTGAGGATATGAGATCTGAACGCGTGTCCGCGCTTAACCTTTCCGGTTTTGGTCAGACTAAAACGCTTTTTCGCGCCGGAATGTGTTTTTATCTTAGGCATATCGGGGGATCCTCCTTAAAAAATTACTTGTTGCTGGCAATGGTTTTGGGCGCGATAAACATAAGCATGCTGCGCCCTTCGAGCTTCGGCTGCTTTTCAACGCTTCCCACCTCGGAACAAGCCTCGGCAAACCGCTTCATTGTCTCAAGCCCCATAGAGGAATGCGCCATCTCGCGCCCGCGGAAACGGATGGATGCCTTAACCTTATCGCCTTCCTTTAAAAAACGAATGGCGTGGTTTAGCTTGGTATTGAAGTCGTGTGTGTCGATATTCAGTGAAAGGCGCACCTCTTTAATGTCCACAACCTTTTGGTTTTTGCGAGCGTCCTTTTCACGTTTAGATTGTTCAAAACGGTACTTGCCGTAATCCATGATGCGGCATACGGGTGGCGTCGCCTGAGGAGCAATCTTAACCAAGTCAAGATTCTGTTCCATCGCAAGCTTAAGCGCATCGCGCGATGTCATGATGCCAAGCTGCGAGCCGTCATCACCTACCACGCGTACCTCTTTGTCGCGAATCGCCTCATTAATAAGCATATCCTTTTTGCTGATAGTAAAGCACCTCCAAAGCCCTTTTATGTTCTATATGCGTAAATACAAAGCGCGGACAGCAAAGCCATCCGCGCATACAATACCACACAACGCCGCACCGGTGCGACGATGAGAAAATATTGACGCCGCATCGCAAATAAGCGTGCGGGTGAGAACGGCATACGGTTCTGCTTTGTTTTCCCTGTTATTCTAGCAGTATTCATGTCGTTTGTCAAGCAGTGCATCTATACTGCCGGCAAAAATATGTGTAGGACTACAATAGATATTGGACATTTTAAAAAAAAAGAAGTGAAAGATGAGGCCAAATCGGTTAAAGTTGAGTTACAACACCTAACAACACCGACAAGGAGGCCACATCTTTCATGAAGAGTGT
>JAEZTV010000002.1 GCA_023421245.1 Bacillota bacterium | reverse complement strand
GATTTGCATATGGGAAAGCTCGCCATATGGCGTTTGCAGTCACACAGTGCTTTCGGCGGCACTTGGCTGAGTGATTATCTTCCCAACCGGCTGGGCGTTCATATGGATGAAGCAACTGCACAACAGGGCGGCGGCCTTGAAATGAAACAAAGCTACTAACAATTCCAAGCATTTCACCGGCGGAGCTTGCTCTGCCGGGTACATAAAAAAACAGGCTCCCACGGAGCCGGAAAGGAGAAGCCTATGAAAGCGTTGAAAAAGAACAGTGCCCTGTATCTGGAACAGATTGCCTCTGCGGTAGCTGAATGCTATGAAAAAGATGAGAAGCCCTGCAATCGGGCATTGCTGGAGCTTTATACACGGATCGGTCAATGTATCTGCCGTCAGGGAGAAAAAGCGTTTATCCCGCACTTGGCTGAAATGCTCGCTGACCGGTTTCCATCGCTGAAGGGATTCTCTCTTCGCAATCTCCGCAGGATGCGTGACTTTTACCGCACTTATGAAAACAACCCGATTCTTATGGAAAGGGCACAGTCTCTTGGCTGGACACAGAACACCGTGATACTGGAGTACTGCGAAACCGATGCGCAGCGTTCTTTTTATATTGGCCTTGCCGTGGAACGGAACCTTTCCAAACTGGCGCTCATGAAAGCCATTCAGGAGCATGCCTTTGCCGATACCCTCCATGCAGAAAATTGCTCCGAAAAAGTGGAACCCAGCTTTGCCCCTGTAAGCGATAGCTGTCCAGATGAAGCCGTAGACACCACCGAAACCGCTGAAACGGTGTGTGAGCCGTTTGTGACAGCGTGTGAGCCTCCCCGCCAAGGGGATGCTCTGCACCGAAACAATGATAGCGGCTATAGCAAAATCCTCGCAATGCTTCCAACAGTCAGAAGAATGAAAAATATGCGAAAACAGTTCATTTCATGCTGGCAGGATTATTCGTTTCCGAAACGTCCCGTTTCATCAAAAACATTGGCGCAGAAACAAATCATCCATTTAAAGCCGCCGCCCGATATGGTTCAACCGAAGAAGCTCCCGCCGCCTTTTATCAGAAAACAGGGCAGGTATTATCAATGGCAAGTACATCGACCGAAAACAGCCGCATAATTATTTGAACACGGCCATGAAGAGTCTGAGGATTTATGGCATCATAAAATTGGTCATTGCCTGCGGAGAATCCGATTTATTTTGAGGACTGGATGCTCTTTTTTGAGAAAGATAAGAAATCTTTTTTCCACGGTGTCCACAAGAGGCATACTTTCCCGCCAAAGGGAGGTATGTCTTTTTTCATAATAGAAGATATGATATCATCAGCGTAACACGGTTAGTAACCAGTATGGCTGAAGTGCGGAGTTTTGCGAATTTATATAAAGTACGGAGATGTTTTTGTGAAAATAGGAACAGGGTTATATGTGAAGAACAGTATGGAAGCTGTTAAGCTTTACAAAGAAGTTTTTGGTCTGGAGCTGGGATATCATGTAAAGAACCCTGACGGGACCTACTTTCATTCAGAGCTTTATAAAGATGGGCAAGAAATCTTATCTGTAGTCGAAGCGTCAGGTGATTATATAACAGAAAATATAGTACAGTTGAGCGTGAGCTTTGAGAATGAATCTGCGGTAGAAAAAGCATACTTCTTATTAAGCGAAGGCGGAACCATTAAGACACCATTAGGGCCATTGCCATGGAGCCCATGTGCTGCTGATGTAATAGACAGATTTGGTGTCTGGTGGTATATAACTGCTCCGCAACACTACCCTCCTGATGATTACGATCCAAATGCACCTTGGGATTCCAGTATGTATATGAAGCCGTAACACATGGTATAATGGCCGCAAAACGGCCATTATACGTTTATTCTTAATGCCCCGCCTACGGTGATGGGCGATTATACCATTCACACGTTGTGTTCATGGTATAATCACAATAAATAAAGCCAAAAGGCTTCAACTGGTCACTCAGGCTATTAGCAACACCTTGCCATCACCAAAATCTTTTTCCACGACTATTACAAAAGTGCGTCGCTTTCCGCCCAGGGAAACTACTCCTTTTTTAGACAGGAAAATCTGATATTATAGATGCGGGTTTTGATAAAATTAGTAAAACAATTCAGCTCATCAAGCTATGTTAGGCTTCGGTGATAAAATTAAAGTGTCTATCCTTTAAGATTTAATGTGAACTTCAAAGCGGGAGTGAAAAAAGTGTGACAGACAAAAAAATCATAGTGCAGTTTACGGTTCTGACATTTTGCATAGCCTCTCTTGCGTCGGGTGCTTTGATTGTTCTTGGGCAATTTGGGTTTTCCATTCATTCTACAGTTCAAGAATCGTTCCAGCATTTAGGGATGAATATTCCTTTTGCAGTCTATATTTTGTCGCCCGCTATTGTTTCATATATTGTACTGAAGAAAAATAACAAAATAGCAGATGTTAAGGAATGGTTGAACACTGTTTTTTACGCCAAAAATAATATATTGCTTTATTTGCTCGTTGTTGCAGTGCTTGCGCTGTATTACTTGATACACCTTGCAGTTTCAGGTCGTACCGAAATGGTACAGCCATTTTATATGTTTTTTCTCAACCTGCCTGGCAGTCTTATCATTGGTGGCTTGGAGGAAGCAGGTTGGATGTACATATTGCAGCCCAGACTTTACAAAAAATATGGTTTTGTTCTATCTTCCGTTTGCGTTGGATTCATTTGGTTTTTGTGGCATATCCCTCTTTTCTTTATTCGCGGAACAGGGCATTATGAGGGTCTCATCGATTTTTGGATGTTTGCCGTCCAAATCATTGCGTTTCGTTTTTTCTACGGGGCAATCTACAAAATATCAGGCAAAGGCCATGTGTTCATGTGCGTATTATGCCACACCATGTTCAATGCGGCATCTCCCGTCTTTGGCATCCCGCCTACGACTTGGGCGGGAACTGTTGCCGCAAATGCTATGATTGTTCTTGTTTCAATTGTAACCGTTGTAATATACAACAAAAAGAGCAGGCAAATAATATAGGCATACTGTGAGTGCCAAGATAAGACGATAATATGGGAAAAGAAATAGATAGCGGAGTGATTTCAATGCCTTTAGTAAGAATCGATATCATTAAAGGACACACAGATGAATACAAGAAAGCCTTTTTAGGTGCAGTCCACGATGGTCTGGAATCGGCTTTGGGTATTCCTGATTGGGACCGTTTTCAAAGGCTTTGTGAGATTGACAATGATTATTTTGAAAGGGGCGGCGGGAAAACCGAAAATTTCTGCATTATTGAGTTGACTATTTTCCCCGGGAGAAGCAAAGAAGTAAAGGCGAAAATAATAAAGGAAATAACAAAACTTTTGGTAGAACGGCTTAATATTGCATCGTCAGATATTTTCATCGTAATCAATGACCCACCTATTGAAAACTGGGGGTTTGGAGGAATCCAAAAGGAGATTTGAACAAAAAGCGCTATCTGTATCCGCTCATCATTTATTAACGTAAGTTTATTATTTATTCTATAAGTTTCGGGCCTAGCCGCAAGAACCTTCTTTCCGTGATAAGTCCAAAAAGACATATCTTTCCGCCGTGGGAAGATATGTCTTTCCCTTATGCAGTAAAATATGGTATTATGGTCGCAGATGGTTAATATGTTCGAAGCGAATTAATATGAACTAGACGAGGTGGGCGTGTGGAAATCCTTGAATTAAGAACCCCGGCTTTGCATCATAAGGAACGGGCGGAAAGCTTTAAGCAAGAGTTTTTTGATGCAGGGGAAACCGTTATAAACGGCAGCGCGTTGCTTGATCAAATATCATATGAGAACTGGCTTAGTCATATCACGAGCAACAGCTCTGCTAAAACGGTGAGCAGTGACTGGGTTGTTGCCAATACATTCTTTGCAATACGAAAGACCGACCATAAAATTGTAGGTATCATTGATATCAGGCATAGTCTTAATCATGATTTTCTTTCGGCATACGGCGGGCACATTGGTTATTCTGTTCGGCCGTCCGAACGATGTAAGGGTTATGCTACACAAATGCTGAAAATGGCACTTGAGTTTGGAAGGTCAATCGGGCTTAAAAAGGTTATGCTCGGCTGTTATGCAGACAATATTGCATCGGTTAGAACCATTGAACAATGCGGCGGGATAAGGACAGAAGAAAAACCATATACAGACGGCAAGCTAATGTATATATACTGGATTACATTATGAACCTCGATTTTATAATTGATATCACAGTCTTGCAAAGCGGACTTGTACTGCGGAAAATATCAGGATAATTTAGCAGGAGAAACACCACATGAATATCAAAACAGTGAAAACCGGCAGCAATAAAGCAGCGATTGTACACAGCGATACGATCTGTATTTCTGACGGGCAAACCGCACTGGATTTTATGATGTCTATCAATTACGAAACCGGATGTCATGCTATCGTAATAAATAAAGACGCTATCACGGAAGATTTCTTTATTCTAAGCACGCGGATCGCCGGAGAGGTTCTGCAGAAGTTTATCAATTATCATTTTAAGCTTGCAATTGTCGGTGATTTTTCAAGCTATACAAGCCAAGCATTAAAAGACTTTATCTTTGAAAGCAACAATGGTAAGGACATCTTTTTTGTATGTTCCAAAAAGGATGCGATTGACAAGCTGAGCAACGTATGACTCTCTATTTGCGCGATCTGCCTAGTATGGACATCATTCATACATAAACGATTGTGCTTTGGGAGGTCGATTTCCCTCTTGTTTGTGTTAAAATAAGATGCAGATACAAACACCCCCTATTAACAATAATATGAATAGAAACCGGTAAGGGAGGACACTTTTTGATGCTGTTTATTTCGCAACTGTTTAACAGCCTGATACAGATTGTCTTGTTCAGCCTGCTCCCACTGGTATGGTGGTTAATATGCGCGCAAAAAAAAGAAAACTTCTTTTCATGGCTTGGCCTGAAAAGGGTTGGTGTCGAGAATAAGAAAGGATGCGTTCATGCCACACTTATTGTTGTCGCCGCTTTTTTAGTGCTATCTATCGGAATACTCTGGATGATGCGCGATGTCGAAACTGCCACCTCTCAATTTACAGGGATGGGCATTGCCGCTTTGCCTGCCGCGTTGGTCTATGCCCTTTTCAACACGGCCTTACCGGAGGAAATTTTGTTTAGGGGCTTTTTATTGAAAAGATTATCCGGTAAATTCGGCTTTGGGATTGCAAACCTTGTGCAAAGCTTTTTGTTCGGCCTTTTGCATGGCCTTTTGTTCTTCTCTGTGATCGGTGCAATGCAGGCTTTGCTTGTTGTCCTTTTTACAGGCGGTATTGGCTGGAGTATGGGCTACGTGAACGAAAAAAGAGCAGGTGGTTCGATTGTGCCGAGCGTTGTCATTCATGGTACGGCAAATCTGTTTTCTTCGCTCATTGCCATGTTTGCGCTCCTTTAGCCGTAATCTGCCGCATAGCTTAAGCTGCGGGTTGTAAGGTCGGTATAGGCATTAAGATATTGGCTGATGTGCTACGCGCTTTTTATATCGAATACGAAACAACGCCTGTTCACCGGTTATAAAATCCACCGCGTCCAAGAATGCAAAATCAGGTATTCTCCGCACCGGCGGAGAATACCTGATTTTATGTTTTCATTCGCCCTTACATAAATCCTGATTACCTGCATACCCGCACATTCTGCTCGGTATATGCCTTACCGCATCTTGCGCTTACTCGTCACTTGCGGCAGTATGCGGCATTAAAGGCCCTCGATCGTTTACACATCCTGCCCTTAGACAACGTCAAACGTACAAGGTTTGACGGCCCCAGCCTTCCTCTTTTTTACCGCGTGTTTTGGCCGCGCCATACACAGAATATGTACAGTCACCGCAATACCGATACAGGGGAAGAGAATAGCAGCCCATACCGCCTGCAACCACGCGATGGAGATACCAAGCATCGTCCACAGGAAAATGAGGCTGATAACAACCGATCGTTTCTGCAACCCACCACGTTCCCTGTAGTTTTTAATATAATCACTGAATAGTTTGCTTTTATGGAGCCAACCCGTCAGCTTAGCGCTGCCGGAAAAGCAAGCGGCGGCAGCCAGAACAAACGGCGTCGTGGGCAACAACGGCAAAAAGATACCAACCGCCCCAAAGCCAAGCAGTACAAATCCCAAAATAATGAGTACTCTGTGCTTCATTTTCATGGGTTGAGGGTCGCCTGAATCAGCCCATTGTTATCGAGCTTGGAAAGCTCCTTTACCTTTGCAAAATCCAGCTTCATCGCGGCTGTGATGCGCTCGCCGTATTCCGGGTCGGCCAAGAAGCAGTGCACTGCGTGGCGGTATTTTACATTGTCCGTCACCGATTCGATATCGGCTGCTGTGTTTTCAATGAGCAGCTTACGCTTATCCTCGGTCATCAGGCGATACAGATTGCCGCCCGCACGGAAATTATCGTCTGTCGGGTCATCCTTAGGGTCATACCGATACATCGCACCCTCAAGATCAAGAGGCGGCTCTGCCACATCCGGCTGCGCAGACCAATACCCCGCGCTGTTGGGTGAGTATGCCGGCATCCGGCCATAGTTGCCGTCAACACGCATTGCGCCGTCACGATGGTAGTCGCGCACCTCATTCTTTGCCTTGTTTACCGGTATCTGGTTATGGTTTACACCCAGTCTATAGCGCTGCGCATCGCCATAAGCAAACAATCTGCCCTGCAAAAACTTATCCGGCGAGAAGCCGATGCCGGGAACAACATGGGCGGGTGTGAAGGCTGCTTGCTCTACCTCGGCAAAATAGTTTTCAGGGTTGCGGTTTAGCTCAAGAACGCCGACCTCGATTAGCGGAAACTCCTTATGACGCCAGATCTTTGTAATATCAAACGGGTTTTCGTAGTGATTCTTTGCCTGCTCTTCGGTCATAATCTGCACATACATCGTCCATTTGGGGAAATCACCGCGCTCAATGGACTCGAACAAATCTCTGCCGTGGCTCTCGCGGTCTTTACCGCAGACTTCTGTCGCTTCAGCATTTGTCAAGTTTTTGATTCCCTGCTGGGTATGAAAATGGAACTTGCACCAAAAACGCTCGTTTTGGGCGTTATAGAACGAGAAGGTATGCTCGCCGTAAAAATGCATGTTGCGGAAGCTGGCGGGAATGCCGCGATCCGACATTACAATGGTGCGCTGATGGAAGCTCTCAGGTAGCAGCGTCCAGAAATCCCAGTTATTTTGCGCCGATCGCATCCCCGTTCTCGGGTCACGTTTTACCGCACGGTTTAGGTCGGAAAAGTTATGGACATCGCGGATAAAGAAGGTGGGTGTGTTGTTGCCGACAAGGTCCCAGTTACCTTCCTCGGTATAGAACTTTACGGCGACGCCGCGGATATCGCGCTCGGCATCGGCCGCACCGCGCTCACCGGCAACGGTTGAGAACCGCAGGAACAGATCGGTCTTTTTACCCGGCTGTAAAACCGCGGCTTTCGTATACTTGGAGATATCGCCGGTGACCGTCAGGTTACCGTATGCACCCCACCCTTTTGCGTGCATACGGCGCTCGGGAATAACCTCGCGATTGAAGTGCGCCATCTTTTCGAGCAGCCACACATCCTGCATCGCGACCGGACCGCGTGGACCGGCTGTAATTGAGTTTTCATTGTCGGCCACAGGGGCGCCGACCTCATTGGTAAGTTTCTTGTTTTCGTCCATGATAGTACCTCCTGCTGATTTATTTATTGAATGCCATAGACATTGGTTTCTATTTTTATAGGAAAGGCGATATACCGGGTAACGAAAAGCCCATCAGCACAATGGCGGCATAGGCGCAGCTTTTGGGAAGCATAAGCATTCCTATCCCCGGGGTTCGCCGGGCAAGCAGAACAACCGGCAGATAACAGGCAAAGCTGATTAAGATAGCAAGCCACAGGACAGAAAGCTCCCCCCCTTTGGTAAATGATCCTGCCGCAAAGAGCGTCATTACAATCATACCCAAACTAAAAAAGGGGATATTTCGCCAAATCGCCCATTTGAGCGACGGGGTTTCGGAGATCCAGCCATTTTGCGGAAACAGGCACAAGACGATTCGCAGGGCGGCAAGTGTAAACACAACGCTTGTCATATGTACGGAAATGATGTCGGCGTAGTGCATCATCCCAACACCCCATAGGATAAGATAGAACACCGTCATGGTTACAGACGCAAGCAACTTGCCGATGCCAATTGCCACAGTGTAATCGCGCGGTTTGCTATCCCACATCGCCATTATTCTCGGAACCAGATGAAAGGCATCGCCGACCCCCAAAATCAAGGCCATGAGTCCAAACTGCCACCGCTCGCTTCCTATCTCCGCACTCAGAAAGAGCAGGACTGCGGATATCAGCACCGTTGCAAGATAAAGAGCGTCAAACACGGTTTCCATCAGCTTGATTGGTTTTCTTTTCGTATTGAGCTGCAGCATCATTGTTTCCGCCTTATTTGTTAATATCTTTTTGTGTACATGCCGGGCAAATATAATGAATCATCAGATCAAAGGAAACGATATCACCGTCCGTCTGCCCTTGTAAAAAATCCTTCAGATGGGAGATTACAATATCCTCCATCCGGCCGCAGTTAATGCATAGGATATGGTCATGAGGAGACGTATTGCCTTCAAAGAAATCCGCCGCATCTGCCCGCGCCATACGGCGTATCAGCCCGGAATCGGCGAACTGATTCAAATTGCGGTATATTGTACCAAGGGCAATAGAAGGAAACTGATGCTTGATAATCCAATACGCCTCGTCCGCAGAAAGATGCCGTCCGGACTGAAGCACAGCGTCAAGTATTGCTTTTTGCACCCTCGTCATAAGAGCGCTCCCCCTATCGGCGTATTATGATCTCTTTTGGGCATCTTTGCCCGGCTGCCGGCCGGCATGCGCGGGATTTTGGGGGAACCAACCCCTTTTTACCCGCTCCCTCTGCTCTTTCAGCTCGATAATCGACCAAAGACATGAGTATCCGAATATCGCAAGGATAGCTGATACAATAAACTGCTGAACAAAACAGGATACCGCAATTGCCGCGATTCCGGTTATGAGGAATACCGGCCAGATCTTAACCGTAAAATAATACTCGCATTTGATGACAATTGGATGAAATACGCCGATAATCAAAAAAGCGGTGATTCCAATAATCAACCCCGAAAAGTTCATAACAATACCTCTTTTTCAAATGGCAGATCTTTCAGTTTAAGATAACAATAATCATTCTTATTTTAGCTGAAAATTTATCCTTTGTCAAGGATAAACTGCATTATTTTCAGGAAAGGTTATTTGCTTCCGCCGCTTCTTAAGCCGCGTCCTCAGTCAACGGCAGCGGCGTCAGCGCTCAAAGGCGCCAGGCCTCCATCCATCTATACCCGAATGTTACGGCAAGACGGAAACAGCCGATACTCCCCATTGCGCTGAATTTCTGCGGATTGAGGGAGTACCGGCTGTGTGCTAAGCTGGACGATTATACATCATTGCGGGTCCTTACCTCGGAAGGAGTGCTGCCCATAATCTTTTTGTAGGTGTATGAAAAATAGTTAACGTTTTCATAGCCTACACTATGGGCAATCTCGTTAATGGTCATGGTTGTTGTTTTAAGCAGCTTTTCCGCCTTTGTTAATCGATAGCGGGTGATGTAAGTGTTAAAGTTCATCCCTGTTTCCCGCTTGAACAGGCGGCTAAAATACTCGGGATTCAGGTGCAGAACACTTGCAATTTCGGTATTGGAGGCAATAGTAGCGTAATTGTCGCGAACATATTGCTTGGCATCCTTGATATATTCGTTGGTCTGCATGCTTTGGTATTCTTCAACCAGATGATCAAATATCGCAAAAAAGCTTTCTTGCAGTTGCGAAAATGTATGGGTGGACTTGATTACCTCAATTGCGTTAAACACATAGGTATGCAGCTCTTTATTATACTCATCGCTAATGGCAAGATGCTCCTCCAGTAGCGTATACAGAGAACGCTTGAGCACCTCGGTATCCAATGAGGCAGCGCGCTGCAATTCTACAAACAGCTGTTCAAGGCTCTTGCGGGCAGGGGCAAAGTCGTGATCATTGATTTTGTGGCGAATCGCCATGATGGTATCATAGAAGTCTGCATGAACGGCATCCTCCCGGGGTTGTATCGCTGAATACCGCTTAGTGGGTACACTGCTGTAAAAGGTATTGTTTAGCGCCTGCAAACTTTGTTGCACACACGCCTGCAGATCGGCATAACCGGCACCCGTATTGCTAATACCGATGCGGCAGTTTTCAAACAGCTTTTCTATACGGTCTATCATGCTCCAGCTTGCGTACTGTGCGTGCTCGGACGATGAGTACTCCTCATTGAAGTTGGTGATAATTAGAAATGTATTTTTGCCGACGGAACAAAACGTGCTGTTGCTAAGACTGGTGTCGTTAAATATCAACATATTGGTCGGGTCGGGTACACTGCTGGCGGCAGGAAAAGACACCGCAACGACAATCAATGCGCGGTCCTCGGCTTCAATCTGCGCTGCATTCAACTTTTCGGCCAGTTCCTGTGGGGGAATAATCTGCTTACCGATTAGGGCCTGTATCAGCCCTGTACGGGAGAGCTGCGTTTCGAGCGACTGCTTGGGCTCACTTTTTTCGTAATGTTTTGCAAGATATTTTTGAATAATCTCACCGATTGTCTCTTTTGATATCTCGGTCTTGAGCACATATTCATCCGCCTGCAAACGAAATGCGGTGCGGGCATACGAAAAGTCTGAGTAACTTGTAAGGATAGCAACATAGATGTTCTCGCTGTAAGTCTTAATCTCCTTTAGAAGGTCAAGCCCGCCCAGAATTGGCATACGAATATCCGCAAACACGATGTTGACAGGCTCTGTGCGCACAATCTCAAGCGCTTCTTGACCATTTGATGCTGTCAGGACGGTGAGATTGGCTGTTTCAGATTTCTCAAAGGTTAACTTCATCCACTCGCGGATTGGAAGCTCGTCATCAACAATAAGAACAACCATCATCAAACCTCCTGACTACTTTTGGTACTCTCCTGTTTCGGAATATCTACGGTGATGCAGGTTCCAACGCCAATCTTACTTCTTATGGAAAGCCCATATTGATTGCCAAACAACAGCCGGACGCGGTTATGCACGTTTTGAACGCCGATATGAGCAGAGGATTGGGCGGGATACCCGCTTGCATCGTTGAGAGGCAGCGCCGAGGCATCAAAGCCCATACCATTGTCAGAAATGTCAATATACAGGTGCTCTTCCGATGCACGCACGGTCACCTCAATGAGCGCATTGGCAAATCCTTTTCCGGCGGAAAATCCATGGAATATTGAGTTTTCAACCAGCGGCTGCAACAAAAGCTTTGGTACAAGATATCCTAGGTTCCCTTCGGCGCAGTTGATGCGGATGGAGAATTGATCGCTATACTGAATCTTCTGCACCATGATGTAGCGGTTTAAAATGTATAGCTCCTGCTCAATGGGGATGAGCTGATCGGAGGATTGCAGTACGATACCAAGCAGGGCCGAAAACTCCGACAGCATCTTTTCCGCCTCTTCGTTTCGGTTCATCGCAATCAGACACTTGAGCGAAAACAGGGTATTGTGCATGAAATGCGGATTGATCTGCGCGTATAAGAAGCGAAGCTCAGTTTCGCGTATCTGTTTTTCGCTGTTCTTCACATTGGTAACCAGCGTATCAATTCGGCTGCTCATATAGTTGCACTCGTCCGAAATCTCGCCAAGCTCCTTCCAAGAGCTGATATTAAAATGCACATCTCCCTTTTCACTGGTGGCAACCTTTTTCAGGTTAATACAGAGCTTTTTGAGCGGAAGCGCAATTGCAAACGCCAGCCGGTATGCAAGCACCCCGCCAACCAAAAACAGCCCGATACACAACAGCACCATTGTGGTGCGAATCTGGTTGAGGGGCTCTAAAACCACCGACATCGGAATCTCCTCGAGCACCGTCCAGCCAAAGATTTCATTATATGCCTTGGCAAGCAGATATTCGCTGCCATTTTTTGTGATAATAGCATATGGTTTTCCGTCAAATAGCTTGCTTAGGCGATCCATTCTATAAAAATAAAAGCCGATCATTTCGTTGTCGCTATGAGAAACAATCTGCCCGTCGTTATTGACAATGTAGATTGAATTATCCTGCGTAAGCGATTGCTTGTAGGTGTCCTTAAGCACTAATTCGGATGCGCTAACCAAAAAATACGCTGCGGTGTGACCGTTTTTACCCGAAAGGCCCCTTGCAAAGGAGAACACCCTGTTGTGTAAGCTTTGTTCACTAAGCCATACATCCTCATAGGTAGGAATCCATGCTGTCTCCCCAGTACTTTTTAAAAAGTCATAGCGCCACAGCACAACGTTATAGTCTTGCATTTTAACAGATTGATCCTTATGGTGCAGATGGTAGCTGTATTCATCCGCAACAATTGCGTATTCCAGCGATAATCCGTTTGTCACCAACGCCTTTTTATACTGTTCGTTAAACCCGTCAAGCTGGTTTGATATGTCCTGATAGTCTATGCGGGGCCGCCCTGTTTCTGAAAACAAAGAATCAATCGGCTCGTTGTAGTAGTAAAGATCGGAAAATGAGATCATAATGCTGCTTACCGAATCAAGCTTCCTTGAAATCTGTTCGAGAAGATCAATTCTGGAGTTTGCAAGTTGTATGACCATATTATCACTGATTATCTGAAAGGTGCATAGACCGATGGTTGTTATGACACACAGCTCCATTCCCAGCAAAAATGCGAACAGAATGGTCTTAAGCCTTGGGGATGGTCTTATCTGCCGCACGAATAGCTTAAATGCCTTGAACATACGGTACCGCCCCCTAACATATGGTAATAAATTATAAATAATTAGTAAATATTAAATGTTTATTGTCTATTGTCTACAATATATTATATAATAAATCAATAAAAGATAAAAGGCAAACCAAGAGATGAAGAAAGTCAAATTATTGAATAAAGATGTTAAAATCATGAAGATGCACAAAATTGATTCACAATGTCAAAAAAACAAAGAAATATGGCAGCACACGTGCTGTTGCAGGATCATTCCAGTTGCTATACTAAAGAAAACGTATGACTGTCGCCAACGCATATGGTGTTGCCGCAAAGCCGCAAACGAAAGGAGCACAGTATGAAAAGGATTCTATGTCTATTGATTATAATGATGTCTGTTGGGTGCACGGCAACCCCATCGACTGTTCCGAACGTGCCGGGCGTAAATTCCCAGCAGCCCTCCGCCCTGCGGCCGCCGCTTCGCGTTGCGGTGCAGGCATACTTCTGCAGTTCCATGATTGGACTGATTAAGCAGATGGAATGGGACGCGCAAGCCGGCCTGCCGCTTGAGCTTGTGGTATATCAGGATGGAGTTTATCTTAACGAAGGATTGCACAACGACGAATGGGATGTTGCGGTGACCGGCGGCGCGTTTATCCATGCTCTTGCAAATTATGATGCTCTGCTGATCGGGCACCAGATAGACGGTACCGGATGCAACAGTATCTATGTCAGAAAGGGCAGCAGTATTTTACAGGATAAGGGGTTCAACCCAACCTGTCCTGATGTATATGGCAGTGCGCGGAGCGTAAAAGGGCTTAATATTCTGCATAACGATGGCACAACTTCAAGCTATCTGCTTGCAAGCTGGCTTGAGAGTATCGGTGTTGCGCGCAGCAGCGTCAATACGCTGGATTCGGAGTTTGCGGATATCTTCAGCCGGTTTTATGCAGGCGAAGGAGACGGCGCCGCCATTACCACATCTGCTGGGGTATACTCCGCACAGGAATACGGTTGGGTTGAGGCTGCGAGCTTCGAGACGCTTGGCATCAGCATTCTTGAGAGTATCCTGTGCACCAAGCAAGCCTACGATACCCGTTACGACGATATCGCACTTTTTATGCGCTTGGTCTACGGTGCAAACGATACCCTGCTTGCCGATAAACAGCTGCAATATGATGTCGTAGAAAAATGGTATGCCGATACCGGTAATATCACCAGCCGCAACGCGGTGAAGTATGAGGTCGACAACAAATCCTTCATCGGTACCGAG
Source organism: Bacillota bacterium (assembly GCA_023421245.1). Classification (GTDB taxonomy): domain Bacteria; phylum Bacillota; class Clostridia; order Oscillospirales; family Ruminococcaceae; genus Acetanaerobacterium. The sequence continues at coordinate 96,157 of JAEZTV010000002.1, read as the reverse complement.
CAGGCAAAACAGCTTGATATGCTCGACTTTGCCATGAACTATGCGGAATCATACGTAAAAATGGGGGTGTTGTTACCGGAGGATCTGACCGAAATAAGAGAGAACATTGTGGTGGACATGCTGCAAGATGTTTTGGGAGCATAATTTAAGATGAAGGCAATGAATATAATGATTAAACCGGCCTCGTCGCTTTGTAACATGCGCTGCGATTATTGCTTTTACAACGATGTTGCCGCAAACCGCGATACCGCTTGTTATGGCATGATGTCAGAGCAAACACTTGAAAAAATCATACAAGAGTCATTTGGTTTTGTGGATGAGAACTGCAACTTTGCGTTTCAGGGCGGAGAGCCAACCCTATGCGGCCTTCCGTTTTATGAGCGGTTGATGAAGTTTGAGCAGCAATACAACACCAAGGGCTGTAGGGTTACAAACTGCATTCAGACAAACGGGTATACGATTGATGAGCAGTGGGTGAAGTTTTTCAAAAAGCACAATTTTCTGGTGGGGGTATCGCTTGACGGGGATGCCCATATACATAACTTAAACCGTAAAGACGCAAACCGAAAGGGCACCTTTAACCGAATTATGAAAAGCATTGCCCTGCTTGAAAAGTATGGTGTGGAATATAACATACTGTCTGTTATCACGCAGTACAGCGCAAGGGCCGCAGACCGACTGTTTGCATTTTATCAAAAACACGGGTTTCGCTTCGTGCAGTTTATACCGTGCATTGACCCGCTGCGCAATGAACGCGGACAATCCAAGCACGCGATGAGTACCCTGCGGTACGGAGAGTTCTTATGCCGTGCGTTTGACTGTTGGTACGAAGGCATACTGCAAAACCGCTACATCAGCATTCGCTTTTTCGATAACGTGTGGAACATGCTTCAGGGTATGCAGCCCGAAATCTGCAGTATGTACGGCAGATGCGTGCCGCAGCTTGTGATTGAAGCGGACGGCGGGGTATACCCTTGTGACTTTTATGTGCTGGATGAATGGAGGCTCGGCAATATCATGCAGGATGACTTTGACTCACTGCTGAACTCGCCGAAATGGGAGGCATTCATTACCCGCTCGGTAGATATCCCGAGCAAGTGCAAACAGTGCCGATATTTTCCCCTGTGCCGAAACGGCTGCTACCGTGACCGGATACAGCAAGATGGTGGGATGCAAAATTACTATTGTGAGGCGTATCAGGTCTTCTTTGAACATGCCTTACCGAAACTGCAGCGGATGAGCGCCACGCGACGCAGGTAGAGTTTGTTGAGGTAATAGTCAAAATATTTTAGTATAGATTAAAAAAATTGTTTAACATGCAATAAACACATCAAAAATGTGAAGCTTCACATCCTGATGTGTTTATTTTTTTATCTCGTTTGCCTGCCTATAATAGGGTTACTTCGATACCGTCTTAAGCGGTATCCCAGATTTAAGGAGGAAGAAAGATGACTAAGAAAATTGTATCCCTTCTGCTCGCAGCATTGATGCTCATCACTCTGATGGCAGGCTGTGCAACCGCAAGTGCACCGACACCCGCGCCGGCATCCAGTGATACTCCTGCAAACAGTGATGCTCCCGTAACGAACAAAAAACCCCTTAAGGTTGCGGTTCAATCCTTCTATTGCAGCTCGCTAGTTGGTTTGATTGAAGCCGAAGGCTGGCCCGAGGCCGAGGGTCTGCCCATTGAACTGCAGGTATTCAGCAGCGGCGCAACCATTAACGAGGCTATGGGTGAATGGGATGTCGCAGTTACCGGCGGCGCATTTGTATATGCACTTGCTAATTACGACTGTAAGCTTATTGCTCATCAGATTGACGGCACCGACGGCAACTATGTACTGGCAAGACAAGGCGATGCCATTATTGATGCAATGGGTAATTCTTCTAAAACAGCCGATGAAGTTCGCGGCAAAACCATCTTGACCGCCTATGGCACAACCGGTCACTACACCTTGAATCTGTGGCTTGAGTCGTTGGGTGTAAGTCCTGAGGAGTGCAACATTGTAAACCTTGAAATCGCCAACATCTATTCAAGCTGGGTAGCAGGCGAAGGCGACCTGTGCGTTATGACTGCCCCCTACTGCTACTATAACATGGATGAGATGAACTCCACTATCATTGCAACCCTTGATGCGGTGGGCGGCAGCCTGTACGAGGCCACCGTTTGCACCAAGGATGCGTACGACAACCGCTATGACGACATTGTTACCTTTGTTGAGTGGCTGTATCGCGCCAACGACAAGCTTGCTGCCGACCCCGCACTTGCAAAGCAGGTTGTTACCGATTGGTACACCGAGCATGGTAAAACCGTAAGTGAGGAAGATGTAAACGCAGAGCTTACCGGCAAACCCTTCATCACCACTGCACAGGCAAAAGAGATTACGCTTGGCGATTTCGCTGCTTCCTATGCAGGCTGGTTTGCATCGCGTGAACTGATTGAATCCTCCCGTTTGGATGTTGTGAAAGCAAACGTTGCTACTGATATTTACACTGAGGCGCTTGCTCGTATCTCTTAATTACTTACCTCGCTTTCACAAGTAGTTAATGAGGGCACCCAAGCTATGGTGTGCCCTCATATAACAAGGAAGGATGGCATATGAATACTGCAAAAAAAAGAAGAACGAAATATAAGATTATTTCTGTCTTTTCAATCCTTGCATTTTTGGGAATATGGTACCTTGCTACCGCTGTTCTGGAGCTTGCACCATCCTATTCCCTACCAAGCCCGGTAAAGGTGTTCACCACCTTTTATCAAAAGCTGTATACGAAGGCACCCGATGGCAGCACGCTGCTGCAGCACTTTTGGGAAAGCCTGAAAGTATCGTCGCTTGGCTATTTTTTAGGGGTTGCAATTGGTGTTCCGTTAGGCATTGCTATGGGATGGTTCCGTTGGGTCGACAAGATGGTTCGTCCTATCTTCGACTTCGTCAAACCCATCCCCCCCATTGCGCTGATTCCCGTTATGATTGTTATCTTTGGCATATCCCTTCAGGCAAAGGCCTGCGTTATCTTTTTTTCCACCGTTATTCCCTGCATTGTCAACTCCTATTCCGGCATCAAACAAACCAATCAGATTCATCTGTGGGTTGGACAAACCTTCGGTGCTACCAACCGGCAGCAGCTTTTTACCGTTGCGCTACCCTCCGCACTGCCCATGATTTTTGCAGGGCTTCGGGTCGCTATGGGGTCGTCGTGGATGGCACTGGTTGCTGCAGAACTGCTGGCCTCAACCCGCGGTCTTGGATATTTAATCTCCATTGGACGCTCCCTTCTTCGCTCCGATCTGATTATCGTCGGCATTCTCTGTTTAGGCTTAATTGGTGCGGCAATCTCGATAATATTTGATTTTGTTGAAAAGATGTTCGTTCGCGGAGGTGTTGACAAATGAAAAAGCAGTCACTGCAAAATACCATTGGCAACATTGGCTTTCCGCTCATCGGCTTTGCGGCCATTCTGGTTCTGTGGACAGCAGGCGTTACCTATACCGATGTCGGTCTGCTTCTGCCACGACCGCTTGAGGTTCTGGAACGGTTTATACACACATTGGCAAACCCCATCGGCAAATACCACACCCTGCCAGGCCATCTGCTGTTCAGCTTGCAGCGCGTACTAATCGGCTTTGGCTTATCGGTTGTTTCCGGCGTTATCGTCGGCATTGCCATGGGGCGCTTTAAGCTGATCGAGGCTTGGATTCGCCCTTTGTTTGAGCTTGTTCGGCCCATCCCCGGCGTTGCATGGATCCCGCTTGCCATTGTATGGTTTGGCATCGGCGAAACCGCGAAGATCTTCATTATCTTTATGGGCGGATTTGTAAACATTGTGGTAAACACCTATGCGGGTGCACATCAGGTCAACGAGGATATGATGGGTGTTTCGTATATGCTGGGAGGAAATAGTCTTCAGACATTCTTTCGTGTTGTTATCCCCTCCTGCGTACCGTATATCTTTTCCGGCATGCAGGTAGGTCTTTCCACCTGCTGGATGGCAGTTCTAGCCGCCGAGATGGTGTCTGCAAGAGAAGGCATTGGCTGGATTATAACCGCAGGACAAGAAAGCGGAGACATGACCCAGATATTTGTTGGCATCATTGCCATTGCGGTTACCGGACTAGTGCTTGCATCGGTAATGCGCTGGCTTGAGAAAATCCTGTGCAGATGGAGGGTAAGAGGCTCATGACGGATGATAGAAAGATTGTAATAGAGTGCAATCACGTCAGCAAAACATTCTATAGCTTGGCCGGTGACCATCTGGTGGTGGATGATCTACATTTTAATGTTTATGAAAATGAGTTTGTCGTATTGTTCGGACCTGGCCAATGCGGTAAATCTACAATTCTAAATCTTGTTACCGGATTGGAAACGACCAGCAAAGGTGAGATTTTGGTTAATGGCGAAAAGGTCGTTGGACCTTCACCCAAGCGCGGCATGGTGTATCAGACCACAAACCTGTTTATGTGGTACAACGTAATGAAAAATGTTGAATACGGCCCCAGCGTAAGGGGTATTCCCAAAAAAGAACGCAGAGAACGGGCGCAGCACTACATTGACCTTGTGGGGTTAACCGGATTTGAGAATCATTTCCCCGTTAAGCTTTCCGGCGGAATGCAGCAGCGTGTGGGAATTGCGCGCGCCTACTGCAATGAACCTGAAATTATCTGCATGGACGAACCGTTCGGTCATCTGGATGCGCAGACCCGCTATCTGATGGAAGAGGAGCTTGAGCGCATTAGTAACACCGAAAAACGCACAGTATTGTTTGTTACCAATAATGCCGAGGAGGCAATCTACCTTGCAGACCGTATTATTCTGCTGCACAACTGCCCCACCTCGGTGCACAAGGAATATATTGTTGACATTCCTCGTCCCAGAAGCTATGTTTCCCCCGAATTCCTTGCCTTGAGGGAACAGCTTACAAATGATATGGACGACACGTTATAAAAAGGAGGACCAATCAATGTCGGACGTAAAAGTCAGTGTCCGCAATCTTACCAAAAGCTTTGGAGACCTGCTGGTGCTTGATGATGTGTCGTTTGATGTAAAAAAGGGCGAATTCCTATGTATTGTCGGCCCCACCGGCTGTGGAAAAACAACCTTTTTAAACAGCCTGACCAAGCTGTATGATATCAACTCAGGCAGCATCACCATCGATGGAGAGTCCATTGATTTAAAAAAGCATAATATTGCGTATATTTTTCAGGAGTATTCCACCATGGAGTGGCTTACCGTCGAGCAGAACATACAGTATGGCCTGAAGATTAAGCATGCCGACCCCGCTTTGATGGCAGAGCGCGTAGAAAGCGTAATGGAGATTGTAGGCCTTGTTAAGTTCCGGAATTATTATCCCCGCCAGCTTTCGGCCAGTATGCTGCAGCGCGTGGTAATTGCCCGCGCATTTGCAGTTGAACCCGAGCTGCTGCTGATGGACGAGCCGTATGGCCAACTCGACCTGCAGCTAAAGTATCACCTCGAAGACGAGCTGATCAACCTATGGAAGAAGACCGGCACCACCGTTATTTTTATCACGCATAACATTGAGGAAGCGATCTACCTCAGCGACAGAGTGCTGGTATTGACCAATAAACCCACAAAGATTAAGCAATCGATCGACAACCATCTGCCCCGCCCCAGAAAGGTATCGGACCCCGAGTTTGTTGACCTGAGAAATCAGGTTACCGATCTGATTAAATGGTGGTAAGCAGTTTATAAAAAGAAAGGATATCGCTATGAGCAAAAGACCGAACATACTTTTCTTGTTTGCCGACGACATGCGGTATGATACCATCCATGCGGTAGGCAACCCCGAGATTATCACCCCTTATTTAGATGAACTTGCTGCAAACGGCACCTGCTTTACAAATGCTCATATTCCCGGCGGCTCATTCGCAGCAGTATGTCAACCCAGCCGCGCAATGGTCAACTCCGGACGTTCCCTGTTTCACCTGCAAGACCTTGGCGCAACCATTCCCGAGGAGCACACCTGCCTTGGTGAATGCCTGAAAAACAGCGGCTATAACACCTTTGGTACCGGCAAATGGCATAACTGTTACCAGTCGTATGCCCGCAGCTTCAATGACGGCGCAGAGATCTTTTTCGGCGGCATGTACGACCACTGGAAGGTGCCGGTTTATCATTACGATCCCACCGGACAGTACCCCAAGGTAGTAAACGATGTTATGGATCCCGGTTATGACAACCTGATGGTACCCCGCAGGTGCGATCATTCCAATCTCGGTGTGCATTCCACCGACCTGTTTGCCGATGCTGCCTGCGACTATATCCGCAGCTACAAGGATAAAGAAAACCCGTTTTATATGTATGTTGCATATATGGCACCTCACGACCCCCGCACCATGCCCGATGAGTTCCGCGAGATGTACGATCTGGATAAAATCTCGCTGCCTCCGAACTTTTACAAGGAGCATCCGTTTGATTTTGGCGTATCCTGCGTGCGCGATGAAGCGCTGCTGAGCTACCCCCGCGATGAACACGAAGTGAGGGTGCAGATTCGTGATTATTACGCGATGATAAGCCACTTGGACGCCTCGGTTGGCCGGATTATACAAGCACTCAAGGACAGTGGCATGTACGACGACACCATCATCCTGTTCTCCGCCGATAACGGCCTTGCGGTTGGCCAGCACGGACTTTTGGGCAAGCAGAGCGCATACGATCACAGCATCCGTGTGCCGTTTATCATCAGCGGACCGTCTATCCCCAAAAACGAGAAACGTGACAGCTACATCTATCTAATGGATATCTTCCCCACCCTGTGCGACTATACCGGCACCGATGTTCCCTCCTCGGTAGAAGGCAAAAGCTTTAAGCCTGCCATCGACAACGCCGGCGTGCGCACCCGCGATATGCTGTTTGCGGTATATGCCGACAAGGTACGCAGCATAAAGGATTACGAGTACAAACTGATTGAATACAAATGCGGAGATCTGAGAAAGACCCAGCTATTTAACCTTGCAGAGGATCCGTGGGAGATGAATGATCTGAGCGGACGCGAGGATATGCAGCCACGTATCCACGCATTGCGGGAAAAACTGCGTGAGCATGCCGTACAATGGGATGATATGGAGTCTGATGAGGGCAAGCGCTTTTGGACTGAATACCTGCGCGTGCAGCCGGATAAATGGGAGTTTTAAAACAATTTCCTTCCACACCCAAGCTCTCCGCACAGGAAAAGGCAGCTGCCGTCATAAACAAGAAGCGTTCCCGCATTACAACACAACTCTTTCTCTCGTTCCTCAAGGTAGGTGTTATAGGGTTTGGCGGCGGCAGTGCTCTGATACCCGTAATCGAGCGCGAAATCGTCGGAACCCGTACGGGGATGTCGCGCGAGGATTACCTAAAGCATACGGTGGTGGCAAACATTACGCCGGGCGCTTTGCCCATTAAGCTTGGCGCTACCTGCGGATACCAACTGGCAGGCATCCCCGGCGCACTGCTCGGTGCATACGGCACCATGCTGCCCGGTGTTCTGATGACGTTAGTATTCATGGCATTGTTCACTTCTATAGGAGAACGGGCGCTCGGATATTTTAACTACGCCTCGGTGGGCATCACCGTGTTTATCGTCTTTTTACTAAGCGGCTATATCATAAAAACCTGCAAAGGATCGAGCCGTACGCTGAATATAATGCTGTGCGGAATCTCATTTGCGCTGACGGGCGGTGGCGAGCTTTTACATCTAACTAAGCTTCTGGGCGGCACATATCCTTTGGTTACGCCACTCTTTGATATTTCAACCACCTCACTAATGCTCGTAACTTTTTTCATGATTGTTGCGGTATGCCTCGTTCAATCAAAAGCTTTGCTTACCCTTTTTGCACTTGGCAGTCTGCTGTATTGCTTTTGCATGGGAAAAACCGGGACATTGCTTGAACTGCACATGATAGGGAATATCCTGTTTACCGGTATGGCCGCAGTGCTTGTACTATTGGCACTGCGTCAAAGAAAGCCCGCAAAGCGCTTGCAGATAACCGGCTTTCGCCGCCCAATCATTACGGCATTCCTATTCCTGCTCATTCCACTGCTCGCCGCCTGTGCGGTATTCTTTACGCTTTCCGTCAATGAAATGCCCTCCTTTTTACGCGACGTTACACTTTCTACCATCACCTCGTTTGGCGGCGGAGAGGCGTATGTATCGGTGGCCGACGGCGTGTTTGTTCAGGGTGGCTATACCAGCGCAGAGCTGTTCTACACTCGGCTTGTACCTGTTGCCAACGCTCTGCCCGGCCCGATACTTGCCAAAATAGCGTCGGGCATTGGCTTTTTGCTGGGAGCGCGGGAAGGCTGTTTACTGACTGGGTTTGCCCTTGCCGGCGTTACGGCATTCGGGGTAACCGGTGTGTGCAGCGGCATTGCAGTGTTGGTGCTGCACGCCTTTGACAGCATCCGCGAATCGCTATTTATCCGCAGCCTAAAGCAGTATATTTTGCCCGTAATCTGCGGAATGCTGCTGTCCACCTCTCTCTCTATGCTGTGCGAGAGCATGCACATAACGGCCGCGAAAGGGCTTACGGGGATACCGGTGCTGACAGTATTGTTGGCAGGGATTATGCTGCTGCATGCAGTACACAGAAAATTCAAACTGCACGACATCATTCTTCTTGCAGGGTGTGCCGGCATTAGTTTCGTGTGGTTGATGCTGGTATAACCCTTGATTACCGCAAAACAGAGGAGAACTATGAAGTAAATAACAGAAAGGAATGACACTCCATGAGTTTACCAAAAACAATGAAGGCACTTGTTGCCTACAGCGCAACCGATTTCCGCTATGAGCCCGAATACCCTGTGCCCGAATGCGGGCCGAATGATATCCTCATCAAGACCGAGGGTTGCGGCATCTGTGCCGGCGACCTGAAATGCCAGCATGGGGCAGCAATGTTTTGGGGGGATGAAACACAACCGGCTTGGGTGGAGCCTCCCTTTATTCCCGGCCATGAGTTCGTGGGTGTGGTTGCCGCGATGGGCAAAAACGTTCATGGCTATGAAATTGGCGACCGCATTACGGTCGACCAGATTGCCCCCTGCAATGAATGCCGTTTTTGCAAGACCGGCAAGTACTGGATGTGCCAGCCGCATAAAATCTACGGGTTTTTTAAGGATTTCTGCGGCGGTATGGCGGAGTATGTGCGCATTCCTACCATAAATTCCGTTGTGCATCAGGTACCGCACTCCCTAACACTGGAGCAGGCACTGCTCATTGAGCCGTATGCCTGTTCAAAACACTGTATCGACCGCGCGCAGATTGAGTGCGAAGATATCGTGGTGCTGTCAGGCGCGGGTACACTGGGGCTTGGCATGGTTACCTATGCAAAAATGCGCAGCCCCAAAACGCTGATTGTACTTGACATGAAAGACGAGCGCCTGGAGAAAGCAAAAGAATTTGGCGCAGATATCGTTTGGAATCCCTCCAAGGTTGATGTGGTAGCCGAGATTATGAAGCTTACCGGCGGCTATGGATGCGACATCTATATTGAGGCAACCGGACATCCCTCCTCGGTGGTGCAGGGTATGCAGATGATTCGTAAGCTGGGGCGCTTTGTAGAGTTCTCGGTATTCAGTGAGCCGACGTTGCTTGACTGGTCGATTATCGGTGACCGTAAAGAGCTTGATGTATTGGGTGCTCACCTTAGCCCTTACTGCTACCCCTTCGTCATTGACAACATTGCAAACGGCAACCTCAAAACAGACAGTGTGGTTACCAGCATATTCCCGATTGAGCAGTGGGAAACCGCGTTTGAATATGCAAGCGGAAAGCATGGCGACTTTAAAGTAGCCCTCAAGTTTTAAGTGTATGCAGTTTCATCACATTCAATATGTTTTGTTTGATATGGATGGGGTTTTGCTGGATAGCGAGCCTGTACACCATATGGCAAAGGTACAGTTGCTGCAGCAGTGCGGTATTGCATCGGATATCGACTTTTCAAGCTATGTGGGTGTAGCAAACGACGTATTCTGGGCGGATATGATACAGCGGTATCATATCCGCGATACCGCACAAAACCTTGCTGTGCAGCAGCTTCGCTTGACGGCCCAGAGCATTGTCTCAGGAAATCTTAAGCCTTCGCAAAGCTTACCTGAGTTGCTTGCATTCTTACAGGCTCGTCGCATTGCCATGGCGGTGGTGTCCTCTTCATATCGCACACTGGTGGGACCTGTGCTGCAGCACCTTGCGATTGGACACTACTTTGACGCAGTGGTAACCGGTGATGAGGTCACAAACGTGAAGCCTTCGCCGGAGCTGTATTGTTTGGCACTAAGGCGGCTTGGCGCACAACCCTTGCAGGCGGTTGCGGTCGAGGATTCCCGCCTTGGGGTGCAGGCGGCGGTAAGTGCCGGTATCCCCTGTATAGGGTATACAAATCCCACCTCCGGCAGGCAGGATTTAAGCGCGGCGGCGTGCACCGTCGACAGCCTTCATCAATTAAAACAACTCTGGGAGGCAGTATGAACTATCTAATTGGAACAGATATTGGTACCTCGGGTACCAAATCGATTATTATGGATACTGCAGGAAACCTGATTGCACAGGATTTGCAGGAGTATGACGTGTTAACGCCCAAGCCTCTTTGGGCAGAGCAATGGCCCGATATATGGCTGGGTGCCACCAAACGTTCTATCCGCAACGCGGTGGAAAAATCGGGTCTGAACAGCCGCGACATCGCAGGCATTTGCATCAGCGGGCTTTACGGCGGGTCGGGCATTCCGCTTGATGAAGACATGGAACCGGTGCGTCCCTGCCTGATTTGGATGGACCGCCGCGCTACAAAGCAGGAGCAATGGGTCAAGGAAACTGTGGGAACCGAAAAGATAAAGCAAATCACCCACAACGGCACCGACCCTTATTACGGCTATCTGAAGATTCTATGGATTAAGGATAACGAGCCGGAAAACTGGGCGAAAACAAAGCTGTTTCTGCCGCCCAACAACTATGTAATCTATAAGCTCACGGGAGAGGTTGCCATCGATTACTCGGCAGCCGGCAATATCGGCGGGGTGTTTGATATGAACACCCGCACATGGTCGTATGAGCTGATGGATGACATGGGGATTCCCCACGCCATGATGCCTGAGCGCATTGTGCAGTCAAGCGATGTTGTTGGTAAACTAACTAGGGACGCAGCGGCAGAGCTTGGCCTGTGGGAAGGCCTGCCCGTCTGCGCAGGTGGTGTGGATTGCGGCGTTGCCACCTTTGGCCTTGGCGTATTTGAGCCGGGTGAATATGTGGCGGCAATTGGCACCTCGATGTGCGCCGCACTGATTCATGACACCCCTATTCAGGCAGATAACCTGATTGAGTGGCCGTATGTTGTAAACTCCAAAAGCCTTTCCTATTCGTTTGGTGGGGGCGCTACTGCGGGTGCAGTGATTAAGTGGTTTCGCGATAACTTTGCCGAGCTTGAAAAGGCCGAAGAAGAAAACGGCGGCGATAATGCTTACTACACGCTTGATAAACAGGCGGAGAAAATCGCGGTCGGCTCTGAGGGGCTGATTGTACTGCCCTACTTTATGGGCGAACGCAGCCCCGTATGGGATACAGACGCAAAGGGCGTAATCATGGGGTTGTCGCTTGCACACGGCAAAGCGCATATCTATCGTGCGTTTTTAGAGGCCGTTGCCTATTCACTGCGCCACACGATGGAATCGACCGGTGAAGATCTGGGCGATTACATCCTGCTTGCGGGCGGTGTGAGTAAATCCAAACTATGGCGGCAGATTTTTGCGGATGTAACCGGCTATGCGGTGGTATGCCCCATCAACGATGTTGAGGCAAATCTCGGCGACGTAATGCTGGCGGGTCTTGGAACCGGTGTGCTGACACTTGACGATATCAAAAAGTGGCAGGTGCTGAGCGACAAGATTATGCCAAATCCCGAAAACCACAAAAAGTACAACAAGTATTATGAACTATACCATTCGGTATACAACAACCTGCGCGGAGATATGAAGAAGATATCCGCCCTGTAGCAAAAACACACGAGCTGCCCTGCATAGCAGGGCAGCTCGTATGTTTTATGTGGCTAAAGAAATTCTTTCAGACGCTGAACGTTGTTTTCCTCAAACTGCAGCAGACGCTCCATCAGACCTGTAATCTCCTTGTCGGCGTGCTGGTATTTCTTCAGGTTTTTAATTGCATTGATGACACCCATGTTGCTGCCGATCATTAACATCTGCGAAATGTGTGAGGCAGACTTGTCGGTGAGGGTTTGCATGTTGATCATCAGATAGGTCTTGATTTTATCAAACCCGCCGATGCCTTTTTCATCAAATCCATTTTTATTAAGCATGCTTTTAGATTCGTGCAAAATCTCCCTGTACTCGATAAGTTGCGCGTCTAAATGTTTTTGGAACTCGTCCTCTTCCGCAATGCCGATAAGTTGGTCGATGGTATCAACACCCATCTGAGCGTTTTGATAGATAAAGTTGAGCAGCTCTGCATTTCCGTTTATGGCAATCACACCCCTTCAGGGTTAGTATAACCTCAAAAAGAAGTGTCATGCGGCATTATGTATTCTCGGCGCTCATCTTACGCCAAAATGCTGCGATTGCAAGTATCATGGCCACAACCGCATAGCCAATCACCCACCACAGATGCGGAAGAATCGCGGTGTATTCCCCCGAAAGGGCTGCCCGGCCGGCATCGGTGGCATGCGCGAACGGCAGAAGATACGCGATGGTTTTAAATGCTCCGCCGACAAGTTCAAGATCAAACCATGTGCCACTCAACCATGCGCTGAGATTGGTTAACAGTGCGCCGCAGATTCCGCCTACCTGCTTATCGTTAAACAGGCTACCCGCAAGCAGACCAAGGCCAATGAAGAAGATGGCGGTCGGAATCTGCACAAGCACTGCCAGCAGAGCGTTCCAAGATACTGATAGCCCAAGAAAAAACGCAAGAATAAAGCAGATTACACCCTGCGCCATTGCCATGGGCAGGATAGGAAGCGCATAGCCGAATATATAATCCGCCGCGGTTAAAGGGGATGCAAACAGGCGCGTTAAGAACGAGGTGGTTTTATCTTTTGCAATAAGGGTTGCCGAAAACAACGATAAAAATGAGAAACCGAACACAACGATTCCCGGGATAAGGTGTTCAATCTCAAACAGGCTTACGGGTATATTTGCTTGAATGGCCGACAGCAACAACAATACAACGACGGGAAAACCAATACCAAACGCCAGATTCAAAGGATCCCGCAATATTTCTTTGCTGTTTCGGGCGGCGAATATCTTTAACCTATTCATGCGCTTACCTCCCCGTCTGCTGCAAGGGCAATAAAGGCGTCCTCAAAATTATTGCTTGCGGTTTGCTTAATCAATTCCTCCGCAGTGCCTACCGCTTTGAGCCTGCCTTTTGACATGATGCCAATCCGGTCGGAGAGAGCCTGTGCCTCCTCCATATAATGTGTGGTAAGAATGATGGTAACCTTGCCTTTGAGATTTTTGATGGCTCCCCACAGTTCGCGCCGCGCAAGAACATCAAGGCCCAATGTCGGTTCGTCAAGATAGAGAATCTTAGGATCTGTTATCAGCGCCATAGCAATGCTTAAGCGGCGCTGCATACCCCCAGAAAGCGTTTTCGCCTTATTGCTTGCAATCTCGGTAAGACCAAACGCCGCCAGCATCTGAGCCGTCTTTGCTGCGGTGATGTCTTTGTTATAGCCATAGATTCCCGCAATCAGTTCAAGGTTTTCTTTTACCGTAAGGTTACGCGCCACCGCCGTTTCTTGGGGTGATACATTGGTGTTTTGTTTGACGCCACTCGGTTTTGAAACGATACTGTCGCCCAGAATGAGTGCATCGCCGCTTGTCGGTGCACTAAGACAGGACAGCATCTTGATTGTAGTGGTTTTTCCCGCCCCGTTTACGCCAAGTAGTGCAAATAACTCACCCTGATAGATGGTAAGGTCAAGCGCATCCACCGCTATTGTTTGCCGGTACCGTTTGGTTAAGCCTCGCGTTTGAATCGCTGTCATAATTTGTCCTCCCCCTGCAGTTATTCTTGCTTGTGCTGTGCATCAAAAATTGCGGCAGCGAACTGCTTATACATATCGTTGTTTACAATGGCAATGCCCCGGTCCTCGTCGCCCAAAAGAAGCAACGTATCTCCCGGATGGATATTAAACAGCTCCCTTGCCTGCTTTGGAATAACAATCTGGCCTTTTTCGCCAATCTTAGCAGTCCAAATATGTTTTCCCTTTGGATGTTTCATCGTTATACCTCCGTGTGAAAAGTGTAACTTGTATAACTAATCATACTAACATGACATTTGTTTGTCAATTGTTTTCTGCTCCTTGTGCTCTGTCATTTTTATGTGACGGAATGTGTTGCTTGACTTGTTCATGGTCAACCATAGCATCAAAAAGAAAGCGGTGATATTAACAAATATACTCCTAGCATCCCGCATAATGAGATGTACTCCTCGATTCGTTTCCTGGGGAGGCGTAAAATGATCTCTCTACTTGCACTATGCCTACAAAAGCCCTATAATTTAGCCTAAGGGGTGATTGGGTTGATTTTTGAGAACGAGGCATCCACAGGGCAAGAAGATGGCCTGTTTCAGATAAAAAAGTGGTGTAAGCTATTAGTAAAGGCCTATTATGGGATTATATTCTTAAACCTTGCAGTGCATATACTCTGGTATTTTATTGCCGGGCCCGAACACATGGTAACCCCCAACGATATATACTGGAGAAACTATGTTCTGCTTTCGACCCTATGCTTGCTGATTGTAACCGCCGCGGTTGATCTCCTAATACGTTTTTCCCGATTTACTCCAAGAGTTAAGGCGTATGCGGTTTTACTTCTTTTTTTATTCATCTGCTGCTTTTTAGCCGGCACCCACCGCTCCGCTACCGCGCTGCTTACATCATTTGCACTACCGGTACTCGCCTCGACAATGTTTGCCGAGCATAAAATAACCAACCGCATGTTTGTGTTGAGTCTGATCTCCCTGATTCTTAGCACCCTTCGGCTGAACCATTACTCTTCCGACATATTTGATGTGCATATTTTGATGCAGGCGTGTACAAGCGTTGCCATGCTGGTCTGTTCCTATTTAATTGCAAGGGTGATGATACAGTACGGACAGAGCAACCGCTTAAACCTGAACTATTACCGTAAAGACCAGGAATATCTTCAGGAGTTGCTCAAACGCGATACCTTTACAGGACTATATAACAAACGAACCTTCGACGATTATATGGCGGAATATATTGAGCAATGTAACGCCGGCGAAAAAAGTCTGGTACTTGCTGTGATGGATATTGATTGGTTTAAACAGGTGAACGATACCTATGGTCATGCTGTAGGTGATCGCGTATTACTCCGGCTTTCGCACATCCTAAAAAGGAATACGTCAGAAAATATCTATGCCTTTCGAGTTGGCGGAGATGAGTTTGCAATTTTGTTTAAGGAAATTAACGTTGATGGTGCCTCTCGCATCTGCAACGGCATGCGCGCAATGCTGGAAGCCAGCACGTTTGCCGAGCTTGCTGAAAATAAGATTACGTTCAGCTGCGGAATTGCCGATATGAATCAACATAACAATACCGCTGAAGCTTTGTTTTATGCCGCGGACCGCGCTTTATATGCCGCGAAAGACAATGGGCGCAACCGCATTATGCTAAACCAAGGTACCGGTTTTCGTCAACCCTGTTAGGCTGCTTTGCGTATGAGTCTGAAGTTTGCATTGACGGTTTAAATGCGGAAGAATCGTTTTGCATTTGTAATCAGTTAAGGCAAAATAACAAAACAATCCCTGCGCACTTTCTAGTAAAGTAACGCAGGGATTGTTGTTTCTCAGCGTTTGCAAAGGATAGTGAGCATCCCATTTACAAAACCAAAAAAGCTGAGGGGCTGTTTTATAGGCTTGTAGGTAAAAAAGTTTGTTTCGATGATACCCCATATTTTCGGCAAGAGGTTCAAACTGCCGTTCCTGCATCGTATGCTCAAACAGGATTTCACTCCGAAATCTGCGCTTTACGATTGTTCAAACTGCTTCCCCCGCGCCGACCTGTTTTTTGCAGGCGTGTTGAACCGACTGCTCCCATGCCCGCCGCCTTTGCTCGGGGCTCTGCTTGCTCCGCCCTTCGGACGGTGGGTTTTGCGCTGTGTCACAGCAAGCTCAAAGGCATGTATGGGCTTACCGCAGATTCGGGTGCCTTCCATTCCCTGCAGAACCTGGTCAACACGATCCGGTGCAATCTCGACCAGGCTCTGATTCTCGGAAATCTCCACCTTGCCAATCTCTTTTCCTGAGATGCCGGCACGGTCGGTAATGGCCCCAACAATATGGTTTACACTGATTCTGCTGCTTGCGCCGATATCCAAGACTATCACTTTGTAATCTGACGGACGCGCTTTGAGGCGGGGTTTGTACTGTCCCGTCAGTTTGCTTGTGTCATTACGGCGGTAATCCACTGCAGACAGTCTGCCTATTTCAAGCTGAATCTGGTTAATAGAAACCATGACAGGCTCGGAGAGTTCTTTATAGTGCAGCGCCAATACAGCCTCGGCAATATTCTGGGCAGGGTAGCCCTTCTGAATAAGGTCGTTAACCATGCGGGCAAAAACGGGATTTGCTTCGTCTTGAATCTGCGTTTCTACTTCTGCGCTTGCTTTTGCGATACCTTTATTCTGAATGTCGTCAGCCGTGGGCAGAATAAGCTCTTTGATTTCGGACTTTACCGCAGCAGCAATCTGCCTCATCTCACTAATCTCACGCTTGCTGCTGCAAATGGTTATACTGCAGCCGTCTTTACCGGCTCTGCCGGTTCTTCCGATACGGTGGACGTAATACTCCGTATTCGTGGGAATATCGAAATTTATTACATAGTCCACATCGTTAACATCGATACCGCGCGCGGCAATATCCGTTGCTATGAGGATGGTCGTCTTGCCCGCTTTAAAATCACGCATTGTTGCGGTGCGCTGCGCCTGTCTGATGTCGCTGTGGATGCTTTCGGCGCTGACACCCCGTCCAGTAAGAAAGGCTGTTAACTCATCCGCCATCTTCTTTGTTCCACAGAAAATGATTGCACGATTGGGCTGATAGTACTGCAGAAGTATGAAAAGAGCTTCTTTTTTAGCCGCGTGTGGTACGCCGATATACTTCTGCTCAATATTTTCAATGGTGACCTGACTTTTATCAATTTCAATAAGGGTCGGAGATTTTTGGTACTTGTTTGCAATCTTCAAAATCGCCGGCGGCATTGTGGCGGAAAAGAGGATTGTCTGACGATCTTCGGGGGTATCGGTCAATATGGTTTCGATATCCTCCCGAAAGCCCATGTTGAGCATCTCATCCGCTTCATCCAGAACAATCATCTTTAGATTGTTTAGCCTGATGGTCTTGCGGCGCATATGATCCATGACGCGGCCCGGCGTTCCAACAACAATGTTGGACCGACGCAAACTGATAAACTGTTTATCAATCGGCGCGCCGCCATAGATGGCGACAGAACGAATTCCTTCTTTAAAGCGCGCAAGCTTTTGAATCTCCTCGTTTGCCTGCACAGCCAGTTCCCGTGTCGGGCAGAGAATAAGCACCTGTATTGTGGGTTTTTCTTCATGCGTATCGACCTTTTCAATTGCGGGAATGGCAAACGCAACGGTTTTACCGGTACCGGTCTGCGAGCGGGCGATAACGTCTACACCGGTGCGAATAATCGGGATGGATTCGTATTGGACGGGTGTTGCATAATCAAACCCCATTAAGGATACCGCGTGCTCAACCTTTGGGGTAAGACTCATTTCGGAGAACAAAACCTTTGTCATGAAATTCCTCTATTCTAAAATCTAAAAAATAAAAACGGGGACCGAAATCCTCGTTTTGTAAAGTGATATCATATCCCGCTAATAATATCATTTTACTGTAGTATTGTCAAACCCCAAGTCTATTATGTATGCATCCTAAATGATTTCTGAATTATCGGGGATACTTCTCTGATGCCAATTTCCCGCGCGCAATCTATTATCTGAAACTTGGGCGCAAGCCATAACTTTTGCCTATGAGATATGATCGCAAACAAGCATTACCCTACCCAAAGTAGCAGTATTTCACCTCTCCCTCACAGTCGTTTGATGCAGAGAATAGTCCGCAAGGCTTTCAGCTGCTTCCTCTAGCCAATTGGTGACAGCAGCATTTTGCCGGCAATCCCCTGCACAATAATAAAGCCCGTACCCCAAATCAATTCGATTTACGGTACGGGCTTTGACAGTGAACAAAATACCTATTCCAGCATGAGCAGGAGCAAGGATAAAACGTGTCATTTCAACTTCATCGCTGCTATGGGGTGGTGTGGTTTATCTTAAACATAGCGGATTTATTCAAACAGCTGCTGTTCCTTTTTTAGTCTCGCCTTTATTCGATGAATGCGGAAAAAGCCATATGCAATTAGCAACCCAAATAATAATGGGACTAAACTTGCGAAAAGGTTGACTGCTGAACCGTTAACTACATGCAATAGTACATTGCTACTACCCACAGAAATTTCGAGCAGGCCAACCACGCCCAGCAAAAGCAGCACTCGGTTTATATGCCGAATGCGGGAGTTGTTATCGGAAAACAGGTTGAACTCGCCGCTGTCGGTTCTTTTTCTGAAATACACCCATCGCATTATAGAGCCTAAGTATAGCGCCCCGGTTTCCTCTACAAAGTTGATGTACCGCTCGCTTTCCGGATGTGCGGGAACATTGTCAAGCAGCTCCAACCGTATATTGTATTCGCCCGGCAAGCTCTCTTCAAATGTATACCTGCAAACACCGATCGCTACAAGAGCAAGCCCTTTGGCAGCCATTTCGTTCAGCCATTTTTCCTCTTTGTCAAATTCCCATGCCCAAAACCACTTATGGATTGTTTTTCTCATTCAGTTCTCCCTCCTAAAATGCGGTTGCCGTTCAAAATCAATTCTTCTAAACGTAAAATCTCTGTCTCAAGGGCTTTACGTCCAAGGTCTGTAATCACATATTCTTTTTTACGACTGTCTTGTTCTTCGGGCAAGGCCATAATCCAGCCTTTTTCAAGCATTGTGTTGATTGCACCATACAGGGTTCCGGCTGCCAGTTTTAACCGTCCGCCCGATAACGTCTCGACATTTTGCATGATGCCATAGCCATGTAACGGCTGAATGAGGGATAACAGAATGTAGTAAACCGCTTCGGTTAATGCAGATGCAGTTACCATTGATTATTCCTTTCAAAGCGCTTTTTAGTGTATCGCCTTCAGATATATCGGTTGACGTTATAATTATAACGGCAACCGATATAGTTGTCAATACAATCTTTTAAAAATGTTACCGCTTCCTCTCTGCCTGCACCAAACAAAGCGCACCCCACAATGTGGGGTGCGCTTTGTTCTCTGCTTCAAGCCGGTAAATTTCTTCTTGAGAGGAAATCCGGCGCTTTATCTTTATCACGCATATATCGCATGATATACCCTAGTCATCACTATCGTTTCGGTCATTTACTTTCTTAATGATAGCTGCAATCAGTGAAATGAGTAACGAGGCACCCGATACAATAAAAAGAATTAGTGCAGAATGGTCGCCCGCGCCTTCAACGCCAGATTGCGCCAAGAACTCTCCAAAAAGATTAACGGCAGCTATCGCAAGCGCAACAGAAGATACTATTGTAATGATTAGGGACAGTATTGTTTTTCTGTTCTGCGCTCTTGGAGGCAGATATGCGTTTGCCGTTATCGTTCTTACAAGGTATATCGCCATGCAAACTACGATGATTACCATAATGTTTGAAGGATAATCAAGCCATCGAAATCCAAACCCGTAGAGGCAGATATCAATAAAAAGGGCAAAAGACATCAGCATAAATGTTTGATTTCCGATGTTGTTACGCCTTTCTTTTTGCATTTCGTCCAGGCCACTGTTATTCGTTTTCATCGTCATCATCCTCCCAAAAAAGTTGATCAAGGGTTTTATCAAGCGCCTTGCAAATCGCAATGCACAGGTTTATTGAGGGGTTATAATCGCCCTTTTCAATAGCATTCATTGTTTGGCGGGCAACCCCAACAACATCCGCGAGGTCTTTTTGCGTCATGTCTTTTGCCGCACGTGCAGCTTTTATCCTTAAGTTTTTCCCCATTGACACCACCTCCTACGGATATAGTATCATATATAAGCCACAATGTCAATTATATATTACATTACTTCATATATAAATTACTATTCATCTTAAAAGGTGCACTGTGCCGCACGTTTGGTTACACTTGATACTCTACACTGCTACGAAAGAAGCGCTATATCGCATCAACTCCACTGTAGAAAATCTGCATAAGGCGTTTGTGTATTTTCATTTTGGCAGTTCTGCGGGACAAGCTGTAAACCTTTCTGTTTTCCGCTCACTTCTTTTGAAAAACTGATAAGCTGACAAGAAGCATTGAAAATTGACATGCACATATTATAATGATAAAAGGAGAAGTTTATTATCGCGCCGCCTTACGGCGGTGTGCGAAAGGCTGGGATGGCATTGAAGCGCAATTCGGTACGTCGGCGGTTTCTCACGCTGGTCATGTTGTTTCTTACTCCGTTGCTTTTTATTCTGAACCTAAGCAATCTCTATTACTGCCACCTCTCTCAGATACAGGCGGCGCGGTCCGGGGCGGACCTGATCTCACTGTATCTGAATCAGGCGGACAAGAGCATTGAGGAGATTGCCGACACGCTGTGTGCTTTTGCCACAACAGATTCCAGCGTAAAAATGCTCGGCAGCGAGGATGAAGCAACCCGGCAGTATGCGATGGTAGCGCTGCAAAGCAAGCTTTCCGGACTTTTGAACAATTTGGATGTCGCGGATTCGCTCTTCGTCTATGGCGTAACCTATCCCAGCTACAATTACGTTTACAATGCAGACAGCTCCTATACCCAGCGGATGCAACAAAAAGACCACCTTTCCCAAATCTGCGCGGATCGTTCACGGCCAATTAAGCTGCTGGACTGGTCTCAAATTGCGCTGGGCAAGAAGCAGTACCTGCTCTGGATGATCCGAAGTGACTCCGTATACGCCGGCGCTTGGATCGCCATTGATACCCTTGAAAAGCCGCTCACCGCGATTCCCAACAACCATCGCGCACGCTTTATCTTTACGGATATGAATGATACGCCGCTGACCGCAAAGGATTTTGTCACCCAGACCAAGGTACGGCTTCACAGCGCGGATGAAGCCTATTACCGCTCCGGTTCCCCGCAAAAATACATCCTCACCGGCGCATCATCCATCTCCGAGAGCTTCCGGCTGTATATGGCGTTTCCCGAACAGGCTATTTTGGAGAATCTTGATCTTCTGCAAATCATCGTCCTGATTCTTTCATTGTGTGCTCTGGGGATGATTCCCGCCATGCTGTATTTGTTCCGCCGCAATCTGCTGGATCCATTACAGGTATTGAATCGGGCGGTAATCGAGCTTGAAAACGGCAATCTCCTTTATCAAATTGAAAAGACGGATGCCCCATCCGAATTTCTTCAAATTAACGGTGCGTTTAATGCCATGATTGTGCGCCTTCGCAATTACAAGATTCGCGAATACGAAGACCTGCTGGAAAAACAGCGACTGAAGCTTGCTTATTTAAAAATGCAGATTCGTCCGCATTTTTTTCTGAATGCATTGACCACCGTTTCCAATTTTGCGGCGATGAACCAGCCGGATAAGATGAACCGCTTCATCGGTTATCTGGCGGGATACTTGCGGTATATGTTCCGCTCGAATCTTACGTTGGTGCAGCTTAAGGACGAGACGGGGCATATCGAAACCTACCTTAGCATGCAGGACCTGCGCTTTCAGGGCACGCTTTCCCACCTTTTTGAAATTGAACCGGCCGCATGCGCTGTAAAAATCCCACCCTTCACCATCCACAACTTCGTTGAGAACGTTGTAAAGCATGCTATGGCACAGCAAAGTCATGTTATGCTCTGCCTGCATGCCAGTGTGCACGAGGATATGCTCCACATCGTTATTGAGGATAACGGGGCAGGATTATCGCAGGAGGCACTGCGGCAGCTCAACGACGAGGACTTCAAACCACGCAATGGCTATGGGACAGGCATCTGGAACATCCGGCAGACGCTTGCGATTGTCTATCAGGGCAGGGCGTCCATCGCCATTACGCCGTCCGCACTTTCCGGTACAAAGGTAGAGATTCGTATTCCCACACAAGCGGTATGGAAGGGAGAAGAAGCCGATGAAAATCCTGATCTTTGACGACGATAAGAGCAGCGTTGACATGCTCCTGCAGACGGTGGATTGGAACTCGCTCGGCATCACAGAGTTTATCTCCGTATATTCGGTAACACAGGCAAAGCAAGCCTTTTTGCGCTGCGAGCACATCGACCTTATGCTGTGCGATATCGAAGCGCCGGGGGAAAACGGCATCAGTCTGCTGCAATGGGTTCGGGAAAAGGGATATTCGGTCGAAAATATTTTTTTGACCAACTACGCGGAGTTTTCTTTCGCCTATGAAGCAATCCGGCTGGACAGCGTGGAGTACATCCTCAAGATATCGCCGATATCGGTGATTGAAGACGCGCTGCGCCGTGCAATCCAACGCATCCTCAAGCGCAGCCAGCTTGACGATTACGCAGTTATACGCCGTCAGCGCGACGAAGCCCGCAGAAAATCCCTTTGGCTTGCGTTGCTGGCGGGACAGGGAAACGAGCAGGACACCCTATTGGCCTTACAAGCTGAAGGGGCAGCTCTCACGCCGGAGGAGCGCTATCTGCCAGTACTATGCTCTTTCGGCGGCAAAATCGATGCCCCCAACGGAAATCCGGAATCATTTTTGACCCACGCCGCACAAGAAATCGTATGCAAAGGACAACAGGGCATCTGCCTTTACAACGAGGACGGAGGCGCGCACCTCTGGCTGCTGCTACCCCCGATGCCGGAAGATATCTGCGCCGAGCTTCTCGAAAAGCTTGTATCCTTTTGTGGTCGCTCCCTGCCTGCAAGCCCCGTCAACGCGTACTATACGGCACCGGTTTTCTGCAACGAGCTGCCGCAGATTGCGGGCGAACTGCGGCGTATGGATGCGGCAAACGTTGTACATATTGGAGATGTTTTATACCTGCATCCCCAAACCGAACAAGAGAGCATACCGCCGACACCCATCCCGATCGAGGCTTGGATGGCGCTGTTTCGCGAGCATAGGCAGACGGATGTGTTTGAACAAATCAAGAGGTTTCTTGGTGACCTGCAGCGAAAAAACGCTATCGACCGGGGAGGCTTGCGCGCCTTCCATCAGGATTACATGCAGATGCTCTATACCGTGCTTGGGCAGGAGCATATTCAGGGGCATCGTCTGTTTTTAGACGATGCCGCGCAGGAACTGCACGACGCGGCCGACCGCTCCGTATTTGATATGATGAAGTGGGTAGGGTTTTCCATCGGGCGGGCATGCGATACCATCCGAGAAACGCGAAACATCAAAACCACCATCGACAGTGTGCGCGAATACATTGATGCGCACTTCTGCGAACGTATCCAGCGCAGCGATATCGCCAACCGTTTTTTTATGAGTGAGGATTACCTCTCACATTTGTTCAGGAAGCAATTTAGGGTGACGATTCCCCAATACGTTAATCAGAGGCGCATTGATTACGCCGCCGAGCTTCTTCGTCGCGGATACAGCGTTTCAGAGGTTTCGATGGAATGCGGCTTTGAGAACATTCCATACTTCTCCACAGTATTCAAGCGCTTGACCGGCGTTACCCCTTCGGAATACCGATCCAACTGCACGTAAAATTGAAACTTCGGGGCAGAAATCTGAATGCGCCTTGCCGCACGCAGATGGTACACTGGGTACATCCAATCAAACAGGAGGTACAAACCATGAGGTCAACAGTCAACAAGCTGCTGGCGGCAGTTACCGCTGTATCCCTCTTTGCGGCGCCGCTAAGCGGCTGTGCAAACGAATCGCCTATTCCCGAGGCGGAAACAATCGAGTCCATTAAATTCCTCACCTTTTCTTATGGGGAAACGCCGGACTACGAGCAGGTCATGGCACGCTTAAACGAAATCAGCCGAAAAAAAATCGGTGTGGAGGCGTCAATCGAATTTCTTAATCTCGCCACCTACGAAGAACAGCTGAGCCTGAAGCTTGCGGGAGGAAGTGCCGATGAAATGGATGTCTACGTCGCACTTCAGGATTTCTCCGGTATGGCGTCAAAGGGGCAGGCGCTTGGCATCGACACGCTGTTGGATGAATACGGCACGGATATTAAGGCTTCGCTGGGCAATCTGCTGCACTTTGCCCCCGTCAACGGAACCAACTACTTTATTCCGTTCAACAGCTCCAAGGTGTTTTATTGCACGTACATCTTCCGTAAAGATCTGTGCGAAAAATACAACATTGATCCTACGCAGGTTAAGAATTACAAGGATCTCGAGGCGGTATTCAAGGTGATTCAGGAAAACGAGCCCGAGATGGTCTGTATTGCCCCCGACTATGGATCCGTACTCGGTAATGTGGATCTGGACAGCACCGCGATGCCCGCCTTTGACCCGCTCGGCGACAACATCGGCATTCTGACCGGTGCCGACGGCACTACTGTCGTTGATCTGTTTCAGACCGGTGCTTATGCCGATTTGGTGGCAACCATGCGCGAGTGGTATTTGAAAGGCTACATCTCCAAGGATGCCGCCGCCACAAGCGAAATCGGCAGCCAGCTCTATCGCGAGGGTAAAGTATTCTCCTACATGTGCTCCATGGTGCTGGAAACCGGCGACGGCCCCTATGAGCAGAAAGGCCTTTCCACCATTACCTACCCCACCTATGCGTTGGCACTGGATAAGCCCGCCATCAATTCCTCCATCGGCTTCTACGCTCTGGGTATTAACCCCAACAGCAAGCATGCGGAGGCTGCAATGAAGTGGATCAATCTGCTATATGAAGACGAGAATTATATCAACACCTTGTATTATGGCGTAGAAAATACGCATTGGGCAAAGAATGAGAACGGAACCATCCGCTATGCGGAGGGCATCGAGGCAGGCAACACCGGATGGGATACGGCGTTTAGCTGGCTTGTGGGCGACAGCACGCTCGGATTTGTATTTGATTCCGCTTCCGATAACCCTGATTACAACAAGCAAATTGCGCAGCAAAACGAGACTGCTCCCCTTTCCGTAGCCTTTGGCTTTGTGTTTGATCCCGACCCTGTCATTACCCAGTACACCAATGTTTCCAACGTCATGCAGCAATATCAAAAGGCTCTGGAATGCGGCGCCGTCGACCCCGAAGTGGAGCTGCCCAAGTTTGTTCAGGCTCTGAAGGACGCCGGTATGGACGCTGTTGTTGCTGAAAAGCAAAAACAACTGGATGAATGGCTGCAAGCAAACCAATAATCTGCACCTGCCGCAATCGGGGAGCCTGCTACCAACAAACCGTCGGAGGCAGGCTCCCTTCTCTATTACAAGGAGATCATCACATGAAAACAAAAGTCCAAAAAGGGGCAAAGAAAAAATACGTTTTTTATTATCTTATGATGCTGCCGGGCCTTGCCTATTTTCTCATCAACAATTACATACCGATGGCGGGAATTCTTCTTGCTTTTAAGAAGATCAACTATACGGTAGGGCTTCTCAAAAGCGAATGGGTATGGCTTGACAACTTCCGCTTTCTGTTTCATACAAAAGATGCGCTGATCATTACCCGCAACACAGTGCTGTACAACCTGCTGTTCATTGCGCTGGATATGATTCTGGGCATTGTTGTGGCGATTTTTCTCAGCGAGATGCGCCGCAAACGGCTGGCACGCTTCTATCAGTCCTCGCTGATGCTGCCAAACCTTGTTTCCATGGTTATTGTAAGCTATCTCGTATTTGCTTTTCTGAGCAGTGAAAATGGATTTCTTAACAAAAGTGTGGTTACGCTTTTGGGAATGCCGGAAATCTCCTGGTATTCGACGCCGGGGCCGTGGCCCGCCATCCTCACCATCGTGCACTGCTGGTGCAGCATAGGAACCTCGGCAATCATCTATCTTTCCGCTATTGTAGGGATAGACAAGGAGCTGTACGAATCCGCCGAACTTGACGGCGCGGGAAAATGGCGGCAGATTCTACACATTACGCTGCCGCATCTGAAATCCACTGTCATGATTCTGGCACTGATGAGCATCGGCGGCATTTTCTATTCCAATTTCGGCCTTTTCTATCTGGTACCGATGAACTCCGGAATGCTGTATGACGTCACCGCAACATTGGACACCTATGTGTACAACGGCCTGATGAAGCTCAACAACATATCCATGGCTTCCGCCGCCGGCGTATATCAATCGCTTGTCGGATTTGTGCTGGTGGTGACCGCGAATGCCATCGTTAAGAAAGTTGACCCCGACAACGCCCTGTTTTGATACCCTTTCCGGCAACAAAACGGATTTCCGGAAGCGACGGATATTTCTTCCGCCGCTCTGCAAAAGGAGCACGATTACATGAAAAACCACGCAGTACCAAAGGATCGGGGATTTAATATTCTCGCTACGTCCACCATGTCCATCGTCACGATCCTGACTCTTACCCCTTTTGTTCTCCTGTTCATGTCCTCTGTGGCCTCTGAAAAATCGCTGGCTTTTTACGGCTACCAGTTTTGGCCTTCGGAATTCAGTCTGGATGCCTATCTCTATATCTCCCGCAATGCGGAGGCGATTTTCCGGTCCTATGGCATCACACTTCTCATCACCGCATGCGGAACGATACTTGGCGTTTTGTTAACTGCCCTGCTGGCGTTTCCACTTTCGCAAAAGGATTTTTCCCACCGTGGCGTAATTTTGTTCGCTATTTTCTTTACCATGCTGTTTAACGGCGGTATGGTTCCCAATTACATCATGTGGACACGGTTGTTCCATATAAAAAACACACTTGCCGCCCTCCTTTTTCCGCGGTTACTGCTCAATGCCTTTAACGTAATTCTTATGAAAAACTACTTTCAGCACAGCATTCCGGACGGAATTTTGGAGGCCGCTGAGATTGATGGCGCAGGCGTTGGAAGAACCTTTACCCGAATTGTTCTGCCGCTTGGCAAACCGATTTTTGCCACCATCGGCATGTTCTATATTCTATCTTACTGGAACGACTTTACAAACGGGCTCTATTATGTGACGGACTCGCGCTATTTCAGCCTGCAGGTCTTGCTCAACAATATCCTTTCCAATATCCAGTTTCTTGTTTCCAACAGCAAGCTTACGGGAATCAGCGCGGGTATCTCGTCTATTCCCAGCGTATCGATCCGCATGGCGATTGCCTCGCTCGGCATCGTGCCGCTGCTGGTTCTGTTCCCTTTCTTTCAACGATATTTCGTACAAGGCATCACCATGGGTGCCGTGAAAGGATAGCCGCTATGTTTCATTACCGGAGCAAGTGCATCGGCGAAGGTGTCTACGTCCTCACGGAGGAAAATATCTGCATCTACGTTGTCTGCGGAAGCCGATATGCCGCTGTGATTGATACCGGTTACGGCAGCGGCAATCTGCCGCAGGCGGTCGCAATGCTGACACCGCTTCCGCAGATTGTGATTCTCACACACGGACATCCCGACCATTTTCTCGGTGCGTATCATTACCCCGAGGTATACCTTAACTTGGCGGATACCGATGTCTTCGCGCGCTACAGTACGGAGGGGTTCGTTACTTCAAACTACAGGGACCTCGGCATCTCCTGTACACCGACACAGGGCTTGCGCGCTCCCTCGCTGCTGCCGATGCCCTCCTGCTTCGATCTGGGAGGGCGGACGCTTGAAGTGGTCAGCCTGCGCGGGCACACGCCGGGAAGTGTCGGGCTGCTGCTGCGTGAAGAAAAAATCCTCTTTTCCGGTGACGGACTCACCTATTGTGTATGGATGCAGCTAGAGGAATCCACCACCCTTGAAGAGTACCGGACAATGCTCCTTTCTCTGCTGCAGCGAAAAGGAGATTTTAATCTCATCTTGAATGGGCACAGCTTTGAGCCTGCCCCCACCGCGCATCTTGAGCATGTAATCGCCCTTACAACGAAGGTTTTGGAGGAGCAGCCCGGCTCCTGGCTTGACCAGGAGGAATTTTCCGGCATTCTTGCACAGGGAGAAGGCTGTCAGATAATCTACCGCAAAGAGAAGCTTTTTCTCCCCAAGTGAAAGGAGCATGTATGATACAAGCGATTCTGACTATGGATGACGGACCATCCGGCATCACTCCGGAAATCATCGATTTCTTAAAAGCCCATGATATCATTCCCGTATTGTTTTTTCTTGGTGAAATGCTGGAGGAGCATTTTGAAAACGGGGTCTACGCGCTGCGGCAGGGAGCTGTTGTGGGAAACCATAGTTACTCCCATCCCAACTTCGACGAGATTTCCTACGCGGAGTGCGTTGCGGAAATCGAGAAACAGGAGAAGATGCTCGGCTGGCTGCACGCGGCTGCCAAAATCCCGCGGCGAACTAAATTATTTCGCTTCCCCTACGGTGCGGCCGGCGGAGATAAAGCGCACCGCTTGCAGCAATATCTGCGCGAAAATGGATTTAAAAAGCTGGATGACCGTCTCATCCGCAATACCTCGTATCAGCGAAATGGCTTTGACCGCCGGATTGACATCGCCGCTACATTTGATTCCGGCGAATGGCAACTGCAGAAACAGGAGTTTACGATGCACGATGTCTTTACGAGCATCGACGGCTTTCTCGCAGATGAAGCGGCCTGCCCACCCCAAGACAATTTGCACCACATCCTGCTCATTCATGACCACGATATCAGTAACGAGATCGTGCCATTCTACTATCAACAGATCCTAGAATACCTGCTGGCGCGAGGCGTCATATTTGAAGTACCCCGCTTTTTGGAGGTGTGAGCATCCCTTGAAAGAAACAAATTTAATTGAGGGGGAGATTAAAGGCACGCTTGTGCGCTTCTCTCTCCCTTTTCTTCTAACCTACATCTTGGAAAATCTTTATGGCGCTGTAGACATGGCGGTTGTGGGGCATTTCGCCGCAGCCTCTGACGTATCTGCCATTGCCACCGGCAGTCAGGTCATGAACACGATTTTGATGGTTTGCCTTGGATTCTGCAACAGCATTACGGTTCTCGTCGGCAGAAAAACAGGAGAAAAGGATATGGCGAGTGTCCGAAAAGTGATTGGTAACACCACAACCATCCTCAGCTTTTTGGCAGCGGCTCTTATCGGCATCGTCGTGTTCGGTAACTCCTTTATCGTGCGTGCGATGCAAACGCCAGCCGAAGCCGTGGCAGGCGCATCCTCCTATCTGCTAATCTGTGGTCTTGGCATTCCCTTTATTGTCGGTTATAATATTGTATGTGAGATCTATCACGGCTTTGGCGATGCCAAAACGCCGCTGCTGTTTATCGCCATTGCCAGCGTATTTCACCTTCTCTTTGATCTGCTTATTGTTGGCCATCTCGGAATGGGGGCCACGGGAGCGGCAATCTCCACCGTTATTTCGCAGGGGATCAGCTTTGGGCTGGGCGTATGGCATCTTCGTTTCGGCAAGGCAAAACTGCGGATCAGCCGCAGCGATTTGGTGCTGGATAAAGTCACCACCGGCAGTATTTTGAAAATTGGTTTGCCGATGGTGCTCTATTATCTGCAGCGCAATATTTCTTACCTGATTGTTACTGCCATCATCAACACTGGCGGGCTTATCGCATCCGCAGCGGCGGGTGTAACCGAGACGATTGTGGGCTTTGCCCTGCTGATTCCATCCTCTGTTGGATCGGCTATTTCCGTCATGACGGCTCAGAATCTGGGCGCGGGCAGACGGGATCGCGCAGAGCAGTCCCTGTTCTGGGGCATGAAGATCTGCGTGGGCACAGGCATTGTGGTCTTTGTGTTAAGCCAGATTGCTCCTCAGATGTTCACCGCCCTTCTGATTAACAATCCGGAGGTTGTCGAGACTGCGGCGCTTTATCTTCGCACCTACTCAATCGATTGCGTCCTGCTTGGCATTTCCATCTGCATGAATGCGTTTTTTATTGGAAACGGCAAATCGTTTATCTGCATGTCGCATGTTATTGTAGCCGCCTTCTTGGGGAGAATACCCTTATCTTATATTATCAGCAGGATTCCCGGTACCACACTGTGGCACATGGGCTTTGCAGCGCCTGCAGGGTCGATGATTTCCGTAATAATTCTGATTGCCAGCTTTTTATACTATAAGAAAAAGGTCTGGAACCCGACATAGCCGAATGAGATATCACAATATCTTTCCATATTTCGATTGAAAGGAGACTACATATGACAAACAATCAGCTTCTTGTACTGCTAAAGGATATGTCGCTGAAGGAAAAAATCGGACAGCTTTTACAGCTTGACGGCTCCTTTTTTGCCAACGGAATGCCCGTGACCGGCCCGATGGAGGCTGCAGGCTTTGACAGCGAGGACCTTGCTCTGTGCGGCTCGGTTTTGAATCTGCACGGAGCGGCTGCTGTGCGCACATTGCAAGCGCAGGCCATGCAACGACAACCGCACAAGATTCCCCTGCTCGTCATGCTTGATGTCATCAACGGCTACCAAACCATCTTTCCCATCCCGCTTGCACAGGGCTGCAGCTTCAGCCGCGAAGGCGTACGGGAGGCCGCTGCCATCGCAGCAAAAGAGGCCTCTTTTGCCGGACAGCATGTTACGTTCTCGCCGATGGTGGATCTTGTTCGCGACCCCCGCTGGGGGCGGGTTATGGAATCGACGGGAGAGGATTCCTATCTAAACGGCGAGCTTGCCGCTGCCGCCGTACACGGTTATCAGGGTAGTGACCTTAAGGCCTCCGGAAGCATTGCTGCCTGCGTGAAGCACTTTGCCGGTTACGGTATGCCGTGCGGTGGCCGTGAATACAACAACGTCGAGCTTTCGGAGCGGACGCTCCGGGAGGCTTTTCTCCCCGGCTATGCCGCGGCAATCGACGCGGGTGCCGCCTTGGTCATGACGGCGTTTCACTCCATGAACCGTGTTCCCGCAACCGGGGACGAACAGTTGCTCCGGGATATTCTGCGCGGCGAAATGGGGTTTGACGGCGTGTTAATCTCCGATTACGCGGCAATAAGGGAGCTGATTCCGCACGGTGTGGCAGCAGATGAACGCGAAGCGGCAAAACTTGCTATCCGCGCGGGCGTGGATATTGACATGGGCACACCCGTTTACATGCAGCAGCTTGAACGTCTGGTGCAGGACGGTGAGATTTCCGAAGCGCTGGTTGATGAAGCCGTTTTGCGTGTTCTTGAGCTCAAAAACCGCCTCGGATTATTTGAGGACCCCTATCGCGATGCCTCCGAAGAAAAGGCAAAGATATATTCGCTTTGTGCACAGCATCGTGCTGCCGCGCGAAGGCTGGCCGCCAAGACCTTTGTTTTGCTGAAAAACGCAGAGAATCTGCTGCCGCTCCCACCTCAGGGGAAAAAGCTCGCTTTCATCGGACCGTACGCGCAGAGCCGATGGCTGTTCGGCGCATGGTCCTTGCTCGGAAGAGAGGAGGATACGGTCAACCTTCGCGAGGGGGTTGAAGCCAAAGGTATTGAAGCGGCATTCGCCGCGGGATGCGGCATCCTCCCCGCAAATGAAAGCTTATCGGGCTTCGGCGGTATCATCCCGCCGGACATGGATGCGGAGCAAGAGAAAGCTGCGCTTCTGCATGCCGTAGAAACCGCGAAAGCAGCAGACATTGTCATCCTCTGTCTTGGTGAACACCCGCATCAAACGGGTGAAGGGGGAAGCTATGCCGATCTGCGCCTGCCTGTTCAGCAGCGCAGGCTGTTTGACGCGGTTCACGCGGTGAATAAGAACGTCGTGCTCCTCGTATTCAGTGGCAGGCCGATGGAGCTTCGTGAAGAATGCGCACGGGCAAAATCCGTGCTGCTCGCGTGGTTCCCCGGAACGGAAGGCGGAAACGCACTGGCAGACGTTCTTTTCGGCGAATGCGTGCCGGAGGGAAAGCTCTCCATGTCCATTCCCGTCAGTGTTGGGCAGATTCCGGTGTTTTACAGTGAATTTTGCACCGGAAGGCCCGACCAGAGGGATCTTCCCTACCGTCGTTTCCTCAGCCATTATCAGGACATTCCCAACGAACCGCTGTATCCGTTTGGCTATGGCCTTTCGTATACTTCATTTGAATACTCGCCTGTCACCCTTGACTGCGACGTGATTGTTCCGGGCGGCGCGCTGACTGCTTCCGTAACCGTAACCAACGCAGGACCCTGCAAGGGAACCGAAACCGTACAGATGTACCTTCGTGACCTTGTCGGTAGCGTCGTACGCCCCGTGCGCGAGCTCAAGGGCTTTGAAAAGGTCACGCTGGAGACTGGTGAGAGTACAACGATTGCCTTCACCATCACGGAGGAGAGCCTGAAGGTGTACGATATCCATATGAACCACGTTGTGGAGCCGGGTGAATTCGAGGTTTTTATCGGAGGAGACAGCACGACAAGCAACGGTGCCCGTTTTTTGCGCTGACCGTTGAAGCTTTAACCGAAATACACGCAGCGCCCCCCTCATCGGGGGGGCGCTGCGCCGTTTGTGCAGATATTTCTTTGCACCTTAACCTCGCTATGATTTTCTACTCCACCAGCTGCTCATACCGCCGTTGGTGCATCGCAAGCATTCAATGTGGCTTCATCTGCTTGTACCTTTGCACGCATATCGATTGCCCACTGCTTCGACGAACTTCACCAAAAAGGCCGATTCGAACCCGCAAGAAATCAATCTATAACTGCCTTTAAAAACCAATCTCGTATTTCTTGCCGTTGTAAAACAGCACACCCTCCGTCAGACGAACACGAAGAATGCAAGTATGCGGATTGCTTTCTTTGGTGTGACCGTTGTCGTACCACTCAGCAAACACCGTCCTTCGCTTTGACATAATCTCCGCGTTCTTCTCATCACGCGGATGCCCGATATTCTCTCCGATGCCGTTGGCTGTGAACCATTCCCCGCAGACGGCAACCTCTGGGTTCCTTTCAATCTGCTTCATATTGTTCGGGAGCGCGTAAGTAACAGTGTAAAATGGTCCGCCTTCATAATAGCTGTTCGCAATGCGAACGGCGGGGCGGGTACCATCCATTATCGCCAATGAAAGCAACGCATCATGACCAAACCGTTCCCCCATAAGGGTTAAAGTATTCGTGATTTTGCCGTCCTTAATTTATAGTCCTCCTGTCTGTAAAGTCATTCCATTCCACAATCAGGAATGATAAGCCGGGTAACATCCTCGGCGGTCAATCCTAAATCGCATCGTCCCGGATTGATAAAATTATTAGTGTTAATATTGCAGGCATGATAGTTACACTGGCTGCAGTCACTTAGTCCTTTTTCGGCAGCGCAACGCACAACTTCACAATTATCACGACGCCCGTCGCAAATGTTAGAAGAATCGTTGTTCCCTTTATCCGGATCGGCCGCATGACAGCACCTGTAATCGCCTTTGTGAAATTCAAAACGCTCATCTTGTGTTTCATTATTGTTAAGATACAACAGACAAATATCGCAGCGATTTGTGCATCGTTCGGATTGAGGTGAAAAGCTTATCACGGCAGATTTACGGTTTGGTTTACGCTTAATATGAAGCAAGCGAATAATGTCATCAATTATCACGGAATCCCTCACATCTATCCACAGCCATTTACCGTCATGATAGCTTTGCGTATCGGCGTAAAGTTTGCGAAGGTACGCTGGAAACGTTGCTTGTTGTTCTTCAAATTTCGCCCGCTCGCCTTTTCCAAAGACAAGGTTTACTTTAAAAAAACCATCGCGCACATACAATGTAACAAGCGTTTTACTGCCGTAGCGAAACTTCAATGCATTACAATAACTACTGTCGGGCTTACCTTCGTCCCAAAGTTCATTCATCATATAAAAGACACGGATATAACCCACGAGTTTTTCCCAGGCGGCCTTTGATGTACCAAGGAGCGGCGCAATCTCTTCATACGGTTTTATTGCAGACTTAGTTGTTTTTTTCATAGGTTAAGGCACCTCACCAAGCTGTGACTTCTTTATTATGATACCACATATAATCTGACAACAGTACGTCATATTATAAAATACAATAATCAACGCAAACATGATATAGTGGCACCACACGAAATCCAAGTTTTGGAGGATGAGTGCTGTGAAAACGCATTACTGTAAGAATGGGTGGTTGCATCATCCCCTGTTGAGGCAATTTACGACAAAATTGAAACGGCTGACACAATTGAAAAGTCATGTTTTAAAAGGCAGCGGTATCGTTACTGTCACTTTTTCTTTCCGGCCCATTCACGTGTACCGCGGTGAGCGAATAGGATGGATAGATACTACGATATGGCGGTGATGGGCTTGACCCGAAAAACCGATTCTCCCAAAAAGCAGGTGTCCCCCAGAAGGAAGGGCGGCAACATAGACCTAAAAACATCATTGGATCAGGAATTCGATGCGCTGATGGCGTTTGCCGGAGCGCGTAGCTTTACCCAGATGTGTGACGCCGTTAAACAAAACCTGCGGTATTTTGAAGGTAAAGAAAAGCATAACTACACTGCGACTGTGAACTATTACAATAAATATAAGATGTGGGGGGAGCTGCACCCCGATATCGGGGTGTGGGAGCTTGTAGAAAACCGCGCACAGGCGTTTACCGAGCATCGCGAGGATTTTATTTGGCTGTACGGCAAGCTGGCGGACTATCGCTCCAAACGGGTACTGTACAATATCCTGTCGTTTTGGCTTTCGTGCGACTATCAAAAGACTGATTTGCTTAAGGATAAATACTTCGGGCAGTATTTTGACCTTGATTTAATACGATGCGATAAAAACGAGGTGCTTGTAGATATCGGAGCGTATATCGGCGATACGATGGTAGATTACACAAATACCTATGGCAAGGACTGTTATAAACGCATCTACTGCTACGAAATCGTGCCCGAGAATGTCGGGTATATCCACAAGAACATCGAGCTGTTTCATCTAAGCAACATCGTCGTGCGCGCATGCGGCGCAAGTGACAGGGCAGGAACGCTCTATCTGCCCGACGCGGCGGCATCCTCGGTCAAAACCCTGTCCGAAACGGGTAATGTCGCGGTGCCGACGGTGACCATTGATGACGACATTGACGAACCCGTCACCTTTATCAAGATGGACATTGAGGGTGCGGAGGAGCAGGCGCTGCTTGGCTGCCGCAAAAAGATAGCTGAAAGCCACCCCAAGCTTGCATTGGCCGCTTACCACAACCACAAGGATATGTGGCGGCTTGCACGCATCATCGACGAAACGGACCCCACCTATAAGTTCTATCTGCGCTACTACGGCAATCCGCTGCTGCCTACCGAGTATGTTCTGTATGCGGTTTGACGGATGTCAGTGCAAGAGACGCTTTAACAATAAAAATCCACCCGCTATACGGGTGGATTTTTACTAGACGGATAGGGTTTGTATCTGTTTGCCAACTTCCATTGCATTTCCAGTGTTTATGCACACCTCAATGCTAGAAAGATATTACCGCACCCTATAACCATTCACCATACCGTCTGATATAAAACTTTTTGATCCATTGAGAGGAGAGAAAATACCCTGCAAGAATAAGTACAAGCCAGGGTGCGAACGATAGCGGCAGGGGCATCATATCAATACCGATTGCGAAATGGCTAAACCCAACCACAATAGAAAAGATAGCGACCATTGCGGTAGATACAAGCAGCGGGGCGGATGGCCTGCTTTGCAAAAAGGGCACTTTAGCTGTTCGAATCATATGAATAACCAGAACTTGTGATACCGTTCCAAATACGAACCATCCGCATTGAAATATTGGTGATAATTCGACAGTGTTTGCACCAATCGCCCACCACATAACCGCAAAGCAAAGAACGTCAAATACCGAACTAAGTGATCCCATATAGGTCATAAATGACTTGATAGACTGTGCTTCCCATTTACGAGGTTTTTTAATATATTCATCGTCCACCCTATCAAAAGGCATTCCCATTTGTGAAAAATCGCACAGCAAGTTTTGCGTCAGTATTTGTACCGGCAGCATCGGTAGAAACGGGAGAAAAATACTGGCTATAATTACCGATATCATATTGCCGAAGTTTCCGCTTACTGCCATTTTAATATATTTCATAATATTGCCAAAAATGCTGCGGCCTTCGATAATGCCTTCCTCAAGCACCATCAAATCCTTCTCCAGCAAAATGATGTCAGCAGTTTCTTTGGCAATATCGACAGCGCTGTCAACGGAAATGCCTACATCGGCTTGGTGCAGCGCAGGCGCATCGTTAATACCATCACCCATATAGCCGACGGTATGTCCTGCAGTTTGAAATACCTTTACCACCCGCTTCTTCTGGGAGGGTGAAAGCTTGGCAAAAACATCGCAGGATTTTACCGCATTAAAAAGTGAGGCATCATCCATGCGCTCAACATCGCTTCCCGTTAAGAGTGAAGAGGTTTTTACACCCACCTTGCCGCATACCTTGATGGCCACACCTTCGCTGTCTCCGGTGAGAACAACGGTGCGCACACCATGCTCTTTTAAGGCGGCAATAGCAGCACCCGCACTCTCTTTCGGCGGGTCGAGAAAGCCCACAAAACCGATTAAAACCATATCCTGTTCATCAGCCACACTAAAGGTGTCACTATCAGGCACTTCATTTTTCTGCGCAACCGCAATCATCCGCAGACCATCAGTATTGTGTTTATTGTATACATCAAGGGCAGTACGGCGTGTTTTTTCATCCATCGGCAGGACACGCCCCTGCATTTCCACAAAAGACGAAATGGCAATAATCTCTTCCACTGCACCCTTGGTGATGAGCTGACGCTTACCGCTTTTATCCGTCAAGACTACGCTCATTCTACGGCGGGAAAAATCAAATGGAATTTCATCAACACGGCTGTAACTGTCCAGTATAGCCTCAAGGCCATTGTGTACAGCTCTATTGATGATGGCAAGGTCAATCAAATTTTTAAGACCCGTCTGAAAATAGCTGTTGAGATAAGCATGGCGCAGAATGCGGGTATCATCCTCACCATGCAGGTTCATATACCTTTCCAGCACAATCTTATCCTCAGTCAACGTCCCCGTTTTATCGGTGCAAAGGACATCCATTTCTCCAAAAGTCTGAATTGCGCCAAGGGTGCGGACAATTACCTTGTGTTTTGACATGGAAACTGCACCTTTTGCCAGGGTTGAGGTCATAATTACAGGCAGCATTTCCGGTGTAAGCCCTACCGCAACGCTGATGGAAAACAGCAGGGCACTTGACCATTCGCCCTTCGCAAGCCCGTTGATCAGAAATACGGCAGGAACCATTACCAGCATCATGCGCACCAAAAGACGACTGACCGAGCTCACACCCCGTTCAAAGCTTGTTTGCGCCTTATCGCCGGAAAGAGATTTGGCCATAGAGCCGAAATATGTGCCATTGCCGATTGCCAGCACAACGGCTGTGGCACTTCCGCTTACAATATTAGAGCCCATAAAACCGATATTTTGCAAATCAGTTAGCCCGTCGTCAGACGAGTTTGCTATGTCACTGAATTTTTCTACAGGGTTTGATTCGCCCGTCAGAGCTGCTTGTGCAACGAATGTATCTTTCGAACTCAAAAAACGAACATCCGCAGGCAGCATATCGCCTGCGGAAAGCCGCACGATATCACCGGGCACGATCTCATCCATAGGGATTTCAGCCAAGGTTCCATCCCGCCAGACCTCGGCTTTATTGGAGATCATTTTCGAAAGACTTTCGGCCGCATTGTTAGAACGCTGACTCTGAACAAAGGCAACTGTGCTGGCCAGAAGTACCAATGATAATACAATAATGGCGGTCAGATAGTCGGGCTGCGATGACATAACAACATCCGTAAAATAAGTGATCGCGGCAATGAGAAGTAGAATAATATTGAAAGGGTTAACAACTGCTTCTCTTATCCTGTGTAGTGTCGTGTTTTTATTGCCTGCCGTAATGATGTTTTTGCCGAACTCGCCCTGTCTGCTTTCTACTTCGTCGCTAGTAAGACCTGCCTGCGCAGTAGAGAGGTGCGCAAATAGTTCCTCTACCGTTAGAAAGGCATAAGAATAAAGGCGTTTTTCAATATCCTGTTTATTCTTGTGGGTTTGACTGTTCAGTTTTTTTCTTTTTATAAAGCTCACTGGAATCATTCCTTTCTTTTTTAGGATTCCCCAGTGAAAACACATATAGGCAATAAAAATGCCGCCCTAGGAAGGCGGCATTTAATGCACAGTAAAATTAGTCCATCGCTATAAATAAGCCATAGACAACAGCCCGCATAAAATACCAACCAATCTGGGTGTGTTTCTGTACTAGGGGTTGAGAATTATTTAGCTGACTTCGAGAATCGCCGTCCATTGGCTCACTCCCTTTCCATTACTCTACCTCGGTAATTATACCAATTTAATTACATATGGTCAATCCATCTTCCAATATTGCGCGATTTAATGCAAAACATGATTGGAAAAAGGACCGGCTTGCAGAAAACCTGAGCTTAGATATCTGATACCTTCTTCCCGCTCTCATCTGTTCCACAATACATTTTAAATTTGCGGTTTATCCTCTTTGGTAACGATAAGCGGATCGAGCCGCCAGCTTAGAATTATTCTACATCTATTTGCTGTTTTTCTAAAACCTAAAAGCTATTTTCGATACTTAAACTATCGTGATAAGTTCGGAGAGGATGCATATTTTCGCGAAATGGCCTTAACGGGTATGTTTTCGATTTTCGTCGGTTAGAAGAACACAAAAGCCCCGCTGCGTACCGGAGCAAACCGGCTGACAGCGGGGTAATCTCATGTTTGGTGCACTATGACTCGTTCCATAAACTATGGCACGCAAGACAAGAGGCAGAAAGACCTCTGGTACATCATGACGCGGAATGGTGCAAGAAAGGCTTAAAATAACGCCTTTAAGGCGAAAAGGCCCAGTATTACTGGACCTTTTCAGTTCTCATCATTATATCAATAATCTGATAAGATAATCCCGCAACAAGGATATAACTGCAGCAACTCCGGTAATCAGTGCCGCCGAGGGGATAATGCCAATAATGGCGATCGCTGTGTGTGTCTTATTTTTTCGAAGGCTGCGGGCAGTAATCTCAGCCTTTCTTGTACGCCCATTCCGCCGCCCGTTTCGGGGATGGCCGGAACATTCTCTGACACGCCCGTCACCATGTAGTAGCTGAAGTGCGGAGTGCGGAAGACAAGGTAGCCGTTTTCAACCTGTGCGCCCATGTTGGTAAACGAGCGTGTTTTTTCGTCGTAGTACAGCACCATCAGGCTGTCGGGGTTTGCGCCCTCCGGTATCGGCAGGCGAATGGTCGTCCAGCCGATATTATGCACCGGCTTGCCGTTTTCGTCAAGCAGCTTGAACTCGTACAGCGCAAGATAGCTTCTGCCGCCAAGCACGCCTCCCCTGCCTACCGATGCGGGTGCGCGGGTGAGCAGCAGTGTCCACGCTCTGCCGGTTTTGGATGTGGGCAGGCCGTAGATGTGCGGGGAAACGAGCGTTATGCCGTCGGGCAGGTTAAAGCCGCTTGTGTCAATGCCGATGCCCGTGTTGTTGGTGGCTGTTGAGAAGCTTTGGGATTGTGTCGAGCCGGAGGATGAACCGTCGCCGCTGCCTGAGCTGCTGCCCGAGGAAGAATTGTTAACCTTCAGCGTACCGCTTACAGACGCCGGGGTTGCAGCCTTGTAGTTTGAGTGATAACTTACTCCTGCTAAATCTACTGTAATAGGATAGCTGCCTGCTGCTTTTCCGTCACCAGTGCTGGCAAGGGCGGGTATTCCTACTAGTGCAGACTCACCGGAAAGCTGACCATCCACCTTATAGGTAAAGACCGGCAGTGTGCCGCCCCTGCTCATGCTCTTGTCGTCTGCCTTGACCGTAATCGGTCGTTGTTCAATCGTAAAGCCAAAGCTTTCACTTCCTGTGTACAACAGGTCGCTGTCGGACACCGAAATCATCAGCTTGTAATCGCCCGCATTTGCCGGCGCGTTCGTGCCGGAATACCCGCCGCCGTCTGTGGAGGTATACAACACATCATAGGCCGTGATGCTAACCGGTAAACCACTCACACTATGATTGAAAGCGGGCGTTCCCGTATACGAATAGGGAGTGCCGTTATACACACCGCCTGTCATGCTGATTCCCGAAATGCTGACAGGGGTCTTTTCTACGGTTTCTACAGTTATCGTGGCAGTAAAATCATTGTAATTATCGCTTTTTATAGTTACTGTAACGACTGCAGTTTTGCCTGAATCGGCCACCGCTTGCACAGGAAGGGGGAGGGTACTGCCGGAGGTGTAACTGATGGTATTCAATACGCCATCGTCGTTTTGGGTGATAACCGGCGTATAGGCAACTGTTCCCAGCGCACCGGTCACATCAGGCAAAAGGGTGGTTAAGTCGAAATCGTGATTCTTCGCATAACCTTTGACTGCTTCAACGGTTTGGGGCACGCCTGTTGTGGTTGCTTTGCTGATGATCCGCCCAGTTAAAGACAGATTTCCGCTTGCCAAGGAGTAGTTTCTTGACATTGATCCGTTACTTACGAGTGCGACCGTAGCGCTTAACGTCTTGTCGCTGCCTGCGTCTGCGCTGTCAAACTGTGCGCCGGTAACGGTGTAATCGGTGTTCAATGTAAGCGATTCGCCGTTCTTTAGTCCACTGAATGTCAACGCAAGCCCGCTTGCATCGGTTGTACCGTCATAAGTTTTCGCTGCGATGCCGGTTGCGGTGAGTTCCGCCTTGTTGATGGTGTAGTTGCCAAGCTCAAAATCCGTGGTTGATGCGGCATAGTTTGTGCCCTCCGCAATGCTCACCGTAACGGCGTATGTGCCTTTGTCTTTGGGCGCGGTAGTGCTGCCGTTGTATTTGACCGTAATTTCGCCCAGCCCGCTTATGCCCGGTGCAGCGGTTACCGTAACTGGCTGCGCTAAGCCGTTATAGGATTTGGCGGCAAGCTCATATGTTAAATCCGAAATGGACGGTGCCTTTGTCACCGTCGTCAAGGTTCCCGAGTATCTGTTGCTATCGTTTGTGTATCCGCCGTAGCCGTCGTATGCGAGAAATTTATGCGTGGTTGTGCCCGCCTTTGCAGGCGTATAAGTATAAGGTGAAGATATGTCAACAGCGGGTGCGCCGTTTAGCGAAACCTTGTAGTTTAGGGTATCCCCATCGGCATCGGTGAAAATATCAGACAAGTTAAGCGTATAGGTGTCTCCGTATACTATGCTCGACG
The DNA here is from genome assembly GCA_023421245.1 of Bacillota bacterium. Classification (GTDB taxonomy): domain Bacteria; phylum Bacillota; class Clostridia; order Oscillospirales; family Ruminococcaceae; genus Acetanaerobacterium. Next base: position 54,941 of record JAEZTV010000002.1, on the reverse strand, counting down.
AAGCTATCGCCTGAACACCGACTTTGCGGACGGGTGGGGTGTTGTCCACAGTGAAATTCGCCGTGACCGTCGTGTCGGCCGACGGCATGATAAAGGTTGTAAAAGCGGCGTTGCTGTTTGTAAAGGTTCCGCCGTTAGTGCTTATCCAGTTATGGAAGGTATAATGATTATTAGCGGGCGTTGTGGAAAGATTGACAACCCGGCCGCCTTCATAAGGGCCGTTAATGCCCCCAGTTATCGTGCCGCCGATGCCCGCCTCGGCAGTCAGCACGTGGCCTTTGACGTGGATTAAGTTGCTTGCGTAGTAAGTATAATCAAAATATCCGGTGTCCGGATTGTATGTCCCCGCGCCAAGGAATTGTTTATAAGCATCTTCATATTTGCCCATCATAATCGCAGCGGAACCATCCCCTCCCTGCACATAAATTCCGCCGTTTATTGTGGTATTTGGGTTCATCGTTGAGTATACTCCCACAACATATTTAGAGCCAGTCACGCGAACATCTCCGTCTATCAGAATATCATTGTAATTAATAGTTTGATACTCATTACCGGTGGCATTGATGCCATAGTTGGCATCTGAAACTATGATATTTCCTCCAACGCGCAGCTTGTTGTCGGAGTTTTCAATAAGTACACCGGTGTATTTGGCCTGAACATTCCCGGAAACGTTTAATACGCTTTGATAGTCAAGCCAAGCGCCATAGTGCCCGGTCGAGGAAATATTAGAGATGTTTGCCTCAGCCGTGTGTGAAAGATTAACCGCAGGATATTGGTTTGATGTGCTGATAACATTTAATTCCGCCTGGCCGAGATTCTCTCCCTTAAGTATAAGCTTTGAAGATTTTTTTATATATATTGCTTCGTTGATAGTAAGCGTATAACCGTTTAGATTGATTGTGAGCTCTCTAGAATTCCATCCATATTCATCTCCCAAGACTATTATATTGTTATAGGTGATATTCTGCAGCAGCGTCAAAGTTCCTCCATCAGCAACAGCTGTCTTGATGGCACTGTCGGAATCGGTATAATCCACCTCATTGACAATGCAGACAGCGCTCGCGCGGGGGGCTGCCGCAGCCATTACCGCTTCGCCCATCGTGACAATAATATCAGGCGGTTCGGCGCTAAGGGTATATCCCGATATTTGCGCGGTGAAGGTGTAAGTATCGGCCTGTTCGCTGTCATACTCAGGGGAGGCTACCCACTCCACAGGCACCGATATATCCATTTCTTTCGTTTCCGGCGCAGCAGGAGCTTTCTCCGGTTCATGCTCCGATTGCTCACCGTCCACCACCGGCTGCCCCTCGCCCTCGTTGCCAGCATCGGCAGCAGGGTCAGAGGGTTCCTGCTGCGGCTTGCCAGAATCCCGCACCGTTTCGTTATCCGACTCCGGCTCGGGTGCTTCTGTATCCTCGGCTATCACGCGCACGGTAGCATTTAGGGCGTTCGGTAAATCCAAGTCCTCCAGAGAGGAACCTAACGCTACCGTTTGGTTTGCCGTTTCCTCCGGCAACGTATCGAAAGCGATAATCTCGCTGCTTTCACCAAAAGTATCATTATCCAGTTCGGATTCAACCGTACCGGTGGCAAGTGCCGTTACAGGCAGCTGTGTAACCGTTAAGGCCGCGATAAGCAAGAGCACCAAAAGTCTTTTGATTGTCTGCATGGGTTATCCTCCTTATTGTGTCGGTATCTTGGTAGCTGTGTTATCTTAGAACTGATACAGTGTTTATCACCATATCATAAGCGGTTTTGTTCTTGTTTCGACGAAATACTATGGCTGCACCGGAGCAAATTTTATTAATTTCTCTGTATGTTCCTTTTTACACACCTACGCAACTTAATTATACGTAAATTACGGGCTACAGAATAGTTAATCAATGCTAAATATCCGGTGATTTTCGTCATGTTGAAGCAACAAAAGACCTCCAAAACCAATCCGGTCGGAGGTCTTTTTGTTAAATTTACTACTCTTTGGTCATCATAGTCCGGTATTGGGATGGTGTCATGCCCAAATACTGTTTAAATCTCTTAGCTAAATTACCGTCATAATCCACGCCGCATTGCTCAAACACCTGGGTGATGGTTAGACTGGTATTGCACAGCATGTTTTTGAGCTTGTCAAACTTTACACTCTGATAATAGCTGTAGGGCGTTATTCCCGTATGCTGTTTAAATAAACGGGCATAATGATGCCTGCTCATGTGAACGATATCCGCCAGTTTATCTATTTCAAAGTCCTCTTTCCAGTGGTCGTCTATGTATTCCTTGCCTTTTACAATTTCTTCTCTGTCCTGATAAGATCTGGAGGTGATGAAAATAAATACAACAAATAACAATTGATTATTGCTGTCTCGTATAGGCAGGGCGGTCATGTTGTGGAACAGGCTTTCGTAAACAAACTCCTTGTCGTCTCCCAACCGCTCGATGATTTCCTGATATGGAACTTTGATATCATGCACGTGAACGGCTTCGCCTTGGAACGCCCGCACAACAAAGTCCTTTATTCCCCATCGTTCGAGATTGGGATTGAGCAAAACATTGTGTTTCTTATATATTCTTTCCGGATTTGATATCTTAGCAAACTTCAGATACTCTTTGTTTGCAAAAAGCATCGTGCCGTCCGGCGCACAGATGTGCATAGGGTAGGGAAACTCCTTCACGATCTGGGCAAACAACTCTTTATTTTCATACAGCGACTCAAAGGGCCATGCACCCTCATGCTTTCTTTGTTCATATAGGTCATATATATCTTTAGATATCGCTGGTTTCTTTTCTTCTTTAGGCAGGGCTTTTTTTCGTCTTCTATCCTCCGGTTTAACGGCATCTTCAGGAATAAGCCACAGGTTGCCTTTTTTCACCGCCCCGTTTATTCTTCCCTCGGTACAGTATAGTGTTACAATTCTTATTCCAAGCCCCCATTTTTCACCGGCTTCCTTCACGGTAATATACTCCATGCTCCATACCACCCCCAAAATATTGCCATTATTATACTACCAAGTTAAGCATATTGCAAATATTCGCAATGTATTATTTCGGAAGGATTTATAGACTCATAGCTCGTTTTGGTTGCCTTTCTTTCGCATCGGAATATGATCTGCTCCTTTATCAATAAAACGATCTAACGATTGATACAAGACCAAAAGTTATTTCCCATACAAAGGCTCGAATTATTCGTATACTTTCAGCTCTAAGCTCCTACAGTAGCAACACCATGGTTTCTCAAAGGCAAACGGCTCGATATGCCATACCAACAAATAGGATTTGAATAGGTCGGAAGGGACCTGCCCTTCGCTAGAGAGGACAGGCTCTAATTCAGCAACTTTCAAGGCTGCTTACCATATGTTTCTGCTCCAACTTTATCCATTCTTCGTCCAATACCTAAAACTCCGAAAGAGCATCTTTCATCAAAACCCTCAACAATCTGTTTCGCGATGATACCAGCGCGCACGTTTTGGAATTATATCGCCCGATAAGTGTTTCCTGCGACGCGGGCTGCAATGCATTGGTATTTGCCAGGATGCGGTCAAGGCGATCACCGACAGCTCCGTAAATATGAGAATTTGGAAACTGCGCTGCCAGCTTTCTCGAAGAGCCGCCGTATCGGTGTCATCCTTTTCCTGTGGCAAAACCATTGCCTCGGGATCTTACGGAGACGGCGCAGATAATGAATCGAAATCACCCAACACGAGGTCTACAGCAATTTGGGTACTGTTCGGTGTATAAGCTTCCTCCGTCCGCAACGATAACTAAATCGCCAGAACAGGGCCTGATTGGTGATGGAGCGTGGTATCCTCCGGTACCGAATATATAACAGATTAGCTGATTGTTCATACTTGAACCCCTTTTAAAAAATACAGGGATGCTCTCCGATGAAACGGACAGCACCCCTATATGAAAATAGGGCATTTCGCGTAAAAGTTGAAGCGCACTTATCCTCAAAATGGATAATCCGCCTTCCTACGTTGGTTTAAACCGACAGGTTCAAAGGGTCAGGTTTTACCTTCTCAACTCCGAAGAATCCCCCCCGCATAGCTTATAGCATAGCAAATATAATGGGAAAAATCGACTCTCGTTGGAAGGAAGCTATTTTTCGCATTCGTCGTGATGCTGGTGTTCATGGCATACGGAGCCGGTCGATTTTAGTTCGCCATTCAGATAACTTTTGACAGCAGCTTCGGTGTTTCCCTGTGCCCCAACGATGACTTCAATCCCTTTATCATTAAAAATATCAATCGCGCCTTGGCCCATGCCCCCGGAAATAATGACCTCCACTCCCTTTTCATGAAGGAATACCGGCAAAAATCCGGGCCTGTGTCCGGGATTTGGGACAAACTCCTCGCGTTTGATCTGATTGTTTTCATCCTCAAAGATGGCAAAACCCTCACAATGACCGAAATGTTCCGTTACCAGTTTGCCGTCGCTTGCAACCGCGATTTTCATAATGATTTTCTCCTTTACAGCTTTATTATGGTTAGCCGTCGTAATATTGCACTCCCGTTTTCTCACTTCAACCGGCTCCACCCCGCAAATAGTTGGTATAGATATTTCCCCATATAGCTATCACAGCCTTCCCAGCAGGGCTGTCTGGATAACTGGCGATGCTTTGACAACGGTTCACTGCCTGCACGACCGTATTATCAAAGGGAATCTGGCCGACAACGGGAATCTGAAGCCTGTCGCAATAGTCCTCAATCTCTTTGGTGTTTACCAAGTTCACATCGAACTTATTAACGCAGACTATGCACTCTGCATCAAAATGCTTGGCCGTGCCGATGATGCGTTTCATGTCGTGCATGCCCGATATCGTCGGTTCGGCGACGATAAGCACCACATCGACGCCGGTAATCGAAGCAATAACGGGGCAACCGATGCCGGGAGAGCCGTCTATAATGGCCAAATGGGCACCATCAGGCGCTGCCTGGGTAAGCCTTTTCTTGACCGCTGTTACCAGTTTGCCCGGTGCTCCGCTGCCCATTTTGAGCTTAGCGGTAGAAAACACACTTTGTCTATCCTGATAAAGCATCTGCTGGCCGGATATATGATCCCGCATAACAATTGCCTGCACCGGACAAATTTCCACACAGACGCCGCAGCCCTCACACTCGAATTCTCCAACCTCAAAACCCTTGATGGCTTCAAAGCGGCAACTTTCCTCGCATAATCCGCAGCGGACACATTTGGAAGCGTCGATGACCGCTTTACCGAATCCGTAGTAATCCGCCGTTTCCGGCTCGGGCATCTTAGGCAGTACCAAATGGAGGTTGGGGGCATCCACATCGCAGTCTGCAAAAGCACGGCTGCGAGAGAGTTCTATCAAGGCGCTTGCTACCGTAGTCTTACCTGTACCACCCTTGCCGCTCAGAATCAAAAGCTGTTTCATCGCGCCGCCTCTCTTTTTATGCTTTCCAGCAATTTTTCAAACAACTTTAGATACAACTTGCCCTCACGCGCCACGATATGTCCTTTGGAATTGAGTTTTCCCAGATCCTCGTCATAAGAAATTTTTGCAACAATATTGATCTGATGTCCTGCGCAAAACCGCTCGACAGGATCTTCTTCAGGCAGGCATTTGTTCAGCACCACGCCGAATGGTTTATTAAACAGCTTCACAAGTTCGCATACCATGGATAGGTTGTGAACCCCGAACAACGTCGGCTCGGCAACCAACACGCAATAGTCGGCTTCCCGGATGCTTTCCATGACAATACACGCGCTTCCGGGCGGACAATCGATCACGATATCGCTATCTTCGGGCAGCTTATCGAGCAAGCCTTTTATAATGGGCACGCCCGACGCTTCGCCGGTATTCAAATATCCCGTGAGAACTCTGACACCATCGGATTCACCTTCTTCAATAATACCGATGGCTCTTTCTTTTTCCGTGATTGCGCCTGTAGGGCAAAAAAGAGCACAGCCTCCGCAGGAATGGCACGCCTCGTAAAAAACCAGCATCTTATCTTTGACCAATGCCAGTGCGTTGTATTTGCAGAAATCCACACACTTCCGGCAACGGGTGCACTTTTTCATATCCACTTCCGGAACCATAACCGCAACGGGCGTCTTGGAAGTAATCTTCGGCTTCAGAAACAGATGGCCGTTGGGCTCCTCCACATCGCAGTCCACATATACCGATTGCCTTGCGGCGCAGGATAAATTAACGGACACAAAGGTTTTGCCCGTCCCGCCTTTGCCGCTGAGCACGGCAATCCTCATTATTTTCCACCCCCGTGGCCATGAAAGCCGGGATGGATCTTGGTCAGCAGAGGAAGCTCTCTGTCTTTTAAGGCCTCGATGTTGTCTTTCACAGGGCCGTCCTGCGCCTTATATATTTTAACTTCGGCCGCATTTAGGATTTGCGCGGCATTCTCTCCGCAACGGTAGGTAATAAGCGCATCAGCTCCACTGTCTACAAGTGCCTGGGCCGCCTTGATTCCGGCCCCGCCCTGGCTTGCAGCGGCTTCATTATCTAAAAATTCATGGGTTCCACGATTCATATCAATCAGTGCAAACAGGGGGGCTCTCCCAAAGGAAGGACAGACGGGTGCATCCAGAGACTTGCTTTCTACCGGTACGACTACTTTCATTTTATTTTCCTCCATTTCAGTTCTTTCAGTTCTTTAGCAGGGTTTCATTTTTTCAGCTACGCCGAATAAATAATCATTGTCAAGCCGCTTAAATTCACCCTTGCCGGCAAACTGCGCCACGGCTGGATCGACGGGGACTCTGCCCAGAACATTAATATCCAAATCTTTTGTGATTTACTTTAAATTGCTTTCACTAAATAATTTGATTTCCTTGCTGCAGTCGGAGCATTTTATATAGCTCATATTTTCCACCGTCCCAAAACGGGGATATTCACTTGCTTCGCCATATTGTATGCCTTTTTTACAATCATCGAAACCAGTTCCTGCGGTGAGGTCACAATAACGACTCCATCCAGATGTTGGCGCTTTCATATTTAATAAATAGAGACAGCCCATACTCGGCCCAAAAGCCGCCCTTTCCCGTTCGGTTATCCGCAAAGCTATGTATTTTCATGTAGAACGACCCCCACACCATTGAGGCGAATTATGGTCTTATGCTCACAACAGTTATTGTACGCCGGTTTTGGGCATATGTCAATATCTTTCCCACTTCTTTTTAGTGTGGAAGGACGAAAGCTATCATGAACAAAGAATCAGACCATCTTGTCAAAAGGATGGTCTGATTTATAAATCGAAGGTTTTTGAATCATCTTTAAAATTGGGAAGAAGGAACTATTTGATAATATCCATATTTTTAAGCGTAATGGTTTTTGCATCGTATTCCAGCAAACCTTCTTTTCTAATTTTGTTTAGCTCCCTGCTCAAAGATGTTCGTTGGATACCAAATCTTTCGGCCAAGTCTTTTTTTGATAGGGTTATTGTAAGGACAGCGCTCTTTTGAATAGAATATTCATATCTTAAAAAATCGAGTATTTTTTGTCGGATGGTTTTTAAGGAAATAGCATCTATTTTGTCGGTCAAGAGCAATGTTTTATCAGAAATTTCCGTCATTAAACCGGCTATAAAATTGACATTCGTTTGGCTTAACTCCAATATCAGTTCTTTAGAAATATGCAACATTACAGCTTGAGATTCGGCAATGACCGTCATGGGATAAAAATTCCTGCTTGAAAACAAGAGATTCGCACCTAAAATATTTCCGCCTGAAAATACATTGATTTTTAGTATGCTTCCTTCCTCATCAATTTTTTGAACCGCTACTTTGCCTTTTAACACGACATCCATTGCAGAGCATACTTCATTTTGAAGGTGAATGATTTGACCTTTATCATACTGAATTATTCTGTAATTGGTCGAATGAAACAAACGTCTTAGCTCAGTTTGCGAAAAGCAGTCAAAAAGGCTTAGATTCAATAAAGCATCAATATAGGTATCAATAAGAATTTTGACCTACCCCCCAAAGAGTTACCAAGGTAACTTTTTTATTCTCCGGTCTTTAGTATACTGTAAAAGAACAAAAACAGAAAGGGGCTTTTACCATGTTAGAAAACATATACAGCTTTTCAACCGACGATACAAAACACATAGAAAAGATAATCGATGACGACCCGGTGTTAATCAACCATATGGTTTTGCCAAAGGGCGAGGGCCTGCCGGAGCATTATTCTAACTCAAATGTATATATGATCATAATAAGGGGTGTAATAACCCTAAAACTGGATGAACAGGAAGCACATTCATATGTCGGCGGCCAGATTATAACTATCCCATACCAGACAAAAATGAACGTAAACAACTGTAATGATTCTGTTTTGGAGTTTTTCGTCGTAAAGGCCCCGAATCCGCGCCACTATAAGGAGGGCTAAGCGTTGAAAAGACACTTGCAGTTTGCTTTGCAGATCCTGTTCCTTACACTCTTTGTTTTCTTGATTTTAAATGGGCAAGCGCAATTGTGGATGGGGTTATTTGTTCTGTCTATCCTCGCTATATTCTTATTAGGGCGTGTTTACTGCGGTTGGATTTGCCCGATTAATACCATAATGAGAAGTGTTGCATGGATTAAAAAGAAATTGCGGATTAAAAACGCTAAAATTCCTGCATGGATAACGAGGCCATGGGTGCGTATTTTTATTTTAACGTTATTTATTGCCGTGTTCGTTATTACTATGGTGTCCGGAAAAAAACTGCCTGTTCTTCCTGCCCTGCTTACGGCAGGAGTGTTTCTCACATACTTTTTCCCCGAAGAGCTATGGCATCGCTACTTATGTCCCTATGGAACGATTATGAGTCTTCCTGCTAAAAAATCAAAATATACAATGACGATTCAGCCCGAATTATGCAATCGCTGTGGGATGTGCATGCGCGTCTGCCCAGCAAAAGCAGTTGAAAAACGTGAGGGAAATTATGAAATTTTAAAAAAGGATTGTATTGTATGCATGGAATGCTCCAGAGTATGTAAGCAGGAGGCCATCCATTATCGGTAAATGTTTTGAGTAGTACCTTCCCAGTATTTGAAACAAGTGGTCAAGAAGATGAATATGAATGACAAAATTGCAGCCACCGGTAAACGCGTGGCTGCAATTTTCGCAGGATAATCAGCAGTTCTAATTGATTTACTTTACTTTTTCGCTATGTAATGTAAAATATTATTCTCCTCCCCAACTACCCCGACGGCAATGACCCCGGCAGAACCTGCCCTTACAGCTCTGCGTACAGATAATTTTCTTTGAACCGCAGGCAGGACACGCATATTCTCCATTTTTGATGGCTTCCATATTTTCGTAACTCTCCGTCCATTCCTTTCCGCAATCCGGGCAACTTACCGGGCAGATATGCCGGGTAAAATTACCGCCCTCAATAAGAATGGTTTTCCCATTTACTAAACTGTCCGCAACTTTCTCTCTTGCTGATAAAAGTATTCGCTGAAAGGTAGGGCGGGATATCTCCATTTTTTCCGCGCATTCGCTCTGCTCAAGCCCTTCCAGGTCTTTTAGGCGAATGGCCTCCAATTCTTCCAGCTTTAATATATTCTCCGGTATCTCATCCATACCTTTCTCCGAAGGGATAAAGTATGGGACGGCGGGGATATTTTCAATCCTTCTCCATTTCGTGGGCCTTGCCAAAGACATCAACTCCGTTTCATCAGACTTGCTATGAACTGTTTGCCCGGTTCTTCTAATATCCTAATATAATTATGGGCATACGTCAATATTGTATACTTTACACCTGCCGAAACATTATATATGCAACGGAACAAGGCAGGGATGGCTACCCGCCTTATTCTTTGGGGGTAGAGGTTTGTTCGTTGTTTTCATTCAAACTTGAAAGACGTTTTTTTACCTGTTGAAACTGTTTTTTCAAAAACTCCGCCTGCTTGCTCAAATGCTCCCTTTCATCATGAACCTCTTCGGCTGCTCCGGCATATTTCCACCTCCATTACTTTTATCGAAGCTCCGTTCTATACCATCATTCGGACAACCTCTCGAGCTGCCGACTTATGCACTCCGCTGTCTCGGAGCTGATCAAATGCTCCATGCGACAGGCGTCCTCTTCGGCTATAGCAGCTTTGACGCCGAGGATATTATGAAGAAACTCTTTAAGCATTTCGTATCTTCTTTTTATATCGGCAGCGACACACCTTCCGCTCTCTGTAAGGGTGATGGCGCCATGCTTTTCCTTGATGACATATCCTTCATCCACAAGAACAGTCATCATATTGCTTACACTAGCCTTTGAGACACCAAGGGCATTGGCAATATCTATTGAACGATTACCCTTTTCGAAGGACAGTTCCAATATAGCCTTTAAATAATTCTCTCTGGACGGTGTCATTTTTCTTGATTGACTGTTTTTACCCATTTCCTAAGAGCCTTCTTTTATCGCCGCGGTGCCGCGCCTAGGGTGTTTCGTTAGGACGCGGGGCATGCCGCTTAACTGCCGAGTTTCCTCATCATATTTGATGCAAACACAATATCCCATCACACCAATAGGGTAAACAATCCCGCACGGGTTGCTATCAATACATGCTCTTTTACTTATCTTAGCTGCCATGAAATCATCTCCCCATAAATATATCTAAACGATTATTAGCATATGCCCACAACCATATTACTCTAGTTTCGGGCATATGTCAATAATTTAGCATAAAGTTTGCTTTTTACAAAGAAGTGGAGCGGCTTTGACTTGTAATTCTGAACCGGCGCTTCGCATCTACTACGCTTAATGAACATGGCTATTCAGCCGCCAAAACAACGGTTCTTTTATATCGTTTGACGGCTAAAGGCAATAATATTAAATTAGTCCACATTGGCTGTTACTCTTTTTGAGGCGCAATATCTTCCCAATCTTTTATCAAATCTACTGCCGACACATAAGGATTATGGTACCTTGTCCGTTTTTCGGGCAAGCCAAGTCTTCTGGATATAATATTGTTTAACTTTATATACGCCTCCGGCGTTTTGAATTGAATAGCCTTTACAGGACAATATACCACGCAAGCATTACAGCCTTCGCAAACGTGGTTCCAGGCAGGACGTCTATCTGAAAAAGTAATGTTTTCACATGGACAAACCTTACGGCAAATTTCACATCCAATACAAGCATCAGATGTATAGAAACCCTTATCAAATTCATGCTGAACGTTTAAGAATGGAACCATCATTTTTTTATATAAATGCTTAGAAATAGGGGACATCGCGGGATATGGTCTTAATTTTTTCTCAGCAATTTCTTTTCCAATCTTTTTGGACTTCTTCTCTGCATGAGGTACCATGATCCGTTCAGGTGGAAACGGTTCGTATGCAATACATTGACTCGCTACACTGCGCAGTGCCTTTGCGTAATTGAGACAGGCACCTTTTTCTTGCAAAGACGCATTAATCGTTTCAAAGCATCTGCCATGCACAGCAATATAAGTCGCCACCATAAATGTATAGCCCTGCGGATTGACAGTAAGCCGCTCCACAAATGCTTTTACGGTTTTCGGAACATCCCATTCATAAACGGGACAAACAAAGCCGATTGTATCTGCGTTTGCAGCAGGGGTATCCTCGGGTTCGCTCCGCATGGATATTAGTTTTGCTCCGCCAATTTCCTCTGCTATAATTCGAGCGGTTCTCAGACTATTTCCTGTACCACTAAAGTAGTAAATTATCTTTTTCATAAATGCCTCCATCTTCTAATGTGACACACTTGTAACTCTTTGGTTTAAATTATATAATACAGGAAAGCTGGTTTCAATGCTTGGAAGTAATGTGTTACACATGCATTGGAAGTGTTACAGGGAGAATAATATGAACCGGACAAATTGGAAAATTGCAGAACAATCAAAGCAGGAAATGATAAAGGCCTTACTATTGGTAATGGAACAGTATGATTATAAAGAAATTACAGTTACTCAAATCACACAGGAAGCTCAACTTTCAAGAAAAACTTTTTATCGCTTGTTTTCTGATAAAGATGATGTTCTGCGGCTCTTTTGCGAGAAACTGTTTCATGAATGTTTTGCACAAATTAAATTGCAAAAAATACAGAATTATTGGGATGTGGTGCAGGTGTATTTTGACTTTTGGGAAGCACGGAAAGACCTGCTCTCTCTCCTGCAAAAAAACAATCTGCTCTCACACGTCTTTGAATACTCCTATCGGTATTCTACGGAAATATTTGAATTTGTCCGCTCAAAGGAAGTTGCAACTTCCTTTTCCCTCCCGCTTCCTTATATGCTGGCATATAGTGTAGGTGGGATGCATAGTATGTTGCTCAAATGGGCGGAAAAAGGCATGGATGTTCCATCTTCGGAGTTAATTTCAAAACTGAAGTCAGGATTTATGTCTAACAATATCTGATATAGACGTCCAGGTTAGAACCGAGAAATCCCACAAATGGGTACGGTATCGCGATCATGTTGGTATTGAAAGTAAGGTCTCCCCTTACGAGCTGAGGCACACCTTTGAATCGGTTGTTAAAGAGTTGCCGGAGGGATTGATAAAACCACTTGCAGGACATAGCAAGGATATGGACACCTTTGGCACCTATGGACACGAAATTGAGGGCGAAATGGATTCAACTGCGAATCTGATTCAAGAGACCTTCAAAAAATTTTTACCCTCAAGTGTGTTATAAAGTGTGTTATTTCTTCCGTTCAAAACAAAAGAAATAGCCTACAAACGGCTTAGTTGCAACGTTTGTAGGCTATTCATTTGAAGTAATAATATAAAAAAGATTTTCTTTTTCGGGAGAGAATTACGCCCCAAGCAAAGCGGCAAATTGTAATTTGGTAAGATAGATAATGTTTATGATATGCGGATACACCTATCCCATCTGAGTAGCTACAAAAACAGCGTCTTCGGCTGCAAAATAATCATCTGAATTACTACTTAGACCACTTGCTTTCCATGCTTGTTCAAATGAGATATTTTCTATATTACTAAGAATTGTATATGTAATATCTCTTACTGCATTGCTTAGTCTGCCGGTTATTACCAACTTATATTTATAGGCGTATTCGTCTGTTTTCCAAGTACCATCGCTCATTTCATAATAAGTAGTTGATATAACTTCTTTGGAGTTTTTAACGTATTCTTCGATAAGATTGGAGGGCGTTTGTTCAAAAGTATTCACAATAGTCGTTTCCTTGTTTTGTGAGCAACCAAACATTCCAAAGGCAAAGGCAAATATTAAAAGATAAATAATAATTTTTTTCATATTTCATTCCCTTCGTGTTATATAAACTATACCCATTTCAACTTCCTGTTTGTCTGCGTAATGTAGTTAACTTTAATTTTATTATAACACCCTTTACAATATAAAAAAGACATACCTTCCCCTTGGCGGAAAAACTATGTCTTTCTTTGGTGGAGGCGGCGGGAATTGAACCCGCGTCCGAAAACCTGTTCCCACAAATTTCTCCGGGCGGAGCTTTTCTTTTAAGATTCCCTCCGGACGCCGCCGAAAAGCAGGCTACGCCTTTTGGTATTCCCTAATACATCAGGTGAGCCGAGAAACTCTCACAGGACGTTCACCACTAAATGACGCCTAAACCAAACCCGTGGTACTGATTGGCCAGACGAGCTGCATTAAGCAGCTAAAGCTAATTTATTATTGTTAGCGTTTAAATTATAGGTGCCGGCGTTTAAAGAGTGTCCAGCAAACTCTGCCCGCTTATTGTGGTTCAAGACCCCCGTCGAAGCCTTTACGCCCCCATGTATTTAATATTATGTCCTATTACGATAACGCCATACCGTGTAACCTGTCATACTCTTCCGCTGTCCTTGATTGCGCGGTCAATATCGCGTTGTGCCGTACGCTTTGCCAAATCATCGCGCTTATCGTAAAGCTTTTTGCCGCGGCACAGGCCCAGCTGCACCTTAACACGCGACCCCTTAAAGTAAAGCGAAAGCGGAATAATCGTATAGCTTTGCTGTTTAATCAGCCCAAACAACCTCATAATCTCGCGTTTATGCAAAAGCAATCTACGCACGCGCATCGGATCGCGGTTGAATATATTACCATGCTCGTAGGGACTGATGTGCATGCCGCGAACGAATATCTCGCTGTTTTTGATCTCACACCAGCTATCCTTTAGGTTAACGCTACCCGCGCGTATGGACTTAACCTCGGTGCCACACAGTTCAATGCCCGCTTCAAATGATTCATCCACAAAATATTCGTGAAACGCCTTTTTGTTGTGTGCTATGGTTTTGGTATTTGCCTTTACCACCGCGGTGTTGCCCTCCCTTCACGGATGATTCGCTACAGCTCGTTCCTGCCCTCGATTGCCCGGTAGAGCGTGACCTCGTCAGCATACTCCAAGTCGCCGCCCACGGGAATGCCATAGGCAAGTCGCGATACCTTTACCCCAAGGGGCTTGAGCAAGCGTGCAAGATACATTGCCGTCGCCTCGCCCTCAACATTAGCATTTGTAGCGACTATCACCTCGGCAACGCCGCCCGCATTAACACGCATAAGCAATTCCTTGATGCAGATATCGTCGGGGCCGATGCCGTCCATGGGTGAAATCAGGCCGTGGAGTACGTGGTACACGCCATTATACTCCTTTGTGCGTTCGATTGCAACCATGTAGCGGGTATCCTCCACTACGCAGATCATCGATTTATCGCGGCCTTCGTCACTGCACACCGCACACAGCTCACCATCGGTCAGGTTTTGGCACACAGCGCAGTTGTGAATATTCTTTTGTGCGTCCAAAATTGCAGCCGCAAACGCCTCGGCCTGCTCCCCTGAGGAGTTAAGCACGAAAAACGCAAGCTTCTGTGCCGATTTGCGCCCGATGCCGGGAAGCCGTTCAAACTGTTCAATAAGCTTAATGAGCGGCAGCGGAAGTATGCTTTTTGCCATGTCGTTATTTAAAACATGCCGGGCATGCCGGGCACGTTAAATCCTCCCGTTACTTTGCTCATCATCTCGCTGCTGGTGGTGTCCACCTTGGCCATGACCTCGTTGTACGCGGCAATCAAAAGGTCCTGCAGCATCTCAATATCCTCCGGGTCTACCACCTCGGGTTTAATGCTTAGCGCCTTGACTTCCTTCTTGCCTGTCATGGTGATTTCAACGGCGCCGCCGCCAACGGTTGCGGAAAACTCCATCGCCTCAAGCTGTTCGGTGACCTCTGCCATATTATCCTGCATCTTCTGCGCCTGCTTTATCATGCCCTGCATGTTCTGCGCGCCGCCGCCGTAGCCTTTTGGTAATCTTGATTTCATAGTTTCTAAACACACCTTCCCTGCTTTATACCGTTTGATAGGATAAAGCCTGATCTTATGCTCATCTGCCGTTTGTGCGGCATTGAAAAACCCAGTTAGTTAATGTCGATGCCCGCTTCCTTCGCGGTTTGCTCCAGCTGCGCAAGCAGGCCGCCCGTTTCCTTAATCATGGTGTTCTTTTTGACAGGACCAAGGCGATAAACCTTTCCGGTCTCAAGCCGAATTGCCTCGCGCAGGCTCATTTTTGTGTATTCGTTCTTGCGCATCATCTCGGCAAACATGGTATCCCGTGCATCGATTAGCACAAGGTCTCCGATGATATACGCCAAAGAATTTGCCAGTGTACCGTGCAACGCAGGGTTGCTTTTGGCGAGGCGCTCGAGCACATTATCCCAATCCGCAAAGCGTTCTTCTACCTCCAGCACCTCGGGTGCTACCGCGGGAACATCCTGCGGGACAGGTTCCTTTGCCGACTGCTGTTGCGGGGGCAGGGCTTGCGCCGATGATACGCGCGCTTCAAGCTCGGATATTCTGCGCAGCAGCGCGTCGGTATGATTATCCAGTGCGGGTGAAGTTAAACGCACCATACACATCTCCGCAGCAAGACGCTTGGACTGCGCTTTGCTTATGCTGTCAAGCGCATCGCTGAGCGCGGACATCGCGTGCAGAATAAGCTCCATCGAGTAGCGTTTTGCCGCATCGCTGATGCGCTGCATTTCCTCGGGTGTGCACACAATTAAATCCTCAGGTACGCGGGTTGCCTTGGCAACCATAATATTACGAAACAACGCCAGCATCTCGTGCATCAGGCGTACATAATCCACCGACTGCGCACTGAGCCGATCGATAATATCAAGCGCGGCCGCGCTGTTTTCATCTGCGATAGCGTCGCATAGTTCGTACAGGTTGCTGTTATCCGTAAGACCTGCAATACGCGATACCGCTTGGGTATCAATTACCTGACCAAGCGTTGAACACTGGTCCAGCATCGAGATTGCATCCCGCATACCGCCTTCGGAAAGGCGGGCAATCAGCTGTGCTGCATCCTCCTCAATAGAGATGCCTTCCTCCTTGGCAATCAGCAGTAAGCGCTGTTTGATTGCTTCGGTGTCAATACGTCCGAAATCAAACCGCTGACAACGGGAGATAATGGTGGCGGGCACCTTGTGCACCTCGGTAGTGGCAAGAATGAACAGAACATGCGCGGGCGGCTCTTCCATAATCTTAAGCAGGGCGTTAAACGCCGCGGCGGAGAGCATGTGCGCCTCATCGATAATATAGACTCGGAACTTGGCGCTTACAGGAGTAAACACCGCCT
Organism: Bacillota bacterium; assembly: GCA_023421245.1. GTDB lineage: Bacteria > Bacillota > Clostridia > Oscillospirales > Ruminococcaceae > Acetanaerobacterium. Next base: position 38,412 of record JAEZTV010000002.1, on the reverse strand, counting down.
CCTCGCGCAGTGAACGAACATCATCTACACCGTTATTGCTCGCGGCGTCAATCTCCATAACATCGGTGACGGTACCTTCCTCGATGCCAACGCACATCGCACATTGGCCGCAGGGGTCGCCCTCTGCAGGAGAGAGGCAGTTTACCGCTTTTGCAAGAATCTTTGCGCAGGTTGTTTTACCTGTACCGCGCGAGCCGGTAAACAGATAAGAATGTGCAACACGAGCAAGCTTAACCTCGTTTTTGAGCGTGACGGTGATGTGCGTCTGCCCTACAACGTCTTCAAACGTTTCTGGACGCCATGTTCTGTATAGTGCTTTATACATTGCTAAAACACCCTCTCCGTCAATGCGCGACAGCTTAATTAACCCCACTAAAAAAGGCGGGCAGATATCCTCAACGGATACGCCTGCGCCCTCACAAGCGGATACACAGGTTTACCTGCGGCACACAAAAACATCCGCTTAATGCTGCTCGGTTCCCCGCCTGACATGATTCACGGCGCATTGTCGCACAGGACCCGCATACCCGCATGTCAAGGCGCACGCCCTGCCTGCCAGATGCTAATTGTACAACTTGCTTATATCGTTTGGTTACGCAAAGTTAAGGGTTTCACCCCTGAACCCGCAAACAATATTATAATACATCTGCTTGCGAATTACAAGTACGCAGCAGATAGAAAAGAGCGGATGAACATCCCTTATATTCCCAAAAACAAAAACCGAAGCCGAAAATTACGGCACCGGTTTTATCCTATATTGGTTTACCCCGCCAGATATTTTACAAGGAATCCCGCACCGACGGCAAGTGCGGACAGAACAATCGCAACAAACGCAATCATAAAGATGCGCCGGCGCAGATGCCCGGGCTTTGGATCGGAGTAGTCCTCACTATTGTAATCAAAATAGTTGAAGTTGTCATTTGGAATCTTTGTGCGCCGCTTCTTGCGCGCGGCGGCATCCCCTTCGATCGGAGCGGCAGCAGGGGGCGTTGCAAGGCTGTTTGCCGCTGGCTCGTAGTGACGCATCAGCGGGCGTACCGGCCGATCGGGCACCGGCTCTTGCACTTCCTCTTCACGCATGGAGGGTGGTATCAGCGGATTGACAGGGAACTGCTCCTCCTCAGGCTGTGAGGGTGCCGCGTGCAGGTCACGCGCCTCATAATCCGCCTGGCGCATTTCGGGCTGCGATTGATCCTCCACCGCCTCAGGCTGCGGCGTGACACGCTTAAGCCGTCTGACAATGGGCGGGGCCTCGTTATCCGGCACCGCATTGACCTGCTGTGCAGAGAGATCTCCGCCGGCCGGCGGCGTTTCCTGTTCGAGCACAGGCGCTGACGGTGCAGCCGTTGTGAGCTTGGTATAAAGCACATCCTTGGGAAGTGTGGCAAGCAAACGGTCGATGATAACCTTCATCTGCAGATATGTAGAATACCGCTCGTCGGGGTGATAGGCTGTCGCTTTGGCAATTACCTTGGTGATCTCGGGAATATCGAGTGCCGGCGGCGGCAGCACCTGTTCCTCATCCCACCTGCTCTTGACCTTGCGCAGCGAGGTGTTTGGGGCGTCATCGAACGGTAGGCGGTTATTATTGAATATCTTATACAGCATCATGCCCAGGCTGAAGATGTCGGTGCGGTAAGAGTATTCGCCGTCTTCATACGCCTCGGGAGCAAGGAAGCGGTAGCCGTAGCTTTTAAAGCTGCGGTCGGGAACCAGCGAGGTGCTGAGGATATCGTTTAAATAGAAGTCGCCCAGCGCAAAACCGGTGCGGGGGTTGTAGAAGATGTTTGATTCCTTGATGTTCCCATGCACAATATACTTTTTATGCATCGCATCAAGCCCTTGGCAAAGCTGGCTGGCCATGCGCAGCACGGCGCCCACAGGCACCTCGCCTGTTTCAAGCAGGGCATGCAGCGGGGTGTCGTACTGCATCAGTATGGCAAGGGTGTAGATGCCGCGGTCGCTGTCAAGGCTAAGGGTGTAATCGTAGTAGGGCAGAATGCCTGCGGTTTTTGGCATGGCAACCATCGTTTTGAGCAGGCGCTTGAGCTGGGTGCCCGCCGTGCGCATTGCCTCGGCAAATTCCCCGCTTTTCACATAGTCGGGCGTGCGCTCGTCAAGTGTTGCCGGGTTGGGCATCTCGATGGTCTTTATAACAGCACGTTTGCCGTTTTGCTCCGCGAGCACGGTTTGGGAAAAGGCTCCGCTGCCCAGATCTTCGATTATGTCAAAGCCTCGAAACTGATTGTTCTCCAAAGCAATAATCCCCCTTAAACCTTTCATTGGCGATATCATATTATGACGCCATGCCGCCGGGATGCGCATGGCTTGTATAGTCAATCATTATATATTGTAAAATCTCGCGGCTGCTGCCTGCTGCGACTGTGTCGGCAAAAGGCTGCATTAAATATCTTAGCACCACGGACAAAACAGCAAGAAACGGCGCAAGCAGTTTGCAGTATCGTTGTAACGCTGTAACGCCGTTTTATAAATATTGCACAGAAAAATAATGCATACCCGAACATTCGACAGTATCTTTAAAAATTATAGCATAGGAAAAGGTTGATATCAACAAGTTAAAATAGGAATTGCTGCCTGTCCGTTCACACAAAATTGTTTACTTCCGGCATACAGACGGATATAATAAATTGTAGGCCTGATACGGATTTCACCAAAGAATCGTATCGGGCTGCACAATTGTAACGAAAGGAGGATGGCATAGTACAGCGCTGAGCGCGCACAATATAGCTAAGTTAAGTATAGCAAGGAGGATTGATAGCAGCACATGTTTTTGCAACTAAAGCGCCAAGCATCCCGCTTCATGCGGGGTTAACGAGGTGGGAGGAGTATCGAGTGTTTCGGCGGATGCCTCTCCGCTTTGTGCCTTAAGCGAAGTCTGTACACAAACTGTCGGGTAACCGAAAAACAAAGGTGCGGACATTGGCACAGCCGTAGGCGCAGTTATGCCTGCGGCCTGATATTAAATTGAATAATAAGGAGATTATCTTCTATGTGTGGAATAGTAGGCTATGTTGGCGCCCGAAATGCCACAGAAGTATTAATCGACGGTTTGAAGATGCTGGAATACCGCGGATATGATTCTGCTGGAATTACGGTGTTTAGTCATAATACACTGAAAACGGTCAAGGCAAAGGGTAACATTTCCAGCCTGGAGCACAAGCTTTCCTGCGCAGGCGATCTAACATCCGGCTGCGGCATCGGGCATACCCGCTGGGCTACCCATGGCGCTCCCTCTGATGAAAATTCCCATCCCCACACGGCGGGCAAGGTTTCACTGGTACACAACGGCATTATAGAAAACTACATGGAGATTCGCGCCCAGCTTACTGCAGCAGGGGCCGAGTTTGTTTCCCAGACCGATACCGAGTCGATTGCCAGGCTGCTTGATTTCCTGTACCAAGGCGACCCGCAAGACGCAATTCGCAAGACACTTGCACGCGTTCGCGGCGCATACGCACTGGGCATCGTTTTTGCCGATATCCCCGACACCATCTTTGCGGTGCGCAAGGACAGCCCGCTCATCGTTGCCGTGAATGAGGGCGAGAATTTTATTGCATCCGATATCCCCGCAATCCTTGCATACACCAAACGGTATTACATCCTTGAGGAGGGTGAGTTGGCAATCCTAAAACGCGGCCATGTCGCCTTTCTTGCACCCGACGGCACCGAGATCGAAAAAGAACTGTTAACGGCCGCGTTTTCCGCAAAACAGGCGCAAAAGGGCGGATATTCGCATTTTATGCTGAAGGAAATCTACGAACAGCCGCGCGCCGTTGCAAGCACCATCTCCCCCCGCATTCACAACGGCCTGCCGGATTTTTCACCGGATAATGTTCCCGACGAGCTGCTGCAAAATGCAAAGACGGTGCACATCACCGCCTGCGGCACCGCATTGCACGCGGGAATGCTCGGCAAAAACGTCATCGAGCGGTTGGCCCGTGTTCCGGTTCACACGGATATCGCCTCGGAATTTCGCTACCGCGACCCGCTCGTAGGCAAGGACGATTTGGTCATTATCCTCTCGCAATCGGGCGAGACGGCAGATACGCTTGCCGCGCTGCGCCTTGCAAAGAAAAAAGGGGCAAAAACCCTTGCGATTGTGAATGTCGTCGGCTCCTCCATTGCACGTGAGGCCGACTACGTCCTCTACACCTATGCGGGTGTAGAGATTGCGGTTGCAAGCACCAAGGCTTACATGGTACAGCTTGCGGTGCTGCATATGCTGGCCATCCGCATGGCGATGCTCGCCGGCACAATAGACAACGGCGAAGCCGAGCGGCTGACAAGTTTATTGCTTACCCTCCCCGAAGCAATTGAGAGGGTGCTCCACGAGCCGGATGAGATTAAGGCCGCAGCCGAACGTATTATGCAAGCCCCCGACATCTTTTTTATCGGGCGCGGCCGCGATTTTTGCATGTCGATGGAAGGCTCGCTCAAGCTCAAGGAGATTTCGTACATCCACTGTGAGGCATATGCCGCGGGGGAACTCAAGCACGGCACCTTGTCGCTTATTACGGGCGGCGTTCCGGTAATCGCCATTGCGCTTGAGCCCGCACTGTTTGAAAAGACTGTGAGTAACATCAAAGAGGTTAAGGCGCGCGGCGCATATGTGGTGGCGATTCTGCCAGACGGGACAACACTCGACGACGAGACCATCGACCGCATTATCAACCTCCCCTCCTGCAACGAATTCCTCTACCCGTTCCTGACGGCTGCGGTCTTGCAGCTGCTTGCGTTTTTCACTGCCGATGAGAAGGGGTTTGACATCGACAAGCCCCGCAACCTTGCAAAATCGGTCACGGTGGAATAATCAGCCCAACCTTTTGAAAGGGCGAACGGCGGGCAGCAAATGCTGCCCGCCGTTCGCAAGGAGCCTAAACCAAAGCGCCCTAAAACCTTGTACCTGTGCAGCTAAAAAAGGTGCGAAAACCGCAATGCTGTGCAAATTTCTAGGTTGCGGTTTTCGCCCCAATTTGGCTGTGGCGGTTTAAAAAAGTTACGCAGCATGCCGCAAGCTCTTGCAACGGTTCGGGCTCTACCGGAAAGTGACCCCCGCCGTTTATGAGCACAAACTCCTTGTCGCAGGCAAGGCGGTCAAAGAACACGCGGCTGGCCTGCGGCGCTGTCCATCGGTCATCGCCCGGGTGAACCAGCAGCATCGGACAGGCGGCAAACTGCTCAGGCTCAACGGGCATTGGCATATTCAGCATCGAATATACAAACGATATGGGAACCCGTGCGCCGGAAGAACGCCGGTCGCGCAGGAGCGTTTGTACAAGTGATCTGTCGTTTGCAATGTTCTTCATGTCACATAGCAGCTTCATGGGCAGCTGCAGTCGCGGTATCAACTTGCTTGCAAGCGGCAAAAACGGACGGCTTACCGCAATCAGCAGCTTGCTTGACGCAATCTCGCCCAAGACGTACCGGTCGCGCTGGTCGAGCAGGCAGGAAGCCACGATACCCGATACCGCGGGAAGGTTTGCCGCTACCTGGTAGGCAAGCATTCCGCCTGCACTTAGCCCAAACAAAAAAAGTGGCAGCCCCTCGCGGCGAAACCTCTGTGCGGTATATGCCGCGCAGGTAATCCAGTCGTTATAGGTCACCGTGCCCTTTGCCTTTGTATTGCCATAGAGCGGCAGGTCCGGGCAGATGACCTCGTAGCCTGCGCGTACAAGCGGCAGGGCAAGAAACGAAAGCAGTCTGCCGTTGCCTCCCACCCCATGCAGCAGTATCACCACACCCGCAGGCGTTTGGCAGGTGTAATGGTCAATGTGCAGCGAAAATCTGTCATGCTCGATAAACAGCTCGTTTGGGAGAGTATCCTGTGTCAGACGGTTTTGCTCCGGCAGATAGGGCTGTATCTCTTTCCAAACGGGCTGGTCGTTATAATATGTCATTGTGCTCCTCCGTTTAGGCCTTTGCAGATAATAATACCATATTCCGGTTTTTTGCTCAATTTGCAAGCAAAACATCGCCCCCAGCGACGGCTTAGGGCATTATTGGTCTGCGGTAAAAATCATTGCGCGGTACCGGCGCTTAAGAAATTAAAACATGTCCGTATTTTTGGCGTGCAACAGTATTATGTCAAATCGTGTCCCGCTTGAATATACTGTAGCAGAGAGTGATTATTATTTTTAATATTTCTTTTTCTCCCCTGAAGAAATGTGGATGATTAACGCTCTTAATAATTGGCTAAACTAAAGATGCAAAAGTATTGTAGAAGCTTTTGCAAGAGAATTCTAAAAAACGGAGCGTGTTAGTATGGCTGTAAAGCGGGGAGATATCTATTACGCCGATCTAAGCCCCGTTGTGGGCTCGGAACAGGGCGGGATACGCCCTGTACTGATCGTACAAAACGATGTTGGCAATAAGTACAGCCCAACCGTGATTGCAGCGGCGATAACCAGTCAGAAGGAAAAAGCCAAGCTGCCGACACATATTACCCTTGACTCCGAGGGCTGTGGACTTTCAAAGGAATCGGTCGTTCTGCTTGAGCAGATACGCACCATCGACAAAAAAAGGCTCAAAGAGCGTATGGGACAGCTCGATAACGGTTCGATGCAGCAGGTCGACCGGGCATTGTCCATTAGCTTCGGCCTACCGGCGGAAGGGAGAGCGCAAGGGGAGCTTACATAGGCAGGGCTTACCTGTGTGCTCTTTCCTACCTAGCCAAAGAACAAGACGGCGCACGATTAGCGCCGTCTTGTTCTTTACGCGGGTCTTGGCTTGCTTTTTATAAAGGATGGACCGGTGCTTTATTTTGCTCCCAACGCGCCGGGTTTTTTAACCCATTTTTTATCGGTGCTTTCTTTGATAAAGAAACGCACGATTTCTCCGCAGTTAAGGCAGATATCGCAATACATCTGTGCGACTCCTGTAAGCAGACCGCTTTTAAACCTTGGCCCGATATTCCCTGCTTCGGCAGTTTTTCCAATCGAAACCCCAGCTTCAATATTTGTGCCGCCGCAATGTGGACAATTCATCTGCACTTCTCCCCCTTAATCTTTGATTTGGATAGGTCTATCATCTGCCAATCTGTGTTTTATCACAATCAGCACTGAATTACAGTATAGCACAGGTCCATTCAATAGCATGCACTAATATATCTGCTATCCGAATGAGATGTTCATCGAGAAGTCTTTTTACAAAAGACCGCCGCTTGTGCAAAAGCCGACTGTGCACAAACACAAGTTATAAAATTATCGCCATTTGTTTGATTTTGCATACTGCTTTTGCTATAATATATTGATGACTGTATCGTGAGTGCCGGCGTGGGATTCCGGCACAAAGCGGGCGTCTGTTTTGTGCGTGATTGGGTTGCGCTTTACTTTTCAGTTCGGTGTTGTGCCGTTATGGCATACCATCGGGAAGGCACAGGTACATCTATGAATACCACTTACATAAATTTAAAACGCAGGCTGCTAGAGAAGGAGTATGCAAAGCTAAACGACACGCAGCGTGCGGCGGTGTTTAATACGCAAAGCCCTCTGCTGATTCTCGCGGGCGCCGGCAGCGGTAAAACCACTGTAATTGTCAACCGCATTGCTTACTTAATAAAATACGGCAACGCGTACCACGGCAGCTATGTACCGCAAAAACTTGCTGCGGAGGATATTGATTTTTTAACCGCCTGCGCCGATTCGGGCATCACAGACCCTGAGCGCGTGCAGCATCTGCTGGCGGATAACCCGCCCCGAGCGTGGAATGTGCTTGCCATCACCTTTACCAACAAGGCGGCGGGCGAGCTTAAGGCACGGCTGGAGTCAATGCTCGGTGAAACCGCACGCGATATCTGGGCGGGCACCTTTCATTCGGTATGCGCACGGATTCTGCGGCGCGAGATTGAGGCGCTTGGCTACGATAAGAGCTTTACCATCTACGACACCGACGATTCGGTACGTGTGATAAAGGAATGCTTAAAGGAGCTTAACCTTAGCGATAAGCAGTTTCCGCCCAAGCAGATGCTGGGTTCCGTCAGCCGGTTAAAAGATCGCCTGCTTACTCCAAAACAAGCAAAGGAGCAGGCGGGCGGCGAGTTCCGCGAGCTGAAGGTTGCGGAGCTTTATGAGCTTTATGCAAAACGCTTAAAATTGGCAAACGCACTGGATTTTGACGACCTTATTCTATGTACAGTCCGCCTGTTCGAGCAGTTCCCCGATGTTCTTGCCGCGTGGCAGCGCAGATTCTCTTATGTGATGGTGGACGAGTACCAGGATACAAACCACGCGCAGTTTCGGTTGGTGGGGCTGCTTTCGCAGTCACATCAGCGCATTTGTGTGGTGGGCGACGATGACCAGAGCATCTACCGGTTTCGCGGGGCAACGATTGAGAACATTCTCTCGTTTGAAAAGCAGTTTGACCGTGCCGTTGTCGTACGCCTTGAGCAGAACTACCGCAGCACGCAGACAATTTTAAACGCGGCGAACAAGGTAATATCGCACAATACGCAGCGCAAAGGCAAAGAGTTGTGGACAAGCAACAATAAGGGCGAGCCGGTACTGGTGTACCGCGCCACAAGCGCGGAGGATGAGAGCGCCTTTGTGGCAAGCGCGATTGAGGAGAATGTACGTGCCGGCCGCAAGTATGCCGATCACGCCATTTTATACCGTATGAATGCGCAGTCTGCGCAGCTGGAGCAGCATTTCATTAAGGCTGCTATCCCCTACCGCATCATCGGCGGTCTGCGCTTCTATGAGCGCAAGGAGATTCGTGATATTCTCGCTTACCTTGCCGTAATCAACAATCCCGCGGATACCGTACGGCTTGCACGCATCATCAACGAGCCCAAGCGCGGCATCGGCGATGCGACGGTATCGGCCGCCCGTGAAATTGCGGACAGCCTTGGCATTACAATGTTTGAGGTCATCCGCGAGCCGGAGAATTACGCAGGCCTTGCGCGCAAGGCTTCTTCTCTGCGTGCGTTTTCCGACATGATGCAGGGCTTTATCGATGCCTCGCACGATACTCGGCTTGACGTTCTGCTTGAGAATGTGATGGAGGATTCGGGCTATATGGCCATGCTGCAGGCACAGGGTGACGAAGGGTTGACGCGCACCGAGAACCTGCGTGAGCTGTTAACAAATGTGCACAAATATACGCAAGATAACGAGGATGCAGGGCTTTCCGGCTTTTTAGAGGAGATATCGCTGCTTACCGATATTGACAATTACGACGGTGACGCCGATGCGGTTGTAATGATGACCATGCACTCCGCTAAGGGATTGGAGTTCCCCTTTGTATTCATTGTCGGTATGGAGGAGGGAATCTTCCCCGGTATCCGCGTGATGTATGATCCCGCAGAGGTGGAGGAGGAACGCCGCCTAGCCTACGTTGCCATTACAAGGGCAAAAGAAAAGCTGACGGTGACAAATGCCGCCTCACGTATGCTGTTTGGGCAAACATCCCGTAACAGACCATCGCGTTTTTTAACCGAAATCCCCGCGGAGTACAAGCAGGAAACAGGGCTTTCGTCGTGGGCAAGCAAGCCGCAAACCCCTGCCTATACCCCTGCGCAAAGCAGGACGGGCGGACTTGGCGACACAATGCATGTTTCCAGCCGGCCGCAGGCCAATGCCGCAAAACAAACCTATGCAAACGGCGAGCGCGTTCGCCACAAAATATTTGGCGAAGGCATGATTCTTTCCGCTGTTCCTATGGGTAACGACACGCTGCTGGAAATTGCGTTTGATACGAAGGGCACAAAGAAAATCATGGCCAACTTCACAAGCCTTGACAAGCTCTAGATTTGATTTTCTTTCAGAAAACCAGGGCCTACTTTACAAGCCTTGATAAGCTCTAGATTTGATTTTCTTTCAGAAAACCAGGGCCAACTTTACAAGCCTTGATAAGCTCTAGATTTGATTTTCTTTCCGAAAATCATGACGGACTTCACAAGCCTTGACAAGCTCTAGATTTGATTTTCTTTCCGAAAATCATGACGGACTTCACAAGCCTTGATAAGCTCTAGATTTGATTTTCTTTCCGAAAATCATGACGGGCTTCGCAAGCCTTGACAAGCTTTAGATTTGATTTTCTTTCCGAAAATCATGACGGGCTTCACAAGCCTTGACAAGCTCTGGATTTGATTTTCTTTCCGAAAATCATGACGGGCTTCACAAGCCTTGGCAAGCTGTAGATTTGATTTTCTTTCCGAAAATCATGACAGGCTTCACAAGCCTTGACAAGCTCTAGATTTGATTTTCTTTCCGAAAATCATGACGGGCTTCACAAGCCTTGACAAGCTCTAGATTTGATTTTCTTTCAGAAAACCAGGGCCAACTTCACAAGCCTTGACAAGCTTTAGATTTGATTTTCTTTCCGAAAATCAGGGCCAACTTCACAAGCCTTGACAAGCTCTAGATTTGATTTTCTTTCCGAAAATTATGACGGACTTCACAAGCCTTGATACGCTTATGAACATACTTGCACTCTGCGCTATTAGCAAACCCGACAGCCGCGCTGCGCGGCGGATTGGAGGCTGACATGCTAAAGGTTACACTGATTTCCCACACGCCCGAGCCGGAAAAAACGGTGGCTGCCGCCGCGAAGCTGTGTTACAGCAATGCCGACAGCATTGAGGCACTTGCAAGCGGGCTTACTCCCGAAAGCACATCAAAATTTGTCGCCATGCTTGCGGAGATTGGGCACGAAAGCCCGATTGAGCATGCAAGTTTTACGTTCGGCATCGAGGGGGTATCCCGCGCGCTGCTGGCGCAGATTACCCGTCACCGAATTGCATCTTTTTCGGTGCAAAGCCAGCGTTATGTGCGCAAAAGCGGCTTTGACTATGTTATCCCGCCCGAGATTGAGGCAATTCCCGAAGCGAGAGCGGAATATATCCTTGCCATGAACGAGGCTGCGCGGCACTACGAACGGCTTAGCGAGATTCTGCTGCAGGCGCATACGCGCCGCATGATGGATAGCGGCTTAACACAGGATGCCGCGCATAAAAAGGCGGAAAAGCTTGCGATAGAAGACGCGCGTTTTGTATTGCCAAACTCGTGCGATACCCGCATGGTGGTGACGATGAATGCGCGCAGCCTGCACAACTTTTTTGCCCACCGCTGCTGCAACCGCGCGCAATGGGAGATTCAGGCCGTAGCCGACGAGATGCTGCGCCTTGTGACGGCGGTTGCGCCAAACTTGTTTGCTTCGGCAGGCCCGTCCTGCGTAAACGGCCCCTGCCCCGAGGGCAAGATGACCTGCGGCAAGATCACCGGGGTGCGCGCAAAGTATGCCGCACTCAAGCAAAAGTCGGCACAAGCGGATGATGCTGTCAAGTAGCGTTGTGTTATTATAGTTTTGGGTATCTCTTATCCGTTTGAAAGGAGTCAAAGGGTATGATCTATCTGTTTTTAGCAAGCGGCTTTGAAGAGCTTGAAGCGGTTGCCCCGCTTGACATCCTGCGCCGCGCCGAGCTTAACGTAACCGTTGTAGGGGTGGGCGGCAAATCCGTTACAGGCGCGCACGGCATTACGATAGCTGCGGATATCGAGGCGCACGAGGCATCGCTTTTAGATTGTGAGATGATAATACTGCCCGGCGGTATTCCCGGTACATTGAATCTGGAAAAGTCTGAGGTCGTGCAGTGTTTTATTGATTTCTGCGCACAGAATAATAGATGGATTGGTGCAATCTGCGCCGCGCCCTCCATCCTCGGGCACAAGGGCTTGCTCGATGGGCGGCGCTTTACCTGCTACCCCGGATTTGAAACACGGGTGCCAAATGGTATCTACCAAGCAGGCGGCGTTGTACGGGACGGACAATTTATTACCGCGGCGGGCGCAGGGGTAGCCACCGAGTTTGGACTGGCGCTTTTGAGTGTACTGCTTGGAAAGGATCGGGCCGACCAGTTAAAGGCCTCGTTGCAATGCAAAGATTCGATATAAGACTTTATAAAAAGAACCTTAGGGATAAATACAAAGCGATACGCCTTGCAATGACAGCAGAGCAAAAGGCGCAGAGCGGCACCGAGATTCTCGCACGCTTACAAAGGTTATGGCAGGTAAAAAACGCGTCTTTGGTTCTTACCTACGTATCCACCGACATTGAGGTGGACACCCTTGCACTGATAGAGCAGTTGCTTGCACAGGGTAAACAGGTTGCGGTACCGTACTGCGTTGCGAACACGCGCGACATGTACTTTTACCGCATCCGAAGCTTTGATGACTTAGAGCGGCGAACCTTCGGTGTGATGGAACCTGTGCCAGGGCGGTGCGAAAGGGTAACCGATTTTTTGGGCAGCGTTTGTATTGTACCCGGACTTACGTTTGACCGGCAGGGCTTTCGCCTTGGCTACGGCAAAGGTTATTACGATAGATTTTTATCATCCTACCGCGGTGTTATGGTTGGCATATGCTATGCGAGCTGTATCACACGCAGACTGCACAGGGGGCGTTACGATGTTGCCTGTGATATTCTTGTAACCGAGAATGAAACCATAAACTGCCGCACAGCAAAAGACTAGCGCGGCAATATCATACCGTGCAGGGAGGAACCAGATATGACTCCATATGACCGTGAGAATGAGACAGGGCGTTCTGATGAGCTTGCAAAACGGCCGGCCAAGCCCAGACCGCAGCTATTCGATATAGAAAAATCGGACGCGGAGTTTTTTGGCGGCAAAAAGAATGTTGCTCCGCCGCAGGCACCCGTCACCCCGCCGCAGGCACCCGCTGCGAAGCCTCCGATCGTTGCGAAAAAGAATGTATACCGACCAAACTCATTTGCCGATCTGCCGCCCGATGTGCAGAACACCGCACACAGGGGCCCCGCACAGCCAAGCGAGCCGACCCGTATAATATCGCGGCAGGCGATTGAGCGGCAGGTAAGCGCACAGAGCTCACCCTCCGATGAAAACGTGAAGATATACGATGCAAAGTCTGCGCCCGCTAAGCAGAGCTTTTATGGCAGTATGCCGCAACAGCCCCCCGCAAGACCGGCAAAGCCGTTTAAGCTCAACATTGCGGATGAGGATTATAACGCCATTCCCGATTTTGATAACCGAAACCGAACCACGCCGCGCAGCGTGGAATCCGCAGGCGGCGTTAAGCGTCCGGCCCCGCGCGGCGAGTTTGACTATGTTCCCCCCAATGCCCAAACACCCGCACCGCCGCAGACGACGCGCGCCAACAAGACAATGCGGAGCTTGGGTCGCCTTGCAAACGGCATCATCTACACGGTGGGCATTTTGTTTGCATCCATCCTGCTTTCGGTGTTTATCCTGCAGTCGATGAGCGATGTGCTGGGATTGTTTAAATCGGATAAGGAAATCTCTATTTCTATCCCGCAAAACGCAAATACACAGGACGTTGCCGCAATTTTAAAGGAAAGCGGTGTGATTGCACAACCGCTGACCTTCCGCCTGTATTCCAAATACCGCGAATACGAGGATGTATTTTTAAACGGCGGGTTTACGCTAAACTCCAGCATGTCGTATGATGAGATATTTAGCGTTATTCAGGTTGCGCGCAATGAGCGGCAGGTTGTTTCGCTCACCTTTATTGAAGGGATGACCGTGCTTGAGATTGCGCAAAGGCTTGAAGAAAACAACGTATGTGATGCACAGGAATTTATTCATGTGCTCAATACCACCGATTTCGGCTACGAATTCGAGGATCTTATTCCCACCGGCGGAAACCGATACCTGAAGCTGGAGGGATACCTGTTCCCCGATACCTACAGCTTTTATGTCGGCGAATCGCCCAACTCAGCGGCCAAAAAGTTCCTTGCGAACTTTAATAGAAAGATTACCGCCGACCTCATTGTCCGTATTGAAAAGATGGGCATGACGCTGGACGAGGCGCTTACGCTGGCGTCGATTATCCAGAAGGAAGGCCGCACGCTGGATGATATGTATATGGTATCGAGCGTGTTCAACAACCGTTTAAACAAGCCTAAAACCTTCCCCTTGCTGCAGTCGGATGTTACAATCAACTACGTGAATGACAACATCTTCCCCTTTGTTTCAAACGAAGAGGACAGGCAGGCGTATGCTTCGGTGTACAATACCTATAAGTGCGAGGGGCTACCGGTCGGGCCGGTGGCAAACCCCGGGATAAACGCCATCAAGGCGGCAATATATCCGGACGATTCACCGTATTACTACTTCCTCACCGATATTGAGATGAGATATTACTATGCTACAAACCTTACGCAGCACGAGGTAAACCTTGCGAAGGCAAAACAGGTTGGCGACACGGTTGGCGGCGTAAATACCCATACCGAGGAGTAAGCAACATCTGTATGGTCGGTTTTGTACCGATTGCAATCAAACGGGCGGCGTTATTGCCGCCCGTTATGTATGAGGAATAAGGAGGATTTTGATATGGCTTTTGAGCGATTGCCTGAGGTGCTTGCTCCGGCGGGCGATCTTGCGCGCCTGATTGCCGCGGTCGATTTTGGAGCGGATGCCGTATATGTGGGAGGCAAAGCGTTCTCCATGCGCAACGCCTCTGCAAACTTCAATGAGGAGGACCTGCAAAAAGGGGTAGCGTACGCCCACCGGCACGGTGCACGCGTATATCTTGCATGCAATACCCTGCCCCGCTGTGAGGAGGCGGAGCAGTTAGAAAGCTATTTTTGTTTTCTTAAAGATTCCGGAGTCGACGCGGTTATCGTCAGCGACATCGGTGTGCTGGCGCTTGCACGGCGCTGTATGCCGGGGATGGAGCTGCACATCTCCACCCAAGCGGGTGTGGTAAACCATCTTGCCGCGAACGAGCTATATGCGCTCGGGGCACGCCGCGTCGTGCTTGCGCGCGAGCTTTCGCTGGGCGAGATTCGATACATCCGCGACCATACCCCACCTGATCTAGCCATAGAGGTATTTGTGCACGGTGCAATGTGTGTATCGTTCTCGGGGCGCTGCCTGCTCTCTTCCTACATTGCGGGACGGGATGCAAACCGCGGTGAATGTGCGCAGCCCTGCCGCTGGAAATACTCGCTGATGGAGGAAAAACGCAAGAACGAGTTCTACCCCATCTATGAGGATGCCGACGGAACATATATCCTTAACGCGAAGGACCTTTGTATGGTCTCTCATATCCCCGAACTGATTGAGGCGGGGGTATCAAGCCTGAAGATTGAGGGGCGCGCAAAGAGCGATTATTATGTTTCGGTTATCACAAACGCCTACCGCATGGCGGTGGATGGATATCTGCAAAACCCGCTAAACTACCGCACCGAGCAGTGGATTGTTGATGAGGTGCACAAGGTTAGCCATCGGCAGTACGGCACCGGTTTTTTCTTCGGTGCGCCGGATAACGGTCAGTATTATGAGACGGGCGGTTATGTAAGGGAGTACGACGTAATGGCGGTGGTGGAGGATTGGCGAGACGGCATCGCCTACTGCACACAACGCAATAAGTTGATAAAGGGCGATGTGGTGGAGCTGCTGCAGCCGCGCTCACGCCCGTTTGAAATACAGATTGAGCGCCTTATCTCCGTTGACGGCCAAGAGCTTGAGAGCACACCTCACCCGATGATGCGCTTTTCCATGCCGTGCCAAGTTCCTGTGGCACACGGTACAGTGGTGCGCCGCAGAGCAACGCAATAACAAAATACTGCAGCTGTGGAGGCCAAATACCATCACGGCTGCAGTATTTATACGTTGGGGCAACCTGCCTATATAGAAGAACCTTCTCAAAAAGCGATGCAAGTTTTCAGGTTGCGGGGTAAGCCCTATATGCCTCTTATGGAAAAGATGCGTAGCGGTTACCCCTTAAACTGCGTGAGTGCTGCACGCTGTACCTCGATGACGCGGTCGCACCAGCGGTCGAATTCCGGATCGGTGGTCTGTAAATCCGGAGTATGCAGAATATGGCGCACCGTTTTATACAGGCCTTCATCCACGCGTATGGTAGCGGCAAAGTCCGGCACGAGGCGCTTGAGCTTACTGTTATCAAACACCACCGAGTTTGATTTATCGCCGAGCAGTGAGCCGGTAAGGTCGTACTGCCCAGCCCCGCACGCGCACAGAAAATCGCTTGCAACGTGTACGGCGTCAAGCCGCACCTTGAGCGCGGATGCGATAACTCCATAGATTTGGTTCCATGTTACCGTCTCGTCTGAGGTGATCTGCACCGTTTCGCCGATGGCGTGCAGGTTGTGCATCAGCCCGACAAAGCCCTTGGCAAAGTCGGTGCTATGCGTAAGTGTCCACAGTGATGTGCCGTCGCCGTGGATGATAACCGGTTTTCCCTCAAGCATCCGTTGTGCTACCGGCCAACTGCCGTTTTTGCCGTGCAGGCCAAGCGGGATGGAGCGTTCATCATAGGTGTGGCTCGGGCGCACGATGGTAACAGGGAATCCTTGCTCGCGGTATAGGCGCATGAGCAGATCCTCACACGCAATCTTATCCCGTGAATAGCCCCAGTAGGGGTTGGCAAGCGGAGTGCTTTCGCTGATGCAATAATGTGCCGGCGGCTTTTGGTATGCCGATGCGGAGCTAACGAATATATACTGCTTTGTTTTACCCGCAAACAGCCGGTAATCACGCTCAACCTGCTCGGGGGTAAACGCAATAAAATCCGCCACAACGTCAAACTGCTCCTGCGCAAGCAGTGCCGCGGTCGCGGCTTCGTCGTTGATATCACCCTGCAGATGTATTGCGCCGCCGGGAAAGATTGCGTTTCGCTTACCGCGGTTGAGCAGGTAAAGCTCCCATCCGCGTTGAACGAGAAGGCGCGAGATTGCTAAACTGATGGTGCCGGTTCCGCCTATAAGTAAAGCTTTCATATACATCCTCCAAATTACTGCCATATGATCTATTATAAATGGCAGGCGCACAGTTTGCAATGGAAAAGGACAGATTATTGATGCGGGACATTTTTCACTTTCTCTAATACAATTTGACGCATTTCGGGTTTCCTTTAATATCGATTGATCATCTGAACGAAAAATCCGTGTAGTTTTTTGGTGTATTTTGTGTTATCATGTTATAGTAACTATTGTAATTTCATTGCAACGTTTTGTATGCCGGCTCATCTACTGATTCAGTCTTGGCACCACCGCTTGCATATAAAATTTTTACAATTTCTTTGTTGCAGAAAGGAACGGCACGCATGATATTTTTGCCGACTTCGCAGGTGCAATGTGGTATGAAGCTAGCAAGGGACCTGCGTATGTACGACATAGCATATGGTCATTCTGTGCTGCTGCGCCGCGGGCAAACAATTACCGACAGTGCACTTAACCGAATAAAATCCCTCGGATTTTCCGGGCTATATATTGACGATGGTGTTGAGAATGACGAGATGCTTGATACCGGTTTGCCTGAGGAACTGCGCGCAGAGTGCATCAGCTCTATTAAATCATTGTTTTTAAGCTTTAATGGCACGTTTGATAAACAGGTAATGCTGCAGCTCGATCGCCTTTCGTCGGCGGTTGACGCACTAATTTATGAGATTAAAAACAACGAAGACTTCATGCTGAATATTGTTGACCTGAAGATGTATGACGATTACACCTACCACCACTCTCTGAGCGTTTCTGTGGTTTCGATCTCAATCGGGATTGGCCTTGGGGTGGATGATATCTTTTTGCGGCAGGCAGGCTTAAGCGCTATGCTGCATGATATCGGTAAGATGATGGTGCCTTCGAGTATTATGTTAAAACCGTCCCGTCTGAGTGCCGAGGAGTATGACCTGATAAAAAAGCATCCGCAATACGGCACGCAGATTCTGCCCCGCCGCTCTGATATTTCAGAGACCATATTTGACGGCATCCTTTCCCATCACGAACGGATAGACGGCTCGGGATATCCGCTCGGTGTAAAGCAGGATGATATCCCGCTAGTCGGCCGCATCCTTGCCGTGGCGGACGTGTATGACGCTTTGACATCCCACCGTCCCTACCGCGCACCATGGCTGCCCTCGGAGGCTAGTGAATACATAATGGGCGGCTCGGGAACCTATTTTGATGAGGATGTTGTCGCCGCATTTGTGAAAAAGGTTGCGCCTTATCCGGTTGGCACCTGTGTGCGGTTAAGCAATGGCGCAATTGCCGTTGTTACTAAAAATGATGAAATGGCACCGCTGCGCCCCATGGTTCGTCTGGTTCAGAACAACACCGTCATTTCGCTTAACGATAAAAAATACCTTAACATTGTCATTAACGAGCTTGGATACTCATAAATAGAGATTAGCTTGCTTTAATTTATATCCATGTTCTTTGTTGTATAATTGTATACCGGACGACCATGCCATAACGATGTCGCCTGGCAGGATGCCTTGCCATTCTGCTTGAGTATAGAAATCAGGAGTGAACTGTATGTGGGAGAGAGCATTTTTAAAGCAGAATGCAAAGCTTGTTCTTAAAACAAACTATTGGATGGCATTTGCGGTTTCGCTTGTAGCCGGTCTGCTTGCCGGCGGCGGAGGCGGTGGGGGCGGCGGAAGCAGTGCCAGCAATCTTGCCGGCACCGACGGCTCCGGTGCCGTGTCTGCGATTGAGAGGTTTTTTTCGGCAATTGACCTTGCGGTGATTATCTCGGTTTTCTCTTTAATTTTATTGCTTGGCATTGCTTACACTGTTTTTATCGCAAATCCAATCAGTGTAGGAAAGACACGATATTTTGTACGCAGCCGTCTTGAGGTTTCGCGCTTTACGCTGTTGTTTTCCAGTTTTCAAAACAACGCCTATCTTGGCGCTGTAAAGACAATGATTCTAAAAGACGTGTACCTGTTCTTGTGGTCGCTGCTGTTAATCATCCCCGGCATTGTAAAAGGCTATGCCTACCGCATGGTACCATACATTCTGGCGGATAACCCCAACATCGGCGCGCAGCGCGCGATTGATTTAAGCAACCAGATGACCAAGGGGGAAAAGCTTAATATCTTTGTGCTAGATCTTTCGTTTTTGGGATGGGTGCTGCTGGGTGCCCTTGCCTGCGGAATCGGCACGCTGTTTGTAACCCCGTATATCGAAGCCACCAATGCGGAACTGTATGCCGTGCTAAAGCAGAAGGCATACCAGACCGGACTGTGCTCCCCCGCCGAGCTTGGTGAGCAGTACCCACAGGATACCCCTGGATTCTAAAGCAGCGCTTTGGCTTGATACTATTTTACAGCACATATAACATCCCCCCGCTGCAGGTGAATGAATCTGCAGCAGGGGGATGCGTCTTTTGTATCTATTTCTGAAAGCTTGGCTCGATATCCGAGGCTGATATCGGAGAGTTCTCTTTAAAAAACGCTGAAATAGGATTTAAAAAACCGATTTTCATCCACGTCAAATGCAACAAGATGTCGTCCGTCTTGCGCATCAGGCTGCCATAGGGTTGTTCCGGCAGCGCCCTCCTCAAACAGTTCTACGGAAATGTCACCCCGCTCAAATGTGCAGAGCGCGTTATCAAAAATGGATACCGCCGCAAGAGGGTCATGAAAAGAGGTGAAATCCCACTTTTCAAACCATACCTCGGCCATCGGCAGTATGGTTTTTAGGATGTCGGTTTGAAACGCCCGGCGTACCTCGCCGGCAGTCATCTTAACCCGTTTGGTTGTGTTCAGGCCAAACGTACGGGAATTCTTAACTAGACTCCGGTATACCATGGCTGTTGCAACGGTATCCAGCTTTGCATTCCACTCTGGTTTTGGCTGCGGTTCCGACGGCTTTGTAAAGTCGCCGCACATCATAACAAGGTCTTTTATCAGCATCGGTATTTCAGGATCTGTAGCAAACAGCAATGCGATGTTTGTGAGAGGGCCGATACATAGAAGCGTAACTTCACCGGGATTGCTGCGGATTGTATCAATCATAAAGCTGATGTGCTGCCGCATAGGAAAATTCGTTTTATGGGGAAACCGATCTAGTACCGCAGCCTGCGGAACCTGACTCTGCTGCTGAAACTGCATAAGCGGCATCTCGCAGCCGGGATAAATAGGAATGTTATGCTCTCCCGCCGCTGTACATATTACGCTTGCCAGCATCGCTCGCTCAACCGGCCGGCCTGTTACGGTGGTGATGCCTACCAGTTCGCATCTCGGCTGACGCAAAAGATACGCAAGTGCTACGGCATCGTCAATATCGTTTCCTATATCCGTATCTAATAAAACCTTAATCTTTTCCATACCCTTTTCCCCGCATAAATATATATTGTTGAAAGCCCATGGATTGCATCTTTGGTTTGGATGGCTAATCTACAGAAAGGATTGCCTTATCTTCGAGCAGAGTCTCAACTACTACCCTTGGCGCGACATCCTTAGGGGCGCAATTCCCCTTTACGGCGAGCGAAGCACATACTCCGGCACCCTGGCCGATTGCCATGCAGGTGGGCATCACACGAACGCTTGCAAGAGACGGCGAGTCCATTGAGATGCAACGCCCGTTGAGCATAAGATTCTCAAAGTCACTGCTAATCAAACATCCAAGCGGAATACCGTACGCCTGTTCAAGGTCGGTGAGTATTGTTCCTTCACCGGTTCCGCTATGAATATCCACTTTGTAGGAGCCAAGCGCAATGCTGTCCTCCGGAATCTTCCCGGCGACCACATGATCGATTGTAAGCCGCTGTATGCCATGAAAACGCCGTGTTTCACGCACACCTATATTGTCATTGATATAGGAGATATACGTGTTTTGGAATCCCGGTATATGCTCTTTGAGCCATTGGTGCATCGCATAAATCTGCCTCATGCTTTCACGTGTGCCGCGGGTAAGCTCCTCGGAATCGCTGCCGTCAAAGTTGAGCACCCTCGTAGCATTGACGCATATCTGTTTGGGATGTGTGGTCTTGATATAGATTAGGGTATCACGCGCGAGCGCATTGATGCCATTTAACCTATGCTTTGCCAATGTGTCGCGCAGACCAAGGAAAACGTAGCCCGGATGGCCTCTGAAGTACGGCACGTCATACCCCACCGATACATTCATGCTTTCAGCCGGAATCAGGTCTTTGGGATGCTGTTCGAGGTATTTCAAAAATTCTTCTTCGCAGAAATCCATCAGCATATATAAAAGTGTGGGCGGCTGCATTATGCCGCTCTCTTCGTCACCTTTTTCATATGCTGCCCCCGAAATACAAGCAAGCTCGCCGTCTGCTGTGGAATCGATAAACACCTTCGCTTCGATGTGGTACCGTACGCCTGTTCCTAAAGCCTCGACACCGGCAATCTGTTTGTTATGGAGCCGTGCAGCAACAGGTGAACAGTGCAGCAGAACCTTTACATCCGCTTCTTCACAAAGTTCAAAGGCCAACATTTTCATGGCCTCGGCATCTATAATAGTAACTGAATTATGTAAGGCGCAGCGATTATGCCCTAGACAGGCGCCGCGTTCAATGAGTTTGTCAATAATTTCTTGAGCGATTCCTCCTGTTACCTGTTTCCCGTTTTTATCTAAATATCCAAGCAGCGGAAGACCTGAAACCAGGTTCCCGCCAAGGGTTCCGCTTTTTTCTACAAGCACCACTTTTGAGCCGTTACGGGCTGCCGCCAACGCGGCCGCAAGACCCGATGGTCCTGCCCCAAACACTGCAACATCGCATACTATGGCTTTGCTAATCATTTATTAAATCTCCCTTTTACTTTGTGCATGAACTATTCGTTGTAATCCCGTACAGATCCATAATGGATGATGCTCGGGGAAATTTTCAGCGCAACTATTTCAGAACGGGGACGCTGTATCCGGTTCAACAATGCGCGGCAAGCCTCGATACCTATTTTTTCTTTATGCGGATCGATTACGGTATACGGCACCGCAGCGTGTTCAGATACCACCGAGCGTTCGTATCCAATCAAAGACACCTGCTCGGGCACACGAATACCATTCTCATATAAAAAACGAACTATGCCGGAGGTAATACCATCACTTCCGCCGAAAATTGCATCCGGTCTTTCCCCTGCGCTCCACGCCTCTTGTATGGTTTTATATCCATCGAGTGCGGAGTATCCGGAATATTTGGTTGTAACCGAGACATGATGCCCTCCTAGGGCCGACATCAAGCCCTCTAGTTTTTGCTGCGAGTTTGCGCTGCCGTTGGGTCCATTGATAAAGAGAATTTTTTTATGGCCTTTTTGGACAAATTCTTTCCCTGCCAAATATCCGATTTCCTGCATGTTCGGAGAAACCGAATCAATGCCGTCATGAAAGCGCCCAACCAGCACGCTGGGCATTTTAATGCTTTTTAAATGATCAATAAACTCTGCGGTAAACAGTCCGCCGATGATAAACACACCGTCTACACGCTCGGCAGATATCAGTTCCGGCAATAATCCTGTCTGCTGTACCGAAAAACGCTCTGTAAGCAGGGCGTAATCTGTATGATGCAACCCTTTTTGTATCCCGATGCTGGTGTCGTAAAGCAGGGTTTCCGGCACCGCATCAAAAGAGTACGGCTCTTTTGACGGATAAGACGTCAAAAAGATCATACCCAAAGTATGCGTGCGTTTGGTTGTAAGAGTGCGCGCCGAATAGTTGGGTACATAACCAAGTTTTTGAATCGCTTCGCGCACTTTGTACTGTGTTGCCAGCTTGACAGACGGCGAATTGTTTATCACCAACGACACGGTGCTTTTGGATACACCCGCCTCGCGGGCCACATCATAGATTGTTACAGCCATTATTACAATCCCCTTTGTAGGAGCGCTCCAATTGAGTTTAATTCTACACTTTCTATAATAAATTGTCAACTAAAAATCAATCGCAAAATAAATTGTAGCTATATCAATAAATAATAATCTTTTTTTACGTTCAAAACATACAAACCGCAAAAAATATATTGACATTTTCGTATAACCGCACTATCATGGTGTCATGGACGAGCTATGAATAAGCTTTGGATTATATCTGGAGCGCTCCAATAGTTTAATTTCAAATCTTAGCTTCATAGCGTCTTTCATAAAAAGGCCGAACTCCGATAAATCCAAATAATGTTTGGCAATACTATCAGAGTTAGTCCCTAAAATAACAAAAGGAGCAGAATCATGAAAAAAAGCATATGCATTCTTCTGATCATCACAATGTTCTCAGCAATTTTGGTGTCCTGCGGAAACGCCGGAAATCAGGCACCCTCATCTATTTCGCCTTCTGAATCTTCCACTCCTGCCCCGGAACAGGACGTTACGGAACTGCATTGGATTGCCCCCGGTGTGGGCGAAAAGAGCTGGGAGGGTCTCATTGTTCCCGTGCTTGAACGCTATTACGAGCAGACAGGCGTAAAAATAGTCAGCGAGCATTACGCATTTAACGATTTGATTGAGCTTATCGAAGTAAAAATCGGTTCCGGCTCTACAGATTATGATATCTTAAGTGTAGATGCGCCGCTGGTAAGTGCGTACGCAAAACGCGGCTATCTGCTGCCTTTGGATGAGTTTTACAGCACTGATGAGCTCAATAAATATACCGATGCTTCGGTTGACGCAGGCTCATGGGACGGCAAGTTCTATTCTCCTCCTTTCGCTAACTCCTCGCAGGTGCTGTGGTATAACACCGATCTACTTGCACAGGCAGGCGTAACCATTCCCGAAAATGACGAGAACAATCGTCTTACCTACGAAGAGATTGCCCAGCTTTCGAAAGATGTGCTCGCCGTTCTGGACCCCAACGGCACAAACGGTATCTTCGGCTTTGATTTTCAACAGGTTGGCCGTACATACCAGATGAACCCATTGGCAAACAGCCTTGGCGGGCTTAACATCTCGGCTGACGGAATGAGCCTGAAGGGCGTTTTGGACAGCGAGCCTTGGATAAAAGCGCTTACCTGGTATCAGACTCAGATTAACGATAAAGTGAGCACCAGGGGCATCTCTGCCGATGAACTGCCCAACTACTTCTATTCCGGTAAGCTTGTATTTATGATTGGTGCAACCTACATCGGAGAGAGCGCCGAAGCAAACGATATGACAACCTATGATTATACCTATCTGCCCGCATTCGAAGGGCACAAAGATAAGGTAGCTTCCGCAACCGGTTCTTGGAACTTTGGCGTAAACGCAGCCACTACAAAAGCAGCGGCTTCCGCAGAATTTGTTAAGTTCATCACACAGGGTGAAGGAAATGACATGTGGCTGGATATCCGCGGCGAGATGCCTGCCCGCAAAGACAAGCTTCAAGCTATTATTGACAACCCCGATTCTCCTCGCTATCTGAAGATTGGTGCTTACGAGGCAATTAACACCGCATATCCCCGCGCACTGACACCTGCGTACAATGAGTACAGCACAATTATCGACAATCTGTGGGCCGACGTCAGGAATGGCGCCGACATTAACGAGGTTGTAAACAGCTCGATCAGCCAATTTGAGTCTGCGGCCGCAAAATATTAACTGTAATCAGCATTTGCCCGTGGATAAGGCTGCAAAATGCAGCCTTATCCACAAGTTATTCGAGAGGTGCTATATGGAACTGAAATTATCCTCCAGATACCGATTTATGACAAAGGCACTTCCCTTTTTATTGCTGTTGCCAGCGTTTATTCTTATCTGTATCTTCAAATTATACCCCATTATACGAACATTAAAGAATGGTCTTTTTATCGACGGCGTATTTTCACTGAAAGCCTATAGCATGGTGTTTTCCGACTCCGTGTTTTGGAACTCACTGAAAGTTACACTGAAGTTGAATGTCGTAATGATCCCTCTTCAAATTATCATCTCTTTTTGCCTTGCTTTGCTTGCCAACACCGCACTAAAGGGTATAGCAATTTTTAGAACCATTTATTATCTTCCGTTTACCATCTCACTAACGGTTGCAACATTGATATGGAACCTCATGCTCAACTATAACAGCGGCGTTGTAAATAGCCTGCTGAGTGTTTTCGGCATAGAGGCGCAAGGATTTTTTACAGACAAAAGTCAGGCTTTATGGGCAATTGTTATTGTTGCAACATGGAAGGGCTGCGGATATTGGATGATGTTTTTACTCGCAGGCCTTAAAAATATTGATGCAGCTATCTATGAATCCGCTAAAATTGATGGTGCGGGATTCTTTACGACAATATTTAAAATAACTATTCCAATGATGAAAAAGGTTCTGCTGTTCGTTTTTGTTGCAAACACTACGGCCAACATGCTTTTGTTTGCGCCCATGCAGCTGGTAACAGAGGGCGGACCGCAGGGAAGCACAAATGTACTGATGTATGAAGCATATAAGGCTGCGTTTAAATACGCTGACCCTACCCGTTCCGCTGTTTTAATATCTGTTTTGCTGTTTATCATCGTAATCATTTGTGTTGTTCAGTTTGCATTGCTCAATGAAAAAGAAGCGGAGGGGCACGTGCGATGATAAGACTTAAGTATGTAAAAAAGATATTGCTCTATACTGTGCTCGTTTTGGTTGCGTGTATGTCTCTTTTTCCGCTGTTATGGGCCTTTTCGGCATCGCTGCGTTCAGATACCGAGCTTTATAAATATGCGCTCCCCTTTACCGTACACACACTTATTCCCGTTGAGCCTACACTAAATTCCTACATCAGTCTGTTTACCGAGTTTGATTTTGCAAAGCCAATCACCAACACAATTATTTTAGTTTTGATTCTCATCCCCTGTGGATGCCTTGTTAACAGCATCGCGGCATTTTCGTTTGCAACGTTTAACTTTCCGTTTAAAAAGATACTGTTTTCGCTTTTTCTTGTAACCTTTATGATCCCCTTTGAATCGATTGCCATGCCGCTCTACAACGTAATAAACGACTTTGGCTGGGTGGATACCCGTCTTGCGTTAATTGTACCCGGAGTTGCCAGCGGATTGATTTTGTTTTTGTTTACCCAGTTTTTCAAGGATATCCCGCCCAGCCTGATTGAGGCGGCGAGAATTGACGGCGCTTCTTGGCCGGTCGTGTTCCGGCGCATTATCTTCCCGTCCTCTATCCCTGTGTTTGTAACTGCCGGTCTGATGATTTTCATGGATCAGTGGAACGCGTATCTGTGGCCTCTTCTCGTTGCCCGCGACAGGGAGATTAGAACAATCCAAATCGCTCTTTCGGTATTTAAGATGGAGCGTGTTACATTATGGTCAAACCTATACGCAGGATCAATTATCTCCGCCCTCATCCCTCTGCTGCTGTTCTTGCCCTTCCAGAAATACTATGTTCAGGGTATCGTAAGCAGCGGTGTAAAGGGCTAACACACTACACTATTGCGGCAGAAATCTGCCCGGAAAGGTAGAAACAAATGAGTATACCAAAAACCATGAAAGCGCTGGTAGCGTACTCGGCAGAGGAGTATCGTTTGGAAACTGACTACCCCTCTCCAGAGTGCGGGCCTGATGATATTATTATTAAAACCGAGGCCTGCGGCATCTGTGCCGGAGACTTGAAATGTCAGCATGGCGCCGCGATGTTCTGGGGCGATGCGACGCAGCCATCGTGGGTTAAACCCCCTTTTATTCCTGGGCATGAATTCTTTGGTACCATTGCAGCGATTGGCGGGGATGTAAAAGGGTATCAGCTTGGCGAGCGCGTTACCGCCGATCAGATTGTTCCCTGCGGCGAATGCCGGTTTTGTAAGACCGGAAAGTACTGGATGTGTCAGCCGCACGAAATTTTTGGGTTTTTCAGTAGCTTTAATGGCGGCATGGCAGAGTATGTACGTTTGCCTAAAAACGCAGTGATACATAAGGTTCCAAAAGAAATGCCGATTACCGATGCCCTGCTCATCGAACCATATGCATGTTCTAAGCATTGCGTTGACCGTGCGCAAATCGAATGCGAGGATTATGTAGTACTATCCGGTGCGGGGACGCTTGGCCTTGGCATGGTTGGGTACGCAAAGATGCGGCATCCCAAAAAGCTCATCGTGCTCGACATGATTGACAGCCGTCTGCAAAAGGCGCTGGAGTTTGGCGCCGATATTGTGTGGAATCCAAGCAAAGTTGATGTAGTCGCCGAGATTATGAAGCTGACTGACGGCTATGGATGCGATATTTATATTGAAGCCACGGGGCATCCTTCATCCGTTATTCAAGGAATGTCTATGATTCGCAAGCTTGGACGGTTTGTGGAGTTTTCTGTTTTCAGTGCTCCTACCGAGCTTGATTGGTCTATTATCGGCGACCGCAAAGAGCTGGATGTATTAGGTGCTCACCTTAGCCCATATTGCTACCCGTTTGTGATAGAGAACATTGCAAGCGGCACTCTCCCCACCAATGGCGTGGTAAGCAAAACCTTTTCGTTGGATGAGTGGGAAACTGCATTCGAATATGCGTCCGGTAAGCATGGTGATTTAAAGGTTGCGTTTGAATTTAAATGATGGTATACCCGCCGCGGCAAAGCGAGAAAAAGATGGTATCCGCTCCCCCTCTCTGGTGCTGCCTGACAGTCTTTTATCCGGAGGCGGCAAGGCTTATGTATCCGGCGCAACGCTTCCCCCTATATGATCTCTGTCTTTTACTAAGTGAGTAAGAGCCCCCCTCACCTGCCCCTTTCCTGCTGCTGCTATTACGGTTCGGGTGACCGGCAGACAGAGCCGCATCAACAAGTTAATTAAGCTCGCTGCATTGGCAAAAGAACCCTGCGGCTTCGGTGCAAGTTTCCCCGAAGCCGCAGGGTTTATAGCGTCCCGCTGAATCAGACAATTATTTACAGCTTGTGTGCACGCAAAAAGCCCGAAAATGCACCGATGTCAATGTGCTTGCCCTTTTGCCAAAAATTCAATCCCTTTACGCAAGGGGCAGCGACACATAAAAGCTGTTGCCGGATGCCTCGTCGCTGTCGGCCCATATGTTCCCTTTATGCTCGGTTACAATACTTTGTGCAATGGAAAGTCCGAGGCCGAAGCTGCCATGCTCGCTTCTTGCTTGATCGCAGCGATAAAATCGCAAGAAAATCCGCTCCAGTTCTTCTGCAGGAATCGGGCTGCCTTCATTTGTAACCCTAAGCAAAAGGCTCTTGTGCTCTGGCTTGCTTAACCTCACATGGATAGCTCCATATGCAGAAGAATATTTCCGGGCATTATCCAAAAGAATGTGTATTACCTGCTGCAGCCTTTGCACATCACCGTTGACGGTAATATTATCCTCTATTTCGTATGAAAGTTCCTTTTCTTCATCATAAAAAATTGGTTCATACATAAGGACGGCACTTTTTACAATAAAGCTGAAATCGACTCTGCTGTGCATCTCCGTTTTTTGCCCGCTGTCTGACCGCGCGAGCGTGAACATGCTCTCCACAAGCTGTTTCATCCGCACGGCTTCCGCATGAATATGCTCCATGCGACGCGTGTTTTTCTCTGTTATAAGGTTGTTGTCTGCCCGTAGCATATCGATGTTGGACAGAATGACGGTCAGCGGTGTTTTGAGTTCATGCGATGCGTTTGCGATAAATTGTTTTTGCTGCTTCCAAGCAACCTCTACCGGATGTACTGCCCAGCGAGCAAGAATGAGGCTGAGAAAGAAGAAGGCTAACATTGCAAGCCCGCCGATTAAGAGAGAATTGGCAATCTGCGCCCTTAATACTTCCTGTTCTACCGATACATCGACAAATGCGATACGCACGCCGTTTTCAGTATTCTCGCGCAGATAGCGCAACGCATAACCCGGGAGGATTCCGATGCTTTCCGCCTTACCTGCAGCAAGCTCGGCAATGGGCGCAATATCACTTTCGCCAATGAAATGGAACTGGTTCGAAACTGCCGATATCTCTCCACCCTTTCCCATCTCTATGACGAGAACCGGCAGACGCATTTGGGGGGCAGACCCTTCCCTGCGGAACGTTTGGCTATTATTAGTTGCCGGTGGGGCTGCGGCATCGGGAAACGGTCGCACGTTTAGTGCTTGGTGAAGTATTGCAACACTCATGCGCTCGTTGTTTCGCTGCGTGGTCAAAAGCATGGTAAAAAAGATAGCTAAAAGTATGAGCGTCACAACAGCCATGACGATCAGCACCAATTTGCGATGTAGTTTTTTTATCATTCTCCTGCCTCCAACCAATAACCAACCCGACGCACAACCGAGATTTTTACCTTCGAACCAATATGCTCCAGCTTCTTTCTCAAAAAGGAGATATACACTTCAACAATGCTTTCCTCTGTTTCGCTGCCGTAGCCCCATATCTTCAAATAGATATTCTCCTTCGATAGGAGGATTCCTTTGTTTGCGATGAACAGCCGGATAAGCTCCAGCTCCTTTGCTCCCAGACGAACCGAACGATGATTGCACACAAGCTCGTTTGTGGCGGTATTGACGACAATATCTTCATATCCAATATCTTCGAATTTTAAGTCGCTGCCTCGCCGCGTTATGGCGCGCAGGCAGGCAAGAAGCTCCGGCGTTTCAAACGGTTTTGTCAGGTAGTAATCCGCACCCGTATCAAGGCCGTTTATTCTGTCATCAAGCGCTGTTTTGGCGGTCAGCATGAGTACAGGCGTTGTATTCCCATCTTTTCGCATGCGGCGTACAACCTCAAAGCCATCCATAGCCGGAAGCATGACATCAAGAATAACCGCGTCATAAATACCGGAGAGCGCATTGTCAAGTCCGGTTTTGCCGTCGTAACAAATGTCGGCAATGTCTTTGTTTTGCGTAACAATATCTGCAAGTGTTTCTGCAAGACGTTTTTCGTCTTCAACAATTAAGATGCGCATTGGACGCCCTCCCTTTCTATTAATTATATCATAAAACATGCTTTGCTGCGAAAACGCCGGTCTCCGGCGCTTGAATGGTTATTCGATGAAGTAAGTGCGGCATAAAACGGTATATCAATGCTCGGTGAATCAGATTCATTTTTCATGTTCTGAAACAAACTTACTCCGCCAAGCTTAATACAAGCTTAAATAATACCGACACAAAAAATTCATTTTTCTATTAAGCTTCGATTAAGCTTGGCATTTTAGGATATAAGCACAACGGAGGTGAAAACATGAATGATCTGCAATACCGGCATGAATATAAGCATGCCATCAATTTACTGGATTATCATACGCTGCGGCAAAGACTCCGCCAAATTGCGCAGCCTGACCCAAATGCCGGAGCAGACGGGCGTTACCATATCCGCAGCCTGTATTTTGATAACGATGATGACAAGGCGCTCAAAGAAAAGTTATATGGGCTTACAAACCGTGAGAAATACAGAATACGGCTTTATAACGAAAGCGGAGATTTCATCCGGCTTGAGAAGAAAAGCAAATTAAGAGGTCTGTGCAACAAGCAGTCTGTTCAGCTTGCAAAAGAACAGGCCGAACAGATTCTTGCGGGAGATATCGCATGGATGCTCAGCACCGGCAACGCCTTGCTCACAGAGTTCTACGCAAAACTGCGTTATCAGCGGCTTCGTCCCAAAACATTGGTTGACTATTGGCGGGAGGCTTATATTTTCCCCTACGGAAACGTGCGGATAACTTTTGATTCCGACGTGCGAACAGGGGTTTATTCAACAGGACTGTTTGATAACACCACACCGACACTTCGTACCGGGGCACCCGGCGTGCTTTTGCTTGAAGTGAAGTACGATGATTTTTTACCGGACATTATTCGCGATATGATTCAAACAAATACCCGTCATGCACATGCGTTTTCAAAATACGCGGTTTGCCGCATTTATGGATAAGGGGAGATATTTATGACCTTTAACGACCTGTTTAAATCAAGCTTTCTAGAGAACATTACAAGCTTTTCCGCCCTTGATATGATAATTGCCATGGGGCTTGCGCTTGCACTTGGATTATTTATCTTTTTCGTTTATAAGAAGACATACACCGGCGTTATGTATTCAGCCGGTTTCGGCGTTTCGCTGCTTGGGCTAACCTTAATCACCACGCTGATTATTCTGGCGGTTACGTCGAATATTATTTTGTCACTCGGTATGGTGGGCGCGCTGTCTATCGTTCGCTTTAGAACAGCGATTAAAGAGCCTCTTGATATTGTGTTTTTGTTCTGGTCGATTGCCGCGGGCATTGTACTTGGCGCAGGGCTTTTACCGCTTGCAATCCTCGGCTCCCTGTTTATCGGCATTATACTTGTTGTATTCGTCAACAAAAAGAGCGTGGATTCACCCTATATCTTGATTGTCGGCAGCGAGGGAGAACAGCAGGAGGATGATATTTTAAAGCAGCTTCGGCAGAGCGTAAAGCGCTACAGCATTAAATCAAAAACAATATCCGACTCGGGCATGGAGGTCACCTTTGAGGTTCGTTTAAAAGAAAGCTCTACGAAATTCGTAGGCAGCATTAAGGAGATTGCGGGTGTGAAAAACGCTGCGCTTGTCAGCTATAACGGAGATTATATGTCATAAGGAGGTGCAGCCGCCATGGTGAAATATAGATGGATTGGGATAGTATCGGCGCTGCTCATGGCGGCCTCGGTATTATTTGTAGGCACCGCTTATTTTATGCCGTCAGTTTTTGAATCGATCACCGGTTCGGCGGATCCTCCCTATGCCTCTGCAATGGATAAAACAAAGGTGCTTGATATTCAGATTATAGCGGATGAACAAGAATGGGCTGATATGCTAAATAACGCAACGGCCGAAGATTACATCCCCGCCACCGTCATCATTGACGGTGTAAAAATAGAAAATGTAGGAATCAGGCCCAAGGGCAATTCCAGTCTAAGTATGGTGGCCCAGGATAATACGACCGACAGGTATAGCTTTAAGATTGAGTTTGACCATTATGTTTCCGGACAAACTTGGTTGGGACTTGACAAGATTGTTGTAAACAATATGCAGGGCGATTCTACCTATATGAAAGAATATCTTTCCTATGACATCATGGATTATGTGGGGGTAGCTGCTCCGCTCTATACCTTTTCAAACGTCAGCGTCAATGGCGCCACTTGGGGGTTCTACCTTGCGGTTGAGGTTTTGGAGGACAGCTACGCCACCCGCGTATACGGCAACGATTATGGCAAGCTTTACAAACCCGAAAGCATGGGAATGCGCGGCAACGGGCAGATGAACGATTTTCTTGAGAAAACACAGAACGGCAATGCGGATGAAACCCTCCCGCCGCAACAGGCGGCTCCAAACAAGGGAGAGGGGCCCTTGTGGGGTGGGGGGCAAGCACCATCCCGCGGGCAGAATCAGGATGGATTTTCACCCCCTGCGCAAA
Source organism: Bacillota bacterium (assembly GCA_023421245.1). Taxonomy (GTDB): domain Bacteria; phylum Bacillota; class Clostridia; order Oscillospirales; family Ruminococcaceae; genus Acetanaerobacterium. The sequence continues at coordinate 6,413 of JAEZTV010000002.1, read as the reverse complement.
GGCAAGGACAAGGTGAAAACGCTCAACCGGATGGTGGGCTCGCTGAGTTTGGGGGAGGGTTTGGCTCGCAGTCCGGCGGTACCACGCTGCAATATACCGATGACGAGATTTCAAGTTATTCCGCCATATTTGATAATGCCGTTTTCAAAAGTACCGACCGAGATTATACACGCGTGGTCAATGCCCTGAAAAAGGTAACTGCAGGTGAGGATCTTGACAGTGTTGTAGATGTGGAGGCCACGCTTAAGTACTTTGCTGCCCATACAGTCATTGTAAATCTTGACAGCTATGTTTCTAATATGAGCCACAATTACTATTTGTATGAAAAAGACGGGCAGCTTACCATGCTGCCGTGGGACTTTAATCTGGCATTTGGCGGATTTCAGTCCGGCAACACCTCCTCGATTGTAAACTTCCCCATTGATACGCCTGTTTCGGGCATTAACCTTGAAGACAGACCGATACTGGCAAAGCTGCTTGAGGTACCCGAGTATCTGGAGCTATATCACGATTATTTAGGGCAGATTGTTGATGGGTATTTTAACAGCGGTCTGTTTACCCAGACGATTGACTCGCTCGACACTTTAATCTCTTCCTATGTTGAGGCCGACCCGACCGCGTTTTATGATTTCACCTCTTATCAGAGCGGTGTTGCAGAACTAAAAAAACTCGGCATACTCCGCGCACAGAGCATTGAAGGGCAGCTTGACGGCAGCATTCCCGCTACAACCGCAGAGCAGACCGCCAACCCCGACGCGCTTGTTGACGCGTCCGGCATAAATCTTTCTGCGCTTGGCAGCATGGGCGGCGGCCGTGGCGGATTCGGAGGGTTTTCCGGCGGAGATACTGCGGAAAACAGCAGAAACAACATGAGCCCGAATGGCGCTGTGCCAGGCTTTAACATAGCAAATACGGAAAAAATAATGGAGATTATCGCGATTGCCGGAAATGGCGAATTAACGCAGGAACTGTTAGCTGAGCTGCAAGATTTGGGCGTTACCGAAGAACAAATTGCTATGTTCCAAACCCGCAGACAAGGGGGCTTTGCCGGCGGCGAAGAGCAATCCGGCACTATGCGGAGGGATGCAAACACTCCTCAGCAGGGGAAGCAGCCGGATATCGGCGGAGCGCCATCGGCTAGCTTGTCCGGATTTGATACAACAACATGGATTGTCTTAGGGTTCTCAACATTGCTGCTGCTCGGCGGATTGCTGTTTGTAATTTTCTATAAGCGGAGACGCCCGGTGCAAAGCAGCTGCAAGGCCTAGACAGGCAAGGGCTGGCATCGTTTTAGACATTGCGTAAAATGGGGCAAGGGTAGATCGCTACTCCTGCCCCATTCTTGTTGTTATACAATGGTTTTACAGCGCCGTTGTTAATCGAATTCGCCAAAGCCTTGTGCATATACGCTGTGGGCGTAGGGCAGCAGCTACTGGAGCTATCTCAGGCGTAGTTGCCGGTATATATTATGGGTTTTATAGCGCCGGACATTGACAAATAGCACTGCACACAATATACTATCACACAGCAACCTTTGGGCATGACTGCATGTCCAGGCGGCACAAACTCGAAAGCCTGTGCGGCGACGCATGATAAAGAACGCGGCTGTATACAAGCACGCCCGTGTTACAGATATAAAGGAGATACTTTAAATGAAAAGCTGGAGGCGCACCTTCATCACAATATGGTCAGGTCAGGCCATATCCATTCTGACCAGCTCCGTCCTCCAGATGGCCATTGTCTGGTATATCACGCAAAAAACACAATCAGCTGCGCTGCTTTCCCTTGCAACACTCATCGGGTTTCTTCCCCAAGCTTTGCTGGGGCTGTTCATCGGCGTTTATATTGACCGGTACAACCGCAAAACTGTTATGATCCTGTCCGATATTCTCATTGCGCTGGCCGGAATGGTACTGGTGGTCGCCGGGATGTTTGGGGAGATTCCCATCTGGCTTATCTATGTAGTGCTGTTCTTTCGCTCTATCGGCGCTGCCTTTCACACCCCTGCACTGCAAGCGGTGACCCCCTCGATCGTGCCGAAGGATCAACTGACACAATATGCCGGTTTTGCGCAGGGGTTTAAGTCCCTTTCCATGGTAATCAGCCCTGCACTCGCCGCGCTGCTGTTTAGCATTTGGGAACTAAATATAATTATCCTGCTGGATGTGGTAGGGGCGCTGCTTGCTGTTGGGATTCTCTCGTTGGTTCATATTCCAAATGCAATACAAGAAAAGCCTTGCTGCCGCTTGCAGATATTCCAGGAAGCCAAAGAAGGCTTTCGCGCCCTGCGCAGGGAATCAGGGCTTTTGCAGCTTTTGGTCATCAGCTGTCTGTACGCCTTCATCTACTTTCCTATCGGCACACTATATCCGCTAATTACGATGACCTGGTTTGGCGGCGGCGTTGCCGAAAGCGGAACCGTGGAGATTGTATTCTCATTGGGAATGCTTGCCGGTTCCTTTTTATTAGGTATTGTGGGCGGGAAAATCAGTCAGATTAAAGCCGTTCTTCTCTCGATTGGCACTTACGGAGCCTGTGTTCTGATTACCGGCCTGCTGCCTGCAACAGGATTGCCGCTGTTTGTCGGCCTATCCCTAATCATGGGGATGACAAGCCCATTCTTTCACGGCGTGCAAACGGCCATTTACCAAACCCGTATTGAGCAGAAATATCTTGGCAGGGTGCTTTCGTTTACTTCCAGCATAGGGCTTATCGCGATGCCAATGGGGCTGATACTCTCCGGTACCTTTGCCGATGTCATTGGGGTCAACAGATGGTTTGCTGTATCCGGTGCGCTTACATTGCTGCTTTTTATTGTAGGCGCCCGTATCCTGCCCAAAAGGATAACCTAGATGATATAAGCGGTGAGCTGCCCGGGATCTTGTTTCAAATGAAAATGCACAGCAATCCGTTAAGGAAACGCTGTGCATTTTTGATGGCAGCCGCGCTTTTTGCGGCTATATCAGTCGTATTGCAAGCCTTGCAATGAGAGCTCTCACGTTAATAGGTCAGGCCATAACCAAGTTCGAACTGCACGCGGTCGGTTCCGATATCCTCTATCGAGCGGTACCACGGCATGGGCAGCTTACCGCGAAACGGACTTTTTCCCACCAGAACATTTGCAATGCCATCCGCCTCACTGCCGGGTAGGTAGCACATGACGGCCGCGTCCCAGTTGGCCAGATATTCGTCAATAATGACATGCCTGCCCGCGGTAATCAGCGCGACGGTAGGCTTGTCAAGCTGCTTTGCAATCTCAATGGCCTCTTTGTTGCCTTCGAGCGCAAGTTTGCCCGTAATCGACATATCCTCGGTGTCGCCTTCCCACTCGGAATAGGGGATTTCACCCACACAAAGCAGCACGACATCCGCCTGCGATGCCTGCGATTGGTCGGTTATAATGGTTAGGTCATACTCTGTTGCAACTGAGCAAAGCCCATCCAAAAGGGTGCTGGCTGCCTTGATATGGCGGCTGCCCGCAGAGTCTTGTGCGCCCTGCCACGAGATAGTCCATCCGCCACACTGTGCGCCGGTATCGTCCGCCGCAGGTCCGATTACCAGCACCTTAGCACCTTTCTTCAGCGGCAGTGCGTTCCCGTCATTTTTCAGCAGCACAAGGCTTTGCTCAACAAGCTGCCTTGCCAGTGCTCGATACTGCTCGCTGCCAACCTCATCTACGTCGGTTGTCAGCTTCTCCTGCATCGGGTCGTCAAACAGCCCCATCTGCAGCTTCACATAGATAATGCGGGTTACCGCGTCGTCTATACGCTGCTGCGTGATGGCCCCTTCGTTTACCGCTTCCAGTATGTAATTATAGCAATCCTTGTACCGATCGGGTTCCATCAGCATATCGATACCGGCATTTACCGCAGTAATCACCTGCTCCTTGAGTGAGCCGCCGGGGATGTTGTGAATCGACTCCCAGTCGCTTACTACAAAGCCGTCAAAGCCAAGCTCTCCCTTGAGCACATCGGTGATAAGCTCCTTATGGGCATGCAGCTTTACACCGTTTAGGCTGCTGTGGCTTACCATTACCGTTTTGACCCCTGCATCGATGAGTGATTTATAAACCGCCAGCAGCTCGTCAACCTGCTCTTCGGTAAGGGCAGCATCCCCTCTGTCGATTAGATAATCCCCCTCGCCTGAGCCATAAGTAATGTTACCGTCCGCAAGGTAGTGCTTGGCGCAGGGCATTATCCCGCCGTCAAGCTGACCTTTTGAGAACGCTACACCCAACTCTGTAACAATATTGGGGTCGGATGCATAGCTCTCGTAGGTTCTTCCCCACCGCGGTTCGGTCGCAACCGCAACGCAAGGAGCAAAGTTCCACAGCATACCCGAAATCTTCATCTCCTGTGCCACGGCATAGCCCATATCGTAGGTAAGCTCGGCGTTGTTTGCCGCACCGATGCCAATATTATGCGGAAACACAACCGTCCCGCTGCATTTAATGTTGCCGTGTACGGCATCGGTACCATATACAAACGGGACTGCCCCGCCCGACTTAAGCGCCGCGGCCTGTAGATCCCGAACGGTTTTTTTCCAGCTTTCAGCCGAGAGATTTTGCCGTTGCGATTCGCTCAGCACCGAGCTAAAACCGTACTTCTCCATCTCGATTGCATTGGTGCGATAGATTGCGCCCTGCAGCATCTGGGCGGCCTTTTGTTCCAGTGTAAGCCCCGCAACAATCTCTTGCGGCGTACGGGCTACGGCCGGCAGGGCCGTGTACTCGGAGCTTGCAGGCTGCGATAGTTCGATGGAAACGGCCGGCTGCGATGTAAGTTCTGCCGCCGGCGCACACCCAAACAGCAGCACAAGCAGGACAGCCAAAAGAGCGCAGAGTGATTGAACACGAAACATAATATGATGCCTCCGTAGAATAGATTTTTACCATTTGAAAGATTTTCTTATATAATTCTAGTCTGGGGACATTCAAGCGAATGAACATCGCCAATACGGCAGCCGGTTCATCTTTTGTTCTTTCATTTTCTCCAAGCTAAAAGAACCAAAAGTTATAGAGTTGCCGGCACTGCGCATTCGCCGTCAGAACCAGACCTGTTAAAGGATTAACTTCAACCACAGCAGAAAGGACTCAAGCAATATGAAAACCAGAAACCGCTTACCGTCCTTTGCAAGGATATCCTGGACTATTTTGGGCATATAACAAACAAGAATCCGTTATTTCAGCGTAGAGGCACAACGGCTCAATTACATAATTAGTGAGTTTTCTCTGACGGACATTTTAAATCAGTTATGGAGGGTGTGCTCGTTTGGAGCGTTCAGAAGATTCATTAAACAAAATAGGTAATGATATCTTATACTATTTTGTTCCTGTTAAAACAGCCTTTTTCCATCTAAAATATTAATATCAAGCCCTTTTGCCACACTGGTTTGCTTAAATGGATTTGTTTTTTCCACTACACCGTCACGTTTGAAAAGTGAGCCTGTATTTTTGAACCAAAATGTTACATTTGCTTTTGCGCATTGCTCACGGATATTAAGCACCCAATCATAATTACATGTACGAGCCTCTCGTCCCGTTTCACCGCCAACGGTAACATGGTCTACTCCATGAAGAAACGGTGTTAAATCAATCATTTCTAAAAGTGGGGCACAAGCAATAAAACGCCGCTTTATCGGATAGGATAAAAATAATGGCAGTCTATAATCGGCTAATGCTTGATTTTCGACAGTACAGCCAATATTCACATTGTCATAGCCCGTCCCCCAATCAGACGGAAGCGATACAAAGAAACGGTCAATTCGCTTTGTCAAAATCAAAAAATCAATATCTGTTCTTTCTTTGATAATAGCCCAAACCTCTTTACGCCACTCATCCGCTTCGGGCAGGAAAAAGTCAGTCGCAAAACAGGTTGGAAGAATTTTGTTGCCTTTGATATTGTATTCGCCCTTTGCATTTTTCCTTGCGGGCCAATCGAATTTATCTGTTTTTTGTATGGTGCTTTGACCATAGCGTTTTGCATATGGCCCATAAAAATAGCAATTTGTGCAGCCATCACTTATTTTGTAACAGCCTGTCCATGGCTCCCAGTTCATAGTGTTCCTCCTCTTGGATGGGTGAAGCCGATGATAGCAGAAACGCAGCCGCTTGTCAAACGCAGCGTTTGAACGTCACCGCCTGTGCCTTCATGGAGATCCTACCCACCTCGTAGCCGTAGGCGGGCAACTCCTTCTTGAAGGTTAAAAAGGCGTGATCGATGGGAAAGCCCAGAATCTGTTCGATCTCGGCATAGGTCAGCGCGAAGCTGTTCTCCGTGCGTTGACCTATCGCCTTCCAAAGCGGCTCATATTTACTCATTGTCCGTCTCCTCCGATCTTGTTTCGAATAAAATAGCGGCTTTGATTTACCAAAGCCGCCGTGTATCACATACCAAAGCCTAACGCATACTGTT